>JBBSBM010000046.1:0-54561 GCA_038251275.1 Aggregatilineales bacterium
ATCTGCTTAATGGACGACATACGGTTAAAGGCTCATTCAGTCCCGTTTACGGGGCTTTATTCATGTTGCCGGAGGGTTTATCCTCCGGCAATCGCTAACTATCCATGCCTAATCGAGCAAATACCTACCCCTGAAAGACCCTAACTCTCCCCCGCAAGCGATGGAGGGAAAAATGCGTTGCACAACGGATGTTTCAAGGTAAATAACAAGATCGAAAGAAGAAAATGGTTTACATGGTGTTTAACCATCAGTTGCAAGATTGGGGGCGAAGTCGCACAATTACAGCTACTTATCGAGGAAATAATATCGCATGTCACAACTATCCCCATTGCAACAACGCAAAGATAAATTTTCTCCTCATTTAGTTACCCTTAGACTGCATGACATTCGTGATTTGTTTTCAATGCCACGACACGATGCCTTCCAAGAAAATTATCTGCCGTTGTCAGGGATTGACCAAATCGCGCTGAACATGAAATTCGCACGACCGCGTTATGGGCTGCATGTTACACTTATCCTTCCAGTAACTGACAACCAAACTACTGATCAACAGGCCGACATTCAAGCAGCAATCGAGCGCTATTGCAACGCACGCCTTAATTATCTCACGCTCGAACTGAAAAGCCGCAAGATTTCGACCGTCCGCAGTTTACAGGGAGGACTGGTTATTCTAGGCATTTCGCTGGCACTTGCCGCGGCAATCACCCAAATAGAAGGCATGGCAGATTGGCTGCGGATGCTGCTTTCGAACACCATCAGCATTTTTGGTACGGTTGCGTTATGGTCACCAACTGATGCCTTCCTGTTTGGTCTAAAACCGCTGTATAACGATATTCGTGTTTACAGCGCGATCCGTGACATGACCTTTGAAGTTCAATACGAACAGCCGGATTCAATGCCAGTGACCGTTAACCAACCCATTTTTGAAAGAGGAATACGATGAAATTCCATTTTACCGAACTCAACAGCACTTATAGTATTGTCGCGCGTGATCCACAAACCGGACAATTCGGCGTGGCGGTACAAACCCATCAGATGAGTGTGGGCAACGGCGTACCGTGGCTGCTGCCGGGTGTCGGAGCCATTGCAACCCAATCCTTAACCAATGTGAGCTTCGGGCCGATGGGATTGCGAATGCTGCGAGAGGGTGTCAGTGCAGCGCATGTCATCAAAGCCTTAGTGGCATCCGATGATGGTGAAAATCGTCGGCAGGTGGCAGTGGTCGATGCCCACGGACGAGCCGCCGCGCATACAGGAAAAGGCTGTATTGCCGAAGCAGGACATCATGTGGGCGAAGGGTACAGTGTGCAAGCCAATATGATGACCCGAAACACAGTGGTGCAGGCGATGTCTATCGCTTATGAAACCGCGCAGGGCGATCTGGCGCAACGGCTGTTGGCGGCATTAGAAGCGGCACAGGCTGAAGACGGTGACATTCGCGGGATGCAATCTTCGGCGCTGGTGGTTGTGCCGGCTGATCTTCATGCACCGGAATGGAAAAAGGATTACAGCTTACGAGTCGATGAGCATGAAAATCCGATTATGGAATTGGCGCGTTTGGTCAGGCACCGTCGAGCGCAAATTATGGATGAGCAAGGCGGCGCACTTTTGGATGCAGGGCAGTATCATGAAGCGCTCACCCTCTGGGCAGAAGCGCGGGCAGTCGCACCGGAGCAAGAAGAGTTGGCATTCTGGCAGGGTGTGACATTTGCCGACAAAACAGGGAATATTGAGGCAGCAGTCGGCATCCTCAAACCGATGTTGGCGGCTGATCCGCGACGTGACGAATGGATTGAGCTGATTCGACGGCTGGCGAACTGCGGGCTGATTGAGCGTGAAGGGGTCGATGTCGATTTGATCCGTGCGCTAGGATGAGATAACGCGGCAAAAAGTTGTATCCTCGATTTAACATCTAAATGCTTCATCCGCTAAGTTTTTATAACAGGGAGCGCATATCGTTGCTCCCTTTATAGTAAACAATCTTCCTTAGCACCATTTCTCCGGTAGATATTCCGTACATTTCACTTCTCTCGCGAAATTATTACTAAATATGAATAAATATTCAAGTCAAGTATAAGCATGCCATATTACAAGAATGTAACAATTTGACAACCAAGTGAAAATGAACGAAACCTTAATACTAGATACGAGCCTTATTCTATATCATTGAATGATATGCCATACATCATGCCAATGTGTAGCAAATTGAACGAACAATCACACAACACAAAATCAATCAGAAGGATAGATCTCCTATGGCGACAACCGCGTCACCAATGTTAGACACCGGGCTTCAAACCTCATTTCGGAAAATTTGGCAGCAATTAACTGAGCCAGCAGCGAGTGTACAAGGCGAAGAACGACGTAAAGCAAGCACATTATCGGCACTACTGGTAGTCTTCTTACCATTAGCCATACTTGTTATTCTGATTAACCCGATTACCACAGTTATATCGGGCGAAACGACCAATTTCTCGATACCCGGTTTGATAGGCGTGATTATTATCTTCGCGGCCTACCGGTTAAGCCGCTCGCGTTATCATGAAGTTGCCGCTTATGTGACCGTCGGAGTGCCGATATTTGCAGTTGTAGCAACCTCACTAACTAGCGCAACGCCTGCTAGCGTAAACTCATTAGTGTATGCGATTTTAAGCATCACCCTAAGCAGCTTGCTTTTGGATGCCCGCGGTACAGTCATTGCAGGTGTAGGTACAGTACTGGTCATTCTATTCGCGCATTCACGTCCCGGCGCCGTTCAAGACAATATCTCCACCTTGTTGATGTATGTCGTTGTGACGGCCAGCATCATGGCGGTTGTGAGTTCGATCAAAGACGGCTACATGAAGTCGTTGGAAACAGCACGTCTACAGCTTCAAGAACAGATCGTGGTCATTGACCAAGCACGTGAACGTGCCGAGCGTTCTGACCAAGTGAAATCCGCCTTTTTGGCAAGCATGTCGCATGAACTACGCACCCCGTTGAATGCGGTGATCAACTTTACCCGTTTCGTGATTGATGGCGATACCGGGCCTGTAAATGAACAGCAGACCGAACTACTGACGGAAGTTGTCGGCAGTGCCAAGCATCTGTTGAACCTGATTAATGATGTGTTGGACATGTCAAAGATCGAAGCTGGTTCGCTCAACCTGTTTATCGAAGATGATGTCAACTTGAATGGGCTAGTGACCAGTGTATTAACAACCGGTCGCGCCCTTCTGAATGGAAAACCAACCCGTCTGAATACCGAAATTGAAGAAAATCTACCACTGATTCGTGCAGATCGGCAGCGCATCCTCCAAATTTTGCTGAACATCATGTCGAATGCTTGTAAGTTCACAGACGAAGGGGAAATTCGCGTCAATATGTCGCAAAAGAATGGTGAGGTCACTATCGCCGTAAGCGATACCGGCCCCGGCATTGCACCAGCCGATCAAGCAATGGTGTTTGAAGCCTTCAAGCAAACCAAAACAGGTTTGCGTCAGGGTGGCGGAACTGGCTTGGGCATGCCAATTGCCAAGAGTCTGGCAGAAGCACATGGCGGGCGTTTGTGGTTAGAAAGTGAATTTGGTAAGGGCACAACATTTTATGTAGTCCTGCCCATAAAATCCGAAGTCTTAGTGCCGATGTCGGCGTAAAGAGGAATAAATATGACAACAAAAGAACCCACAATATTGTATGTAGAAGATGATCCTCAAAGCCGTAAGTTGATGAGCATGCTGCTTAAAGGCCGGATGAAACTACCCAACGTAACTATTTTGGAAGACAGCCAAGATTTTCTAGCAAATGTCGAAGCACTCGATCCGAAACCGGATGTCATTCTGCTGGACATTCACATGAAGCCCTTTAATGGTTTTGAGATGCTAACGATGCTGCGCGAAATTGAATGGCTGAATGATACGCCGGTGGTGGCTCTGACAGCCAGCGTCATGAACGAAGAAGTGCAGCAACTTCGCAGCATTGGTTTCAACGGCTGCCTTGCCAAACCGATTGACCTGCAAACCTTTCCCGAAACGTTGGAACGTATTCTGGATGGCGAAACCATCTGGCGTATCTTCAACTAGAAAGCAGGATACTCATCAATGATTCTCAAAGACAAACGTATCTTCATCGTTGAAGACAACATGCAAAACCGTCTGGTGTTCCAGATGGCCCTGATACGACATGGCGCATCGGTCGATTTTGAACGCTGGGGACGTGACACCCTGTATCACCTGCAAAATGTTTCGCGCGTCGATTTGATTGTGCTGGATTTGATGCTGGCCGAGGGCGTTACCGGATTTGATTTATTTGATCAAATTCGTGGGCTAGAGAAATACGCCGCCGTACCGATTATCGCGGTATCGGCGATGGATCCATCAATTGCCATTCCGAAGCTGCGAAAACAAGGTTTTTCCGGTTTCATTGCCAAACCGATTGACAACGTACAATTTCCAAGACAGCTCGCTTCAATCATTGCGGGTGAGTCGGTTTGGTCGGTAGGTGAACGCACTGCATAAGTATACGCTTTGTAGACCTACTCGATGATATGATGGTATTAAATGATGGAGAACAAAGAATGAGTCAGCAACATGCTCTTGTAATCGATGACAATGCACAAAACCGGAAAGTGTTGGTGCAGCTCCTTGCCAAACAAGGAATCGATTCCATAGAAGTCCCCGATTCGCGCAAACTGAGTAACGATCTTCCCGCAATGGGAGCCGTTGATGTGGTGTTTCTGGATTTGGAAATGCCGGGTTTGGATGGCTATGATGTTAAGAATATGCTGCGTGCGCACCTTGGCACGACACCGATTGTGGCCTACACCGTTCATGTAAGCGAAATGAATGTGGTACGGCAGTCAGGCTTCGACGGTTTCATTGGTAAACCCGTCGACACTGCCCGCTTCCCTGATCAGCTTGCCCGTATTTTGGACGGCCAACCTGTTTGGGATCGTACATAGGACGCTGCATCAAGCAAACACAGAATGTAAAAGGACGCACGTTAATGTGCGTCCTTTTACATTCTAAAAACGAGACATTTGCACTAAGTTGATGTGTCCGGTAGAGCAAGCCGGTCACGATACGCGGGAATTTCAATCATGGGTGGACGCTGGGTATCGCTGATGTCCACCAGATCAAGCGCAAAACGCTCCGGTTCATGGATGATGAGCTTCATGGTACGGTTGGCTTTATCCAATAGTTCAACACCATAACGGTTTTCCAAACGTGAGATGAAAACCTGCAAAATAGCGAATGACATCTTGCTGAGATCGACCAACGGTTGATTATAGTGGACACGAAGTTCAAGATCGGTTTGGGCAATTGCTTCCAGACCGAAATGCTCAAGCATATCGATGAGCAACGCTGTTTCAACGCCATAGCCGCTAAAAAACGGTACTTGCTCAAGCGCACTCCGGCGACCCGCATATTCGCCTGATAAAGGCTGAATTACACCGGACAATTCGGGGTAAAACAGATTGAGCAGCGGACGTGCAACCAGTTCGGTGACGCGTCCACCGCCAAAACTTTCGACTTTTTCCCCAACTTTGATGGGGCGGCGATAAAAACCTTTAACATATTGGATTTGTGGTTGGCGCAGCAGCGGACCAAGTAATCCGTAGACGAAGAGTGGGTCCATGTTGGTAATGTCGGTATCAACCCAGACGATAATATCGCCTTTAAGAACGTGCAGACTCTTCCACAGCGCTTCGCCTTTGCCACGATAGCTGCCCACTTCCGGCAAAATATCGGGATGCTTATACACCGGAATGCCAAACGACTCCGCAATTTCGACCGTTCTGTCGGTCGAATTGCTATCGATCAACACAATTTCATCAACCAATGGAACCTGTTCCATGAGTGTGGACTTAAGTATTTGGATGACCTCACCAATCGTGCTTTCTTCATTAAGAGCCGGCAATCCTACACTGATGGTCACACCTTGAGCTTGTTTAAGTGCTAACAACGCTTTGGTATCGGCAAATTCGCTGTGGTGGAAGGTAGTTTCAGCGAACCAACGATCTACTTTTGTCGAAAGAGATTCTTCGCGAATGAGCGGCCAATGCGGTGGATGGAAGGCAAGCGTTTCAGGATGGATAGCACGAACCAATACCAGCGACCCCTTTGTGTGCGAGTCGACATTTTTCATAAACTCATCCGAAGGCCGCGCGGGATTATCGGGTTTATGGAAGCTAGCACCCATAATAATCGTTTTATGACCGGGAGCCTCGCGAATGATGCCATCAGCGAAGGACATGCTGGCGGTTACGGTACGGGTGATGTTGGGATCGGAAAAGGTTAAGGGACGCAGGTTAGGAACTTGTTTCTGGTCAGTGACATGAAAAAGTGTGATCGCTTCGCCTTGTGCCAACGTCTTGGCAACATGTACACCGAGTGATGCATTTGGTCCGCCGCGCAGGGATAAAAGTACAGGCCCTTTTTTTAACCAATTGATCCCATGAATCAACACAACATCACAAGGCGCATATTGCAAAATATCATCCGAAGTCATGTTACCTGTTAAGGATTCGGCGCCATTCCACTGGATAATAAGCAAATCAGTATGCAGTTGAGGGATGTCGTTTATAAGGCGTGACATAGGGCTGTAATCGACGACTACAGCGGACGAGTGAGGGGTGGGTATGCCGTCATCAGATGTCAAAGTGTCCAGTGCATCGCGCCATTCGCGGGCAAGGTTCGCACCTTCACTGAGCGATTTATCTTCAGGGACAGTGACCATGCCGCGCACATCAATTTCGCCGGTAAGTTGGGTCATTTGCCACGCAAGTTTGACCCAATCTTTAAGATTTGTAAAATCAGATAACACTAACAAGACCCGATAAGATTTACTTTGCACAATTCACCTTTCTATTAGGGGAATCAATGATCGTTGGATGATGGTTTCCCACCGATAGTGTTGACGAACACGGAGTCGCAATTGGAACGTTGATGACGCCTTGAGGACAGTGACAATTTGTTGGGCGATTTGCTGCGGCGAGTCGTGCTGTGGATCAAAGTATGTTACCTCATCACCGCCTGTTTGGTGTAAGGGAGGCAAATCAGAACAAAAAACGGGAATTCCACTGAGTCCTGCTTCCAATATCGGAATGCCGAAACCTTCTTGCGTGCTGGGGAAAAGCAGCGCATCCGCTAATTGGTAACAGTCGGCAATTGTATCATCATCCACGAACAGGGGGGAATCAGCGTCGACTCCTTCGCGATACAGAAAATGGACCGCATTTTCCAAATGGAGTTGTGAACGCTGCTCCAACAAATTATCCAGATACGATTTGTTGGTGGGGTTATGTGGGCCGGGTGGGCCGGTCACAATCAAGCGAAAGTCAGAACCCGTTTGCTTGCGAAGAACCGCCACTATTTGCTGTGCCATCTCGATATTTTTACGGCGTGTGAGCCGTGCTGGTAACAGCAGAATACCATCAGCATCCATCAGGTTTAATTTTTTGACAAGGCGCTGCGTGGTTTCTGTCCAGCGCAAAAACTGTGCCGGATCGATGCCACCTGTGACGATGGTGATACTGTCAGCGGGTATGCCGAGCAAATCCGCCATTTCCTGCTGGCGCATGGTTGAGATGGTGACGTAATCAACATCTGCCCATGCCTGCCGCAAGAGATCCCAAGGTTCACCGGCATGAAGTTCGGCTTGATACTGTGGATTCGTCCATGCCAAATCATGACAATAGGCAATCAAATGTAAGCCAGTCTCATTAACATGCTGCGCCAAGGCTGTTGTCAGTGCTAGATTTTTATGAAGCGTAAGGATATTATGGGCGACGCAGGCATCAACATCTTTCAATGCGGTTTGCAAAACCGTTTTTATTTGTGCGACCAAATGATGATAAGCCGGTGTGATTTGCCCTTTGGCAAGTTCAGCTTGAACGTGCAGTACATCAGGGTGTGATGAACTCATGATGGGGTCGATATAGGTTTCAATTTGAGGGTGAAAGTTTCCGCCACTGCCGCTGATGACACGCACAGCATAACCCTTATCCACCAATGTTCGTGCTTGATGGGCGATGGTTACTTCAACACCACCGATACCGGGCGGACTGGCATAGTGCATAATCGCTATCTGTTTCAAATATTTCCCTTAATAGTCTTTGAAATGCTCCTGAAGAAACTTAACTTAACACAAATCAACGCCCTGCCGCAACCGCCAGTTGGGGGATTTTCCCTGAGAAGACCCTGCAAACTAGGCTGGAGACCCCATCTACTAGGGAACTAATCTTCCCTAATTCCCCTATAGTATGCTTGGAGACCTAATGACCGCCGCAATTCATGCCGAAGCACCGCCACCATCGACTGTTCAAACGCCGTTTTGGATGCGGCTTATCCCTTACATCGGTATGTTTGTGCTGGCGCTTCTCTTGTGGTTGCCGTTTGGCTTCAAGACAACCGGGTTGTACGAAGAATGGATAATCAATGACATCTCCGAAACAGAACAGCCACCTTTTTTCATAACGCCAACATCAGTATCCTTAGCCACCGATAGTAGTCGTCCACTGCAAATGTTCTTTTTTGCAGCATCTTATGCACTTGATAGAAACTCACATCTTTTTTACAACGTCTTCCAGATGCTGTTCTTTTTCGGGAAGATGGTCGTTACATATTGGTTGGTGCTGCAATTCCTGCCGGGGCATAAGCTTTTGGCCTTTGTTGCTGGCCTTTTGTATATGATATATCCCGCTGATATCGGTCCGTTTACCTTACGTACGATACACATCCACAGCGCGACACTTGCCTTCCTACTAGCGGTTTTTTTAATAATTCAATTTGTGAAACTGACCACATATAAGCGTTGGTTAGCTCTTTTTGGCGTATCATTTTTTCTAATGGCGAGTTTCTACCAATATAAAGTAGCGCTGGTCGCCGCTATGATAACACCATTGATATTACTATACTTTACCCGTCCAAATCGGCGCTTTCTGCTTGGTACGGCTGTCTGGTATGGGACACTCGCTTTTGTTACCCTCTACTCATTCTGGGCGAGTTCACAGGCAAGTGTACGCACATATGAAGGTGCCATGTTTGCAGGGGCAAGTTTTACCTTGCAGGATTTTGAGAAAATGTTGGAGGCTCTGCTCTTGGGTTACCAAAGGCAGATCACAGGCTGGAGTGATATATTCGCAAAGTTCGAATTCATATTTTTGTATGGGCCGTATCTTTTAGTCGGATTAATTGTGACGGCTGGGGTAGGAAGTTGGTTGTGTTACCGACAATATCGTGAACATAATTTAGCGACAGTCTCGTGGCAGCGTTATAGCCTACTGTTTGTAGCGGGCGTTCTGTTTTTTGCTATCGGTATGGCAGTATATCTTCCACTGCCTGATTACCGTTTTCTCGATTTTCGCATTTATTATCTAGCAACATTTGGTTCGGCTATTGCACTTGCCATAGGGCTTTACATCATCACATTTGTCTTCAGACGTTACCACCAAACCGTCTTCCTATTGTTTGCTTTGCCATTTGTCGGCTTAGCACTGTTAAATGCCTTTGAAATGCACCAGCGTTATGTCAATTTCTCTTTGGAACAACAGAACCTTTTGCAGCAGACTGTCGCGCAAGCTCCGCAGGTTAAGGACAAAACTGTCATCATTATGATTGACAATAGCTTTGATAAAAAAATCGACAATGCCAATATTTTTGCTTTCGCAACCGTTTTACCTATGGCGCTGCGTTATGTATATGAAAATCGAACCTTAGACGCCCAATACTGTCCTGACATGGGCAGCGCACATTTAGGCACAAGCTGTCAGTTCGCTGCCGATGCACTCCACATTACAAATTATCATTACTATTCCGGGGTATTTTTGAAGACAATACCAAACTTGACATTAACCTATGATCGGCTGCTGTTGTTTACTTATGACCATTATGGACAATTAAAGTTGCTATCTTCAGAGGATGCGGTCACCAAATTTAAAACCTCTGATTATGACCCTCAGGCAAGGATTATTGGCACTACGTTGCCTTTACGCACCCAAACGCTCTTTTCCTGTGTACCTGCACTTTCCTGTTATCAAGCATCACCGGTTGTGCCTCAGTCCACATTTGACCTACCTAGCTCAGGCCAAATTGGATTAGGATGGCGAACAGCCGAAATTGATGATAAGAGCGGCGTTTTTCGCTGGTCAATCAATCCAATTACTTCTATTGATGTCAATTTGACCAACACCAATGATTTATCACTCGATTTTAAAGTCTTACATTGGGTGGAAGATTCGGTCATAAATAGCCTGAAACTAAGTATGTATAACCAAGATATTCCGCTGACTTTTGAGCCAACCGATGATGGGGGCAGACTCTATCACGGCATCATTCCACACAGTCTTCTTTCGCGATATCCTTCACGTACCGATCTTTTATTCACAGTAGACAAACTATCAGTTGTTTCAGATACTCAATCACTTGGTTTCGCGCTCAATTGGCTGCGCATTCGACCAGTCTAGTGTGATAGCAAAGGATTCGGTTAACCCATAGTGTTAACGACAAAGCCCGTTTTCAAAGCTCCGTTTTTGATTCAGTTTATTCCCTATATCGGTATGTTCTTGTTGGCACTGCTGATGTGGCTGCCATTTGGCTTCAAATCGACAGGATTAATCGAAGAATTAGGCATCAATGAACTGCTTGATAAGGGTGAGCAGCTCTTTTTTGTGACACCAACGTCACCCATGTCATTCGTGCGGACGCGCCCTCTGCAAATGTTTACCTTCTCACTTGCCTATGCGCTCGATCACAACTCCTATCTATTTTACAACATTCTGATGATGCTGTTTTTGTTTGGAAAAATGGTGATTGCTTACTGGCTGGTGCAGCAATTTCTGCCGGGTAAAAAGGTGCTGGCATTTGTTACCGGCGTGCTATTCGCCCTGTACCCATCAGATACAGGGTTATTTGCACTGCGAACGATTCATATTCACTGCGCCACATTGGCTTATCTCATTGCCGTTTATTTGCTGGTGCAGTTCAGTAAACAGCAAGGTCGCAAAAGTGGTTTGGCACTGATAGGGGCGGTCAGCTTTCTTATTTTCAGCCTATGGCAGTATCAAATCGCGCTGGTTGCAGCAATAGTCACACCGCTTCTAATGCTGTACTTTATGCGTCTTAACCGCCGCTTCTGGATCGGCACAGGTGTATGGTATGTATCAATGCTGGCAGTACTTCTATACGCGTTATGGGCCAACGGACAATCAACTGTAACCAGTTATGAAGGATCACTGCTGCCGTTGGCGCAACTGAACTTGGATGGCTTCATTTACATGCTAAAGGCGCTGGCAATAGGCTACCAACGACAGGTGAATGGTTGGGCAACAATCTTCAACAGAGTGCAAGACCTGCGACTTTACGGTACCTATATCCTCGCGGGTTTGGCGATTAGTGCAGGTATTGGCGCCTATTTGACATGGCAGCAGCGTACGGAGAACAATCAACAGCCTGTATCATGGCGACGTTACGCGCTGTTGTTCGTTGGAGCAATGGCGTGGTTCGCAATCGGTGTTGCGACTTACTTGCCTATCCCAAGCCATCGCTTTCAGGATTTCCGAATTTACCTACTGTCGATCTTCGGCTCAGCATTTTTATTAACCTTGATACTGTATCTCCTCAGCCGCTTGTTCAAGCGCTACCGTGAAACGGTGTTCGTCTTATTCACACTACCATTCATCGCGTTAGCACTGCTGAATGCTTTTCATGAGCAGCAATATTATGCGGATTATTCGTTGATACAACAGCGGATTTTGCAGCAAGTGGTGGCACAAGCCCCGAAAATCAAACCGGGAACACCAGTGGTCATCCTTGACAGTGCAGGCGCATTTAAAGACGATTACATCTTATTCCACGGTGTTTACTGGCAAACGATCTTACGCTACATCTACAACGATGCGAACATGGTGGGTATTTACTGCACAGGTGATGGTTCGGGCATCCTTATGAGCCAAAACTGTCAGGTATCCGAAAATGAACTCCAAGTCCATTTGGACAACACCACCTCCTTAACGCTCGATCCGCCGCGCGATTTAACCGTGCCTTATGACCAAATGTTGTTGTTTACGACCGAACCCGGTTGGCACATAAAACTGCTCAGTGCAGGAGAAGCGGATGCGGCCTTCACGATCAACGGTTATGATCCGCAGGCGCACATTATCAATGGCGCAATGCCCTATCGCACCACAACTTTATTCTCGTGTGATCCTGCCCTCGATTGTTACCGGTCAGGTTCGACAGACAACATACTTAACTTACCCAAACTGCATTAGCGAACATTGATGCCTGTTTGTAAGGTGATGGTGTCGGCAGTCGGTGTAATCGGCACACGTTGATTGGTTGCAGCATCATACAAGCCGACGATTAAGCTGGCGTTTGCGGCAGTAGCATCCGCATGGAAGGCGACAGTGTGTTCATCGAGGATATACTCCCCTGCTCGCCAGCCCGTCGTCGGACGTGCGCCATTTGCCGGAAGTGAATCGCTCTGCGCCAATACATGCCCATCGGTGCTGATGAGTTGGGCAAACACGGTGTAACTAGTGGTTGTCGCCTGCTCGGCTTTCCAAACGAGTGAGAGCTTAAACGGTTGGCTGCGATCACTCATATCGCGGCTGACCGAATACCCAAGCAATGTTCCAATATTGGGAACGTCAGCGTTCATCAGTGTATCGACTTCTGGCGCGTCATAAATCGCAGGGAACGATTGAATATTGATGCTACCGATGACTGTGCCATCCGCTAACTGGACATTGGCAATACCCGCCTCAGCATCCAACGGGATTTGTACCTGCCGCCAATCCCGCGTAATCGGATCACGATTTGGATATGAGGCTGCGTTAATAGCAACCTGCCACTTTTTATCGACGGACACCAATTGCAAATCCGGCAAATCGTCACTGCCTGACCACAACAGCGCTAAATTGAGCATATGCCCGTTGCGATATGTGCCATCTGTTAAATTATGAGCGACGAGTTTGAGGTCACTATTCGCCACAACAACATCAGACTTTACAGGTAGATCAGTGCTGCGGTTCACGGCTGCCCAATCTGATCCCGATGTTCTTGTCATATTTATTGAAAAGTCCGGACGTGTTTGACCGTCAGTAGTCGTCAACGAATAACCGGAAGGTTGGGCTTGTTCATCATAAAGCCGAATATGAATGGTGTAGTCGCCAGCCGGTGCGCCATATGGCAGACGGAGTAAGGCATAGGCCGTCAGCACCGTGCCAGCGGGTAATTGTGAACTTGTACGCTGAACGCGGTCGGCAAAAATCGCGTCGGTATGGCTGATCTCAGAGCCAAACTGATTTTGGATACTCACAGCGGCTTTGAGATCGACATTAGTGGTTTGTGTCAATGTAATTTGAATCGGCAGACAAATGGCACGGTCAGCACTGGCAGGCTGAACATCACCAACGGCTGAGATTTTCGCTAGACTCGATGTCACATCAACAAGTTTGAGTATGGGCGCACTGAGCCTCGGCGCGTGGAAAAGCAAGTTGGTCATGCCGTAGGTTTCAAAGCGCTCCGGTTCGTTGACAGTACCTTCACCCAATAAGCAGCCCATCATGCCGCGATAATCGGCACGCTGCGCGTACCAGATGTTGAGCGCTACATCACCCGATTTGGGTAATAACGGCAATACAGCATCGAGGTCTGCGCCTTCAGGTAACGTGATGCGCTTGGCCTTCGCACCCAAACGATCCCAGTAGTAGGCCAGTTCATAACGGTCAGCATATGACCACATTAAAGCACTGTCATTGGCTGTGAGGTGATCAGCATAATAGCCTACCATACCGCGTGCGTCGTCATGTTGATAGGCGGGATAGGTGGTGGCAAAGTGCAGGGCAAAAGCGAAAATGGTTAGAAAGACAAAACTACTGATACCCGAAAAAAGTCGCAATATGGAACGTGATTGAGTGAAGAGTCCGGCAGCGATGGCAACCAATAAGAGCGGCGCGATCATTACAAGGTAGCGCCCATGTACTTCGTTGCCAAGTATGCTGAGTGCCAGCCATAAACCAGACGTGAGGATGGCGACATGCAGCACCAACCATCGGGTATTGGCTTTGCGCCAAGGAATAAGCAGTAAAGCGAGGATAAAGGCAACTGCCGAGAGTGCCACCAACAGCGGTTCATGTCCGACCATTGCCCATGTGCCTGTCCACAGTGATTGCCACAAACGACCCAGTTCATCCAATGTAAAAGGCGATGTACTAGTAACCGCGCTGTTGGCTTCAGAAAGACGCAAAAAGCGATTGACGAAATAAGGTAACCACAGCAGCCCCACCGCGATTTGTCCACCGAACCACAAAAAAAGCACCGAGTAGCGAGTACCGAGAATAGAAGAAGTATGGCGACGAGAGCGAACATAGTTAATCAGCCATGCCAGAATCGTAACAGCATTCAGCCAGAGAACAATCACCGGGCCGGTATTATGCGCGTAAAGCAGGGCCAGCTCAGAGAGCCATAACACGAACCACCAACGCCAGCGGCGGATTGATGAGGCCTTGGGTATCAGCTTGTGCCATGCGATTGCACACAGCAGTACCAACAGCGCCAACAAGGTATACATACGGGCTTCTTGGGATGCCCACCATAAAAGCGGCGAAAAGGCTGTCAAAAAAGCAGCCATTAATCCGGCATGAATGTTAAATAATTGTTTACCCAACTGATAGGCTAAAGCGATACCTAGCAAGCCAAAAGCCAGCGATACCCAGCGCAGCGAAAACTCACTATCCCCAAAACCATGAGCAGCAATATTGACAATGATATAATAAAGGGGTGGGTTGGTTTTATCCGAATCAATAGCGGCTTGTAGGTTCGGTTGGGTAGCGGAATAGGCCGACCAGCCCTCATCAAACCAGATACTTTGTGTTTGAATTTGGTAAAGACGAAACGCAGTTGCTAGCAAAAGGATTATTATTACTAAATGGGGTTCATAATTACGATTAGGCATATAAAAAACCTAGGATGGTAAGCAAGGAAAATAAACCTATCACCCCCAAATATAGGGAGTATACTTGCGAGAAGTAAACATAAGACAGTAGAATAAGCACAATTAATTCACGGACATTCAATAGAGAAAATTTGTCTTTTATGACCGATCAACCTAAACCGAATCAGCCACCCGCTACTCCAAACACGGCGGAGACTCAGCAGTCACCCAAAGAGGCGTCGTCAGCACCTGAAAAAGCGCCTGTGACACCGGCTAAGTCACCTGATACGGATGCAAAGTCAGAAAACAAACCTGACGTAACGAAGCCAGTCGAACCACCGAAACCATTGGGTGATGCAAAGCCTATTGTACCGGAAACGAAACCACAGGTTGTACAACCAGCTTCAACTGCTGCGCCGTCACAATCCGCTGGCAGTACGAGTTCGTCATCTGCACCTGCAAATGTACCGGCACAACAATCGGCTCCTACTTCTCCAGATGCACCCACAATTCCGGCAAAACCAGCTGGCCTGACTGAAAAACCAGCCGAGCCTTCTGCACCAGTGCCACCTGTAAAACCAAATATGCAGCCAGCCGCATCGAACACAACTATACCGATGCCGCCGAATCCAACAGCGCCACCGGCATCTAGCGCACCAACCGTGCCTCATGTGCCGGATAAAGAAGATACGATCCCGCCATCAAGCAATGGCACCAAAGTGACGCAGCGCTTCGGTGATCCTAGCCCTGCGGGTCAGCCAAATGCCGGAACAATTTGTCCGAACTGTGGGCATCGCAACCGCCCCGGCACGCTGATTTGTGACAACTGTGGAACCAGTCTGATTAGCGGAACTAAAGCCACTGTCGGTACGCGTGATTTGGTGAATGCAGCAGCAGCGGCAGCCACCGGTACCGAACCACTGCTCGACGCAGCGCAATTGAACGCGGTTGAGTCGGCAGGAGGCTCGACGTTTTCCGACGACATGGTGCTGCGGATTGAAATTGAAGGCGGCGCGACACCGATGTTGGTCTATCCAAAACAGGAAATCATCCTCGGACGGCGTGACCCGAACACCGGCACACTACCCGATGTCGATATGACCGCTTATTCCGGTTACCGGATGGGTGTCAGCCGCACCCACGCCTCTATTCGTTTGCAGGATAAACAGCTTAACTTATCCGACCGGGGCAGCAGCAACGGAACCTTCTTGAATGGCACGCGTTTAGTTGCCCATCGTCCTTATCCAGTTAAAGATGGTGACGAAATTCGGTTGGGACAAATGGTACTCAAAATTTATTTCCAATCAAACAAAACACGGAAATAAATCAGCCTAATTCTTCGTATCAATGACGTTTTCTGTAGGGGCGCACGGCTGTGCGCCCCTATTCACGAAGAATCTATATCACACACTTTTTGCATCCTCTATGAAACTTTCAGCACGATTTTCCCGCGCCGCAGTTCACGACTTTCGCCAAAGGCATGCGCTTTATTCATATCCTTCAGGTCGAACACCTTGGTCACCACCATTTTTAAGTATCCAGTTTCAATCAGCTTGGCAATTTCATTCAAATGTTCTTCTACCGGACGCACTAAAATTGAAGAAGCTTTAATGTGACGCTGCTCGGCTTCCTGTTGATTTGCACCACCTGCGATCGATACGAAACGTCCACCCTCTTTGATGACAGACAGTGAACGGTTGATGATTTCAGGATTACCAATACAGTTCAGCACCAGATCAACTGGCTCAACCACATCTTCAAAACGGGTAATCGAATAATCTACCACTTGATCGACACCCAATTCCTGCAAAAATTCCATGTTATTAGTTGAGCCTGTGCCGATGACAGTCGCGCCTTTCCATTTGGCAAGCTGTACTGCGATATGCCCGACTCCGCCTGCCGCACCTTGAATAAGCACCCGTTCGCCGCTGGCGAGGTTTCCCGCTTCGAACAGCGCTTGCCATGCCGTCAGCGCAACCAGCGGATAAGCCGCCGCTTGGAGCACATCAATATTTTTAGGCTTTAATGCCAGTTCATCTTGTGGCGCGGCGACAAATTCCGCATAAGCCGAACCAATATCGGGGAAGCGCACCATCCCGAAGACCTCATCACCCACTTTAAATTTATCGGCATTCTCGCCAACCGATTCGATCACGCCTGCAATATCCCAACCGATAATCATCGGGAAGGCATTGCCATAGCGACCGGACATGCCGCTGCCCGCCCGCGTTTTCCAGTCCACCGGATTAATACCCACTGCCTGCACCTTCACCAGCACTTCATTTGCATCTGCCAATGGGCGTGGCGCATCTTCATAGACCAAAACTTCAGGACTGCCATATTCATGAATACGAACCGCTTTCATCGTGTCAGTCATTTGCGTGTCTCACTTTTTTGAAGGGAAATTTTCTCCCTATATTACCCTCGTAGCCTGAGCGTGACCAATCCGTTGGGTAGCAGGAGTCAGATTACCCTATACTAAAAATATCCAGTGAACAAAAGGTCATCAACATGAGCATATTCAGCCGCTTCAGTCGTCTAGCCTATTTAGTCGAAATGCTGCTCTTGGTATTGCTCATCATTCCAGCCGTCCAAGCGCAGGATACCTCCGACCGAATTTTGTATGCTGTTGGGAGCGAAAATGGGGATAACACGATTTACAGGATCAATGTAGATGGTGGCGCGAAAATGCAGATGGGCATCGTTCGCAAATTCGGGAGTGAAGCCGGATGGTCACCGGACGGCAAATTCATTTATCTGCTGGATTACAGTGAGCCGAATCACCCCTCGCTGAATTTGATTGATGCTGAAACCGGTCAGCGTCAAATCCTTCCTGACGCACTCCAAGCTAAGCCCTGTTCACTGCCCTTTGACTGGTCGCCAAATGATGAGTGGTTAGCCTACCAAACCCAATCTGAAACACAATCCTTTTTAAAACTGCTGAATTTAACCAACGACGAGACTCAAATATTAGAAGATGCCGATCCCGGTTATGACGAGCTGCTCTGGTCACCGGATAGTCATTATCTGGCCTATCATACGGTATCGGAACAAAGCGACGCCATTAGTATACGAGATTTGCAAAATCAGAAAACTGTCGAGGTGATACATATCCAATCAACTCAATTTCTAAAGTGGTCTCCCGCTAGGAATCGCATTGTCTTCAAGCCCGTTGCCTCACACGACATCATTGTCTATAACACCGCTGACGATACGAAACAGCAATACGACGCAACCGATATAGGGAGCTGGTCGCCTGATGGCAAGTTTTTGACACTCTATCGCCAAGATGAAAATGGCCAGAACTCACTTTTAGTGGTAGATGTTCTTACCAAAACAACTATCCAATTGGATAGTGAAATCGCTTCAGTGAATGTGGCTAAAAATGCAGCTTGGTCGTTTGATGGTCAATACTTGGCAATTATAACCCGCAAGGCTGCTCAGGCTTCAGAGAGAACAGCTTATATTCTAGACATTCTGAAGAAGAGCATTCAGCGCACCTACATTCATCCGCGTGATGAGGACCCGTTTATATGGTCACCATTGGTAAACCGTTTAGTCATCATCACGGATATCGATTTCGTGGGCGAGGGCGCATCATTCAGTTCCTTTTGGCTGCTCGATGTAGATCACCAACAATCAGACCACTATGACGTTAAAATTCCGCCTATGGCCTATGAACGAGGACTCAACCGTTCAGCTACCGGAGGATATATGCTTCTCTATACAGACTCCGGACTGGCCTCGCTCAATTGGGCATCCGGCGAACTGACCCAGATAGATACGACTGCTCAGAGATTTTCACGCCCACGGTGGTCACCGGATGGCACAAGGCTGGCGTTGGTTACATCTGGAATCATTAACAGGGATATTTATGTCTTCACACCTCAAGGTAATCAGTTGAGGAATATCACCAACACGTCCGATGAAATAGAAACATTTCTTGGCTGGCGGGGAGCCAAAAACAGAGGTGAAAGCCTGAGCTTTTGTGGGGAAGGATAACTTTAGTACTATTTAGGGATTTAAAGTTTGATTTTAATAACCCAAGATGGCAGCAACTTCGCTGGCGGCCTTTTTGGTTGCACCCAAGATATAAGCGAGGCGGGCATCTTTTTCACATAACACGGCGAGCGATGCACGTCCCGCCGGATAAACGACCATCACGCCGTCTTCGCCTTCCATCAGCAAGCGTTCCAGTTCGCCCTGCTGCAAACGGCCTAAAGTACGCTCAGCCAATCCGATCAAGGTGGCGGACATGGCGGCTACCTGCGGACTGCTGGTCGGGTTCTGGTGAGGATTATCCTCATCACCCGGAGGATAAGCAGACACGAGCAATCCATCATTATTAACGACGACAGCGGCCTTAATGCCCTCTGCCGCACCATTAAGTTCTTTCAAGGCGCGTTCAAGCCGTACTTCGCGAGTTTCCTGAACCATAAAGACTGTGCCTTGCTGTTAAGCGGTTTTATGCATGTATAAATAGAGTGTATGTGACGTTCACCTTCAACAGTATAGCCTAGATTAGCTATCGGCTCAACAAAGGTTAGCGAATAAAAATAGAATTACACGGCTAAGTTGGCGCTTTACCGCTTTTTCGCTGAGTCCTCGTTCGCGAAAGTTGCCAGCAAATAACGCTCGTCCTCGGTCAGATCAGCTTTGAGTAGTAAATCGGGGCGCTGCTGCCATGTTCGCCTCAACCCTTGCTCGCGCCGCCACTTCGCCACCTTTGCATGATCGCCTTCTTGCAGCACCTGTGGCACGGTCAAACCACGCCATTCCGGTGGACGAGTATAATGCGGCCCTTCGAGGATGCCATCGGCGTGGCTGTCCGCATCGGCTGCCCCTTCCGCACCCAACACGCCGGGGATATGCCGGATGACCGCGTCGATAATCACCATCGCCGGCAGTTCACCACCCGTCAGCACAAAATCACCGATGCTAATTTCGTCGGTGATAATCAGTTCACGCACGCGGTCATCAATACCTTCGTAGCGTCCGCAAACCATAATGATCTGTTCGTGCTGCGCCAATTCTTTGGCAATCGCATGTGAAAAAACACGCCCTTGTGGGGTCATCAAAATCACAGGTGTTCCGGCAGGCGCACCTTCTAATGCCGCTTCGACCGCTTTCGCCACCGGCTCGGCCTTCATAATCATGCCGCCACCACCACCATAAGGAATGTCATCCGCCTTATGATGCTTATCAGTCGTGTAATCACGAATGTCGTGCAACCGCAGGTCAAGCAAATTGTGGTCACGGGCTTTCCACAACATACTCTCGGTCATCGGGCCTTCGAACATCGCCGGAAACAGTGTCATTACATCAATACGCATAGGTTCTAGCTTGTATTCGATCAAAGTGAATATCAAAAAGGATTAAACGGGTTTTGTAGGGGCGCACAGCCGTGCGCCCCTACATCAAAAATCACAATCGTACAAAAAGCAAAGAGGATTAAACCCTCTGCCATTTAGTGTATTCAATCACCCTGCCTTATGAAAGACCTAGCTCGGTGATCGGTGGCAGCGTTTTCTCGTACAACCAACGCTGAAAGAAGTCTTTCAAATCTTGATTACTGAGCTTTTCCGCGACTGCGATGAAATCCGCAGTCGTGACATTTTTACTAGCATATTGGCTGGCATAAGTTTGCAGCACCTTGAAAAACGTATCATCGCCCAATTTGACCCGTAAAGCTTGTAACGCCAATCCACCGCGTTGATAGACATTGTTGTCGAACATGGTATTCGAGCTTTGAATATCAGCCGGGCCATGCTGATCAGATGCGACCAACGTTTCAATATTCGCGGGCAATGCGTCGCCTGTGATAATCGAATTAAACTGGTAAAAGTCCAGCGTTTTGAGCGTGACCTGATCTTTCACCGGAATCATCTGCACCAAGTTCGGCAGTTCTTTTAGTGACGTGCCGCTCGCTGGAAGTTGGGCAATCACCTTATCAATGTCCGCTTTGGAGCTAGCCGAGTCCAGCAGCAGGTGCAGCAGTTGACCGATTTTATCAGTTGACAGCGCCACATCGGGTATTTCGCTGGATGAAAGCTGCCCGATCAATTCCGCTTGAGTGAAGTGGTAAACCCCTTGCAAACCGTCATAGCGTTCACGAATCGTTTTTTGCAGCGCATCCTTGCCGCCGTTATGTTCCGTCCACAGCAGTTCAGCGAAAGTCGCGAAGCCTTCGTTCAGCCAGATTTGATCCCATGTCGCCACACTGACGCTGTCCCCAAACCATTGATGCGTCAGTTCATGGACGACCACCAATTCCGAGGCATCCAGCCCATAAATCGGACGAGTTTGGGTTTCAAGCGCCACACCCAACTGCCGGTTGACGACGATCCCGCCGGAAACATCAAAGGGATAAGGGCCAAATTTTTCACTGAGAAACGTTAGAATTTCCGGCTGGCGCGTAAACGCTTTATGGGGATCAGTGAAATCCGTCGGGAAGTAATTGACGATTGGCAGATTATTCAGTCCGGTTTGATCAACCGTTTTGAACGTACCAATGTTG
Source organism: Aggregatilineales bacterium (assembly GCA_038251275.1). Classification (GTDB taxonomy): domain Bacteria; phylum Chloroflexota; class Anaerolineae; order Aggregatilineales; family Phototrophicaceae; genus CFX2. Next base: position 21,434 of record JBBSBM010000046.1, read on the forward strand.
ATCGTCGCCAGATAAGTCGCCATTGGTTTATTGATGACGAAACGGTAAGTGGTATTCGCGCCGCTGGTCACAGGTTTATCCGGTAAACCATTAGCAGCCACTTGGTAATCCTTCGGCACAGTGATCTCATAAGTGAACAGCGCCTTGTCGCTCGGATGGTCATTCGAAGGGAACCAACCCTGTGCGCCCACCGGTTCCGAAAGGACAATCACCGTATCAGTAGCAGCGTACCAACCGGATGTAACGCTGTCGGGAATTTGGCTGGGAATACCTTTATAACCCACCACCGTCTCAAAAGTTTTCCCTTTCGCAACCGCAGCAGTCACCGTCAGTTCGGTATTCTTGCGCGTGAAGGGCGTATCTTTGCCATCAACCGTGAGCTTGGTGATGTCGAAGCCCACAAAGTCTAAGTTGAATGCACTTAAATCTTCGGTAGCGACACTTTTGATGGTCGTCTGAGCATCAATCGCGCCGTCCTTGTTATCCCAAGTGATTTGTAAATCGTACTGCTGCACATCGTATCCACCGTTGCCACTTTGCGGATATAGTTTGTCGCCCACGCCATCCGCACCCGGTTTGGCATCTTGGGCGCTCGTCAGTCCAATCGCGAGGGTAAACACGCATATCAAAATGACTATAGTGCGTTTCGCCATGAGTCCTCCATCGAAAATGATGTTAAAGCAGATCACCAATGTGTAGCATTATACGCTGAGGGGCAGATGAAGGTTGACTATGCTTAGGATTTGTAATTCATTTACTTGCGTCCTGATGTCTTGCACTGGATAATCGGCACGATGAACACACCTTACAACTTCCACCCGCTGACCTTTGATCGCTTAGCCGAAGCCGAGCAGCTTGCACAGTCACGGCACTTCTTGAATACCATGCGTAAGCGGCGCACCGTCCGCGACTATTCGACCGAAGCCGTTCCTTTTGAGTTGATTGCTAATGCCATCGCTACGGCAGGCACAGCCCCCTCCGGCGCGAACCAGCAGCCTTGGACGTTCGTGGTTGTGAGCAATCCCGACATCAAGCATCAAATTCGGTTGGCGGCTGAGGAAGAAGAAAAGATCAGCTACCAGAGCCGTATGAGCGTTGAGTGGTTGGCGGCCTTAGCCCCACTTGGAACCGATTGGCATAAACCGCACTTAGAGGACGCACCCTATTTGATCGTCGTGTTTCGCCAAGCCTATGGCATCGGCATTGATCCAGCAACAGGTGAGGAAACCAAGATCAAACATTATTACACGGAAGAATCAGTCGGCATCGCAGTCGGTTTGCTGCTGGCGAGTTTGCATCAATCCGGACTCGCCACCTTGACGCACACGCCCAACCCGATGGGCTTCCTCAGTACTATCTTGCAACGTCCGCCCAACGAACGCGCCTATGTCGTCATTCCGGTGGGCTATCCCGCCGCTGATGCCCAAGTCCCCGTCATCACCAAAAAGCCCTTTGATGAAATCATGGTGCGGTTTGAGTAAAACATCTTATGAAAAGGAAGATGAAAAATGGTTAAGCTTGTTGAATTAGGACATGAGGCTGTTGAATATATTCGTTCCGAACTTCTCAGCGGTAACGACTTGGCACAATTTCTTCTTGAATTGCCCTTTGAAACAGGAAATGTTATTTCATATGTGCCTGCTGAATTAAATGAGCAGGACATTCCCGCATTCGGTTTGAGTATCTTCCTGACAAGAAACATTGAAATAAGTCGTCACATACTTCAAACCAAAACTGAAGATTTTATTTCATCATATTTACAGTCTTCGACAGAAAGATATGCCATTTTCGAAACCTATTGGGAAGTGGGAGATGCATGGTTAGAGAGAGAAAAACCGATCTACTTCTCTTACGACTCGAAATTATATCTGTTTCTTAGATACACCGATACGGATAATGAAAAAGTGAAATCAGCGATGGGTGCCGCAGGAACATATCCGTTTATTGCTGTCCTCACGCATTTCAACTTCGAAATCTCGAATCATGAAGTTTTGAGCGAGGAAAAGTTGGAAACATTAGCAAAATCAGCCGATCACATAATCATCGGCGCATTTGACGATGAAAGCTATTTAATCTGGTCAAAGCCAGCATGATAACCTAAACAACGGATACAAAATGCTCAAACATCCTTGGCGAAGAAATCACCTCATAAACTACCTCGAAACACTCTCGGACAAGGAGAAACAAACCCGAAGATGGGTACAACACATCTATCCACCGGCGATACCATACGACGATTTAGATTACACCATCCATTTTCTGTATGACGACACGTGGTTAGCCGATGATCCTGTAGCTACGATAGGTTACCTACTTCTAAATCATCGTGAAGCCAACCTTGTGAAAAAACTCATTGAGGCTTTTGAGGTCGTGTTCGCCAAGTACGGAATGCACAAAACCGACGAGGAATATATCAATTGCCCTGAATGGCAGGCTGTTATCGACGAGGCAAAGAAATTATTGGACTTAATCAAGCAAAATGATAGTAATACATCCAGTTTTTTTGACAGGTTATCAAACATCATTGAAGATGGTATTTTTATCGGCATCACATTAGATGACTTGGAAACCGAGTTAAAAAATAATACGTGGTTTTTATCTGCTTCTCAACAAGAAGTGAAGGTTTTAGGAAAAGAGATTTTAGCAGCATTTTTTGATAAAGTGATCGAAAATCGACTGAAACAAATCAAAAATACGCCTGAAAAACACGGGATGATTTTTTACATGTGGTTTGATGAACAAGCTAGTCAAATCAGATTCAGCTTGATCTCAGATTTTCACGAATCACTGCCGTTTGGAAATCCACGTCTTATCTTTTTAGATACACCTGATTTGATATATGAACAATTTTTGGATTCAGAATATCACGATGGTATTCCGTTTTCTGAACTAGAGATAAGTGATTGGGACAGCCACGAAAATGAAACGGATGATGCACACCAACCCCAAAATTTGCTAAATGTTTATAAGGTGTTGCTGAAATATCAAGAAAATGAATAACCTATCCGGTTTTGATACCCAAATATCTGCCATAATCAAAACTCTCAACTTTGCGACTCATATCAAAACCAATGGCAACCATTTTAACTATATGGATAAAATGGTCAGTGTGTTCATATCTATGCACGCTCAGGTATAACAACTTCAAATGAGATTGACCATTTTACTGACATCGGTAAATTGGTCAGTATGTACGAACAACCGCAGTATCGTAGGGCGGAGGCGGTGCGAAGCCACCATCACCCCAAAAAACCTCGCCGAAATTCTGGTGCGGTTTGAGTAAAAAGTAACAATTCATGAAAACACTCAAAGAAGATAATCAAGTAGCTGTTCTGCGTAGCAATCAAGGTAGCCGATTAATTTGGGGTAACTGGCGAAAGAAAGACAGTGAATGGCAGCTTTTGGATGTTCAAATAGAGTCTAGTTGGTACATAGCCATCGTATCAATTGAATTCAGTGTCGATAAACTAAAAGAGTTCCATCAACAACTACAAGACTATGAAAATTTGCAAAGTGTTGAATTCTATCCCGAATACGGGGATTCCTTTGGACTTTCATTATCACTAAAGCAGACAGGCAATACCGTTGTTACAGGGGATTGCGCATCGAAATTTCCAGCGGTGAACAATGGTCAAGTGACATACGAGTTTGTAGCTGAATTTTTATCCGTTGTCAATTTTACGAACGAAATTGAGCATCTTCTCAATAGATAATCTCAAATCAAGAGTAGGGCGGAGCCGTGCCTCAGCCACCGCCCTAAAACCAACAAATTCGCTTACCCCAAACCTTAACCACTCTGCCCTCTATTTCCCCCTAATCCTTGAGCTTGATCGCCACTTCGACTTCCCACTTGGATTTGAGTGGCTGGATTTTTGGGTCGGTCAGATAGCGCTCGTAACGCGCACAGTACGCTGTACCTTCTGGAACATCCCATTCATCAATCGTAAAACCGTTCTCGATAATCCATCGGGTCAATGCTCCGCTGCCCGTATACCCTGTTCCAATGTAATTCAGGCTGGCATAGCGTCCACCCGGCATCACGCCGGCACATACCCGCCCATTCCCCGCCAGCGCTGTATCAACTGGAATGCCCACCTCAACATCCATCTCGCCTTCCATATTGATCACATAAAACCGAAAAAACGGCTTCCCCGCTGGCTCGACTCCCGCCTGCTTCATCCATTCTCGTAATTCCTTAAACAGATGTTTATCAATCAAGGTGAACATGCCCTTAAAAGGAGTCTGAACCCTGATCCCCATATAGTGTTCGTCGGCTCGCTCGTAGACTGCCGGTTTGCTCACCATTGTCTTTGTATTTTCCACCAGCGTCATTTCCATCGGTGTCATCGCTGTTTCTCCTTCATGAAACCTTTTTTAAGTAATTTGTGTTAATCGAAGGATAAACCCTAAGGCCACCTCAGAGTCAAGACGTTTGTTCTAGCCATCGAGTCAACTAGCGACGAACGCTCCTTCACCGCTTCCTTCTATCGACTGCCCCCCTCTTGCCTGATCTTATAACTTGCTTCTTGCAACTTGTTACTACTAAAGTTTATTTTCGGTTAACCCGACAAACTTTTTACCAACCATCTCACAACCTATTTAACAGTTCCACTCCCTCAAAACCGTTAGCACCAACCCTCGCAAACAGTTACAAAATGTTCTTCCAAATGGTAACCCGTTCGTCATCCCCATCCTTTATACTGTTCATCAGGTGAATCTGTATGGCTCCCTTGACCTGTTACTATGGGCTATCACCAGAGTGAGCCTGCGAACGTTGTGATGTAGGGCTGGGGTTAGGGGTATCTTGGCAAATTCAGCACAAAACCCATCTGCAAACTTTGCCGCATATTTCGCCGATTGTCCCCATACCGCCATCGCCGCCGCTGACATAAAATAGTCTTTGTATCGAGCTAAAAGCCAATCGCTAAGCACAAACTTCACTCCGAATCTGAAGAATTTTGCGAACGTTCGGCATCTCACTCCCTCACATCCGCTGTTAAAAGTCGTTGTAACAACTGCATCAACTGCATCAACTGCATCATTTTGAATTTTCCGAATCAAAAAGCGGTGAACACTCGCCCACCGCTTTCAACGCGGCACTCAGAAAATAGAGTGGAAATACTTACGCGTTGCTTATGGCATCCGAACTTCAAAAGTGCTACAGTGGGATTTCAGTTTGAGAGATGAGGTGACTTATGTTAGAACAACTTGCGGATGCCAGCCGTCCCGTTCTGGACTTCCCTTACATCCGTCGAACACGCCGTAATCACGGTCTGGAACACGCCACCATTACCGTATTGACCCCCAAAGGCTACCGCTTATCCGGTCGCAGCGATGACAGCGGTTTTGTGCTGTTGGGCGAAGTGCCTGTCGATGCCGTCGAGAAAGCCGCCGCCGAAGCCCTAGGCCGTATGAAAGCTGGCGAACACCAACTGGCCGTGCATCCCAACTGTGGAACCAACTTGGTCACAACTGGATTTCTCGCCAGCGCGGTTGCCTTTTTGGGAATGGCAGGCAGCAGCCGCAAAGATGCCATGAACCGTTTCCCCTACGTCAGCACCGCCATGATGGGTGTGATTTTGTTTGGGCCGCTGTTGGGCATGAATTTACAAAAACACTTTACCACCGAGGGCGATCCCGGTGATCTGGAAATTGTGAACATCACCCGGCGTGAAGTGACCATTCCCATGAGTGGCAAAATGATTGTTACACGCGTCAACACACGGGCAGGTTAAGGGAAAGGCTTAGAAAATGGCAACCATTCATCCCATTGATACGATAATGTCTGATCCGGGCAATCGTGGTGGACAACCGATAATTGCGGGAACATCTATTCGGGTTGTTGACGTGGTTGCCAGCTATCTTTATCGTGGGTTGCGGGCGGAAGAATTAGCCACCAATTTTGCGCTTGATATGGGGCAGGTCTATGCTGCTCTGGCTTATTACTATCAACACAAGCCCGAAATGGATGCTCGAATGAGGAAAGATGCTGACGAAGCTGAACATCTGCTGGCTAATTTTGAGACAAAGGGAAAGTTGATACGCGTTGAGTGAATTGAAGTTCTACTTTGATGAAAGCGTGGAATTAGCTATAAGTGAACAACTCCTAGCCGGTGGTCTTGATGTCGTTTCAGCACACAGTTTGGATAAACTAGTGGATAAAGACCCTAATCATTTGAAACGCGCATCAGAGATGGGACGTGTTTTATGCACCTACGATACTGATTTTTTGCAGTTAGCAGGTGAGTTTATAAATCATAGCGGCATTATATTTGCACAAGCAAGTAAATCCTCTATTGGCGGTTGGGTTCGAGAGATTAGAGCGTTACATGTGCGACTCACGGCTGAAGAGGTTATCGGACAAGTGATTTTCCTCTCTACTCGTTAAACTTTATTAAAAGGTAGATGACACATAATGGGACATGACCTCAACAAAGATGAACACATCCGCCGCGAGACGATTATTCACTCGCCAGTAATCGCCATCGTCGGGCGTTCGGATGACCACTACTACACCAGCTATCAAGTGGGCGAGTACCTCATCAAAGAGGGCTACACCGTCTATAATGTCAACCCAAACTTGGATGATATTGATGGCGAGGAAGTCTACAAATCGCTCAAAGATATTCCCGAAAAGGTCAACATCGTCGATGTGTTCCGCCGTTCAGATGCGCTGCCGGAAGTGGTACAGGACGCAATCGACATCGGTGCGGAAACGGTGTGGGGGCAATTAGGGGTGCAAAATGACGAAGCCCGTTTGTTGGCACTAGGTGCTGGCCTGAATTACGCCGAAAACATTTGCCTGCGTACCGAACATGAACGTCTTTTCAAAGGGCTAAAGCAGGGTTAAATATGGCGGCGAAATCCCCTAAGACATTCTACATCCTGCATGGTGATGATGACTTCAGCTTGGAACAAGAAGTCAACAACCTGCGTTCTAAAATGGGTGACGACAACGGCGACCTCAACACCAGCGAATTCGAAGGTGCTGCCGCCAGCGCTGCCGAAGTCGTCAACGCCGTTAGCTCTTATCCGTTCCTCTCTGATAAGCGATTAGTAATCGTCAAAGGTATGATCGGCTGGATCACGCGCAAAGGGGCAGGTGAAACCGGCAAAAAAGCCGTTGAACTCTTGGCAACGTCCTTGCCTAATTTGCCAGAATGGGCGCGTTTGGTGTTCATTGAACGACAAACGTTATCCGACAGCAACAAGCTGGTGAAGCTGGCACGCGAACTGGAAAATGGTTACGAAAAAGCCTTCAACGCCCCGAAAGACAGCACGGGCTGGATTCTGCGGCGGGCAAAAGATGCTTACGACGCGGAAATCCAACCACCCGCTGCGGCAGCATTAGCCAGCGTCATCGGTAATGATTTACGGCGGGCGGATAACGAACTGGTGAAGCTCATTAGTTATGTCGATGGCGCACGGGCGATTACCGAAGAAGATGTCTCGCTGCTCACCCCGTATGTGGCGGAAGCTGAAATCTTCAAGATGGTCGATGCACTGGCGGAAGGCCGCAGCGGCGCAGCGCTGGCGATGATGCACCGTCTACTGATGGAAAAAGACAACGACCCTTTCAAAATTTATGGCATGATCGTGCGTCAGTTCCGGCTGATGCTAACTGCTAAGGAATTCTTGGTTGGCGGCGGCTATCCCAATGATATGAGTGAAGCGCTGCACATGAATCCCTATGTGGCAAAAAAGATGACCCAGCAGGCACGCGCTTTCACCTTGCCACAGTTGGAGCAGGTCTACCGCGCACTCTTGGATAATGACATCCGCATGAAAACCGGACGGATCGAACCTCGCTTGGCACTCGACTTGTTGGTCGCAGGGTTAGCCCATTAGCGCAAATTTCACTTGTTGACAAATCTCCTAATCTTCCATTAATGTTTGGTATAGATGCTAAGCATTCTAAATGAACTCTATAACTATAATTCATGCAACAGCATGTTATTTTATGTTTAAATAAAGATAGAGTTATAGCCCAAAGCCTCGCGTCAAGATCAAGATAAAGGAGATTTAACAAATGTTTCACAAAATTACTCAGGCTTTATCATTTACACTTATCGCCGTCTTATTTTTATTAGCAGTTCCAGTGGCTGTCAGTGCTCAAAGTGATTGCGGCAAAATTGATGAAATGAGCTCTGGCGACAGCCGCGACGACACAATTACTAAAAAAACTTATGCACAGGTTTATTGTTTCATGGGTGTTGAAGGTGAAGAAGTCACAGTCGATATGACAGCCACCAGCGGTAATCTTGATCCATACATTGTCATCGCTGACATCACAGGTAAGACAATCCTTGCCGAAAATGATAACATTTCAAAGAAAAACACCGACTCTGAAATCGTTTATACCCTTGAGAGTGATGGTGCTTACGTCATTCTTGCTACCCGTAAAAGTGGAAAAACAGGTACATCCACTGGCGATTACACCATAACTTATTCATCTACGGGTGGTCAATCTGACATATCAACGCTCAATTTATTCGATGACACCATCACCGTTTCGTATCCTTCCAGTCTGGTATTCCTTGCTGGCAAAACGGATTCAACAGCGACTCTTGCCAGTGACAAAGTCGCTCTTAAAACCAAACCGACTGCGCTAAAGAAGGGACAGTATCAGATTACCCTTGATGTATTGAGTTATAAAAGTGTGCAGACGGTTGCTGATGTCTTCGTCAAAAACAAGAAATTTGCGGACTTCGTCAAAAAATACGGCAAAAAAGCTGCACCTGCCTATGTAGCGCTGCTCGAAGCGAGCTTGCTCACAGATGCCACTTTAAAAGACTTTGGTCCGGTAAGTCTAGGTAACTTGGATGTCATTAAAGCAACTTGGGAACGTGATGTTGCGGTGGGCACCATCGCCTATGCCTTTACGACTGATAGTGGGGACTTTATGCTGGTAACAGGGCATATAGGCGGTAATAGTACGGCCTTGACTCAATTCGAGACTTTCTTAGATGCGATGGTTAAAGCAATCGCTTTCAACTAACCGCCTAGCTTTTAGCATACCCATTGCGTTTACCTGACCTCAGTGCGCAATGGGTAACTTGTTTTATCCCCGTGAGTTTATGCCTCCTTAAATACCATCCAGCGACTAGCAGTCGATATTACGCCCCTCAAAATTGGGGGTTCAGTCCATGTAACTTTCTGCCGACTGACTGCGTATATGTATATATAGATGTAAAACATTTCCGAAATATGGAGGCAGTAAACGCAATGGGTATCGTGATCTTTTTCATCCTCGCTTTTGTAGCACTATGGGTGCTTTCTGGTTTGTTGCATGTCGGGTTGGCGCTGCTGCTGCCAGCACTATTGTGGATGCTCGCGGGTATGTTCGCCGGTCGGATTATGCGCGGTCGTGGTTACGGCCCATTCGTCGATATTGTGCTTGGTTTAGCAGGTGGTATCTTCGGTCGATGGTTGTTTGGCCTTTTAGGTGTCAGCCTCGGCAGTGGTATCATCGCCAGCTTGGTCGTGGGTACAATCGGTGCAGTCGTGCTGGTCTATTTGGGTCGTGTACTCGGCGGTAACAGACGACAAATCGCCTAAACTATAATCAGTAACAAAAGTGGCGCGAATTGCGCCATTTTTGATTCTTAATAAACTATTTCTATGCGATAATCAGATCAATCCACTTAGCAAAAAAGGCATATCACCAATGGGTATTCACGCAGTATGGGATGATGTCGAGCAATCAATCATTCGTTGGGATTTTGACCCTGAATGGGATTGGAACGATTTTTGGAATGCCTTCACTGAATCGATGCGGATGACACAAGGATTTACGCGACGTGTCGACATCATTTCAAATGTATCCAACACTAAGCGGCTGCCAATCGGGGCTTTGGGAGCCTTCAAGACGCTAGATAATAAAAAACCGGATTTTGTTCAATTAACCGTTGTAGCGGGATCAAATACGATCAGCGGAGTTGTCATTAAAACCTTCGGGCAGCTGAACCGGATTGATTCATGGCGCACGACTACAACGGTCGAGGAAGCACGGGCACTTATTCAGTCTCATCGCCAGAAAAACCCTACGTAAGTACCGTGTAACATAGTATTCCATTCACGAGAGAAACGTTACAGAATCTTAACTTTTTGTGGGCATTTTTGAAGTTCATTGTGCTAACATCGGCCATCCTGACTTTATGAGTAGGAGGTTGATATGCAACAAATAACGGACTTCACACTACCTGCCCCGTTCGCTTGGGTTGATATTCCGGGCAAAAACTACAGCATCGGCAAATATCCGATTACCAATGTGCAGTTTGCGACGTTTGTCGATGACGGAGGCTATCATCAGCGTCAATGGTGGACGGATGCCGGTTGGGAAGCAAAGCAGATGGGCTTAACGTTTGATTTCAGCAAATTTGAAAGTGCCGTAACTGATCAGCCATGGACAGAACCGCGTTATTGGCATGACAACGAGTTTAATGGTGTCGAACAACCTGTTGTTGGCGTGAGTTGGTATGAAACTGTGGCCTTTTGCCAGTGGTTGAGCGATGCATCCGGCGAAAAGATTACGCTGCCAACCGAAGAGCAATGGCAGTACGCGGCACAGGGCGATGACAGTCGAATGTATCCTTGGGGCAACGAGTGGGACTGTACTCACTGCAACAATTCAGTGAAACCCTGTCATAGTGAGGGTACAACTCCGGTGCACCAGTACGAAGGCAAAGGTGACAGCCCTTTTGGTGTAGTCGATATGTCAGGCAACGTCTGGGAATGGTGCTTGACCGAATACGAAACAAAGACCAACAACCTTGATGGAAACGCGGCTCGTGTAATACGTGGTGGCGGTTGGTTCTACTTTAGTACAGCCGATTGCCGAACTAATTTCGCCTATTATGATGTTCCCTACGGTTGCTACAATTTCCGCGGCTTCCGTATCGTCCGTATATAAATGACCGAGAGACAGCCCTTTAGACCGCAACCGGAATATTGAAGCTAAAGGTGCTGCCCTTCCCAACTTCACTTTCGATGTGAATGCCATCGCCCATTTGCTCAACCAAGCTGCGGGTGATGGCAAAGCCTAACCCTGTGCCGGGGCGCGAACGTGTGAAGTCATCATCCGCACGCCAGAATTTTGTGCCGAGTTTGGCAACAGCTTCCGGCGATAGTCCAATGCCCGTATCCGTCACGCGGAACTGAATAAGACCGTCATCGTTTTGACGAACACCGAAAGTGATTTTGCCACCGTCGGGGGTGTACTTATAAGCATTACTGACGAGATTGGTCAGCACTTGCAGCAAACGATAATAATCAACCTGCATGGCGGGCAATTCCGGTTGAATATCCTCTATGTATTGGTGCTGATATTCTTGCATCTGGGTCATCGTACCATCACGTACCGCTTGCACAATATCAGCTACAGCCACACGCGATTCATTCATGTAGAAATGACCACTTTCGATACGGCTGATGTCTGCTAAATCAGATACCAAGATCGCCATGCGCTTGACAGTATCCTTCACTCTTTGCAAGAAGCCTTTTTGCTGCTCAGACATTTCACCCACCATCAGTGCCAGATCGGTATATCCCGAAATGCTGGTCATCGGCACTTTGAGGTCATGTGCGACGATACCTACAAATTCACTTTTCGCGAGATTAGCTGCTTGCACTGCCGCATACAAACGGGCATTTTCGATAGAAACAGCGGCACGAACCATCATGCGCTCGATTAAATCCTGCTGTTCGGCTGTGAACCCTTCCGTACCCTGCTGCTTGATAACGACCACGCCAAAAACGGTATTCTCACGCGTGATTGGAACCATCGTAATACTGTAATCACGGTCTGTTTGTTCGCCACTAACCGTTATCGGTTTGCCGGTTACGACGACATCCATCAGATGGGGATAGACTTCATCCAGATAAACAGTTTGTTCATTTTCTTGACCATAATGATGAACTGCTTTGACATGATCCCCGTCTAACAAGCCGAGATGTCCACTGGTCGCATTCGACAGCCGACAAGCCCATTCAAGGGTAATCTGCATGGCTTTGTCAGCATCCAGTGTTTCGTTAAGCTGCCGATCCACGCGTCGCAGGGTCTGCAATTCTTCGACGCGGGCGGAAAGCGCTTCGTCAGTTGCACTGAAAAGACGCGCATTATCAATGGCGATAGCAGCCTGTCCTGCAAAGGTATCCAGCGCGGCGAGGTCATCGTCCATGAACAAACCAGTTGTCATGCGGTTATCAACATACACCACACCAATCACGATACCCCGCGCACGCAGCGGTGTCGCCATGATGCTGCGAAGGGCTTGACCGATTATGCTGGCTTGACCGGAGAAACGCGGGTCTTCAGCAGCATTGTTGGTCACAACCGCCTTACCGCTGTCCAAAACCTGATTGGTAACGGTACGGCTATATTTGAAGTCATCGCTGCCAAGGGTTTTTTGGTCGAGGTTACGGGCCGCCTGTACATTCATACCACCATCATCATTACGCAGCATGAGGAAACCGCGATCCGCCCCTGTCAAGTTGATGATAGCATCCATAACTTGGTTCAATACCGTTTGCAAATCCAGTGATTCGCCGAGCAAACGGCTGACGTTATAAAGCGCCTGAAAGCGCCCTTCTTTCTTATGCTGCTTGCGTTCAGCATCAATACGTGCAAGCAGATCGACCAAAGTATCAACCTGCTTTGACAAAAATTGCCCATCAACCCGCCCGCCGCTGAGTTGTCCACGAATAATATTGACATTTTGACGGATGGTAGCAATTTCTATATCAGAAATAGGGGAAGCCGGAGCTGTTGGATTGGTCGTCATAAGCGTTTACTTCTTTTTCTTTTTATCTTGGATTCGAAACGAATTGTAGTAGTCGCACCATTCAGTAATGGGGCAGCGTTCACAGTGGGCAACACGGGCAGTACAGGTCTCGCGTCCATGCCGGATGAGGTTCAGGTGAAAGGTTAAGTGATCTTCAGGCGGAACGATGGCTTCCATCACATCGTGGGCTTTATCAGCACTGATACCTTCTGGCAAAAAGCCGATACGTTGACCGACACGGTGTACATGCGTATCCACCGGAAAAGCCGGACGGTTAAAGCCGAAGCACATCACAATAGCAGCGGTCTTTGGGCCGACACCATTCAAACTAGTGAGCCATGCTTTGGCTTCGTCCATTGGCAAATCACGTAGGAAGTCGATACTCATCTCGCCACGTTCTTCGCTGATGCGGCGCAACACTTCTTGAATACGTGGACCTTTCTGGTTGCCCAAACCTGCGACTTTAATCAGGGCGATGACATCTTCGGGCGACGCATCACGCACTTCTTCATACGTTTTGAAGCGGGCTTTAAGTGCATCAAAAGCGCGGTCACGATTGGTATCGGTGGTGCTTTGGCTGAGGATGCAGCTGATGAGTTCATCCAAAGGGGGCAACCACTGCCGCCACGATGGATAACCATAGACACCGCCAAGCGCCTTCGCAATCGGTGCGTACTTGGCTTTGCGCCGCTTAAAATCAGGTATTGTTTTGATGGGATTGGATGTTGTCATATCTTCATTCTATGCGGGAATAGTATACTGGCAAGCGGGAGCAACGCTTTTCTTAACAATTGGTATAAAACTGAAATTGAAATACACAGATGAGACGAAACCGCGTTATGATATAAACCATATGAGTGGAGACGCTTTTTATGAACCGTCATTTCATGCGCTATCTGATTGCGACAGTGGTTTGTATGTTGGTAGCAGGCAGTGTTTACGCCCAAGACACGGGCAGCGGCCCAAAACCAAGCAGTAAACAAGCTCAGACCGATTATGCAGACGCACAAACTGCGGAGAGTGCTGGCAATTACGACATAGCAGTTAAACTTTACGGGCAAGTGCTTGATAGTGAACCGAATTTTTGGCCGGCACATTACAAGCGTGGTGAGGCTTATGCCAGCCTAGAAAATTACAAAGCGGCAGTTGATGATTACAGCCAAGTTATTGATGTGCAACCCGATTACGCGCTGGCCTATGAGGCACGTGCAGTGGCTTATGAACAACTTTTTGATCATACAAATGCCTTAGCAGACTCAAATAAGGCGATTGAATTAAAAGCCAGTGACGATTTTGTGTATTTCATCCGGGGTCAAGCCTACTTCGGACTTAAGGATTATGAGAAATCGATTGCGGACTTCACTTACTGGATTGACCTCAATCCCAAGACTTATGCCATGTCCTATTTTTACCGCAGTCGAGCTTACTTTAACGTGAGCAATTTAAAGGGAGCCATTTCCGACCTCGATATTTTTCTTGAGTTGCAACCAAAATCCACGCTTGTGCTTGCAGATCGGGCTTTTGTTCAGCGGTTACTCGGCAACTATGATGAGGCCATTTCGGATTATACCAAGGCCATTGCTTTGAAGCCGAATGATCTTGACCAGATGTATTATAACCGTGGACAGCTTTACGGTTTGCAAGGGCAATATGACAAGATGCTAGACGATCTACGAGCATATGCCAAAATAGCAGGCAGTCAAGCGGACACCACTGTTTTGGATTTACTCCATAATCATCCGGAGTAAATATCTACACATGATTTTGGGCGCACAACCGTGCGCCCCTACCAAAATCGACATTAAACGGGTTCGTGTTTAGGCGGGAATAAGCACGCGCCAAACCCACAGTGCAAGCATGCCCAAGACAATTGTTAGCAGCACGTTTTTAGTGCGCCACGAGACCAACACAGCGATGATACCGGCGGCTAAAAAGCTGTTGCTAAGGGCGAGATTTAGAGTACCATCTTTGAGAAATAGATCAGGGAAAATGATGGCTGACAGTACCGTGACTGGCACATAACGCAGCGCACGAAAGACTGGCTTGGGCATTTCCAAGCGGCCTAATAAAGCCAACACACCATAACGTGGGATAAAGGTTACTGCGGTCATACCCGCAATCAATAAAATTTCGTTCATGACGGAATTTCCTCCGAGATCGGTGTCGGCTTCAGGGCATCTTCAATCGTGTCTTTGGGCGAGAACATTTCGGCAGCGATTCCGACACCAATACCGATGAATACCGCAACAATGAGACCCAATTTATTGGGGAGGTTGTTCAGGGCAACGGCGCTTAAACCCGCGACTAAGGCTGCCAGCACCATCGGACGATTTTTCAACTGCGGGATAACCATACCGATGAAGGTGACATCCATCGCGAAGGACAAACCGAAAGCACTGAGGTCAGGGATTCGCTGTCCTGCGACAATACCGATAAATGTCAAGAAGTTCCAATTTAGGTACATGATGACCGACGAACCGAGATGATACCAATGTTTGAAAGCTGATTTATCCGGCTGATTATAACGGCTGATGACAACGACAAAGGTTTCATCCGTTAGCAAGAAGCCTAAAGGTAAAAGCCAGCGTTGCGGTAGATGCTTCATATGTGGCGCGAGCGTAGCGCTGTATAGGGCATGGCGGACATTGACAATGAAAGTGGTGAAGACAATCAGCGGAATACCTACGCCCTGCCCAACCAGATTCGAACCGATAAATTGTGATGATCCGGCAAAAACGAACAGCGAAAAGCCCATGGCAGCAGCAGGGGATAAACCGCTGTTTACCGCCAGCGCGCCGAAAATGATGCCAAAGGGAATTGCACCAACTTCCAGTGGTAAGGTATCACGAACCCCTGCCAGAAATTCCGAACGACGTGTATATGTTTCGAGCATAACTTATGAACCCAATTGATTTATTTTTCAGGAAACAGAGCAATTAAAGGGAATAGCGGAAGGGTCTGAGACCCTGCTCTAGGAAAAAGCAAGACATCGAATTAAGAATGTCATCTCATTAACTCATGCGATGGAGAGAGTCATGCAACCTCTATAGTGATGCCATTTTCATTGGATGGAGAATCCCTACGCAACATTATCATATAACGTTGGTATGGAGGATGTCTTGTCAAATCTTGCGGTATTGTCCCGGAGGAACCCCCACAACACGCTTAAAGGCTTTGGTGAGGTGGCTTTGATCCGCAAAACCTACGGCATGAGCAACTTCAGTAGGTGACAAACCGCTGTTGAGCAATGTTTTAGCACGGTTGACGCGAATTTGGTTGAGGTAAGTGTGGGGAGGCAATCCGAGCTGCTCACGGAACAAACGACTCAGGTGAAAAGGACTGAGATAGACAACCTGTGCAAGCTGCTCAAGCGATATATCATCCGCGTAATTGGCACGGAGATAATCTTGGGCTTGGCGCAAAGCGTTATGAGCGAGACTCGATTTGGCAAGTGATGGGCGATCTTCAGCTTGACGGCGAATGAGTAGAGCAAGGGCGTGCATCAGACACGTTTCGCGTTCGAGAGCCGAGGGAGATTGCTCAAGGGTGATATGGGCAGCGCGAAGGGCATTAAACACGTTGTCATCATGCAAAACGGGCTGGCTAAAATAGGGGATTCCGCTTGGTCGTCCTGATATTTCCGAGGCAATTCGTGCCAATAAATCGGCAGCGGGATACATCATGCGGTAACTCCACCCATTATCGACAGCAGCTTGCCCCGTGTGGAGTTCATCAGGGCTGACGACTACCACACTGCCAGCAGGTGCGATATGCATTGCACCGCGATAATAGAAAGTTTCCGCGCCACGTTCGATAACGCCAATAGCAAAGCCTTCATGGGTATGACGACCAAAGGCATGTGTGATATAGGTGGCAGTCAAGGATTCGAGCGTGCTGCCAAGTTCCTCTGACTGCCAGAAATGGGTTTGCTCACCGGACATAAACGTATCCATCAGCCTGTTGAATCGTACAAAATTTCGACAGTCATTATATAGATGTCGACATTTTTTCATAATGCTGTTTTTGAAAGCTCAACAGTAGTACCACCTAAAACCATAGGGGCAGCTAGTAGTCAGCTGACGATGTGAGGATATGTGTTAAGAATGCTGGTTTGAATCGAAGATTTCCTCTCTTCATATCAAATCTATGAAGAGAGGAAATGATGGGTTGGAAATTATGGGGCGTGCATAACTGCACCGAGTGACGTACAGGCGGGGCAACTTCCGTCTTTACGGATGATGGCGTAACCTGCCATCGGGTCAGCGTCATATTGGGTCGCATCCAGATTCCAGACGATAATCAAGCGAACAGTGCTGCCAGACTTGGCGATTTGGGCGGCAAGTGCCTGCCAATCAGCCTGATTTTGAATGGTGGTGTTGACAGCCCATTCGAAACCAGCAGGCAGCGGGCCATACCCTTGAGCGGAGAGATAGCCGAGTTCCGTGAAACAAACGGGCTTGCCGGGGAATACGCTCGAATATAGGTTGATGAGCGTCTTGAAATAGCGTGAGTAATGGTTAGAACTACCTCGTGGATCACCACTGGTTTTATCGGGCGGGACAATGCCGTCGTTGTAATGCATCCCCACACAATCCATCGCGTTAGCAGCTCCAGCCTGCTGCATCTGGGTGATAAAGATATTATCGTCACAACCGGATGCCGCGCATTGACCGCCGAAGAAGCCCGTCGGCGCAGGTGCGCCACTGATGACCATCACCGCAGGATTAACCGCTTTGATGGCGTTATAGGCCGCGATCAACATCTGGGCATAATTGCCACCGCTAATTTGTCCGTTCGGCCATTCACGGTCGATATTCGGTTCGTTCCAGATTTCCATCGCCTCTGGGTTGAGCGCTGCCAAACCAGCGACATAAGTACTGTACTTCGTAATATAAGCCGCTCGATTTGCTCCAAGTTGGGTGATGTCGCCAACGACGCTCAACAGCACTTTAAAGCCACCACCACGCGCCGATGTGATTTGTGGTTGAATGGCGCTAGGTGCGCTTGTGCCATCCCACTTTATTTGTAGTTTGATCCATGTCATACCCGCCTGCTGCATCTGGGCAAAGTGCGCGAAGCCAAAGACATGTGCGCCCAAAGCAAAGGCATTATTTTCAACAATCGGTGTACGGGAGGGCGTAAGATCAATGGTTGGAATAGTGGTAGGCGTTCCTGCTGAACCATTGGTCGGTGAAGCAGTTGCTGTAACGATGGTCACAGGAGTAGGTGTTTCGGCAATCAACGTTGCTTCTTGAGTGGGCGGCGGAACATTAGTCGGTATTACATCCGTTGGGGCTTCGCCGGGTGTAGGTGTAATCAACGGTGGTTCAGTCGGGAGG
Source organism: Aggregatilineales bacterium (assembly GCA_038251275.1). GTDB lineage: Bacteria > Chloroflexota > Anaerolineae > Aggregatilineales > Phototrophicaceae > CFX2. The sequence goes on from JBBSBM010000046.1 coordinate 39,555, forward strand.
GGTGTTTCCGAAGCGATGGCAACCGTCGTGGGTTCAGATGTGGGCGCGGGCTGGTTACATGCCGCGAGCAGCAGAACCACAAGTGCAACGAGGAACATGCGAATTTTGGTTGACGATTGCATCGTTATTCCCTCCACGGATTTTGGTATGTGTGGAGTATAGCGGAGAGGCCAACTATTCTACAACTCAGAAAACATCGTAGTAGAATACTCATGGTCGCTATCGTCCATGAAACGTTTGCAGTGAAAAACGACGAACTTTATTAAAAAAGGTTATGCTCGATATGCCTGACTCTCTCACAACAGAACACCATTTAAGTGATGGTCGTCCTTATTCAGCGATCATATTTGATATGGACGGCTTGATGCTCGACACCGAAATGATTGAACGTGTCGTTTGGCAGCAGGCGACACGCGAATTACGCTGTTCAATGGACGATGCGGACTTCGCACTATTGGTCGGTCGAACAGAGCTTGTCGTAAAAGACATTTTGACTCATCTGTGGGGTCAACGGGGTGAATATCCACATCTATTTGATGACATCGTGAACTTAAAGAAGCAATATTATCAAACTTACGTCGCCGAAAAAGGTATCCCAACCAAACGAGGATTACTGGAACTGCTGAGTTGGGTTAAAGAAACCAAGCTGCCTTGCGCGGTCGCCAGTTCAACCAGACGCGAATTAGTTATAGAAAGGCTGACGGTTGCCAAGCTCGATTTATCGACATTCGATGTCATCATCGGGGGCGACGAGGTGAAACATGGAAAGCCTGCACCGGATATTTTCTTACTTGCGGCTCAAAAACTCAACGTCCCACCACACGAGTGCTTGGTTCTCGAAGATTCAGACAGCGGCATCCTCGCGGCTCATGCGGCAGGTATGATTCCGTTGATGATCCCTGATCCATTAATCCGATTGGCTGATCCGCCAGTCGCGATTCTTGAACGCGTCTATCAAAAATTTGTTTCACTAACGGATGTACTTAACTATCTTCAGGCTTAATTGTAGGTATTGGCCTAGAAAGCCGCCGCGTTCGGAATACCTGTTGCCGTGTAAATTTTGCAGCCCGAAAAAGTGATCGAAAATCCATACCAGCGCTGGAACAATTGCAGCGGGCGCTTGGTCGGTACAACATCGCCGTGTGCGACCAGACTGCCATCTTTTATCATTTGTCCGTTGTCTAACATCAGCGTTTCGCCGCGCCATGTAGCAGAGGTTGCATCGGTGAATAAGGCTGACGGCACAAATGTTTCAGGATCAACATAGACCAGAAGCCGTTCGCCATCAATTTCGTCAAACAGGATATTGTCGAGCATATTAATCGTTCTGAAGGGGTAAAAATGGGCGGTCTTGGATGTCCAGACGCCCAAACCCATTTCAAGGCGAGGCAAACGTGTATCTTCGACATTGGCATCTAACGTCTGGTGCAGTTCAGGCAGCCAATCAGGTTCCGGCAGTGTACGAAGCCCTTCTGCAAAGTCATCCATCGGCGCACGTCCTGCATCCAGCGATGAAATGACAAGCTGTGCATCCGGATAAATCTTAGCGACAGCCGAGGCTGTCGAATGGGTCAAATTGGAGAGCTGATGCAAGCGTGTACCGAGCATCTTCCCGGCAATGCACTCGCCCGTAATATGATTCCAATACGAGCCAGTTTGTTTGTCAGCCAACAGCGTCATGGCATCGTAAAAACCAGCACCGTAGAAATCGTAACGCACATTATCCACAACCGGTGAAAAGCTCATGCCTGCGTTACAGACTGAACAGAAAGTCGCCATCCAAGGCGATTCGGCATCTGTACTTTGGATCACATTGTAAAGTGCAAAATGACGGGTCTGAAAGACTAAAATATTGTCGTTGCGGTTGGTATATAACACGGGTGTGTTCGGTTGAATTTGCTGATTTTCCAAAGCTTCATGCAGCGCCTGCCGTTTAGTGGCGCTAAACTGTTGATGCTGTCCATGCAAATCAAGCGCAATAAATCGATTGGGATTAAATTCTATAGTCATGTGGTTGATCCATTACAATAATGATTGAATAAAGGGATTTGAGATGCTGTATGGTTAGCGACGTTAACGCACAACCTAATCATACGCGCATGTATCGGATTAGCGTTGAAAATCTACAGAAAATTCATGAGGTTTAGCAAATACTCATCAAGATTGAGGTCATTGATAAGGTGAGGACACAGTTTGTTGGCTGTGTCCTGCATGATGAGTGTAGTGATTTAAATATCTTCTACAGCAGCGCGGGTACGCTCCATGATTTCTTCAAGCATTTGGCGTGTGGTCGCATAGTTAATACGGGTGAAGCCTTCTCCAGCTTTACCAAAACCTGCACCATCATTAAAAGCAACCCGGGCTTTTTCGAGGAAAAACTTGAAAGGGCTTTCACCCGGTAACTGCATGGCACGCCAATCCAACCAACCTAAATAAGTCGCTTCCGGGCAAGTGTAGTTGACCAGTGGGAAATGTTCGCGCACATATTCCACAACATAATCACGGTTGCTTTTGAGGTAAGGCAGCAGTTCATTCAGCCACGGTTGGCCTTCTGCATAAGCAGCATCGGCAGCGACGATACCGGGTGTGCCAACATGCGGCAGGAAGCCCGTAAATGCCTTTTCTAAGGTTTTATAAATTGTCTCGTTTTGGGCAATGGCGAAGGCGATGCCCAATGAAGGCATGTTAAAGGTCTTGCTGGGCGACATAATGGTAACGGTACGGTCGGCAACCTCCTGTGAAAGGCTGGCGATGGGAATATGCTTGCCCCCATCCATCACCAAATCACAGTGAATTTCATCCGAGCAGATGAGGATGTTATGGCGCAGGCAAATCTCGGCTAAGCGTTCGAGATCGGCACGTGACCACATGCGCCCAACTGGATTATGCGGGTTGCACAGGATAAAAACTTTGGTGCGCGGGGTAATCGCAGCCTCAAAAGCATCAAAGTCAATTTCGTAGCGGATGAGATTGCCATCTTTAGTAACCGTCATATCCACCATTTTGGCAATTCGTCCGCTGTTATCCGGTGCGCTGATGAAGGGTGGATAGACAGGCGTGGTCATGATAATTTCGTCGCCGGGTTCGCTGAAAGCCATGCTGACGAAATTCAAGACGCTGACCAGATTAGGGGTAAATTGGAAGTCGGTGGGTTTGACCTCCCAATTGTAACGTTCTGCCATGCGAGTAGTGAGCAAATCACGCAAAGGTTTGGAGTCAAATTCGTAGCCAAATACACCATGATCGACAGCCTTATGCAAAGCCTGTAAGACAGGTGGTGGACAGCGGAAGTCCATATCGGCCACCCACGCGGGCAGCACATCCGCGTCGAACCAATTCCATTTGGCTGAACCAGAAGCACGGCGGTCAATCACTTCATCAAAAATGGAGGGCATGGGCAAATCGTCCTTATGACTTGGCGATCACTAACGCAATGACCGCATAACTCTTTAGGTAGGGGTCAAACATACACGAGGTGCTATCGTGGCGCAATAGCCATGCGACCATCTTCGCTGACTACGAACGTTATTTCGTTTCTCTTTTTATCGAGATAAGTTTGATTGTATCGGCAAAACGTTTGAAGTCGTCTATATTGATCGTTAAAAGCGTATCAACATCATTGACGAGCATGGTAGCAACGATATTCGCATCATGAACTTGTTTGCCTTGTGTGGGATAGATTTGGAGAAGTGATAAAAGCTTTGCTCGAACTGCCGCCGTTTCATCAGCAACCTGAACTAGTGGCTCAATTAGACCAATTTCACGAATAACTTCTTCTATGGTCAGCGGTACTTTTAGCGTTTTGGGATGTGTTGCTTGGACGATGAATTCTCGGATAACCTGTCCACTAATCCAAAGTTCAGCATTCTCTTGCAACATCCGTTTAAGTAATTCATCTGCTTCAGTATGCCACTCTATATCGGTAAGAACTGCACGAAGTAAAATATTCGTGTCAACGAAAACCTTAACGCCCATTATCATCATACCAATCGCTGCGACGTATTGAGGGTGCTTCATTGACCGGATTGTGTAGCTTTGCCGCATCAAGCAATTGAATTTTCTCTTCTGCGGTCAATGGGCGCTGACGTGCGCGGTGTGTCAATATCTGCGTGATGAGGTCTCTCTGTTGTTCTTCCGAAAGCTGCTCCACAAGCTGAACAACTTCACTGTAATCAATGTTTAACTGGACAGCCATTGATTGATCTCCTGCTGACTTATCACTGTCATTATAATTCAGACATTATTGATCTGCACTGGTCATGAAATTATAGGTGCAATCGAAACAAGAGTTCACCAAAAAACTCTTCGTTGGTAGGCAGGAAACCAGCAGCAGTATAGAGATGTTGGGCGGCTTTATTATCGGGATGAACGGTCAGGCTGATGCAGCGGCATTCGGGGTAATTGCGCTCGATATGTTCAATAAAAGCTGAAAGTGCTTGCCTACCAAATCCTTGACCTTGATAACGTTGGTCAATGAAGAAATGATACATCCAATATTGATCGGTCGAGCCGGGTTCGAGCGCCAGTTCCAAGAAGCCGATCATCTCATTAGCTGCATAAACGGCATAAGGTAACCAGACCAACCCCAACGGACGGACATAAGCTTTGGCTAACCCGACCAGTGCAATCGGGGCGTAATCGGCGACGAAACGCTGCTGCTCTAGCTGAACCGATAACTGAAGGGCTTCGCGCCAATTTTCGCGGGTGAGTTCGCGTAGAGTAATGACCGTCATGATTGGAAGCCAATCTGTCCATCGTTAGAAATGGTAATCTGTTGACCATCACTTAACTGCTCATAATCCTCAGCGCTGACCACGAGTAGTGGTGGCGCAGAATTATATAGTTCACGGGCGACGACGACCCCTAATGCGAGGATGCCATCAACCTCAGCGGTGATAATGGCTGCTGGCGCAGTAGCGAGGCGAACGGCTTCCAGCAAAATGCTGCTGGCGCTGCTTGATCCGCGTCCACTGGGCATGACGAGAATGCGTCCAGTAACAATCGTGCCACTTTGCGGGTGGCGACGGTCGGTGATTTCGCCAGTCGTGGGTTCAAGCCCACCCCACAGGCTGAGTGGTTCAGCCAGTTTAAGGACAGCGCCGGAGGCTGTACCGGATACGAGTGGATGAGCCGAAATAGTAGGCACTGGTTTATCTCACTTAGGTGATTGAACTACTCGCAAATCGTTGTTCGAGTAAGTCTATCACATTCAGCAGATCAAGCGGTTGTTTGATGGTGAACTGCGGCACTTCGGAAGTATCCGCTGGAATTTTGGAACGACGTGGCGACCAGTCCAACCAGACGCTAATCAGGCCGAGTTGATTCGCGCCTTTGACATCGCGTTCCAGATTGTTGCCAACCATCAAGACTTTGCCATAATCGGCAGGTTCAATATTCAAGTGTTTCAGGGCATGATGAAAAATATCAGGATGGGGTTTATCAACGCCAAGATGTTCGGAGATGGCATACACATCAAAGAGATCGTACAAGCCGTAAGGATTTAGATTGTTGGGGAATGTAGCGGCTGGGCCATCAGCCACTAAAGCCAGTGGATAACCGCGCTGCTTGAGTTGGTGCATCAATTCATCCGCGCCTGGGATAAGATCGGCACGGAGGGAAACGCCAGCCGATGTTTTTACTTCGGTGGCTTCATCAACTAATGTGTCACCACAATCGAGGAAAATTGCATGGATGTTATGCGTCATTGTTATTGCCACAATTCACTATCCCGCCAAACGCGAGCATGAGATGCCGAACGGACGCATTCTTCGAGGCCGCCATAAACCACCTGAAAACCAATATTACCGGGTGCATAATGAGCGAATTTGCCAGAGTTGGTCATGAGTACGCCATTACGAGCGCGGACAATCGGCGTGACCACCACACAGGTATCCACCACGATTTGTACACCCACCGCTTGCAAGCGTTCCAACCAGCCACGTTTTTGCAGATTAACCTGCACGATGCGGTTGGTGCAGACGATGAACTCCACCGATGGATCAGGCGGATATGCTTCAATCAGCGGCAGTAAATCAGCAAACTCGGTCATCGAGAAGTGTGGACTGCCAAGCGCGATAACATTGATGATGCCATCAGGAACTGTCGCCAATTTGTCCCTCATTTGACAGAGCGTATCGAGCGTGACGACGATGGTTTGTTCCGGTGGTTGATGCTGAAAAGCGTCATCCAAAGTTGGGGCTTCGGGCGTGATGCCAACTGCATGAAATAAGGCCACCGCACCGGATGAGGCCGCAGCCGCGCCCAGTGCCTTGAGTTGATCTTCGGTGACGGTTGAGGGCAAGCCATCAATCACAGGGATGCAGTTGGCAGTCTGCGAACCGATCAGATAACCGAGTACCGGATACAAGACACCCTCATTAAGCAAACGTTCGGGGATATCCTGTAAGCGGAAAAGGATTTGTCCTCGTCGATTTTCGGTGAGGTGCAAGCCAACCGCCGGAGCGCGTCCGGTGATAGCGGCACAAATGTCGATGAAGTCGCCATAGCGATGAGTCCGTGCGCCCAAGACCGAGTTGGCAAAGACGATGGCGTTACTTTCCGCCCACGCGATTTGCTCACCAAACTTGGGACGGTATCCGGTTTGATACGGAGCGCAAGTGTAGATCGGCTGGCAGCCCATTATCTCATAAGCCTTCATGGTGCGGGTGGCGTATTCAGCAACCTGTGCCGTCCCTTGAAAATGTTCAGGGTGAATTAAATCCATCGCACCCACATTGAGCGAAGTCGGGACAACCACCTGCGCGCCACCTGCCACCAACTTTTCGGCAAACTCCAAACCGGAATAACCGTGATACAAGCAGCCATCAATATGGGCGGCGGTGATGTCCAGCAATTCGGATGCGCCGTACACGCCTGCCATCGTCGTTAGGATACGCATCGCCATTTGTGCGGCTGCGCCCTGTTCACCGTGGAGCATGGCTGTATCACTAGGGGAGAGTGTGAGGGTCATGAATTAATTATTTCCATTACAACAACTTTTTTAGATTTAGAGACGTAATATACCCGAAATTGTGTCTCTTTTGGCAAAGTCCACAAATAGACTTCCAATTGTCGGTTAAGATTTAAGCCCAAATCAAGTTTTTTGTCCGAAACCGCGACATAACTATAATTTTTGACTGTCCAACTTTTGGCTATCCCCTGAGCAACATCAACATGCTCATTTTTAATGTCAGTAATAATCTGAATTTTCTTGTATGCGAGATAAGATACTGATAGCAATGTAGGTATAACGCCCATGACCATGATAATCATGATCAATTTATCGTAGTTGGGCGGAACAACGCTCATAATTTTTATCACGATAAACCAAGCAATGATCAGTAAAGCACCAATGAATATGGAATTAAAAAGTATTTCATTGTTGATTAGTTTGTGTAGTCGACTTGATTGCTGTTCAGTGATATGTCCGACGCGGTTAGCTTCGAGATCGGCAGCAGTAAAGTTGAAAATACGCATCAGTTCAACATCAGCTTCGGATGTTTTCATTTAGATTGCTCTACAACTTCTAGCGATAATAATTCATTACTATTCGGCGCGTAATAGAGCCGAAAAACGGTGTCTTTTCCTTTAAAGTATAAGTAGTGATCAAAAAGATTATAAGCGAGAGGGCTGATTTTGATGTCAACCTCTGAAGTAAAAATCCTATAAATAGGGCCAAACTTTCCATGTTGTAAACTTAATTGGAGCCGACCAACATAAACTTTAGGTTTGTTTCGAGTGAGATCGGCATCCCTATCCATCGTGCCAAGAGTAATATAAATTACTGGAAGCGCCATCACACCCAAGATGACCATGATACTTGTGCTGCCATTCTTCATTGAAGTCGATAATCCACTGCCGAAGGCAAGGAAAACGAAAATAGCAGCAACAATACAACCACTGCCAGCTAACCATTGACCATGTTTTTGCCGATTGGATAATCTTTCAATTTGTCGTTCGCTCAGTTTTCCCACATGGTTGGCTTCAAGATCGTCAGCAGTAAAATCGAATATACGCATCAGATCGGGATCGAGATTGGTGTGCATAAATTATTCAACGATTTCCGCCGCAATAATTTGAAGACTTTTGGGAACATAGTATATTCGACAAGTGGGAACTTCGCTTTGGGTAGCTAAAAATCCCTGAAGTGCTTTATATACACTTTTCTTGATGGGAATGTCCATTTGCCCGATCCGTAAATATTCATTTTCAATCTGACGTGCTCGATACCAACTTTTCTTGATAATCGGCTGTAACAAGCCTTGAACCTGTTCAAACTCGCTAACCACAACATCTGTTTCAAGATGGTTGCGGTAATGGCTGTCATAAAGCATAGCTGCCTGTCCAAATAGCAACGCAGTGATGACACCCACGAAGATTAAGGCATATGTCTTATTCCCCGATCCAAACGCTTGTAGAGCAATGCAGGCTAAGAAAATATAGCCCGGCGTCATCAACCATATCAGACAGCCTGCATCGTCTTTCTGCGATTGGGCGATATGCAGTAGTTGTTGTTTTTGACCATCGGACATTTTTCCTGCGCGGTTGGCTTCAAGGTCAGCAGCGGTGAAGTCGAAAATCCTCATCAGGTCAGGATTGGGATTGGTTGTTGGACTCATCAAATTTATTTACCTATTTATGCCACAGATAATATCCCTCCATTAGTATTAAGATAATGCCCCATTGATTAGGGTACTCCTCAAAAGGACTTCTTATCCTTGAACATGTTATAATGTCCTTGACGAGTAAAAGGAGCATATTATGGCAATCGCTCATTTGCCTGCCTATGAGGAATTTGTTGAGTTTATTACATCTGTACCGACAATTGAACAAGTAAGCCGGCTTCATTTCTCCGAGGCAACTGAAGCTCGCATAAGCAGTCTCTTAAAGGCGAACCGTGAACAAACGATTACACCGGAAGAAAGTACAGAACTAGACGAATATTTGCGCCTCGAACGGATTATGCGAAAAGCTAAAATCCGCGCTATCGAAAAACTTGATCAGCTTAAATGAGCGGCATTGGAGATGGATTACGCCGTTTAGTATTTGAACGGGCAGGTGGAAGCTGCGAATATTGTTTATTGCCTGCTCGTTACGCTGTTAAAAGTCATGAAGTTGACCATATCCGCGCGGAAAAACACGGAGGTCAAACCCATGAAACTAATTTATGTTTAAGCTGTTTTCAATGTAACCGTCATAAAGGCAGCGACTTAACTTCTGTAGATCCACTAACCGACAAAGTGGTTTTGTTATTTCATCCACGAACTGATAAATGGGAAACTCACTTTCGACTGAATGGCTCAATTATAGAACCTCTGACCACTACAGGCCGTGCAACTGTCTTTTTATTGCAAATGAACGATGAAGATTCAGTAGATGATCGTACTACCTTAATACGTTTGGGGCGTTATCCCTAAGCGCCTTCTTTTAATAGTTCAAAATCTCTATCAAATCCCATACAGCACTTAGCGACTTTCCATACCCCTACAAAGCGTTCGCTTGTATAGTAGTTGTTACACAGTTTGTTATTTACACAACTTATGACAAAGGGGAATGGTATGCAAAAGTATCGGGCAAGCAACCGAATCTCATTCGGCGGCTTTATCCTGCTGCTGTTGCTAGCAGTGATTGGTGCTGCGGCAATGGGGGGTATCTTATTTGCGTTGGATTACTACCTGCACTTTTACTTGATATTGATCTTCCCGATGTTCGCTGGAGGCATCGCAGGTGGTCTGCTAGCACGGGGAGTCTATTCCGCTAAAGTACGCAGTCCTATATTGGCGGGGCTGGTAGGCCTAATCTGCGGCATATTGATGTATGGCGTGTATCATGTTGCGTCGTATTATGTGGGTTTCCGAGGTGATTTTCGGTCTGCATACGTCGAAGATACCAAGAAAACATTGAGTGATTCTGATTTGGATAGAATCTTGAATGCAACATTACAAAAAGAGGTCGGTGATACAGGCATCATGGGTTACCTGAAGCTGACAGCGAAGGAAGGGATAACCATCACCAGTACATCTTCCTACGCCAGCACAAGCAAGGGCGAAACTTTAAAGGATAATCTCGTTTGGGTATATTATGGCGTGGAAATCCTGCTGGCAGGGTTATTCGCGGCGTTTATCGCGGGACGGGCAGCAGGCGAACCGTTTGATGAAGATGCCGGTGAATGGTATGGCCCACCCTTACTTTTCGCCAGTACGGACAAAAAGTCCCGTAAAGACCTTGTGAACGCGCTCAAAGATGGGAACTTCCAACAGGCAGGTACGTTACTCACTCAGGCCGAAATTAAATATCCGCGTGTCAATATGAATATCCGGCGGACGAAAAACGCCAGCAGTAGTCAGGATGTGTTTGTTCAGCTTACGTACAATACACGCAGCAACCGTCCTAGTAACCTTAAGAGCGGCGTGATTTCTGCCAGCGAGTTTGAGAGCATCAAGCGCGGTATGGCTCAAGCACCGAGCGTTGTTGCAACGAGTCGATAAGTATCAACATTGGGGAAAATCGGACACGGCACGCCGTGTCCCTTCCCTTAATCGTTGGCGTCGGCCTCAGATAAAATGAGGCTCATAGTCGGCGCATCAATATTGCCACCGGAGATAATAACCCCCACTTTGCCAGTCGGTTTGGCTGCACCACTTAACAGCGCGGCTAACCCCAATACACCTGATGGTTCAATGACCAATTTGAGGCGGAAGAAAGCAAAACGGACTGCGGCTTTAATGGCCTGTTCGCTAACGGTGACAAAATCATCGACATTCTCAAGGATCAGCGGGAAAGTGATATCACCTAATGAGGCGGTACGTGTGCCATCGGCAATCGTGTTGGGATAGGGAATTGCCGTTAAGATTTTGGTGCGGAAAGATTGCGTCGCATCATCGGCTAATTCCGGCTCAACACCAATGACCTTGCATTTGGGCGATAATCCACGCGCGGCAATCGCACTACCACTGAGCAAGCCCCCGCCTCCACAACATACCAGCAGTATATCGAGTTCACCGACATCCTGAATCAATTCCAGCGTGGATGTACCCTGCCCTGCAATCACATGCGGATGATCGAAGGGTGGAATGACGCTATAACCATGCTTCTCAGCCAATGATTCGGCTAAGGCTTTGCGATCCGATTCGGCCGGATTATAAGTCACCACTTCCGCGCCGTATCCGCGTGTGGCAGCGAGTTTGGTCAAAGGCGCGTTCTGCGGCATGACGACCACCGTTTTGACACCCAGCAGCTTACCCGATAGCGCGATAGCCTGCGCGTGATTACCGGACGAAAAGGTAATCACACCCCGCGCTTTTTCAGCATCGCTCAGGCGGCTCATGGCATTATAAGCCCCACGAAATTTGAATGCGCCCATGCGCTGTAAATTCTCGCACTTCAAAAAGACATTCGCGCCCACCCGTTCATCTAAGGTATGTGAGGTGATTACCGGTGTGCGATGTGCGACAGGTGCGATTTGGGCAGCGGCAGATTGCACATCCGCGAAGGTGACAAGGCTCATAGGTAAGTTCCTTTGACTTTACAGCGCGATTCGTTGACTAATCATGCTTGATGATAAAGATAATTGCATTCTAGCCCTATAACCATTGGTGACAGACTTGATTATTACCCAAAGCGGCGGTTTGCCCACACACGTGCATTGAGGACATCGGCGACACTTTTTGTGCCGTTATCGACCAAGATGAGGTCGAAAAGGACGTTGGGATACTGCTTCTGGATGACTTCGCGCATACTGTCCGCAAGATCCGGCGGCGCAAGAACGGTCGCGGCAAGACTGCGATCATATGGGATGTATTTGATGAAGTCCCAAACGGTGGTCACGATGGGATGGAAAGTATTCCAGTAGGAACGTCCACCTTCCATGAACCATTCCGGCTCAAAACCGGGAGCCAGCACGATCATATGAAAGGTCGGTTCGCCGCGAATTGGCCCCGGCCCACGCCCGATATAACCATTGTAATTACCGGGTTCGCCGGATGAGAGTGGCGGCACGCTGCGCCGAAGCTGCGGCACCTGCTCCAAGCGAGTGAGCGCACCAGCATGGTTATCGTAGTAGTCATTCTCTTTCCACAGAGCGATGCCAAACATCCACGGTGGCGCTTGGGTGACGATCCAGTTGAACATGGCGACGGTCGCCTCACCCATCGAGTCTTTGTCGTAGGCGGGGTAACGGGTATCCGGTCGCTGTGGGCCATCCCACGGATAAGGAAATACGCCGCCTTCCGTACCGACGACTGGCACAACACCTGAATCAAACCACTGCGACAAACGATAGTGAAAGGCTAATCCTACCGCCGTAATGCCATTAGGATCACCATAAGGAGTTAGTCGTGTACCGCCGAACACCGTGCGCCCGGGGTCGGTCGTCTGGCAAATCGGATCATAAGGATATTCGAAGTGCCAACCGCCCTGTGTGCCATCTTGCTGGCGGATGTTACGGGCAATATAAGGCTGCCCATCGACTTCTTGATAAAAGTGGTTGAGGGTATAAGGATGAGTCGCCAACCACAGGCCGTTATTGATGATGGTTTTGAAACGGTCACGCTGCTTATCACGCAGATAAGTAAGCATGGCATCCAACCATGGGATCGTGCCTTGGTCGGGGCCTTGAGCTTCGGCTAAAGCGGGAAAGGCCGGATAGCAGCCCATGTTGATAATCGTCTCAGCAAAGGTCAACCAATTTTCCATGATCGGGCCGATGATCTGGGCGACGTTGCCGGGGTTAAACACCAAATCACCCGACGGCCATTCGTTGATGAGGTTGGGTTCGTTGTAGAACTCAAACCACTTCACACCCGCACTGGCGTAGGCTTTCCATTCATTAATGAGGGTTGGGTCAACCGGCATGGCTCCCGGCGAAGGGCGAAAGATACGGATAATCGGGGTGACGTTGTTGCTCAATAAGGTTTGGCAATCGCCTAAAAACTCATTGCCATTGGCGGCCATCTTGTACCAGCCCAGCTGCAAACGCTTGACGCGATCCATCGTCGGGCCTTTATAGACAAACGAGTTATGCATCCCGCGTGGGTTCAATGACCACTGGTATTCATTCAGAAGCAATCACACACCTCGATGTCTATGGAAAATATAGGTTAGCCGCCTGTAATCGGCCCCGGAGTTGGATAAACGGGTTGTCCCGGTGTTTCCACTGGTAAGTTGGGGACTGCTGTGGGTTCAGCAACATTCGGTGTCGGGGTCTGGGTGATGAATCCCCCCGGTGCGCGCGTCGGTGGAATGACTGGCCCACCAATCAACGATCCCGGTGTTGGGCTTATCGGGACTTGTGGCGTAGGTGTAGGCTTCAAGGGCACTCCAAATGGCTGGTTTGTTTGAGCGCGTTGGTTGAGCGCAGTGCGAGTTTGCTCAAAAGCATCGTATACAACGCCATCTAACAGCGCATCCGGCACATTTTGCGCCAAAAATACGCCCCACTGCTTGGCTGTATCACGTCGCGCCACCAGTGTCACGATAATGGTGTAGCCTTTTGGAATCAGACGTACCAATTCCAAATCGGTCACGATGATGGGGCGAAAACGTGTCCAATACTCGCGGGCGGCATCAAATAACCATTCCGCGCCAAGGCCGGGAGCCATTAAGAGAAAGTGGTAGTTGGGTGTGGTATCTGGTGAAGGTGGCATGTCGCCCATAATACCACAGGATTGAGTGAAGTCGGAAGTCTACGGAGGGAAATCGTTAGCCAACACTAAAGTGGTTTGACAGCAGAAATGGCATTCGCTAATATCAGAACAGGTGTACAAAAGTTGACCTCCGATGAGGATTTATTGAATGAGTCATTTTTCGCCGGTGATTGTTCAGCGCGAAGGCATTGCGGTGATCGGACTCAAAACCGTCACCACAGTACAAGCCAGCATTGAACACGGCGCGATCAAACGGCTAGAAGCCTCATTTTTTAAGCGCAGCATCGAGATTCAAAACCGCGTGGGTAGAGCCAAAATCCTCGTTCAGATTTATCCGTCAAATGGTTTCTTCAACTATCACACGTCTTACACCGTCCTACTGGGTTATCCAGTTGAAAACTTGGATACGGTTCCGATAGGCATGGCGGGTTATCCAATTCCAGCAGGTCAATATGCCAAAGTGACGCATGTCGGTGATGAAGCGTGGATTAGTAAAACCTATTCGTTCATCTATCGCCATTGGCTGCCGAGGCGACAGCGCACTCCGCAAACCTTTGATTATGAAGTGTGGGATACGCGTTACTTACCGGGACAAGTGCAGAGTCAAATTGATATTTATGTGCCGCTGAATGGTAATCGTGGCGGTGTGTGGTGAATTCGTGGCAAGTAGAATACTTAGGAGGGCATTCACATGGATAGCAATCTGAAGACCAGTATCTGGCAGCAGTTTGGAGCCTCGATTGATTATCTCGCGGCTACCATAAATGCCTGCCCCGATTCACTTTGGCTGGCTTCGTTGTGGCAAACACCGGATAAGCCACCGGAATTCGCACAATTTTGGTATGTCGCCTATCACACGCTGTTCTGGCTTGATCTTTATCTGACAGGCACTGAGGAAGGTTTCCTACCGTCGCAGCCCTTCACGTTGATTGAGCAAGATGACAACGGCCCACTGCCTGAACGGGTTTACACCAAAGACGAACTCCAAGTTTATCTCCATGACTGCCGTCAGCGATGCCACGCGACAATTGAAGCACTCACTGACGAAGCCATTCAACGACGCTGCCTATTTAGTTGGGGTGAATGCAGTTTCTTGGAGTTGCTTATATACAACGTGCGCCATGTTCATGGTCATGCCTCACAGTTGAACATGCTGCTTGGGCAGAATGGAATTTCAACGCCTGACTATGTTACTCAGGTCGAGTAAGAGCCTATCTGAATATTCATAGGACTTTCGCTTTAGGGACTGAGAAAGGCGGAAATACGGGGTTGGCGTAACTCTGCCCGTAGATAATCGCTAAGCAAATCGTGCTGGACAGCATAGAGCGTTTTGCTCAGTTGCAGCGCTTTGACGTTGAGGGTCA
>JBBSBM010000047.1:0-53636 GCA_038251275.1 Aggregatilineales bacterium
ACAACCAAATCTACCAAGTCGGCTTTTTCTAGCCCTTGTAGTTGTTCTTTGCTTAACGGCTTCTCTGTGGGTTTCATCCTTATGACTCTAGCTCGTTTTTATCTTTTTTGGTACTTTTTCCCCACCTGAGTAGTTACGCAGATTTTGCATATTAACCGCTGGATTAGCAGGCGGATGGCTCGGCTAAAGGCGCTGAAACGACACAATTGCAGTGCGGGAAGCTCGGATGATGCCGCTGAGTGCAGCGGTAGGCTCGGCTAGAATCGCCGCGTGCATCTGTGTATGCCGCTGCTGTAGTTGCAATACAAAACTAACCTCAGCGGCATGGAGGGCACAGTACGGTTTAAGCACTGAGTTCGCAGAGATCATTCGCGAATCCAATGGCTCATTGTTAATAAGAATAGTATACAACAAAACGGGGGCGAAAGGGTGACCAAAATGTAACTCTTTCGCGACACGTTTATTAACTTTTTGAGGGGGTTTTTGAGCAAACAAGTTGAGAGCTGGTTAGAAAACGATTTGTGCAGAAAATTTACTTCTCACTATAATGTCTTAAACAATTTCATTCGTTACTACCAAAAGATAAACCGATGAGCAATTCCTCTTTGCAACAGACTGATGTCAACCCGCCTGTCAGTGCCTTATTGCGTTGGGTGACGACATTTGAGTCAGGTGTGGTCTTATTTTCGGGCTTTGGCTTATTCTTGCTGTCACCGATTGTTCTTTCATTATGGCCGTGGACAATTACGCCATTTAATGCCGGGTTTTTGGGCGCAATTTATCTCACTTCATGGGTGGCGGCAGGGATTGTAGCGGGCATACCCCGTTGGTCGCCCGCGCGAGTAGTCGTGCCGATGATATTGGTGTTTACAGGTATTGTGCTGCTTGTTTCGGTACTGTATTTAGATCGTCTAGCTTTGAGCAGTCCATCGACATGGTTGTGGTTCGTGCTTTATATCGGGATACCGCTGAACTCGGCGTATCATGTTTGGCTGTATCGGCATTTAGCACCGAGCGATAGACGACCGATGCCGACATGGTTTCGCAATCTTGTGATGATTGAGGTGGTGGTTTTTACGCTGTACGGGATTGCGTTGTTTATTGCTCCAGCGACTTTCAGCGCGTTCTGGCCGTGGAAGATTGATGATTTTCACGGGCGGATGTACTGCGTGGCATTTTTGACTCCGGCGATTGGTGGGTATCTGGTGAGCCGAAGCGGGAGCAAAACTGACCTGATTACGTTGGGACTGACACAAATCGCAGAAGGTGGATTAATCATCATCGGTTTCGTGCAGATCGACATTCTACAAAAGCGGGCTGATTGGTCGGCAACGGGCACATGGGTTTGGATAGCGCTGTTCGCGTTTTTGGTGATTGTGGGTTTGGTGATGGTGCGAGTGGGGCAACGGCGATAAGGCAGAAATATTTTTGAGAGAAAAAGGAATGGTCTGAGACCATTCCCTACGAAAATAAAGCGTCGATTTAACGTTAATCTTCTCTAAAAGTAGTCGTCGCGATTGCGATCATCATAGCGACCTGATTTTATACAACAGTTCTTGAAACCGTTTTCCCGATCCACACGGACAGAGGTCATCGTGTCCGAGTTTTTCGAGTAGTTCTTTATCGCTGTGAACTATGCGGTGGTCTCGCCTGACATGGGTTTCAATTATTAGTTTTAATCAAAATTAATTTGTATTTTGCATGTTAGTTTATAGTCATAAACCTTAACTATATGAGCATTAATTGCAACTTATAGTTGAGTAGTAGAATTGACAAATATGGAGTGACAATCTATGAAGTGGTTTATAAGTTTAATTGCTGTTTTAATGGGAACATTCTTTACAATTCCCACATTCGCTCAAGATGTTCCAACTATAGAATACAACAAACCTCTGAGTTATACATTTAAAGAAGAGAATGAGCAGCTTTTCGCCCAATTCACCGGGAAAAAAGGTGATATTATTTATGTTGAAGCAGAATATGAAGGCTTTGTTATTGGGACACTTGAAATTGATTTACGTGATAAATTAGGGCGAAGTATAGGGCTTAAGGACGATTATATTTTCAAACCCTATATACTAGCAGAATTACCAAGTGACGGAGATTATACAGTTGTTGTAACATCTGAAAAAGCAGAATTAGCCAATGTTTTAGTTGGCAAAACCAATTACTTAAATTCAGAAGCAACTACCATCAAGATTGCCGCAGATGCTCAACCAGTCATCATAGGAATCAATGCAGAAAAAAGTGGGAAATATGCGATTAGCATTGTACGTACTGACGGTGAGCTTGCAACCGAATTTTCTATAAGCAGACAAGATCAGTTTATTGATGAGACAATTGTACGTGTAAGTGGTGGGCAACTTTCAGCTTGGACAGGTGAAATTGAATTAAAAACAGGTGAAAAATACATTGCTATCCTCACCCAAGACTTGTTCCGAAAAGCCAATTCCAAAGCTACTATTGAAATCAAGTTGACACCAATCACCAAGAAATAATAAGAATAGGGCGTTTTTACAACGCCCTATTCTCCAGCCCACATAATACTCAAAAAGGCGACGGTGGAAGCGATGAAGCCAATGACGGCTAGGGCGCTATCACCATGCGTATAGAAGAGTGTCGATGAGATGAGCAGACCCGAAAAGAGCGTGGCGCGAGTAGTGCGTTTGGATTGCGACTCAAGGCGCTGCATCTGTTTGCGATAGGTGGGTGTGGGCGTGACCTTAACCGTCAATTCGCCGCGATCCAACTGCGTGAGGACATTATCGAGCTGCTGGGGAACGGTTACTGCGCGGTTAATGAGCATCCGTCCAGCTTCGAACAGCACTTGTGGCGCGTTGCCACTAAAGAGGCTCTGGATAAAAGGCAAGCCAATTACCTCTCCACCCAGACCACCGACGCTGCCTGTACGAAGGGTGTCGGTCATCATGCGCTGAGCATAAGGCGCGAGTTCTGACCACGGGTTGAAGTGCGGATCAAGGCTGGTCGCCATACCGCTGAGGATACCCATCGCACGTCCGAGATAGATAAAGTCCTGCGGCACTTGAAACGGCATAGCGTAAATGAGATCGTTAAACTCTGAACCGAGATCACGGGCATCTTCATAGCTGACGTTCTTGATATCGGTCATGCTCATGCCCCAGACCGTATCAAAAGCGGCTCTGGTAGCTTCGATAATGCGCTCGGTATCGGCATCCGGCATGAGAAAGCCCAACTGTTCGTAGCTCTTGACCAAGCCTTCAGCATCGCGGGTGACTACTGAGGTCAATGTACTAATGAGACCAGAAGCTAACTGCGGCGAAAGCGATCCAGTCATGCCGAAGTCAACAAAGATCAAGTAGAAGGGACGACCGTCAGCGCCATAATTACGTGTACCGTTGGCGTGTGGCAGTGGATAAACGAATAAGTTGCCCGGATGCGGATCAGCATGAAAGAAGCGATCTTCAAAAACCTGCTGAAGATAGCAATCCATAAGACGCTTGGCAACCGCTTTACGACTCACGCCAGCGGCTTCTAAAGCGGCATAGTCGTTGATTTTGATAGTGGTTACATCTTCGATGGTGAGGATGGAATCGGTCGAATGTTCGAGGTAGATGTCAGGGATATAAATACCCATGTCATCTTTGAACATTTCGGCAAAGCGGGCGGCGTTACGTGCTTCGTGCTTGTAGGAAACTTCTTCCAACAGCACACGCCCAAATTCTTCGGTCAAGGCGGACATATCCGCACGGCGACGGATAAACCGGAATTGGTTGGCGATGCGGGCGACAATCCGCAGCGCGGCCATGTCGGTGTAAATAATTTCGCGGATGCCGGGACGCTGCACTTTGACGACGACTTTATCACCGTTATGTAACTGTCCACGATAGACCTGCCCCAACGAAGCGGCAGCGATGGGTGTATCTGCCAGGGATCTAAAGCGCTGCTCGACAGAACCGAGTTCACGCTCAATGACTTTGCGGATTTCTTTTTGGGGAACACTCGGCACTTCATCCTGTAGGCCAGCCAGTTCGCGCGTGATTTCTTCGGGTAGTACATCCTCACGGGTAGAGATGAACTGTCCGAGCTTAATCATCATGCCGCCCGCCATGATGGCGAAAC
This sequence comes from Aggregatilineales bacterium, assembly GCA_038251275.1. Lineage (GTDB taxonomy): Bacteria > Chloroflexota > Anaerolineae > Aggregatilineales > Phototrophicaceae > CFX2. The sequence continues at coordinate 4,102 of JBBSBM010000047.1, forward strand.
CGCGAAAACTGCGGGCGTATTTCACAAAGCGTCCGGTGCTACCCGCGTCAACGCGATCTTGGCCGATGACTTTGGGCATGAGGTAGTACCAGAAAAGGACGCTGGCAAAAAGACGCGCAGCAAACCATAACGTCCGCACATAACGGAATTGCATGGCTATAGAGCGGCGAGGTGGCAATGCATTAACGTCATGAAGCGACGCTTCGTCAGCAACCCTCCCTTTGTTCAGGGAGGGTACTACAATGCCGTTGGCTGATATGCGATTGAGGAAGACCGGTTCACTGACGGAATAGTCGAGTATCTCAGAGGGCGCGGTGATGGTTTCGTCGCGCAATACGCGGTAGCTGCCCGTGGCTAGCTTTTCACGCCCGTTGTTTAGGTACTCGCTCGTCTTTGATAAATTGGATTCTAAGCGTTGATTGTTCAAACTTTGCGTCGCCGATCTCTAGATCCCAGAGGGCATAGGGCAATACGATATTGCGGCGGTACGGGCCAACACGCAGCGTCAGCTCATCCCGCGAACGATACAAGTCCATGTCGTCTTTATTGGCAAAAGGCAGCGGCACGCTGAGGACGAAGCTGCCATCACCATTACTTTCGATGGTGTGGGTGCGTCCACCAAACATTTTCTCTGCCGGGTTTTTGTCGCCATAAAGTTCATTCGCTAAGGTTCGAAGTGTCTCCAACCCACCGACTTCTTGACCGAACATGGGCGCTTTAAAAAGTGGTAATTCGCCAAACGCTTCGCCAATAAAGGCCATGTTTTCTTTCTGCTTGGCCTTGGCAACGTCGAAATAAGGATCAACTACTTCCGGCGGAATGATGCGGTTGCAGAGAATTGCATCAGTGGCATAACCATAGAGGTTGAGATAAGTGTATGTACGCTGTGTTTCTTTGATGACCATCTTCTCAGGATTGATGACCAAACGGATGCTGCTCATCTCAGGATCGGTCAGCAGTTTGCGAACGCTATCAAGCGTGTCAAACAACTGCTCAACCTGCCCGAAAGCAGCTTCGTCGGGCATGACATCACCACGACGCATCAGTTTGCTAATAGGGCGGATGACGCGGCCTACTCCACGCGTTAAGGTGAGAATACGCTCGAACCACCAGCGTGTTACATCCGGCAGGCTAAGGAGGCGCAGCGTTTCGGCGGTCGGGGCAGCATCAACGATTAGCACGTCGAATTGGCCTTCTTTAACGTATTTGTTAATCCAGAGAAGATGTGCGCCTTCTTCCAGGCCGGGGAGAATGGTCACTTCTTCAGCGACGACATCTTCCACACCCTGTTTGCTAAAGAGCGCGACCATGTACTTCTGGAACAAACCCCAATATTTATCCATCGAATAGCGGGCATCGACTTCTTGCGCCCAGAGATTTGGATAAATTTCGATGGGTTCGGGGCCGATTTCTTTTTCGAGTGAGTCGCCCAAACTGTGGGCGGTATCGGTGCTGATGACGATGGTTTTTAGCCCCATTTCGGCACAGCGTAAAGCGGTTGCTGCCGAAATGCTGGTCTTGCCGACGCCACCTTTACCGGTGTGTACGATTATACGCATGTGAAACCCTTCACGATCTTGTTAATTGCATTATACACGAACGCGGTGTTCAGTCCGCTCAAGACTCATATACGTATAATATAAGGCACGGGTTGTAGGATTCAGGTTAGATCATATGTATGGGGTATTGAATGTAACTTTCTAGGAGAAGTAACGCTAAAAGCTGAGGCATAACTCTCAAATTACTCTATAATTATTTTATCGTCTATTCAAAAATTCTATAAATCAGCTATGTCTTACAAAGTCGCGATTGATTTTGGTACAACCAACAGCGTCGTCGCGGTATGGAACACGCAATCGGATAAGCCTGAAGTGATAGTTTTGCCCGACTTCAGCAGTCCGGTGATAGGCGATTCAATGCCGCTGATTCCGTCGCTGCTGTATGTGCAGGATGCAAAAACCGAACAAGTTGTACTCGGTCAAGCGGTGCGTGACCAGCAGTTGGATTATCGGCAAGACAATCGCTTGTTCCGCAACTTCAAACGAGGGATTGTCGCCGCGCCCGCACCTGCTCCGCGTATTATTGATAATGTCCAATGGGCGGATCGTGATGCCGGACGGAGTTTTGTCCGCAGTCTATTGGCAGCGTTACCCTTCCCCAAAAGCGAAATCGAACAGTTGGTACTCACCTCGCCCGTGGCTTCGTTTGAGGGGTATCTGACGTGGCTCAATGAACTCATTGATGACATGCCACCCGAAAGTGTGCGAATCGTAGATGAATCGACAGCAGCAGCACTGGGTTATATGGTGACCGAGCCGAAAGCGGTGGTGTTAGTCTTCGATTTTGGTGGCGGTACACTCGACCTGTCATTGGTGCAACTTCCCGAAAGTCGTGAGAAAACGGGCGGATTCTTAGGGCGAATGATGCGGGGTAAGGCAGGATCACACGCAGCAAAGGTGATCGCAAAGGCGGGGCGAATCATTGGAGGGAGTGACATCGACCAATGGTTGCTAGCGGATGTTCTCAAGCGCACTGGCTTATCTACACAAGAACTTGGGAGTGATTACGCGGCACTATTGACGGTCTGCGAGAATGCCAAGATTGCCCTTTCCACCAGCGAGTCGGCTGAGATTAAATTTGAAGCTGTCGCGCGGTCATATTCGCTAACCGTGAGTCGGGTTGAAATGGAACAGCTCTTAGAAGCAAATGGGTTTTATTCAAGTTTGCGGCATATCGTAGATAAGGTGATGCATGTGGCGCACCGACGCGGCATCTTTAAAGAAGACATCCATTATGTGCTGATGGTCGGGGGAATCTCGTTGATGCCATCAGTGCAGCAGACCTTACGCGAATATTTCTCTGGTATGGCAGTACGGGCGGATAAACCGTTTACGGCGATTGTTGAGGGGGCGCTGCAAGTGGCGGCAGGTTATGGACTGGAAGATTATCTGGCGCACAGCTACGGCATTCGCCATCTTGATCCGGTGACAGGCAAACATGAATATGATGAGATTATCCCCGCTGGAAGCCGCTATCCGCTGCCAGAGCCAATCGAAGTGCTACTCGGCGCGGCACATGACCAACAAACGGCGATGGAGTTTGTTGTAGCCGAAATCGACAGCGATTCGTTCTCGATGTTAGAAGTGAATTATGAAGGTGGACAAGCGGTTTTCGTGGCGCAGGTGCAGAAAGCCGACCAGCAAATTGTGCCGATCAACCAAGAGCAAGCTGCGCGGTTACTGGCTACTCTAATGCCAGCGGGACAACCGGGGATAGATCGCATCAAAGCCATTTTCAACATCAATGATAAGCGTCAACTGCGGCTGAACGTGATTGACCTCAAAACCAATAAACTGCTGATACAAGACGCAGTGCTGGCTACTTTACGTTAGGACTTTTTGACATGAGCAACAACATCACGATTACGGGACGCGAACCACGTCTTTCGTCCAGTTATACTCAGCAAGGCAAACGAAGCCTGACGGTGGGACGGTTGGCACAATTATTAGAAGTGCTGCCACCGAAATCTGTTTCACTGGATGTAGCGGCTGAGGCCCTCCGCAGTGAGTCGTTTTATGTGCGGTATGCAGCTGCTCGATTGCTCAACAGTCGCGGCGACCGTGCCGCACGGTTGGTCATGCAAAAGATTTTGACAGAAGGTAACGCCCGATCACGCGCATCAGTCGCCCGTTATCTATATGGATTTTCATGGTTTGCGATTGAACCATTGATTCAACAGGCATTACGCGATGAAGACCCGCGTGTGCGTGAAGCGGCAATGTATGCCCTTTCCGATGCGCGCGAACTAAACGCGTTTGAATTAATGACGCGGGTGCTGCAAAACGAAGTTGATAGTGTGCGAGAAGCGGCGGCATGGGGTTTGCGCGAGTGCCAAGACCCGGCGGCTATTCCGGTGTTAGAAGCGGTACTGCTGGCGGATGACCCTGATGTGCGGGTGAAGGCGTTGGAAGTTTTAGGCACAAATGGGATGACCAAAGCGCTTTCCGTTATCCGGCGAAGTCTGAACGACGCGGATACCGACGTGCAATACGCGGCAACACTCAGTTTGTTAGAAGTCGCAGGCAGTGATTGTTTGGCGGAACTGGCAGCAATTATCCAACAAAGCAAAGGATGGACACGACAAGCGGTGTTACGCGGCTTTTTTCACGCCACTAATTACCTCAACATCCATATTGAACATCACGAAGCAGGTGAAGCAATTATCAGTGCTTTAGAAACAGCAGTCAGCGACGAATTACCGCAGGCGCGAGAAGCGGCGATTTGGCCGCTGGCGTGGATAAATCATCCACAAACGGCAGTGATTTTGCGAGAGGCGTTCCAGCGCGAAAGCAATTGCAATACTCAGGTGCAGTTTGTGCGGATCACGAACAGCCTGATGTCACAAGCTGTCGAGGACATTTTGCAGGCGGCGCTGCAAAGTGTACATGCGGATGTACGAGATGCAGCAGAACAAATCATGGCGAGTCGAAAAATTTAAGGCGGGAGCACACATAGGTGCTCCCCTACAGTTCCACAGATTTATGATTGAGAATTAACTATATGAAATTCTAGATGACACGGACTGGTGTACCAACGGATGCCCAATCAAAGAACCATTTGGCTTCAGGCGTAGGCAGGTTGACGCAGCCATGACTCATCGGGCGACCAAAGCTGTTATGCCAATAGGTTCCGTGAATGCCATAGCCTTGATAGAAATACATGGTATACGGCACTTGCGGCAGGAAGTAGCCGGGGCCACTCATGTCATCGGCCAGATATTTGACGTAGATTTTGTAGTCGCCTAGCACTGTTGGTGTGGCAGGCAATCCGGTGGAAGCCAGATGCGAATGCACCAGCTTGCCATCTTCGTAGGCATAGATACGCTGTTCACCTGTTGAAACCAAAATCGATTTACCTGTGCTGGTCGGTGCAGGTGGTGCATCCGCTTGGGTTGGTTCATATTCACCGGAGGCAGGGATAATCAACTCTTGACCGACATAGAGTAAGTCGGGATTGCTGATGTTGTTGAGAGAGAGAATATCCTGCATATCCACGCCATAATCACGGGCGATGAGTGCGAGTTCCTGCCCTGCCTCGACCACATGAGTAGTACGGGTGCTGGTATCAACTCCACGCTCATTGGTTACGGGTGGATCAACGGTAATCATGTCGAGTTCAAGAACACCATCAGCAAGCTCACCGACTGTGTCGGCTTGCAAACGGCTGAGCGTGACCGGAATATCCATCGCACGGCCTTGCTGTGGTGGATTGCCGGGAACAGCCGCAATGTTCACCTGATTGCTGAGTGAAAAGAGCGCATCCTGTGTTTTGACGAGATCAATATTCAAATGCGGTTGCAAACGACTGTTGGCAGACGCATTTTTTAACGTAGTTAATGTCCCTTCGACATCCACCTGTACACCAAGATCAGCAAGTGATAACTGCCAACTACGGTCACCATCGGTTAAGGTCACGGGACGTGTTGCCCATTGGATAAGTTGAGCGCGGGCAGATTCGACAGTTTCGCCACCAAAGGACAATCCGGCAACACTGACACCGGAGGCAATGCCGCGATTACTCAATAGGCCAACCAGTATTAAAACGACAATGAAAGCGAATACTGCCGCACCGACCGCGCCAATGCCACCGACAACCAGCCATGGCAACCAATTGCGCTTTACCCTTTGTGGCGCGTTTTTAGGTGGGGGTTGTGGACGAGGCGCATTAACAGGTCGGGTTGGATACATGTTTGTTTACTTATCAATATCACTTCAGTGTATTACGATTTACATTTTAAATGTGCGCGACTACCTGACGCAGTACATACGCCAAGGTTTGAATTTGGTTTGTATCAAACTATTCAAGGCACAAGGTTTTTGACATGCTGATTAAAAAATACAACCGACAGCACAAGTGCATTATCGCGATTGGTGGCGATGTTGTGATCGTCGTTTGGATAGAGAAACAGTTCAGACGAGCCACCTGCAGCCTTAATTTGCTGGTCAAGCATCACTGAATAGTTGTAGGGAACAGTAGTATCACCTGTGCCATGATGAATTTGGATCGGGCCGGATAAATTGCTCAAGTAGGCATTAGCGGACATGGCATCCCAAAAAGCTGGACTGTTTTGCGGTGTTCCATATTCGGAGATCATGGCACTACGCCAACTGGGACGGGTGTTCGTTCCGCGATCACCACCGAACCAACTATTGAACATTTCGGCGTAGGAGGCCACTACACCTGCCCAGATGACGGCAGCTTTGATGTTTTGGTTAGCGACCATCGCACGAAGGGTGATATAACCGCCCATCGAATGTCCCCACATGCCGATGCGGTTGGTATCCGCATCAGAATAACGACGGATGGACGCCAAGACATTTAACACATCAATCACATAACCGGGATCACCATAAATCGAAGTCGATTTACCTTCCGATGAACCATGCCCGCGATAATCCGACTTGACCACGATGTATCCGTTACGGGCAAAAGCATCGACATAAGCGATATAACGCTCAGTGGTGCGATATTCAGTGGGCGGGATATATCCATGATTGAAGATAATCACTGGATAACCTGTCGCTGGTTTTTGCTCCCAAGGAATGGTCATGAGGGCATAGATTTTGAGGCCATCCGACTTATAAGAGACGATATAACGGTTGTAGTTGGAGCCGGGTTCAAGCGTTTGCTCGAATACTAAATCGCTGCCCTCATACGTGCGCGAACGCAGGTAATCAATGCTGAGTGGAATGGTCGCCATGTCAGGGTTGATGGCAATTGGCGCGGCGGCTGGGGTTGGAATTAACGATTCTGGTTCAAGATTTGGAACAGATGTGGCATCAGTGACGGTATCAGAAGTCGGAGATTGATTGCCTGAAAAACAGCCTGTAAGACTGAGTAATACGAGCAATAAAAAACATTGTAGAAGGTTTTTAAAGCGCAGCATTTCCTTTGCCAAAAGAGATAAAACAACTTTGTGATTTTACTCCTTATCAACTTGTCTATCAGCCCCTAAAGCATGGGGATAACTAAAAAATAAGACCTCCGAGATTGGAGATCTTATCCATGTTCAACTTTTGAAGCCAGCTAGATTATTGGCACTTAAAGATGAAAGTATAGAGTTTTCCATCCGGTTGGTTGGCATTAAGCTGGCATTCACCAGAAGTTAGTGCGTACAACTTCGACCCGTAAAGTTCGCCGGATTTGTTACCGATTTGCTGATTCTGACCGGTCTGTTTGGCGGCTTCTAAAGCGGCAGTAATATCGGCTTGAGTCACTTTAAATTCAATCAAGCCATGTTGCATCGTGCGATCAAATTCCACAACATTGAGACCGTCTTTAGTTGGGAAAATGAAACTTACCGCACCCAAATCACGACGGTTCAAGCGACCATCCATAATGCCTAAGACTTTAGTACAAGCGCCTTCGCTGTCGACTTCTGTAACCGAAGCATCACCGTAGGCAATTGCAACGTCAAATGCGGGTGCAACAGCGGCTATACCATTGTAGGTTTCCAATATGTTTATTTTTGTTTTATCGCTGAGAACATACACTGTGACATTCGTATTGCCAGCGACATTATTGAAATCGAGATAAACGACATCGCCGCTGGGATAATCGAGGATACCGTAAAGATATAAACCGCTGGCATCAGTCATGGCTTGAAGGCGGTAGCAAGCCCCAGAAGCCAGAGTCGGTTTATAAGTTAATCCAGCAATACCCAGAACTGCTACCATAATTACTGCAACAGATAACGAACGAACTAAACGTGACATCAATTCACACTCCATAGAAAAAACAAAACCGTTCATTGCTCAACTATAGAGCTAGTATTGATTTTGAATACAGAAGAGGTTATGAATATTGTGTGATTTTATGGAAAACGCTTGGGATGTAGCGCAATGAGGAAGCGATTTTTAATTAGGATGTGTTCAATTGAGGATAACTACCAGAGGTAAAATGAGTTGGGGATATATCTTTTGTATATCCCCAACAGAAAAGACTAGCGGAGGCCTGAATTTTGTTGACTGCGGCGTGAGATGGCATCCACCACAACCGCGACTAGCAAAACAAGACCTGTGACCACAAACTTTGCGCCTGCACTGACGTTGGGAAGCAGTCCCATACCGCTGTCAACACTAGCGATAACCAAAGCACCAAGTACTGCACTCGATACCTTGCCGCGCCCGCCAAACAAACTCGTGCCACCGATAACAGCAGCAGCAATTGAATTCAGCAGCAAATCACCGCCGCCGGTGTTGGTTGCCACGGAACGTAAGCGTGATGCAAGGATAATGCCGCCGACACCTGCCATAAAACTGGCTAACATAAAGACATATACACGGATGCGTTCGACCGGAATACCGGCGCGACGTGCTGCTTCCTTATTGCCACCAACCGCGTAGACATAACGTCCGAAACGAGTGCGTGAGGCCACATAGTCGAGGATACCCAACATAATCAGCATAAGAACGCCGACAAATGGTACGCCGCGATCCAGATTCGAGATGTAAACGGCGATGCCAATAATGATGGCTAAGCCTACGACCTGCCCCACAAGAATTCCCATGGGTCGGATAGACAGCCCCTTACTTTGGCGGGTACGTCTTTCCATTATGTTCGAAACCGCGACCAATGCCACAAAAAGCGCACCAGCTATCCAGCCTAATTCCGGTGAAAGAAAAGAATTCGCAATTCCTAAAACGGTTCTATCTTGAATAATGACTGTGCCCGCGCCGCCAACCATAATCAGTACAACACCGCTCCAAACCAAAAATCCCGCCAACGTAACGACGAAGGCTGGCAGTTGGAAATAGGTGATAATTTTCCCTTGAATGAACCCTATAATCGTAACCAGCAGCAGTGCCAACGGAATGGCTACAAACCAAGGCATTGCTGTGATCCATGCAGGCCAACCGGGTGGTGGTTGTAACAGCAGCGCCATTCCCACGCCACCGACAGCGCTCACAAAACTGACTGATAAGTCAATCTCGCCTAAAAGAAGGATAAATACTACTCCATAGGCAATACTGGTAATGGCAGCCATCTGTACAATCAGATTGACCAGATTACGGGCTGTTAGGTAGTTCGAATTTGCACTTTGGAAAATGATTGCAATAATGATGAGACCGATAATAATCGGCAGTGCCCCGATATCCCCGCCCCGAATACGGCGCAGATAGCCGCGCAGATAATCACTAACAGATTGAGGTGCTTGGCTGGCAAGCAGCGGATTTTGCGGTGCGCCAGCATCGTTTTGTACAGTATTCATTCTTCTGTTTCTCGCATTCCGGGAACAGCTTTCATTTTGCCTGCTGTAATGGCATATACAACCGCTTCTTGAGTGGTATCTTTGGCGACTAATTCACCGACATTGCGACCCAGTCGCAAAACGGTGATTCGATCTGCCACTTCAAAAACATCGTGGAGATTATGGGAAATCAAGACCACAGCCAGCCCACGATCTGCCAAACGTCTGACGAGATCAAGCACCTGACGCGTCTGAGCAACGCCTAAGGCAGCAGTCGGTTCATCCAAGATCACCAGTTTTGAGTTCCACATGACCGCTTTGGCAACTGCAATGGCCTGCCGTTGACCACCCGAAAGGCCCGCAACAGGTGTCCGTACTGAGCGCAGCGTGGTTACTGATAACGAACTGAGCGTTTCAATAGCCGTTTTTTCCATGCTCAGCTCATCCATCGCAAAAAACCGACCTGTGCGTTCACGTCCCAAAAACATATTGGCGACAACATCAAGATTGTCCGCGAGGGCCAAGTCCTGATAGACGACTTCAATACCGAGTGCAGCACTATCACGAGGGCTATGCAAACTGACTGGCTTACCAGCAAAATCAATTTCGCCACTGTCAAAGGGATAAATCCCTGCGATGCCTTTGATGAGCGTGGATTTACCTGCCCCATTATCCCCTACCAAGGCCATAACCTCGCCTACATTGGCGCGGAAATCAACTTTCGAAAGCGCTTCGACGGCCCCAAAACTTTTCGATACGCCCTTGATTTCCAATAACGATTTCTCTTGCAAGCCATTTTCTCCAAATAAAATTTACAAACTTATAATATAAATGTGGGAACGCTCCCATTGGATGTCCCCACATTTGTTCAGACTTTAACGCTACGGATCAATAATTACAACTGATCCGCTGAAACGTTGCTGAGTATTACTACCCAACGGCGTTTAATTTAGGAAGCAGGAGTGGCTTCTGGAGTCATTTCCGTCATCATGTCTGAGGTCGCTTCAGGAGTCATTTCCATCATAGCGTCTGCGGGGCAATATTGAACAAAGTCGCCAACGCAAATTTCTGCCCATGTGCGGAAGCCGTCAGCAATCACGGTTTCAGCAATATTGTCTTTGGTGACGCTAACAGGGGTCAACAGCACGGCGGGAACATCCTTGGTGCCATTGTTGATGGTGCTCGTAACCATGCTGGCCGTGTCTTCACCCTTAACCAATGCAATCGCCAAGGCAGCAGCGCCTTCAGCTTCTTGCTTGATGGCCTTGTAAACGGTCATGCTCTGGCGACCAGCGAGAATGTTCTGGATACCACCAACGGTTGCATCTTGACCGGTCACGGGGATGTAAGGATAACCTTGGTTCTGGAGAGCGGTTGCAACAGCATTTGCCAAACCATCGTTTGCAGCAACTGCGGCATCAATCTTGCCACCAGCAGCGGTCAACATCTGTTCGAAGATTGTCTGAGCTTTGGTGTTGTCCCAATCCGGCACGGACTGATCGTCAACCAAGGTCCATTCCTTGCTGTCGAACAAGGGCTTAATCACCGAGTTGTAACCATTGGCAAACAAGGTCGCGTTGTTGTCAGTGGGTGAACCATTCAAAACGGCAACGTTGGGGTTCTTCAGGCCAGCATCAGCAACAGCCTTGACCAAACCTTCGCCTTGCAGTTTACCAACAGCTTCGTTGTCAAAGCTGACATAGAAGTCTGCGCCGTCACCCTGAATGGTCAAACGGTCGTAGTCAATAACCTTGACACCCGCTTCGCGAGCCTTGGCAATGATTGCCGCGCCGCTGCCGCTGTCCAAGTTAACCAACAAAATAACCTTCGCGCCGTTGGTGATGGCCTGATCAGCCAATGTGGTCTGCTGAGCGGCATCGCCCTGAGCGTTCACAATGTTGTAAGACACGCCGGCTGCGTCGAAAGCTTCGCCCAAGAACTTACGATCATCATTTTCCCAACGAGCCGATGATTGGCTGTCAGGAAGTAGAACTGCGACATCTGCGTTCTGGGCTTTAACAACTGCACTTTTACCTGCAAAACCGAACACGCCGACGGCTGCCAACGCTACGAACAAAACCTGTCCTAATTTACGCATCTTTTTCCTCTTTCAAATTAATTAACGACATGACTTAACAGATTCTCGAACTGAACCTCATGCCACAGGTACTATTACAGGCACTAAATATTACCGACCTCCTTAAAGCTTTATGGAGCTCTCTCACTTTATGGAACATGAAGGTGGCTCACGTTCGTTACTATACTGTTGAGCCGAGGGAGTATTATAGCGATGGGTCGCAACTTTGTCGATTTACAAAATATATATTGTTATCTATTGCTCATTTTCACATAAGAACCCGAATAACTATTACAATTGTCTTAGAAATGTTTCGCGATTATTCAGAAAATCACGTGTTAAGGTGACAAGTTCGAGATCGTCGTAGGCGACGGATGCAACTGGCGATTGGTCAAAACTGAGAATAGTTGCATCAGGATAAGCCATCAGAATGGGTGAATGGGTGGAGATGATGAACTGAGCATTATGCTGTTCGACCATTTCTTTGAGCAGCGAGAGAAAGGCTAATTGGCGCAGTGGTGATAATGGGGCTTCCGGTTCGTCTAAGAGATAGAGGCCATTGGGAACAAAACGGGCTTTGAAAAAGGTGAAAAAACTCTCGCCATGCGAGCGTTCATCGAGATCACCATCGTATTTCGTCTTTAGCGCATGGAGCTGCCCCATGTGTGCCATTCGCGCTAAGCCCTGAGCGTAAGCCGAGCGATCTTTGTATTCCTCGTCAATCTCGCGGACTTCCTGTTCCAATTCCTGCCGGATGCGGGCTAAGCGCTTGGCATAACCAAAGTAATCTTCAGCGCGTAGGAAGAAACCAGCACGGGTACGTTTGCTCCATGTTAGTTTAAGTGCTTTGCCCAACTTGTGGACATTGGATAAAGAAGTATCCCGATCCAGTTCATCGCTGCCAACAGCAATCGAATTAGCAGCGCTGGCGATGGCTTCCAGAAACGTCGATTTGCCTGAGCCATTTTCACCGACCAGAAAAGTGACAGGCATATTGAAGTGCAGTGTTGGCATTGAGCGAATAACCGGAACAGTAAACGGAAATTGGTCGGCTTCAGCGGGTGGAATGCGGCTGAGGCTGACCGATTGTAAGTGGATCATTTCGACAACTCGCTTCCGAACTACTATTCAAACAGCCAATTATGAATCAGGTTGATGAATTGAAGTCAATACTACAAATGATTCTCAAGTCCACTTCCTACGGTCGCATTTTGCATATTTTCCGCCGAAATGACTGGCAGATTGCTCGGCTGTTACCACTGAATCGACATTTGGGTGACGGCGGGAAGCTCGCTCAATGCCGCTGAAATGACACTTATTCAGCGGATAGCTCGGCTACTGCCACCGCTGCGTTTTTGCAGTTTGTGCATTGGCGGATGTACGGGAGCAAGCCGCCAAACGTGCAAAAAAGAAAAAACGATTGAAACGTCATCCACCAGAATGCTAAGGGATTTTGAGAGAGAAAGATCCTCTAATTTTAGAGCAAAAGTTCTAATGATGTCAACGCGATTTGGTTCGAGTTTTCAAACTATTCCGTCGATTGAGAAGTCTCTAATCCATAAGTGACATTATTCAAATCATTTACCGAGCATCTCCTTTAACTCATTGGCATTTTCCAAACCCTGCCCCGCCATCGTGTTATTAAAGAAGAGATAAACATCATTTTGGGCAAGGCGGGGAGAAATCTTATCCGCCCACTTCTGAAGTTGTTCTTGGGTATAGAGCGAATTATAAAGTTTATCGGGGCCATGAAAGCGGATATACATGACATGATCCGTAACGACTTCACTACTTGGAAAATGTGGCGAGTCGTTGATGACAAATCCGAAATCATGTTGGTTAAGCAAATCATAAACTGTTTGGGTAAACCATGACACATGACGAAACTCAAAAACCTGCTTGATTCCGGTTGGGAGTGTTGGCAAAAAAGCAGCAAATCGTTCAAGGTGTTCATCAGCATGAATACTAGATGGAAACTGCCATAACATAGCAGCTAATTTATTTTCCAATGCAGCAGTGCTTGTCACGAATTGGCTCAACTCTTCACCCACATTTTCCAATCGTTTTTCGTGGGTAATCACCTTCGGCCCTTTCAGCACAAAACGAAAGTTGACCGGTGTAACATCGCTCCAATGGGTAAAAACACTTTTGGCAAAAGGGCGATAGAAGGTAGCATTCACTTCAACTGCGTTGTAATGCCGGGAATAGAACGCCAACCAATCCTTCTGAGCCGTACCCTGCGGATAAAATCTACCGCGCCACGATTGATAAGAATACCCTGAAGTGCCGATATAAAGATTTGGCATTTGCATCGCGCTACTACATATTAAAGATCGCGGTTGAGAAAATTACGCCTTACGAACCAGCGAATATATAATCCAATCGGTGTGATTACCCAACTTGCGGCACATCCTATGAAGAGTAAGCCCAATCCTGTATCACAATCCCGACAGTAATTCGGGCTGTTGACGTACCAAAGGGTTAAAGCGGTTGATAAGCCACAGCCTACAAATGCAACCAAGATAAGGAATGCGCCAATTTTTACTAGTGCTCCGTTAAGAGCTTTAAAAAACTCATGCACTCTAGAAGCTAGATCTCATTATAAATATACGGTCTGTCCGGTGCGGGCGGATTCACGGGCTGCATCTAAAATTTGAACGACCACAAGGTTATTGCTCAAGCTGGATAAATCATTATCTTCCACGCTTATCGTTTTACGCATAACTGCTGCCAACCATGAAAATGGCTCATCAAATGGGGATGTGCGAAGATTCAGTTCGCGAGCCTGTTCGGTATATTTATCGCTCAAACAATAACGAATATTGGTGCGATCCAATGCATACAGGTAACCGGTTTGGCCGTAGATTTCCATGTCTTTGCGTCCAATCGGCCAATTCCACGAACCTTGGATAATGCCTTGGCTGTGTTCATAGGTGACGACAATGATTGATTCATCATCAACGTGTGGATAAATATCCGGTTTGAGGGTCTGAAGCACAGCAGTAACTGATTTAGGGAGTTGGTTATCCATCAACCAAGTAATGAGGTTTGCACCATAACAGCCGAAATCGATTACAGCACCACCACCATTTAGAATGGGGTCAGTCAGCCATTTGAGGAATTCGGTGCTACAGCCAATTTCCTTCGGGCCTTTATGACCATCATGTACAACGACTTTACGAATCTGTCCGATTTGGTTTTCATCATGAACCATTTGATAGGCAGCATGATTGCTTGAGTACCATGTCGTTTCGTAGTTGGTCAACAGTTCAATATTGTATTGACGGGCTAGGTCAGCCATCTGTCGAGCGTGTTCCATACTCACAGCCAGTGGTTTTTCAACCATGACATGAATGCCACGCGGAGCACAGGCTTGTACTACTGCCAGATGATCGTAAATCGAACCGAATGCCGCGACCACTTCAGGGTGCGTCGTATCTAACATTTCTCCCAAATCAGCGTAGACCCGATCTGTATTGATGCCATATTGCTGATGGTAGCGCTCAACAAGGGCGCTGTCTGCTTCAGCCATACCGACAATCTCAATATCGCCCTGCGCTGGCCGCCTAAGCACCCAATGGACATGATCGTGGGATAATCCCGCAATGCCTAATCGAACAGGTTGCGTAGTGCTTGGAATTTCGGGCATCTCCATACCTTTCAAAGGCTTGTAACACCTTGAGAATATTCACACGAGACTTCCAAGCATTACTCTTTTACCAGCATTTTACAACCAGACTCATCAAACTTGGTCATAGCGAAAGCAATCGACTATGTGATCGTTGACCATGCCGCAAGCTTGCATGAAAGCATAGCAAATGGTCGGGCCGACAAACTTAAATCCGCGTTTAAGAAGGTCTTTGCTCATCGCTTTTGACTCAGCCGTTTCAGGTGGGATTTCTCCAAGGGATTGCCAGTGGTTGACCATCGGTTTGCCGCCCACAAACTGCCAAATATATTTATCAAAGCTGCCAAACTCATCACGAACAGCGAGATAAGCACGGGCATTTGCAACAGCCGCATTGACCTTGAGACGGTTGCGAACGATACCGGGGTTTGCCATCAATTCAGCAATTTTTGTTTCATCGTAAAGCGCAATTTTTTCGGGATCAAATTGGTCGAAAGCGGCACGGTAATTTTCACGTTTCTTGAGGACAGTAATCCAACTGAGGCCAGCCTGAGCACCTTCCAAAATCAACATTTCATATAATTTATGATCCTCGTGGCAAGGCACGCCCCACTCTTCATCGTGATAGGTTATATAGAGGGGTTCATTCGGGTTTGCCCAGTTACAACGATTCATATTTCCCCCATATTTGATGTGGCAGCTTTATCACTTTATTGCCCAGCAACCATCACGCGAAAACCAATATTAAATGTGCGAGTACGTACAGCTCGGCTGGTACGAGAAATCACTTGAGTTTGCTTCTCGTTATTATTCCACGAGCCGCCTCGCAGCGCCCGATTTTCGTCGCCTTCCAATTGTGTATTGTAAGGAGCAGCCCCTTCGTTTAAACACCACTCCCACACATTGCCAGACATATCCACCGCGCCGAAATGCGTTTTTACATCCTCAAAACGAGTAACAATATTCGTTCGCTCAAGTCCACTTTCTTTACCGTTACATTTTTGCGGATCGAAATCATTGCCGTATGGATATGCCCAAGCCGAATCACCAACCGCCGCCCACTGCCATTCCCACTCGGTTGGCAAACGCACATTCAAATCGGTCACGCCGGATAGCCAGCGACAAAAAGCAACCGCCTCGTACCAACACACTTCAAGTTTAGGGGCATCAGCCTCACGCCAGTCAGATGGGCGCGGACTGCCCGGGTTGTGGTTCAGTCCTTCCCACCACGACTGATTTTTATAACCGCCATCCTTAACAAAGACGGCGAATTGTTCATTGGTCACAGGGTATTTGGCGATCTTGAAAGGTTTAATTTCGAACAAGCCAACATCAGCCAAGGTTATGTGTCCGGCTGGAATATCTAACCATTCGAGAAGCGGCAAGTCAAATATGGTTGAATCATGTGCCATTGCATCTGTATTCCTAGTTCATAGAAGGATAATATCTACCTCCAAGAATAGTACACATGTACTAATTTTGGTATCGAAATAAGTGATACAGTTTTTGAAATGACTACAAACGCCAGTTATGGATAATGTTGATAAAGTCATCATTCAAATGATTCGCAATTTGTGCATATTTTGCATATTTCCCGCTGAATTGACTGGCAGATGACCCGGCCGATGCCGCTGAATCGTCATTTTGGTGATGGCAAGAAGCTCCCTCAATGCCACTGAAATAACACTTTTGCAGCGGATCGCCCGGCTGATGCCACCGCTGAATTTTTGCAGTTTGTGCATTGGCAGAAGTACAGGAGCAAGCCGCCGAACGTGCAAAACAGATTGACCACATTCCCACAGAGAAGCTTGGTACAGACAAAGTAATAAAGAGAAATTAAATTCATTCACAGCAGACTTCTCACAGAACACCAAAGAATTTTGAGAGAAAAATACACTTTATTATAAAACAAAAGTTCTAATCATGTCAACGCGATATAGTTCGAGTTTTCAAACCATACCTCGAGTAGCGGTTATTATGAATCAATTGTGTTTTAGAGATGATTTGTAAGCGGTTATAGAGCGAAGCTAAAAAGTTGAGGGACAGTATAGAAACTATCCCTCATGAAACTCATTTACAGATTATAGTCCGCGAACCACGTCTCGGAATTTGCGGGCGGTGTATAAAACTCTGACCAAGGGCGGGCATACTGAGCCGATATGGCATTCAAGCGCTGCATCCGTTCGGTAGCCCTGCTGTTGAGGAAGGTTGTGCGCTGTTCAGGAGTCATGCCCACCGCTTCTTTCCAGATGGCACGACCTGCTAACCAACCACTGGCTCCGGCCTCACAGGCTAAGCGGGTTTGTGATTCGAACGCCTCATAATTAACTCCGGCGCTCAACAACACCCACGGCACGCTAGATGCTTTACTGACTTCGGCGAAGGTATCCGCCCAATTTTGTTGGTTGCTGTCAAAATTAGGATCAACCGGTGATTCCATCTTTAGAATGTCTACACCGAGGTTACTCAGTTTTTCGGCTGATTCTATGACAAGGTCAGGTCGCAGCTTGGCGAATTCAGCACTTTCCTTAGCGACCTTGGCATCTAAGCTGTAAGTCAATGGTTCGAGAAACAACGGCAAATCGTGTTTATGGCACTCGTCCGCTACTTGCTTGAGTAACGTCTCAATTTGGGTCGCCAGTTCACCGGACTTAGGATTGTAATAAGCCAATACTTTGACCGCTGACGCGCCTACAGCCTTAATCTTGGCGATTGTCCAGTTATCGTCAAACTTAATACCCCGATAAGTTGAATCACCGCTGTAACCACTCTCCTCATAGGCCATCAGAATTCCACTACTACCATTCATATCGACAATAGAAGGTAAGCCATACTCGTTATCAAGCAGCACGGCGCTGGCATGATACGACAGTGCCACCACAATATCGCGCTTCATCTGTGCGGCAGCATCATAACTGGCATCCGCTGGCAGCATCTTGCGAAAGGTTCCACGTTGATCAAAGGCAAGAATATTGAACACATTCTTGCGACTGCTGGTGGTTCGTAACCCTCGCCAGCGTCCGGGGGTTAGGGTTTGTGTCATAGGTACTCCTAGTAGCGGCATACAAATTGGGTACAGAAGTATATTCTATCTAACATTTGATGTAAGTGCTTAATATCCAAGCCACTATGGTATGGTTATCGCTGACTGCCCTAAATGGTTACTACCTGCTTCTGTTTATCCGATTGAAGCGCCGCCGTTAGCACCCGATGATGCAGCGCGGTTTCTTCTGGCGTGGCACAGTAATACGGTTGCAGCATTTTGTCACGCCCGTTAGCGAGTTGGTCGCAGAAAGCAGCCCACATTTGCAGCAAGCCATCTGAAAAACCAAACTCAAAAATACCGCCTGTGATGGTTGGATAGGCTGTCTCGTAGCCCATATCCAAGACTTTCCATGCCTGTTCGCCACCCGCTGTATATTCCATTGTCCGCAGCGTCTTGGGGAATTTGCTGGAATATTCGACGCTAAACTTCGTACCGGTAATGCGTATATACCATGTGTTGGTGTCGCCGGGTGAGATGCGGTAGGTCTGGATAGTCATGGGAAAATGTTGGTCACTCGTTTGGACTTCACAAGCCAATGTCGCGTTATCCCATGTTTCACAGGGAACCAGTTGACCATTGGCATCCGGACGCTTGGTGACGATATTACTCAACATGGCATGAACATTAGTAGGCATCCAACCTGCCCGCAGCGGAATATGCAGTGGGTGCATCCCCAAATCGCCCATGCACCCATACTCGCCGTTCATGTTAATCATGCGCTTCCAGTTGATCTTCTTGTTGGGATCAAGATCACTGCTGTGGAGTAAGCCTGCCGATACCTCGATGATCTGACCGAAGCGCTGCTCGTTAATGTAGCGAATAACCCGTTGTGCGCCGGGGAAGAATGGGAACTCGGACGAGCAAGCGACGACCACTTCCGGAAGCTGACGAATAACGTCCAATATCTGGGCGTTGGCGGCAGCATCAATACCAAAGGGTTTTTCGCCCAGCATATGCTTGCCGGCACTGATAATGTCGGTATAGAAATGAGCATGGAGGTTATGGGGCACAGCACAATAGATGGCGTCAACTTCGTTGCTGCTCAGTAAGTCGTGATAATTGGTCGTGCGCACCTTGATGTTGTCAAAGTTATCATCCCACCACTCAAACAACTTCTCGTTGGTATCACAAATGGCGGTAATGCGCGGCACAAAATCCAAATTCAAGAGATGACACCAACGAGCGGCAGCACTGCCGAATTCCCGTCCCATCAACCCCAAGCCGATAATCCCGAAGCGCAGTTCACGTTTGGCGCGTGCCATAATCTAAGCCTCCAGATGCTTAATCGCTGCATCCGGTGCTGCGCCATCATGAACAATCGCCATTAAAGCGCGTGTCATGCCAGTAGGATTGCGATGCTGTACAACATTGCGTCCGTAGACAATGCCCATCGCACCTTGCTGCATCAGGTCATAGGTTCGTTGAAGGATTTCGGCATCCGGCACCCTGCCGCCACCCCGCACTAAAACCGGTTTTCCCGCCGCCACCTGTATCACCTGATGATATTGGCTCACGTCATCACACGGATCAGCCTTGATGATGTCCGCGCCAAGTTCAATCGCTTGCCGTACTAAAGGCAAAATCTTATCAAGGTCGCCATCGACCATATAACCGCCCGATCCAACATTATCTTTCATCACCAGTGGTTCAATCATCAGCGGCATTCCGTAACGTTCACATTCCGGTTTGAGTTGGCAAATATTCTCGATACACGATTCATAAACTTCGGGCTGGTCAGGCAGGTTGAACAGGTTTACCACGACACATGCCGCATCCAAACGCATAGCCTGCTCTACCGCGTTACCAATAATGCGGCTATAAAGGGTGCGCGGCAGTGTTTTGCCGTAGACATTGGCAATGTCTGTCCGCAGCACTAACGACGGTTTAGCCTTACCGGGAATACTTTGCAGAATATTGGCTTGCCCGATACTCAATTGAATCGCATCAGGGTCAGCCTCAATCAGCTTTTGTACGACCGCGTGCATATCTTCAATATCAGTGATGAAACTGCGTTCGCCAAAAAAGCCGTGATCAACCGCCACATCAAAACATTTGCCGTCGGGGGCAAACAACCGATTTAGACGGGGGGTAATACTCATTTTTATATTCTCCTATGTTAGTTGCAAAATTGAGATCGTGATTTATGTTTGGAAATCATCTGCTTTCGGCATATGTTCACGCATAAACGTCTGCACTTCTGCCAATGTCCTCGCACCCGCCATTGGCCCTTTTGTGGTAACGGCCAACGCTCCACAGGCATTCGCAAATTCCGCAGCGAGCGTCGGTGAATCGCCTGCTAACCAACGCGTCAAGAAACCCGCGTCAAAGCAATCACCTGCGCCAGTTGGATCAACCTCCGTCACATCATATCCATTGATGGGTTCAACCCAAACCATCGGCCCGAGTCCCGGAACAAACTCTTCGCCATTTTGGGTCATCACCATGCAGCCATCAGCGCCTTTGGTCACAATCACAATCAATTCCGGTTTATCTTCCAATAAGTCTTGAACAACTGCCTCAACATGATAGGCATCACTGAGCAACAGCAGTTCTTCTTCAGAGGGAATTAGCACATCGGCAGCTTCCATAAACGGCTCAAAGACATAACGGGCGCGGTCAGGCGACATGAGTTGTGGGCGGACATTGGGATCAAAACTAATTTTCGCACCCGCATCTTGCGCCATTTCTAAAGCACGCAATCCTAGTTGAAGTGCATCCTGATGCATGGATAATGTCGATCCCATAATATGCAAGCACTTCAACCCCTTAAACAATTCTTTATCGAGCATATGGGGTGATAACTGTCCAGCAGCAGCATGACGCGCATGGAACACAAAATCACGCGAACCGTCGCCGTTATAACTAACGAAGGCTACACCCGTAGTGTAATCTGGCAAAATATGAATGCCGCGACTATCCACATGATCAATTTGAAGTTGGTTGAGTAAACATCTACCGAAAGCATCCTGCCCGACCGCGCCAATCGCACCCACATTTGCGCCTAAACGTGCAGCCTGTACTGCAAAAATAAAGGGTGCACCACTGGGATAAGGACCCGTAAAAAGGCCGGGTTGGTCAAGCGGCTGATTAATATCCGTCCGCATGACTTCCACAAGGGCTTCGCCAAATGTCAAAATATCGAGCGCCATGAGTATTTATCCGATGATGACCGACGTGAGTACGTCTCATTCAGGTTAAATAAGACCTGCGCTACACCTTTTGCTCAAGCACCAAACAGCCATCAAGATAGAGAAATGATTTGTTGACAAGCCATACAATCACTATCAGACACTGTGAATTAAAAATTATTTACCAAACCCATTTTAAGATCAGCAAAAAGGTTATAGTTATTATGAAACCCATTTGAGTATAACCATGTCAAACAATGCTGTCCATGAAAAGCAGCGTTTCAGTTATCAATCACAAAAGGTCATCTATGCGAACGCTATTTGTCGTCAGTGGTGGTGATGCGCCCGGTATTAACAATGTCATCGGGAACTATGTGCGCCTCGCCACTCGAAATGGGGATACTGTATTTGGAGCGAACGGTGGCTTCCCCGGCTTGTTGGACAATCAACTCATGCCTCTTTCCCATAATTCACTTATCCCTTGGATGGGGCGCGGGGGCTCGCTACTCGCATCTAGCCGCGATCCGGTTCTGAACCAGAGTGATGCAGGTGATCGCATCAAAAGTGTACTAAACGAAAACGCGGTTGATAACATCATCCTCTTTGGAGGCAACGGCACACTCCGTTATATTCCGCCCCTATTGCGTGATTGGGAAATCCCCTGCATTGGCTTACCGACAACCATCGATAATGATGTTCCCGGTACAGACATGACTTTGGGTTTCGACTCGGCCTGCAACTTCGCTTATCATGCCATTGATGGTGCGATGGCGACGGCTCATGCCCTGCGCGGACGCATCTTTCTGGTGGAAACGTTGGGCGGAACCTGTGGCAA
Source organism: Aggregatilineales bacterium (assembly GCA_038251275.1). Taxonomy (GTDB): domain Bacteria; phylum Chloroflexota; class Anaerolineae; order Aggregatilineales; family Phototrophicaceae; genus CFX2. The sequence goes on from JBBSBM010000047.1 coordinate 26,066, forward strand.
TCTGGCGTTGGCGGTAGCCCATGGGGCAAGCGCACATGCCGTCATCCTACCCGAATACGATTATGAGGATGCATGGTTAGAGGAACGCATCACTGCTGCATTGAGCAGGGATGGCTATGCTCTGGTTGCGATTGGCGAAGGCAGTCGTGGCACTCGAATGTTGGTGGACGACATTCCGAAATGGACAGGTACACGGGTGCGCGATATACGTCTCGGCCATGCTCAACGCGGCGGAATCGCATCCCATCGTGACCGCGTATTGGCGGCAGATATGGCACATGCAGCTTATAACGCGCTCAAGAGTGGGGTCAAAACAGGTATTATCTGTGTCACTAATGGCACGCTTGTAATTGAAAACACTTTAGTGCAATCCAGCCTACCCTTACCTGATCATGCGCTCTATAACCGAATTAACGGGGTGGATCACTGAATTCTACAAATGAATATAGGGAAACCTAGGGGCTGGCGACTTCATTTTGAACTTTGAGTCCTTCAAACAATTCGTTGATTTGTTCTTCCTGACCCGGTGTGGGACGAATGAAAGGACGCACTCGTTTGATCTGTTTCCACGCTTGGTTTGGGGATAAACCGGTACTCACCAGATAAGCAGCGGCCATTGTGGGCGCACGTCCGATGCCAGCAGCACAATGGATGTAGACTTTACCACCCTGCTCGATTTCATCTTTGATGAACTCAACACCCCGTTGCAACTGGTCAAGTGTCGGGGGGGTGTTATCTTCCACCTCTAATCGCAAATGGTGCGACGGTGCAATTCCAGCAGCCACATCGTCAAATTCTAAGCGCATATTGACGGAAGCAGTTACGCCGCGTGTTTGTAATACTGTCCAGCCGCGTTTTTGATACTGCCCCGCAACAATAATTTGTGGCGTCACTTGGCTGTAACGAATCATCGGCGCACCGGTAAGCGCCCGCACCCCAAAATCCCATAACCCTGCGATAACGATTGTCGGGCCTTGCAGAACCAATCCATATTCGAGGCTGGTAAACTGCTTCCACAAATCACGGAATACGGATTTTCGTTCGAGATGCGTTTCAGGATCGTGAATAGGTTGTGGAACGGTCATTGAGCCTCTTTGTGTGGGACGACTACCTTTACCGATTGGGGCAGCACATGAGCTTTAATTGTTTTTGGTTCAACCTGTTCACCGTCAATCGAAATTGACTGTGGTGGATCAGCTTCAACGATAATTTCCTTGCCCTGTCGATGCATAATTTGCGGCTGTTCAGTCGAATCTCCGCGGCTCAAAATCGTGGCAGTAATATTCACCATTGTCAGCAAGTTAGCGTTGGTAAAAACCACTACATCAATCAAGCCATCTGCCACATCAATTTTTTATGAGAGTCGCAAACCATCAGTGGACATATTGCCGGAATTCGCGACCATACAACTTACGCCATCGACTTCTTCAGTCTTGCCATCAACCGTAATTTTATAGTGGGCGGGAATCAATGTCCGTAGTTCACTGAGCGCGTTAAAGGCATAAGCCAATAATCCAAACCGATTTTTGATTTCTTGATCAATCTTAGTCATATCGGCTTCAAAACCAATACCCACACGCAGCAAGAAAGATTGCTCATTGGCGGTGGCCATATCAATGCTGCGAATATCATACAAACCACTCGCCACGAGTGCTACTGCCGCCGGTAAATCAACCGGAATGCCTAGTTCACCAGCCATCGCATTCCCTGTGCCACCGGGAAAAAGAGCCAATGGCACATCGGTTCCACGCAGACCATCTGCGACTTCCATGACCGTACCATCACCACCATGGGCTGCAACTAAATCCCATCCCGACTCTGCTGCTTCTTTCGCCATACGGCGTGCATCGTTGGCTTTATGGGTGATTCGCACATCCCACTCGATACCAGCCTGATTCATAGCGCTATTCAACAAACCGAGTATCGGGCGATCAACCCCGGCAGCCGGATTAATAATGACCATTAATTTCTTAGGAAGGACATTGTTGGACATGAACAATCCTTAAATGGCGGATGAAAAAGGATTAAATAAACAGCTTGAGTTTCTCAAAGTCTTTCTGTAAGGTCACCTTTTGGCTAGCACTGTAAAGCACTACCGCTGGATGATACAACGGAACGATATGAATCTCGCCATATTGCATACGAGTCTTAATCAACTTACCGTGTAGTTGGCTAATGGTCTCGCGTTTTTCGGGCAAGTCTAAACGCTTCAATATATACTGCATGGCGAAACGCCCTAACGTCGCAATCACAGCGGGTTGGATTGTATCAATGATACGGTCGACAAATGGCTCATAAAAAGCGATCTCTTCCGGTGTAGGATCACGTTTTGTGGGCGGACAATCAAGCACAATATTGGTCACATACACATCTTCGCGCTTGAGGTTGATACTCTTCAACATCTCTGCCAATATTTCACCCGAAGGCCCAATAAAGGGTCTACCAACTTCGGCCTCGTTTTTGCCCGGTGATTGACCTATAAAGATGATGTTGGCATCTGGATCACCTTCACCAATGACCGGAAACAAACGGTTCTCAGTGCGGAATTTATACAATGGAGCTTCAGTAGCGCCAACCAAATCCGCCCGTACCTGTTTGATCGCGGCTTCTTTTCGCGCATAGGTCTCTGAATCGGGGCGCGATTTATTGTTCTGCTTGGTTGGTGCAGCATCCTGAATGACCTTCACCAACTTTTTCACATCCTGCGCGAAATGCTGCTGGCTTAACTCCAATGCATTACGGCGGGCGAAGGGCAGCAAATCTTCAGGTAGCTCAGAAGGTGTTGGCATCCTTGCCCGACCAACCAGCACCGGAATAACCACTTTTTTCTGTTTGAGTGCGCTAGCGATCTCTATTCGCACGAAATCATTCCACTGATCTAAGCGTCGTTCGCCGCCATCATCCTTTATTTCAATCCACTGCGGGCCAACCATCGCGATCAACACATCACAACCGGAAATGGCTTCTTCGAGCGTCTCGACAAAATCCGCGCCCGGTGGAATACTATCCACATCCATGAAAATATCCTGCGACTCGAAGTGCTGTGTCAAATGGTCATATAAGCGGCCTACATAGCCCTCGCTATCCTGCCTGCGATAATTGATGAAAATGCGAGTCATAAAACATATACTCCCACTCAAATAAGCCCATCAATAATTGTACAGGCAAAAACCCGCAGAAAGAATCTATTGGCATTTTATACAGATGCCAGCTTCTAAAATGGCTATAACCGTTTATTAAACCTCATTGCAACGCTTGATTTGTACGGACTAAACACATAAAACGCACGAACTTTCAGAAGTAATGTACAAGGCTCAAACGACACACTTTAGCGATAATCACCAAATGTTCCCATGTGAATATTCTCACGATATGAGTAAGTTGCATTTAGGGTCATATTGGGGAAAGCGCTGGCTGTGTCCTTCCCTCTTTTTCTCGCTTTAATCCTGCGAAAGGTGCGTACAAATGCCTAGTGAACTGCGTGATTTCCTCGAAATTTCTTATGCTGAACTTGAGGAAATGAACCTCGCCGCCAAAGAAGAACGTGTCAACCGGGTCGCCGCTGACAAAATACAAGACAAACGCATGAAGTATCTGACCGATACATCAAGTATTAAAGCGGTCACTGTGTGCTTCACCGACCTTGAAGGCCGTCTGCATATGCTGGACTATGACAAGAAATTCCTGTTAAAGTCTGCTGACAACTTAACCTTTGACGGTTCATCGATTCGTGGCTTCTCTCAGCAATCCGAGTCTGATCTGCGATTGGCGATTGATTGGGCATCATTCTACTCACTGCCCTCCGACATCTTCGGTACGGGAAAAGTGCTGGTATTTGGTGAAGTCTTAAATCGTGATGGCTCACCTTACGAGGCGGATATGCGTTCACGCCTCAAGCATTACTTGAAAGACCTGTTTGAAAAACAAGGGCTGGTTGCAAACGCTGCCAACGAAATTGAAGGCTTCTTATTCCAAGGTCGTTATGCCGAGCAAGACTACGCCAAGGCCGGTGGTTTCAAATTTCTGAGCCAAGGTGGGTATTATAACTCTCTACCCGGCGATCCACTCCGCAGCTATATCGACACCGTTGCTGAAGTCCAACGAGCAATGGGTTTTGCCAATGAAAAAGATCATCCTGAAGTCGCGCCATCGCAGTTCGAGATCAATTACTCGTACACCGAGGCCTCAATCGCTGCTGACCAAATTATCCTTTACAAGCTCATCTGCCGTCAGGTTGCGTATGGCCTCGGCATGACTGCAAGCTTCCTGCCCAAGCCCGTCACAGGCGTAAACGGCAGCGGTATGCACACCAACCTGTCCATTTCGAAGAAGGGCAAGAACCAGTTCTTTGATGCAGTCGGTCAGGATGGGCTATCAACAATGGGGTGGTCATTCATCGACCGTATTCTGAGCAGTGCTTTGGATATTTGTCTTATCATTAACCCCAGCGTCAACTCATATCGCCGCCTCGACCCGCACTTTGAAGCTCCGAACCAAATTAAGGCTTCTGCGATTGATCGCGGTTCGATGGTTCGTATCCCAATTGGCAACGAAAAATCGGCTCGCGTCGAAGTTCGCTCGATTGCGCCAGATGCCAACCCATACATGGCACTGTACGCTTTCCTCAAGACTGGTCTGGAAGGTCCGATCAGCACCAAGAAGAGCAGCAAGGTAATCCCTGTTCTGCCCGACAACATTTATGATGCTATCGGCTTCTTTGAAAACAGCAAGTACACAGCAGAACTCCTCGGTACAGAAGTTCAGACTCGCTATGCTGATCTGAAGATGGGCTCGGCTGACCGCTGCCCACGCAAACTTGGTACACTCATTAAGCCATCAGAAATTCAGTTCCACCATGAGGTCTATAACCAGAGCCTCTGGAGCGAATTCTAAAGCTTCGTTCAAACTCACCGATACAAAAAGGCAGACTATTAAAGTCTGCCTTTTTTATTGTTTACGCAAAAATTTCATTAATTACAGTATCATGACAGATATAACAACTTTGTAGCAGATACTCTAGTGAATAGACTTAACTCGTGTTCAGGAGAGAATTCTGTTACACTATATTAAGATTATTAGACACTCGAAATTTGGCAAAGGTTGCGCATCATGCGACGGAAATCTGTTTTTATTCTGTTTATTTTATTACTGCCGATACTCGGCACGCTGCACGCCCAATCTGACGAACTCGCTGCTACGCTTGAGGTGCTTTCTGCGGGTGTAGAAGTTCAACGCGTCAATACAGGCAATTGGATTGAAGTGAAGATCGAAGCTATTGTCGGCGTTGGCGATACCATTCGCACCGATAAAACGGGTAAAGCACGCATTACTTTTTTTAGTGATGGTGTCGATACGGTACTCAAAGAAAACACAGAATACCGCATAACACGCTTTGAAGGACAAGACACATCATTTAATATCGGTGCAGAAATCGTCGTTGGTCAAACAGTCCAACGCATCGGGCGCATCTTAGACAGCAATTCCAGTTACGACATTACTACACCCAGTATGGCGCTTGCCGCACGTGGTACTGAATTTGTGATCCGCGTATCCGATACTGGACGCGCCGCAACTTTGGTTTCCAAGGGTGTCGTGAAAGCAGATGCCGAGGCTGTAACGGCTGACGTCCCTCCCGGTTATGGGATACGTCGCGATGAAGGCCAACCGCTTAGCGAAGTGGTTCAAGCCACCACCTTTGATCAACTTGATTCAGCTTTGGATGGATGTAACGCAACCGTAAAAGTAGATGGTGATTTTAGCCTTAACGTTCGTCAAGGGGCGGATCTTTCATTCCCGCTCGTCGGTACCATTGCCCCAACAGTTATTGACCGTTTTTTCGGCAAAGCTACAACGAACTGGTATCGCATCCCCTTCCGTGGCGGTTATGGTTGGGTCGAATCAATCACCGCCAAAGTCGCAGTCGATTGTTCAGGACTGCGTTCATTCGCGGATAAATATGGGCCGGAGGATTTGAGTCTTTACCAATCCCTTGGTAATCCGATTGAACCCAGCGACCTTCAACAAGCACTTGCACCAACACCTGAGAGTACGCCCTCTTCGTAGTCAGGTAGTCTGATGCAGCGCTTAGCAAAAGGGTTATGGAACTTGGAGACCCGCATCGGTTTAGCTGCGGGTTTCGTAACGACTGCGGTAATTTTATTCGCATGGCTCAATGGGTTTTTTACAGGTTCTCAGTTACGCCTGAATGATCTCTTTTTTGTTGCCAGCGATACAACCAACCACATCGTCATCATCGCGCTCGACAATGCCACCCATAATGCCTATGGGCGTTCATTAGCTGCGTGGTCACGTACAGTCTATGCTGATCTCATTAACACGCTCAACCAGGCTCAAGCGCGTGTTGTTGCCTTCGACATCCTATTTGACCAACCCAGTGAACAAGACCAAGAGGTGATCGATGCGATTGTCAAAGCACGGCAAAGTGATGTTCGCACCCGATTTATCATGCCGCAAGTTGGCGCCGATCAAAATGTGACAGAGCCAACCGATAAGCCAGCCATGAATTTCACCAACACACTCGTTCCTATTCCTGCATTTACTCAAGTTGTCGATTATGTGGGTTACGTGAATGCCTTCACAGACGTGGATAGCGTTGTCCGCCGTCAAATTTCGTTGGTCGAAAATCGTGGAACGACACGCATTTCGTTTGATATTGCCGCTTACCTCGCTTGGTTACGTATTCCGGCGGCTGCCCAATTACAGGTTATAAAACCAACTCCCGACCGTTTGCAAGTCGCTTCCATTAGCATCCCGGTTGACGAACATGGTTTATGGCAGCAGAATTTTTTCGGTGGCCCTGCAAGCGCCCGGCTGCATTCTTTTCCTGTTTACTCGGCTCTGGATGTGATAAACGGCAGAATCACATCATCAGCATTTCAAGATAAGTTGGTATTGGTTGGGCTAATGAATACTACTGCTGCGACGGATTTGTATCCTGTGCCGTCCAGTACCAACGGTCAATTGATGGCGGGTGTTGAAATTCATGCCCATGCCATCGAAAGTTTGCTTCAGAACCGTATCCCTTTCTCACAATCACGCACTTCTCAAGCCATCATGATCGCCTCATTGGCCTTCGTTTCTAGTCTGATTTATGTGCGGCTTAAGTGGTATTGGATGCTGCCTGCGGCTGGTGTTATCGTTCTGCTTTTACTTATAATCGCGTCAGTACGCTTCAGCACGCAATTTGAGTTTATCAACCTCTTCTATGCATTACTAACGGTTATGGTTTCGCTAGTTATCAATGTTTTCATTGATGTGGCACTTGAGTTCAACCGGCGCAACAAAGCTGAATTCCTACTCGAAAGTGCGATGGATGTATCCTCCCAACACATGGCAATTGACCGCATCTTGCCTTCCATCGCAGGTGATCTTCAACGGGTACTCAAAGCCAACACTGGAGCCATCAAACTCATTAAACAAACGGGAGATAAGCCCCTCCCACAACATACATGGGGCAATACGGATGCCGTACTACCTCAACTCCAGACGGCTATGGCGCGTGCGGAGCGTGAGCAGCAGCTTGTGAGAATTAAGGACTGTGCAGCCTTACCCGTTATCTGGCAAAAACGGTTGATTGCCATTTTAGCGGTTCAGTTTCCGACCAATCACAACTTCATTCAGGTGAGAACACGGTTGCAACTCCTTAAAGCCCTTGCAGAACATGTTGCCCCTAACTTGGACAATGCCGCACTCTATACCCGTACACAGGAACAAAACACACTGCTCGAAGCCATTCTTGGCGGATCGCCCGCTGCTATCGTCGTACTTGATTCCAGTTTAAAACTCATCAAAGTGAATAAAGCAGTGGTCGGAGATTTTGGTGATGCGGATGAAATTGCACCGGGAATTTCGTTCGTCCGGATGCTGAATCGTGTTGGCATAGACATAGAAACACAAGCAGCTATCCAAAGTAATTTTCAGACTTACACCACCTTTCGCAAAGAGATTAAAGTGAACAAAAAGATGTTCAATCTGGATGCTGCCAAGCTCGATTTTGGCGATTGGGTGGTCATTTTGAACGACATCACGGCACTAGCAGAAGTCAGCCGCCTCAAAACCCAAATGGTACGGATGACTTCTCATGATCTCAAGAAACCACTGTCGCGAGTTTTGGGTTATGGCAGCCTTTTATTAGATGATCCCGACGAAAACTCGCTCAACGTTCAGCAGCGCCAATATCTTCAACGGATGTTCCGCGCAGGCGAAGAAATGCTCGAACTGATTAACGACATTCTGGATCTCGAACAACTGCGTTCCAGCCATATTAAAACCAAACTGGTTTCCGTACCGTCAATCTTGAAAGAGGTTACTGAACGTTATAAGCACGATATGGAAAGTAAAAATCAGAAGCTCCAACAAGAAATCGCGCCCGATTTACCGGAAGTTGTTGGAGATCCTTTACTTCTCTCACAAGCGTTGAGTAATCTGGTGGAGAATGCTGTAAAGTATACACGGGAAGCGGGTACGATTACGACGCGAATCTGTCAACAAAATGGCTCGCTTCGCATTGAAATTGAAGACACAGGTTTTGGTATTCCAGAATCCGCGCAGAGCCAACTCTTCCAAGAATTTTACCGCGTCCGTTCCCGTGACACAGCTCATATTAGCGGAACAGGTCTGGGGCTTAGTTTAGCCCGTTCGATTGCCGAGGCACATAATGGGCGTATCGGTGTCCAAAGTCAGGAAGGTGTCGGCAGCACATTCTTTATTGAACTGCCTACACCACAGGAGAACTAATACATGCGTTTACGGTTAGGATTATTGACTCTTGTGTTGGCATTTGGTCTTGCCCAAACACCAGTCAGCGCCCAGCAGCCTGTCGCGGCAGTCGTGCAAATTACTTTCGCAGGTGTTCAGCTTCAACGTGCCAATACACAAGATTGGCTTCCGTTGCCGGTAGACGCACAAGCTCCTTTCGGCGTGGGTGACATTCTACGCACCGATAAAACCGGTCGCGCACTCATCACCTTTGTGGATGCCACACAAACATTATTACTCCCCGGCACTGAATACCAATTAGAAGGTTTCGACCAAACAGATAAACAACAAGTGAATATCGCCTTACGATTGCTCAAAGGACGCAGCGTACAACTAATAACCGATGAAACCAAGATTGCGAGTTATCAACTCCATTTGCAGCATATGACACTCACGAAGCCTACACAATTATTCGCTACACAGGTGCAGCCAGATACAGCTAGTGATGTCATCGTCGCACAAGGCAATCTGATCGTCAGTAAAGCCGATGCCAGTATTGATTTACAAGCAGGCAGCGGACTACGCGCAATGGACACCTTAGGCGAAGTCATACCGATTGTCGCACCAGATGGTTTTTCGTTTTTGTCTGTAACATCCAAAACCTGTCGTGGTGTCGCCAACGCGACCCTTCCCGGTGAAAAGAGTGTTGCCGTGCGTATCGGTCCCGGCGAAGATTATTTGAACCTCGGGAATATCCCGAACGATACACAAATAGCCATTGTTGGCAAAACTGATTCGGGCAAACGCTACTTAACCCCGTTTCTCAGTAATTTTGGCTGGGTCATTGCTAACGGCATAAATGTTGATTCCTGTGATACGATACCTATAGTGCCAGCCGAAGCACAACCCATAAATGGGGTTACGAACCCACAACCCTTTGAAATGAATTTCCTTACACCTTTTTTTGGAATGCCAGTACAAAATGTCCAATTCTACATCTACCAATAAACTCACCCGTATTCTACTAATCGACGACGACGAAGATGATTACATCATGGTTCGCGATATGATCACTGCCATGCCTAAAGGCAAGTTCCATCTTGATTGGCAGGCGGATTTCAACGATGCGTTACCGATCATGAAAAAGCAGGGACATGATGTCTACATCGTTGATTATGTTTTAGGCGCACAAAATGGGCTTGATCTGATTCGGACTGCCTTTCCGAATGGATGTACTGTGCCAATAATATTGCTTACCGCGCGTGGACGACGTGATATTGATGAGGAAGCGTTAGCGTTAGGTGTTGCCGAGTATTTCGACAAAGCCGATATTCGATTACCCCTGCTCGAGCGGGCGATCCGTTATGCCATCAACAACAAGCGCATCGAAAACGATCTCCGCAAAAGTGAAGCGCTCTTTCGGTCGCTTATTCAATCCGCCTCCGACTATATTCAGGTGCTAGACCTTCAAGGAAATATTACCCGTACCAACCCGGCAACACTACGTAACGCGGGCTATGCTGAAGCGGATATTGTTGGTCATCCTTTTATAGAGTTTCTTTCAACTGCTTCAAAAGCCCTCATCGAAAAACAATTCCCGACTATTTTGAAACAAGGGGACAGCCGTCAGGAAATTGAATTTCTACACAAAGACGGCTCGATTCGTCATATGGATTGTTCGTGGTCAGTCGTCCGCAATGTCGACAGCCAATATGTGGTAGTCATTCAGCGCGACATAACAGATCGTAAGCGTGCAGAAGAAGCCTTACAAGAATCGCTCGTGCGCGAAAAAGAAATGAGCGAACTCAAAAGCCGCTTCGTCTCCATAGCCTCGCATGAGCTGCGTAATCCACTTACGACCATACAAAATAACATCTACATGCTCAAAAACTACGCTCATAAACTGGATGATGCCGCGCGCGAAGGCAAGCTGGATAAGATTCAGTCAATGGTCGAACATATTACTGAGTTGCTCCAAGATGTACTATCGCTCAACAATATGGAAACGGGGCGTGTCGAATTTAATCCAGCATCAATCCAGTTGGATATATTCTGTCGCGACATTATTGAAGAGTTCCAAAACCAAAAAGATCGAAACCATACCATTCAATTTGAGTGCAAGCAGCCCCTCAAGGCAACCGTAGATTCACGAATGATGCGGCAAATTATCATTAACCTGTTTGACAACGCCATCAAGTATTCAAAAGCGGGTACGACAGTCAAATTGGAACTCAGTAGTGAATCCGACAAAGTGCTGATCAAGGTGTCAGATCAAGGGATTGGCATACCCGAGAGCGATCAAGCAAAAATGTTCCAACCTTTCCGCCGTGCCAGTAATGTCGGGGATACGATTGGTTCTGGTCTTGGCCTCTCGATTATTAAACAGGCGATAGACCTACATAAGGGAAGCATCACGTTTACCAGTAAGCTCGGCGAAGGCACAACATTTACCGTAACAATTCCGGCAATTGAGAGCGCTCCCGCATAAATATTTCAGCTAAAGAAGTGAACGTTCACCTAGCACTTGAATAAGTTCAGATAAATTCATATCTGCTAGAGAATTCAACTTGTAATCAACGTGGTCAAAATTCAAACTGCTGGTCATGGGGTTGGGAACAGCCACGCAAAATAGTCCGGCACGTTTAGCCGCCCATGCCCCGTTCGCTGAATCCTCAAAGGCGATAGCTTCGTGGGATTGGATGTCCATCGCTTTCAAAACCGCGAAATACAGTTCGGGATCAGGCTTGGTACGCACAACGTCATCCGCATTTCGAATGCATTCAAAGTGCTCTATCAGACCCAAGCGTGTGAGATGCCCCTTCACCCATTCACCGCCACTACTGGATGCTAATCCAATCTTCAACCCCATACGTTTCGCGTCGGTCAGGTAATCAACGATTCCCGGCAAGACAGGTTGTAAGGCGATTTTATCCATCATCCATGCTCGTCGTGCTGTCCGCATAGCAACACGGTCAATGGCGTGCTTGAGTTGGGTTTCTAAATGGGCATAAGGGTCAAACGTGATGTCGTCGTTACCCTTGCCAATCATGCTTGTCCATAAGGACAGCGGCAATTCGCAGCCATGAGACTGATAGATTTCTTGCCACGATTGATATTCTGGCGTTTCAGTATCGAGAATCAACCCGTCAAAATCGAATATGATTGCCCGTATCAAAAGCTTATCTCCCTAAAAAACAGAAGTGATAAGCCAGTTATGCCACATAATCGCTGTAATCGAAAGCGCTGGTCTTCTCTGGTGTGATGCGAAACACCCCTTCTTCGCGCTCGACCGTCGGATCATGACCTTCATATTTTCGTACAATTCGTGCTTGCACCGCTTTCGCGTCCATATCTAGTGCTTCGGTAGCCATACCGCGCACACTGATGTAACGCGCCATGTTGCTTTCAATCACAATCGCAAATGCTACACTAGGCCGCGCCCGCATATTTCGCGCTTTCAAACTATCGGGATGCGTCGTAATCAAATAGTCGTCGCCTTCAGTGGTAAACCAAATCGGTGTGACGATAGGCGAACCATCACTCAACAAAGTTGTGAGCATCATAAAACTGCGACCATCGTCCGTCAGCATATCGCCATAATCGTCAGGTACTTGTTTCATAATGCTGGTCTACTTTCCGACGCAGTTTTATTGCCTGCCATGAGTTGATGATCCGTTCGCGGCTGTTGGTCGAACTCAACAAGGTTACGCCCACCACAACCAACACATTGGTCATCAAGAAAAAGATAAACTCTTCAATCGGCAGTTTACCCAAGATGAAAATATTAAGCGACTGTGCCGGATCAATTGTCCACGTTCCCGAACTGATCGCCAGCATATCCGCAAATGCTAAGTATAGTGTCATGGATACGACTGTCACAACAATATAGCGGCGATATTTCCACAAAATATCCGCGCCGAATCCGGTTTGCAGCATCAATGGCGGCAGCGCCCACACCATCAGCAGAGCAAGATAAGTTCCCGGTTTCCAACCTACGACTAAAATCACCGCAAAAATCAACCACACGACACCTAAGACTCCAGTTATCACCCAGCGCCAGCGCGGATTACCCACTATTTCATGCTCTCCCCACAAGGGACGATGACGCACGAGCAGCAATAAAAAGGTACCTGTTATAAAGGTTTGCAGCACAAAAAAAGTGTACTCCTCAATCGGCACGTAACCGATCAAGAAGCCTGTTACCAAGCCGGGGTTGTACCACCATGTCCGTGTTGCGACCAGATAATTGTCCCACGGCGTGGTGTAGATCACCGCAATCACGGCTTGTGCCGAGATGACCTTCCACAAAGGCCAACTGCGCCAACTCATCGGCAGCGCGATGTTCAATTTGTTATCGTACAAGTGAAGCAAAAACATTACTGCCAGCGGCAGAATTAGGAAAACCGCCAAAAATCCAAAATACGTCATCTTGCTTACTTAACTCTCTGTTTTATCTCTGTCTACTCTACGTCTTTGCGGTTAGAGGCTTTTTCTCGATCCTAACCAAATTCCCGGCAGTCGTCGCAATTTACCCAGCATACTGATATGCGCCCGATAATGAAACACATCGCCTCGCCGCATCCCAATGTCATCTAAAATGGCTCTATATAAACCGGCTGCTGCCGCGATAGCGAAACGACCATCTGCGCTCAACATCGAAACGCCGACCTGCGCCTCATCATAAAGCTGTCGATTACGCGCAATTTGGAAATCCATAAACGCCTGCCAACGGCTGTCATTGATTTCATTGCCAATATCAGCCTCACTTAAACCGAACTGAGCAAGTTCATCCTTTGGTAAATATAATCGACCAGCCCGCCAATCTTCGCCCACATCTCGCAGGATGTTCGTCAGTTGCAGCGCCACACCTAGTTTAACCGCATAGGGCACAGCATCGACATCTTTAAAGCCAATGATGTACATCGCCATTAAACCGACCGTCGATGCCACCCCATATGAATATTCCGCCAGATCGGCAAAGGTTGCATAGCGCTGCTGGTGAACGTCACGTGCTACCCCTTGAATGAGTTGTTCCGCATATCCAGCCGGAATTTTGTATCGCGCCCGTGCATCGGCCCATGCCAAGGCCACCATATCACTCCCATCGGGATAATGACTACTGACCTTAGTTTGCCATTTATTCAGCAGCTCAAGCGCGTCAGATCCTTCATTACGGTCAACTAGATCGTCGGTCACACGGCAAAAGGCATACAACGCCCGTGCTGCCCGTCGTTTGTCGCGCGGCAGTAAACTGGAAGCCAGATAAAATGTTTTGCTGTATTGGCGTGTCATCTCCGCACAGTGTTCATACGCTAAATCCAGCAGTCCACTGTCTGCTTTGACCTGATGTGACAGCTTCAGCGATTGCAAAGGCTCTTGCGCCCATGTAAGTAGTTGATGTTCCCAGCTTTGAAGTGGAATGTCTAAGCGCATCAATATGCCCCTTGCATAGCAGTTGCAGGCCGATAAGCTTCAATCGGGTCACCGATAAGATTTTCACAGATAATCGAAGAGGACAATACACCGGGTAATCCCGCGCCCGGATGCGTTCCAGCGCCAACAAAATACAAATTGTCGAAGTCTTCGGAGCGATTATGGGGGCGGAACCATGCCGATTGCGTCAGCAGCGGCTGCACCGAAAAGGCCGATCCCATGTAGCTGTTAAGGGTATTCTGAAAGTGCAGCGGATCAATCATATGTTCCGCGATGATATTTTCCTGCAAATCGGGCAGGTAATTATCTTCGAGGAATTGCATAATGGTGTCGCGATACGGTTTAGCGGCTTTCGTCCAGTCAATGCCCGAACCCAGATGCGGCACAGGCGACAGCACATAAAAATTCTCACAGCCTTCAGGCGCAATACTCGGATCAGTCAACGACGGCATATGCAGATACAGCGAGAAATCCTTCGACAACTGCTGCTTATTGAATATGTCACTCAACAGTTCTTTGTATCTGTCACCCAGAATGATGTTGTGGTGTGCCAGCCCTGTATCGCGGTAACGCCGTTTTGTGCCGAAGTAAATCACAAACAATGACATGCTGTATTTCATGCTGGCAATTTTGCGATCAGTGAACTTACGTCGATACTTAGACGGAATCAGGTTCTTGTAGGTAAATGCAACATCGGCGTTGGATACAATCTGGTCAGCCTTAATTACCTCACCACTGCCCATTTTTACGCCAGTGACCTGCCGCCCATTCACCAGAATTTCCTGTACTTCGGCATTCAAGCGCACCTTGCCACCCAATTCACCGAACAACTTACCCATCGCCTGTACGATTGCGCCCGTCCCACCAATCGCATAATGCACACCCCACTCACGTTCCAAATAATGAATCATGGCGTAGATCGACGGTGAGTCGAACGGATTGCCACCAATCAACAGTGGATGGAACGAGAACACGCGCCGTAAAAAGTCATTCTTCACATACTTCGACACGTAGCTGTAGACGCTGAGATACGACTGCATCTTAATTAGATCAGGTGCAACCTTGAGCATGTCGGTAAAGTGTAAGAAAGGCTTATCGGCCAATTCCACAAAGCCTTTTTGGAAGATGGCTTTGGTGGTTTTTATAAAGTCTTGGTAGCCCTGCTTATCGGCTGGCTCCCAGTTGTCAATCTGGCTGAGGATGAAGTTTTCGTCGCCGTTGTAGTTAAAGGCTTTTCCATCTTTATCAAAGATACGGTAATAAGGATCACAGGGAACCATCTGGAAATAATCTTCACGGCGTTTACCGGCTGCTTTCCAGATGTCATCAAACATAAACGGTGCGGTAAGAACCGTCGGCCCACCATCGAATTTAAATCCATTGATGTTATACACGTAAGCCCGTCCACCGAGCATATCGCGCTTTTCTAAAATCTCGACTTCGTGACCGCGTGCCGCTAATCGGATAGCTGCCCCAAGCCCTCCAAAACCACTCCCGACAACAACAATCTTCGACATAAAACCACTTCCCCCAAGGCATGCTTACAGATATTGCAGAGCATTTGTTCATGATATGTCCAGAATCATAGTCTGCTTGTATGAGCTAAAACATAACAGAATATTAGCACTGTTTAAGTTGATATTATCCGCTTCCCGTAGTAGGCTACCGGCAAATCACATTTTTCAGCAGTAACTATATAGTGGATCATCATTTCGATATATAGTACTAGTCTGTATCTACCATCTTTGAATAGGTCTTCATGTCACTCACCATCCCTGCTCCCACCGGATTAGTCGGTCTCCACGCCCTGCACCAAATGTGGCATGAACGCAGTGTACTCGGCGCGCTCACCGTGTTTAACCGCGAACTCGGTAATATTTTCCGGTTGACCTTACCCGGCTTTAATGCCGTCATGCTGGTTGGCTCAGAAGCAGCACGTTTCGTATTAGTCAGCGGACGCAATGACCTCCGTTGGCGTATGGAAGGTGATCCTGTAACCATGCTGCTCCGTCATGGTGTGCTGGTCGAAGATGGAGACAGTCACGACCAAATACGCCGTGCCATGAATCCCGCTTTACATAAGCAAATGCTGCAAACCTATGTCGAAGCTATGTGGCGCGGCACAGACCAAGTCATGTCGCGTTGGTCGGATGGCGCGACTATTGATATGCTGCCTGAAATGCGACGAGTAGCGCTGCTCGTTTTGTTGGATACACTCTTTAAAGTTGATTTCAGTCCGGATATGGATCGACTCTGGCAAGCTATTCTCAAAACGCTCGGCTACATTTCCCCCGGCCTGTGGATGTTTTCCAGCCGCATTCCACGCCCCGGTTATGCCGACGGTCTGCGCCAGATGGATGATTACCTCTATCAGATGATTCGTCTGCGCCGTGCCAACCTCGGTGAACCAACCGATTTACTCGGTCTGCTCATCAGCGATCCCGCGATGGATGACAACCTCATCCGCGACCAACTGCTAACCATGCTCATCGCTGGACACGACACCAGCACTGCCCTCCTCAGTTGGACGCTTTATTTACTCGGCAAACATCCCGACATCATGCAGCAAGCACAAGCCGAAGTTCGCGCCGTCCTCGGTGATCAACCACCGACGCTCGACCACTTACACAACATGCCGCTGCTCGACCAAATTATCGACGAGTCGCTGCGGCTCTATCCCCCTATTCATCTCGGTTCGCGCCTCGCTGCTCAGGATTTGGAATTCAACGGTTATCAAATTCCCACCGGAACGCGCGTGATGTATTCCATCTATGTCACGCAGCGCATGCCCGAATATTGGGATGCGCCGGATGAATTTCGTCCACAGCGTTTTGCGCCGGATGTACCTAAACCCGCGCCATATACTTATTTACCTTTTGGCGGTGGCCCGCGCAATTGCATTGGCGCAGCCTACGCGCAGGTTGAGGCCAAAGTCATCCTCGCCCGTATCCTACAAAAACGCATGCTCACCCTTTCGCCACGACGCGTTCATGCATATATGGGTGCAACCCTCGAGCCGCGTCCCGGTGTCTTCATGAACACTCAACTCCTCTAGTAATAGTCATGACGGCCGCAGAAAACTGTCATATCTTTATCTATTTAGCTTTTTATAAACGCTTAAAAAACTCCATAACATGTATGATTAGATTACGAATAATTTCTATACAAACAGTGTCAAAAAGTAAACGCGCGACATGATTACAACTCGCTCCTCATTCCGCAATCGACTGTTCAAAACACCGCTCCGCACTTCAGCCGTAGCCACTGCTGTGAGTCTAATTTTAGCAAGTATCATCAACTTTCTATTTTTATCGCCCGCATCCCTGCCCATGACATTATTCATCACCCTCATCATTGCCGCACCCATGTCCTATATCACGATTAACTTGGTTATCAAACTCAGAATAACCATTGAAAGTCAAAAAATTAAACTGGCGCTTGAACATGAGCGCGCTAACATTTTGGCAAAATTCATGCGTGACGCAGCCCACGAATTCAAAACCCCACTGACACTGATGTCATCTGACCTCTATCTGTTCGAGAAAACACCTGACCAAACAAAAAAGCAACAGTATACGCAAAACATGTACGACCAGATTCAAACACTCAACACTTTAGTGGAAACCATTCTGATTCTTACCCGACTCGATGGCACAGACAAAACCGACTATATTCGTACAGAAGTCCAAGCTTCAGAACTCTTATCGGATATTCGATCATTCAACATCACTGGTCGCATCAAACTACTGATTGAAAACCCTATCACTTTACCAACGGTGCAAATTAACCTGCCCGATTTGCATTTAGCACTCAACCAAATATTAGGTAATGCCCTGCGCTTTTCGCCCTCAACCAGCGAAGTAACCGTTCAAATTACGACCTACGGCCAATGGTTAATATTTGAAATAGAAGATCATGGTCAGGGCATGAATCAAGAAACAATCCAGCATATATTTGACCGCTTCTACCGTGTCGATGAAAGCCACACCACACGTGGCCTCGGATTAGGACTTGCCATCGCAAAACGGGTATTCGAGCTGCATGATGGACACATCGAAATTCAAAGCGAACCCGGAATAGGGACTAAAGTAAAAGCATCTATCCCTATCAGCACCAAATAGCCACTAGTCGCCACAATCTTCACGTCATTCAGATTAGATCTTCTATTTACATTTTCTCAACTTTTGTACAAGTATTTCAGTCCCACAATAATATATAGGGATTATCTCTATACAAGGACTTATCAATTATGGAAGACACAAAAAGCAAGAGTTCCTCTATTGCCACCTACATCGGGGTGGTCGTCGCACTGCTCATCGCTGTTGGTGCATACATCGTTTCACCGACGGTCATGGTCAGCATTACTCAACGCATCGGTAACGCCACCACACTCTCACCAATGGTCATGCGTTTGATTTTCACAGTGGTCTGCTTCTTCATTGGTTTGACTATCACCATGCTGGTCGTCAGCCTCGTCAAACCCAAAGATGCTCGCACCGTCAATGAGAACAAGCTCGAAGAAGAACGCAATAAAATGCGCGAAGCCCAACGCATTGAACGTATGAAAAAGCGCCGTTAACCGCGTCATTTTCATTCGGACTATGTAAGGCTTCTGTATACAATCCAAACAAAAGACGACTCAAATGTGGGTCGTCTTTTCTTGAAACTGATAACTACTCACTTCGAACCCTCATTCAGGCCATCACGGTTCCATCTGTAACAATCAGTAACCTTTTCGTCACCTAAACCGCGACCTCTACATAGCAATTCTCTCAAAATAGGACAATACTAATGGGCATATACGCTTCATGGTTATACACTAACCATTTGGGAGATCGTCAATGGAACCAGCGCCTCGTCAACCGATGACCTTCACTTTTCCCGAACTCATTCGTCGCACTTTTCGCATCTATCGCGAAAACTTCTTGACCATCATCAGTCTAGTCGCCTTTGTGACCATCCCCATTAGCCTTTTGAATATCATCATCGCACCGCAGCCGCAAGCAGCGCTCATTATGGCAACAACTGTTAGCGATACGCCAGATATGAGTGGTTTGCTGCTCAGTCTGCTCGCCGTTGTTCAAACCATTCTTATCACTGCACCGCTCACATACATGGTTTCGGAATATCTTTTCGGGCATAAACTGACCATCAGTGAAGCCTTTACCGGAATCAGTGGTCGCTTTACCCAAATCGGTTGTGGTGTCTTGCTAATTGGCTTCATCGTGGCACTGATGGCGATTTTCATCATGTTTCTAGTGATTATTTTCCCACCTGCGCTAATTTTGAGCGGTTTACTTATACACATCATCATCGCCACATCTGCCCTCATGTTTCCGGTACTGACGCTGGAAAACATCAGCCCATCACCAGCCTTCACCCGTTCATGGTCGCTCGGCAAGCAGCGCTTTTGGGCAGCATTTGGTGTTGGCCTTGTGACAGTCCTCATCTCGTTCTTGGTTGGCAGCGTTTTCGGCAGCATTATCACCGTATTTATCAACAGTGTCGCAGCCAATATGAACGATAACCTACGCCTGCTCATCATCCAGTTTTTCAGCGATATTCTCGGCGTCTTCATCGTCCCGATTTCTCCTATCGCTTTCACACTAATGTACTACGACATCCGCATGAAATCGGAAGATTTGGGAACATTGCTGAATACCAGCGTAACCTCAAGTCAACGCCCCAACAATTTCATTTCGCCGGTGTCGCGTTTTCAGTTTGATCGTCACGATTGGCGTAACATCGC
The DNA here is from genome assembly GCA_038251275.1 of Aggregatilineales bacterium. Taxonomy (GTDB): domain Bacteria; phylum Chloroflexota; class Anaerolineae; order Aggregatilineales; family Phototrophicaceae; genus CFX2. The sequence continues at coordinate 45,966 of JBBSBM010000047.1, forward strand.
CATCCTCAGTGTCATTGGCCTGATTGTCGGCATCATCGGCAACAGCCTCATTCAGCAGATAATCGCGCAGTTCACACCCGGACTAAAGTAATCCTCCCTCGCTTGCGTGATAAACCTGACCGACTCTATACTAGAATGAATTTGTTCTACTGGTATAGGAAGGCTATATCATGGTTGGACGCATTTTAGCGCTGATCGGTGTCGTGATGATTGGTTTTGGAATATTTGGGATCATTCGTGCCAGTCAATCGCTTCTAGGTATGGACTTGGGCAATACCATGCAGCTTGCCACCGATGCCAAAGCTCGCGAGGCACAGCTCTGCAAACCCGGCGAAAAATTAGAAGAGCCGAAGGGCGCTTCGCAATATACCCCCGGTCAAGGTTATGCCAGCAGCGTCACCCTATATTGCGTCAATAGTGAAGGCCAAAAGCGCGAAGTAACTGGTGACTTTGCCAATAGCTTGCTCGGAGGAGTAGGCAATATATTCGGTAACGCACTTTCCGGGCTGGCGAGTGCCGTCATCTACCCGATATTAATCGTCATCGGCGTGATCCTAGCGATTATTGGCTTATTGATCAGTCGCCGCCGATCACCAACTGTCAGCTTTGGTGTGGTTGGTACAAGCAATCCATCGGTCTATACCACCACTTACACATCTCAGAATCCCGGCGGCAGCATCGACCTCAACCAAGTTATTCAACAGGCTCGTGATATGAAAGCCAGCGCTGGTGGTGATTTATCAACACGCCTCAAACAGCTTGAGGATGCCAAAAATGCTGGGCTTATTTCACAAACTGAATATGACCGCGCCCGTCAAAATATTCTCGACACCCTCAAATAGAATATAGCAATCGATTCTGTGGGGCGCACGGCGTGCGCCCTCGCACCGTTATTGTGTAACCACGCTATCCACACCTTCGCCGTAACATTCATTGGGCTTATCGACGAAACAGCTTTTATTTGCCGACGCGGTCATTTCAATCACCTGTCGGTCAGGGAACTGTTTGATGATGGAATCACGAACTCCCTTAGCGCCTGTATCCCATGCCACCACAATATTACTATCAAGCAATGGACTGGTCTGGACGGTCAAGCTGCCATAAGCCCGCCACCGGACATCCTGCCCGCTGACCAGCACCAACACCTGACGGTCAGGCTCTCGTCGTTGATCAACAGCCTCGACCAATTGCGGACTAATCCAGTTAAATCGGTACAGCACGTCGATACGCGGTTGGCTGTAAGCATACAAACTGTAGATCAACACCGCGCCGAGAACAATGTAAACAGGCAGTCGCCCTACCCGCTTCATCAACCATGCTATCGGAATCGCGCTGATTAGCGCAAATGCCCCTAATGCCTCGAAATAATAACGGGTGCTGTAACGCTGCGACCCAATCCAGTAAGTCAGGTGCAAACCAATCAAACTCAACACAATAGCCAGCAGCAGCCATGTCCAAGTAATCTGTCGCTCTGGTTTCATAAACACCAAGAACCCGAACGGGATCATCATCCAAACAATATATCCGGCCATCCATGCTAGAGAAAATGTTGGATCACTGATCGTCGCGCTTGGCAAACCCGTTGTCTCAATCACCAACAGACCACCAAAAGCCAACCAGACTGCCCACCACCACCATTTACGTTTAAATCCCAACAAAAGTCCAAAGGGCAGCAGCACCCAACTCAAACCGATAAACGGGATTTCAACACTATTCCCGTTTGGCAGCGTCACCCCAAACGAGGGCGATGGCGGCCAATAATCCCCTTGATTTAGAAGATGATCTTTGAGTTTGGAATCAATTTGATTACCTGAGATGAACATGCTGCCTGTTTGCCAGCCAAATAAATCCGACGCGGTCATCGACAAATCCCAGCGCGTTTGCCGGATGCCCTTTTCGATGGTATGCCCGTGTGCGCCGTAGCCTTCACCAAACCCGATACGGTCATATGACCACACCAGCAGATACAAATTTTTGCTGCTGTCACCTGTCGCTGCATATTGATACGCTGGAATGATGCTGATCAAAATGAGCGTAAATACTCCCAACAAAGCTAACGGTGACAGTGTATAAATCAGACTGCGATATATTTGCATCAACGAGCGCGTCGGTTGGTTCACTTCAACTTTGTCATCAACAAGCGCAGCAGTGACCGCCAGCGCATTTCGTTGTTTCCAGTCCATGAGGAAAGCTTGCAGCAAACGCACACCACTCCATGCAATGAATGGTGCAGCCACCGCCACTCCTGCCAATGGACGATTAATCAACGTCATCCCCAAAGCCAGACCCGCCACAATGCCCCACCGGAGTCGATATTTTCCTTTTTCAATTCGCCAATAGGCATACATAAACAGCATCGAACTAAACAAGGCTGCCGTATGCCCCATCAAGGTTGCATTCAGCAGCAAAGCCATTGGCGAAAATGCTGTCAATGCTGCCGCCACAAGACCCGTATCCGCATTAAAAACTTCGCTACCTAGCCGGTAGACCAACGCCACCGTCAGCGCTCCTAGCAGCGCGTTCACCAACCATGGTTGCCCTGCTGCCACACCAATCGCCAGCGTTCCCGGCCATCCCAATGGATATTTACCAAAACGCTTGCCCCCCAGATCAACCACGAACGGTTCCCAGAATGGACGTGCAGGTTGTGGTGATGGAATCACACTCTGTCCACGTGACAGCAACTTTGCCTCAAAAAGATAAGCGACTTCATCTTCAAGATGCGGCACATGCTCGAAGACACGGTCGCTTACCAGTGCCGTCATGAAGAAACTGAACATAACCAATAGCAGTGCAAGCAAGTGATGGTATCCAAAGCGAGAGCGTGTAGATGTGTTCATGGGTGAATATGATGCCGATCAACAGTTGAGGCTTACAGGAATGGCTGCCCATTATGCTTCATCCAATAGCATCCCATCAATTGTTGAATCAAAGCGATTCCCGCCTCTCATCATCCCCTAAACTCGCTGCTAATCTCTTTGGCATCTCTCTATATGTAGCTAAATATCTCAGCGTTCTTGGCGACTTGGCGGTTCATTCCTGTTTTGCCTCCAATGATTCACACTTGGCAGGCTTGCTCCCTCCATTTATAATTGCCCTTTCTAACCGTATAGATAAGCTGGTCAAAACGCGCCTTGCTAGAGGTGGTTCTGATTTGACGAAGGACGTTCCTGATGAAACTGTTACTACTCTCAGATGTATATAAGCAAGGTGTGGCTGGCGAACTCGTAGACGTTGCAGACGGCTACGGGCGGAATTACCTCATCCCTAAGAAGCTGGCTGTCAGAGCGACTGCTGGCGAACTCAAGAAGGCAGAAGGTCTTCGTGCCACCGCTGCTGCCCGTAAGGCCGAGTTGGAAGATCGTTTGAACGATCTCGCCCGTCAAATCGACGGTGTGGAACTCGTATTTGGTCGCCGTGCCGCCAACACAGGTAAGCTGTTTGGTTCAGTAACCACCAGCGATCTCGCCGAAGCCCTCCATAAGAAAAGCGGTATCGACATTAACCGCCGCCGCATCAGCCAACAAGCACTGCGCGAAATCGGCACTTTCCATGTACCCGTGCGCTTAGGTTCGGAAATGTCCCCCGTACTTAAGGTAGTTGTGGTTCGTGAAGATGACTTGGCCGATTATCTGGCTGGTAAGACTGATGCGCCTCCTATGGTCGAACTAGAAGGAACAGACAACCAGTTCGAGGCCGCTACAGAGGCTGCACCAGCAGATGCCGAAACTGCTGCGGAACCGACTGCCGAATAAGTCCAACCGATGGATGGTTATCTCTATGCCCCGGCGGTCTGACCGTTTTCGGGGCTGTTTATTTTTAGCCATCCTTCCCGATTTGCCTGAACATGCGCTGCAACCTGTCCCCCTGAGCAGCTTTTTAAGGAGGCGACGCACCGGATGGATGCACAGGCGTTAGGCCGCTACCTGCGCGAGAGCCGCGAAACAAAAGAACTCACCCTAGAAGATGCGGAAAATGCGCTCAAAATCCGGCGGCGTATTCTCGAATCATTTGAGTTGGGTCAATTCACCTTCTCCGATGCGACCAATGTACAAACGCGTGGCTTCGTCCGCAATTATGCCCGTTTCCTCGGCCTCGATGGTGACCGTGTCGTCACCTATTACGAATCAGCCTTAGAAGAAGCGACCAATCCCCGGCGGCGGCGCAGTACCCGCTCGACACAAACCGCGTCCCAAGTGCCAATGGCACCGCGCAAAATAACAGACACTAACCCGTCGCTGCCAGCCGTTCCCTCCATGTTGGATCGCCCTGCCCGCCGCCGAAGCCTAATCAACTCGCTTGTCATGTTCCTGTTGGCGGCTGCATCTATCGCAGTGATCGTGTTCGTGGTCGCTCAACTGTTAGGCCAAGCGCGTCCGGCACAAGATTCTGTTGATAACAGTATTCTCAATCAACTGCCGCCTTCACCGACATTTACACTTGTTCCCAGCCCAACCGTCGCGCCACAACCGACTCAAATTATCGTTCTGCAACCCAACTATACCGGCAAAGGCATTCTTGTAACTATCGCCTTAACCCAGCGTACATGGATGCGCGTCATTGCCGATGGTGAACAAAAGTTTATCGGCCTCGCCCGTCCCGGTGAACAGTTACCGGAATTTCCCGCGCAAACGAACGTGGTCGTAACCGCCGCCAACGCCGAAGCGCTTAAAGTCATTTACAACGGCAAAGAGCAGCCCATTTTCGGTGGACGTGGTCAGCAGGTTGATATTACCTTTAGCCTCACCAACGTACAGGTGAGTTCGGGTCCCGGCTTTGAACCAACATCAGAATTTACCGCCACCGTTCCGCCTACTTCAGCTATTGATGTGGGTGCGACCATCGCCGCCCTCACACCCACGGTCACACCCGGCCCTAGCCCAACACCAACTAATACACCGACACCGACTCTAACATTCACGCCATCACCCACCGAGCCGCCCACGCCGACGATTACCTTTACGCCGTCGATAACATTCACACCTAGCATCACGCCATCACTGACGTTGACACCAACGCTCACACTGACACCCACTATTACCCAAACACCGTCACCCACAGCCATCTTGCCACCGCGTGTCACTCAAGAAGGCTTACCTGCCACCAAGCCCGCAGGATAATCGAGAGGAAAAGCCATGCCACAAAACCTGCAATTCACGCTCGATTTTTTAGAAGAGTTAGGTTTTAACAACAGCAAAACGTGGTTTGACGAAAACCGCAAACGCTACGACCAAGCCCGCGCTAATTTTGAGGAATTGGTCACCGATGTTATTCAGCAGTTCGCCCCTGTCGAAGACCTCGGCAAGACTACTGCCAAAGAATGCATCTTTCGAATCAACCGTGATGTGCGCTTTAGCAAAGACAAAACACCCTACAAACTGAATATGGGAGCCCTCATCGGCAACGGCGGACGCAAAACCAGCGAACGCAGCTACTATCTCAACCTTGAACCCGGCAACTCCTTCATTGCGGGTGGGGTTTATGCCCCTTTGCCCGAACACACTAAGGCCATCCGTGCTGCTATTGACGCTAACAACGGCAAAAAACTGACCACCATCGTTAATCATGCCGACTTCAAAAAATACTTTGGGGTGATGGAAGGCGACTCGCTCAAATCTGCTCCCAAAGGTTACAGTGCAGATCATCCGGCTATCGAACTTCTTAAACGCAAACAATTTCTCGCAATGCACAAGTTAGATGATGCAGATGTGCTGAAAGAGGATTTCGCAGCACATATCATTGCCGTTTGCAAAGCCTTAAAACCTTTTGAGCGCTATTTTAACGATATTACGGGCGCAAGTTTGTAAACTATTGCGCTTGACATCCCTGACCTAAAAAATCAAACTCATAAATACATTGCTATACCAAGAGGATCACCACAATGGAATTTACAATCTCACTGCCAGATTGGGCAATTGAAGAAAATAAGCGTCTGCCAAGCCATATCCCATCACTGGAAGAACGGATGCGACACGTCATTCGTTTTTCGCGGCTGAACTTTGAAAACGGCACAGGCGGCCCTTTCGCGGCGGGTGTCTTTGAACGTGATACAGGCAAACTCGTTGTCATCGGTGTAAATCGCGTCATTCCTTCTAATTGCTCATCCGCCCATGCCGAAGTTACGACACTCTCAGTCGCCCAACAAATTCTCGAAACCTACGATCTCGGTATGCCGGGGATGCCCGTTTACCAACTGGTCGTCAATTGGCGACCCTGCGTCATGTGCTATGGCGCGACTATCTGGTCAGGTATCAAATCCCTCGCCATCGCAGGCAGCGGCCCTGAACTCGAAAAAATCACCGGCTTTGATGAAGGCCCGATCCATCCTGAATGGGACAAAGAACTGGAAAAGCGCGGCATCGAAGTCATCAACAATGTTCTCACCGAAGAAGCCCTTGTAGTCTATCGCGCCTTCGCAGCCAGCGGCGCACTCGTCTATAACGCAGGCGGCGGTGGGCGCAGTAAATTGATCGATGAAGCGAACTAAAGACGTGATTAACGTCATATGATGTAAAAAGTGAAGTGGAGTATATGATGGACGAAAGATATAATTTGGAAAGATTATGAATCGCCCATCATTGGTTCGTTTTGCGTGGTTGTCCATCGCCGCAGCAGTACTCACGATTGCGCTCAAGAGTGTTGCCTATCTCCTCACAGGTTCCGTGGGTTTGCTCTCGGATGCCCTTGAGTCCGGTATTAATCTTATCGCGGCGGTGATTGCCCTCGGCGCATTAACCATAGCTGCCCGTCCGCCTGACGACGAACACAACTTCGGCCATGACAAAGCAGAATATTTCTCCAGCGGCGTCGAAGGTATCCTAATTGTCTTTGCGGCAGTCGGCATCGCCTATACCAGCATTCAACGCCTGCTCAATCCGCAGCCACTCGAACAAGTTGGCATCGGTCTAATTGTCTCTGTAGGCGCCTCACTCATCAACTTCGGTGTTGCACGCGTCTTGCTTTCTGCCAGCAGGCAACATCATTCAATTACGTTGGAAGCTGACTCAAACCATCTGATGACCGATGTTTGGACATCTGTTGGCGTTGTCATCGCGGTTGGCGCGGTCGCTGTCACCGGATGGCTGTGGCTTGATCCCATCATTGGCATTCTTGTGGCACTTAACATCACGTGGTCTGGCGCAAAAATCATGCGCCGTTCAGTGATGGGTCTGATGGACACTGGCCTCCCCGACAAAGACCTTAAACAACTTCAATCCATCCTTGAAACTTATAAAGCCAATGGCATCGAATGGCACGCCCTTCGCACTCGACAGGCAGCATCCCGTTATTTTGTCTCGGTTCATATTCTCATGCCCGGTGATTGGACAGTCAAAACCGGACACGATTTACTCGAAAAGCTGGATCGTGAGATTCATCTCGCCCTGCCGCAGATTACTATGACTACCCACATGGAACCCCTCAACGATCCATCTGCGCTGCAAGACATTGCCCTAGATCGTACCGTCCAACCATAAATCGACTTGACTTTAAACAGAACATATGTTCTAAAATTAGTTGTAAACTAAGTCCATTGGTAGGACTGCACTAAACGGTGGAGAAAAGCGACGAAATCAAGCGCATCACAAATCATAGAAGTAGGGCCGCCAATATAGACCTTCCTGAACCATTATGATCGGTGAACATGTTCAAGAATTTGATGAACGCGTTCAG
>JBBSBM010000048.1:0-51184 GCA_038251275.1 Aggregatilineales bacterium
AATGCGATATGGCACAATTTGAGTCTGAAATTAAGCATTATTGAATACAGAGTGTCCACTTTGAACCATTTTGACCTTAATAATGATCTCAAATCGATTCCTACAATCGACTACAAATCTTTAATGTGACATTGTCGAAAGAGTGAATATACGAACAAAAATTCTATCACGAAATCCCACTTTTGATCGTTCGAAGTCGGTTTCAACTTCCAAACGTTATCTTCACAAATGGCCTCAAAACAGCCCTTTTTTACCTGCTCCACCTGCAAAGCAGGTCTTTTAAACTTTTGCTCCCTCACTCTCAACCCTAATCGTGTCCATTTTCAGCTTTTTAACCCGTCAAACGGCTGTTTGCCCTCCCTCAAACTTTTTTTAACGGTTTTTGCCTTTGTATTCATCTATAAACCACCGACTAAAAGCTAATCACTATTCTCTGTTTTCTCTAAGTCTCTGTGGTTAATGGCCTTTGCTTTTTCTATCGACTATCGAATAAAGACGACTGACTTTCTCCCCGTACCACCGGATCACTTTTGGTTTAGGCCGCATCACTGTATAATTCGGTTATGTCCTAAACTGAACGATTGCAAAGGCCAACCGTATGCAACGGTATAAACTCTTCTGTGTAGCTGTCATCCTTGTACTGGCGCTGACAAGTGTTGTCCAAGCCCAACAGATCACCAACATCACCAGCTTCGTACTGGATTTGCGTACTGATCTGGAAACCACCGCCACCAAGGCTCTCGGTGAATCAACACGTCCTGATAGCTGGACGTTTGACATCAACAACACCAGCTCACCGACCTATGTCGCTGACTTGTGGTATGACAACGAACTGTTGGCAACCGCAGTCTTTGGTGATCAACGTCCTGATGGCTGGATTGGTGCTCCTGTCACCAAAGACATCAGCCTTGTTGCCCGCAACATCCGTCACGATCTGGAATTGACGGCTGATAACGTCAAGGTTTTTGGGCCGAACAACCGCCCTGAAAACTGGAAAGGGAATATTTCCCTCTTCAAATGTGACCGTACTATTATGAATACGGTACAGGTCTTGAATACCACCTTTAGTGCCAAGCTCCAAACCACTAATGATGCCGTCAACTACTGCCAACAAGTTTCCAGCGAAACTCAAGAACTGGTACTCAAGCAAATTTACAGTGCACCTGAAATTGATCTCGCCCTGCCCGACAAACTGCTGGCTGCCCGTGGTGATCTTGAACGCTTGGCTGATGAAGTAATGGGCTTAAACACCCGTCCCGCCGGTTGGATCGGCAACAAAGACAAAGCCTCAGCCACCTTATTAAGCGACAACTTTCTCGATCTGGAAAACCTCGCCAATGAAAAGTTGGGTGTTGGTCAACGGCCTGACGGTTGGTTAGGTGCTCCACCTGCCGTTGCCATTTATGGTTACCAGTATTTGCGTTTTAATCTGGAACTGCTCGCCATTACCCTCGGACGCACACCTCGCCCACGTGGTTGGCAAGGTGTCGACCGAACCGAAATCTGTTCACCGCAGCTTCAAAATCTGGTGGCTTTAGCTCAACGGGCTTATGGCTTCTCAGCCGATAACGTTCCAGAAGGTGCATTTTGCCAACAGTTGGCTGTCGCGGTGAATAACACCATCGAAAATCCTCCACCGCCAGATACAGCCAGTGCTGCTAACGACAAATTTGTTTTTGAAGGCAAATACGCCTTTACTTATCTGGATGTCAAAGCCTCGCAGTATATGGGTATCATGCCCGGTGGCACCAAGTTCAAAGCCTGGTACCGTAACTTCGGTGACTCGACCATGATGTTCGTCAGTGGAGAAGATTTCGCGGTATTTGTTGACCGCCGCTGGACGACTATGACGCAAGATGTCTACGAAAAACTGCCAACGTTGGAAGGTGTAAAACCCTTAACCTTCTGTGATGCTGGTTGGTGTAATGGCCCCGGCCCGACACCCACACCCACCGGCAGTGGTGCTCTCCAAGCCTTGCTCAACCAAGGTACACCACCTGCACCGCCGGACATTAACCAAGTCCAAAACCAGAAGACTCAGGTGTCATGGAATAACATCCGTGTAACCTACCTGCAAGATAACGCCGCTGCCCGTACCGTACAGGTCACGCTCGAAATCTGCGCCGAAACCACGCAGACCGACTGCGAACCCGTGACCCGCGTTTATGACAACGGCACCGGTACAGCCAAGGCTGTTATCGCGACACAAAATGGCTTGAATGTCTATGAGTTCGGTTATGGGTATACCAGCAACCTGCTCATCGAAGGTGAAACCCGCTTCTCACCTGATGTCTGGATTAGTGACCCAACCATTCGCTAACCCTCTCCCATAAACAAAAAAGGACGCGACCCCATTCGCGTCCTTTTTATTTCATGTAATTGCTTCTAGTCGTTCTCAGCCGGTAACGATGGTAGCAGTCGTATCTCAAAGGGGCTTTCCAAATGCAGCGTACTGTCAATGGTAGTGTGTTCCCGCTATGCGCCTCAATAATCAGCTTAGCTACCGATTTTTGTGCCTTTAGCACTCACAACATATTGAGGCAATTGAATGTATAGACAGGCATTCACCCATATTCATGCAGATCACCCTTATGTGCTGCGTGGTCGATTAACTGTTCCAACTCCACACTGGAATCAAAAAGGGCATACACAATGGTATGCCCTTTTCAATTAGATACAGACTACTGTTTCTAGCCGCAAGCTGAAACGGTAGGCGTGACAGTCGGTGTCATCGTCTCGGTTGCAGTAGCGGTCAGATCAAGAGTCGGTGTAACCGTCGGGGTCATTGTAGCTGTTGGTGTGACCAACGGATCAATCGTCGGTGTGACGGTTGGTGTTGTGGTCGGTGTTGCAGATGGGCAGGCTGCGGTCATTTCGGCAGTCGCTTCTGCTGTCATTTCCATCATCGGCATCTCGGTCGCTTCTGCTGTCATTTCGACCATTGGCATTTCGGTCATTTCAGCCGTTGCCTCTGCCGTCATTTCCATCGGCATCTCGGTCGCTTCTGCTGTCATTTCGACCATTGGCATTTCGGTCATTTCGGCAGTCGCTTCTTCAGTCATTTCCATCGGCATCTCAGTGGCTTCTGCCGTCATTTCGACCATTGGCATGTCGGTCATTTCAGCCGTGGCTTCTGCCGTCATTTCCATTGGCATGTCGGTGGCTTCGGCGGTCATCTCAACCATCGGCATCTCAGTCATTTCAGCCGTTGCCTCTGCCGTCATTTCGACCATTTCAGCAGTCATCTCCGCTGTTACTTCCATTGTCGCGGACTCAGCCATCGCTGTGGATTCGGCTGTTTCGGTTGACTTGGCAGTCATCTCAGCGGTCGCAGCTTCCGTTGCCTCTGCGGCAGCGGCTGTTGCAGCTTCGGTCGGTTTAACAGTTGCGGGGGCGATAGTAGGCGTTGCTGTAGCTGACGGACTACAACCGATCAACGCGACTACGGCCAAACACGCTGCAATAATAAATATAATTTTTGACGACTTTGTGCGTACCATGATGTTCCTCCAACGGAAATATAGAATCTCAGGCTGCCCTCATTTTTTGAGAAGCATAAATGATTATAAGGAAGTTAAGCGAAGATAGCTAAGGTAAACAGGACAATTATTTATGAGAAGTTGTATATAAAACCTACAATACAAGCCGAAAAAGCCTGAGTAGCAGATTAAAGATAATATACAAGGGTTAGGCTTTACAATTTGGATAGCAAAAAAGAAATTTTACCGACTGAATCACAAAACAAGCTTCTCAATCGTCTTCTTTATCAGAAAGCAATTGGGGCGTACTAACCAGCGCCCTTTGAAAAGGAGACATATCATGCAAAAGACACGTATCGTCATACTGGGTGGCGGTTATAGTGGTGTGATGGCGGCAGGGCGCCTCGCCCATAAACTGCGTGGACAGGCCGCAGAAATCACACTGGTGAACGCCTTGCCCGACTTTGTCCAACGAATCCGGTTGCACCAGCTTGCTGCCGATCAATCTCCGGCAAAAGCTTCTATCACCAAGCTATTGAAGGGCACTGGCGTCAACTTCGTTCAAGCGCGCGTGACACAGCTTAATCCACAGAGCCGCAGCTTAACAGTACAAACGCCTCAGGGCGACAAGCAGCCGCTGAATTATGATTACCTCATCTATGCGCTCGGCAGTTATGTTGATACTAGCCGCGTTGATGGTGTTCAGGAATATGCACTGTCGTTAGGATCAGAGGCCGCCTCGATTGAACTGCGGGACAAACTTCCGGCCATTGCCCAACGCGGCGGACGCTTGGTGATTGTCGGCGGTGGATTGACCGGCATCGAATCCGCTGCCGAGTTAGCCGAAGCTTACCCAACCCTCAAAGTGACCCTGATTACTCGCGGCCTATTTGGTGAAGAGCTTTCGCAAAAGGGACGCAAATATCTGCAACAGACCTTCGAGCGCCTGCATATCAAGGTCATCGACAACGCCAGTGTCAAGCGTATCAGCGCTGACGAAGTCCACTATGAGGGCGGCACATTGGCCTACGACGCGTGTCTGTGGTCGGGTGCATTCACCGTTTCGGATTTGCCTGCGAAAGCCGGTCTACAGGTCAACGACTTGGGGCAGATCACGGTTGATAATCACCTGCGCTCGGTCTCGCATCAGAACATCTACGCCGTCGGTGACGCGGCGGATGTCAGCGAGGCCATCGGCACGCCGATTCGCATGGCCTGTGCCACCGCCCTGCCAATGGGCGCTTACGCTGCCGATGAGTTGGCAGCGCATATCAGCGGCAGCGAACACCGTCCACATGAATTTGCCTATGTTATCCGCTGCATCAGTTTGGGACGCAGCACCGGTTTGGTGCAGATGGTGGAGGCTGATGACCGCCCCAAAGAGCAAATCTTGAGCGGACGGGTAGGCGCACTGGTCAAAGAAATAATTTGCCGCTATACCTTCTGGCAGGTGCAGAATCCGCGCTGGATGTACTTCACGCGCCGTCCCGCCACCGAAAGCAGGGCACACACTGCTCAAGCAGCGACGCTGACCAGTTAAATTGTGTACACTTTTGTGAGGGCAAGTTGATAGCTTGCCCTTCACACCCATTTTCGTGGGGCACGGCATACTGTGTCCGTTGAGGAATTTGCAACAAATGGCTCCTGTAGATAGCGAACTTTACGAACAATATCGTCACCTGCTGTTTTCGATTGCCTACCGCATGTTGGGCAGCGCGATGGAAGCCGAGGATATGGTGCAAGAAGCATTTTTGCGCTACGAAAATGTTCATGACAAAGACATTCAATCACCTAAAGCCTATTTGACCACCATCGTCACCCGCCTATGCCTCGATCAGCTCAAATCTGCCAGAACCCAACGTGAGCAATACATCGGCACATGGCTGCCCGAACCGATCTTTACCGAACAAGCCGCCAGTCCCGAACCGGAGGAAACCGAAACCCTCTCAATGGCCTTCATGGTGCTGCTGGAAAATCTCTCACCGGTTGAACGTGCTGTGTTCTTGTTACGTGAGGTCTTTGATTACGACTACGCTGCCATCGCCAAAATCGTCAACAAAAATGAAGCCAACTGCCGCCGTTATTATCACCTTGCCAAGCAGTATTTAGTCGAACGCCGCCCGCGTTTTGAACCTACATCCGCCGAGCAGACTAGACTTGTGTACCAGTTTATGCAGGCCGTTTCCGAAGGCGATATTGACGGTCTGACCCACGTACTTGCGGAAGATATTGTTGTATATGGTGATGGTGGTGGCAAGGCGCCTGTGGCGCGCGTACCTCAACGCGGCTTCGAAGCTGTGAGCCGTTTGCTGTTCGGGGTGATGCGCTTCTTCACAGCGGAGACACGCGTCGAGCTGCACGATGTTAATGGCAGCCTGTCACTGGTCATCTGGCAAAACGACAGCTTAGCGATGGTCATGAACTTAACTATCGTTGATCATAAAATCACCACCATCCGCAACATCCTTAACCCCGATAAGCTCACTTATCTCTCGCATTCGGATGTGCCACCGCCCACCGAACCTATCGATCTGCCGCCAGCCAATTAATATCCATTCACATCACATATTTGCTCATAGCGATGGGTCTGTGGCGCTCCCACTATTTACTTATATATTTTCTATATTGCGGAGTTTGTTCCCAAAACGCCAACAGGCAAGTAGCGTGAGCGCACTAAGCGTAAGAATAGTTAAATTGGGCATTGCCTCATTAAGACGCGCTACCCCTCTTAACCCAAAAGCTGCGGCAACGATCATAAGGATTGAAGGTATTGAATAGATAAAACAATTAACCCGAAAATTCTCATTGCTCTTCTTTAACACATCAATATTCTCTAGTAGTTTAAGAGCGCCACGATCAACAAATCCGTATTTTTGCCATGCTTCCGATGCCAGCAAACTAAAAGGGAAATTGAGATACAGCAGAAATGTTTCTAATGATGATTTTGTTGAATCGTATTTAACTAAATAATGCTTCAGTGAGTTCTTGGCAATTCTAAAGTAGAACGGCCACATAATCAGATAAATCCAGAACATTGATGCCCTATTCATTGGCTTTCTCAGAGCTAAATCAATGTACCATTCTCAAATTGCAGTGGCTGCATTTCACCCGCATCAATAAAGCCATCACTCGCACGCACATCATCCAATAAGGTTGAACTGACCCAAATGTGTTCGAGGTCGAGTGTGCTGCGGATGCGCATCACCCGCGCGCCGCTGCGTGCCTGTGGATTGGGGCGGAACAAAGATGTGAGCGCGGCATCAATCGCTTGTGCATCAGTTTCATAGACCATTGGTAGATTTCCACGCATGAGAAAACCGCTGGTGAAGGTGTTCTTTGTGGTGATGGGGAAATTGATTTTGTCGAGCAAGCGGCGGGTTGTGAAGTCCGCTAGACCTGTGCCGATGGCGTTGCCGTGTGATGCCTCGGTCAGATCAAGCACCACAATCGCTTTGATGCGGGGTGCTTCCGGTTCGGGTTCGCCGGGAATACGCCAGCGCCCGATGACATTGGTATCCATGCCCGCGCCGCTGATGTCCTTGCCCATGAAATCAATAATCAGCACATCAATGTCATCAACTGGCAAACGCGGCATCAACGACCGTGCTAGATCAAGCAATCGCTTTTCACCTGTCTCAATATCGAACTTGGTGAATGCTTCGAGATGTATAGGGCGATGATAGCCGTCTTCAACTACGCCAAATCCTGCAATAAAGCGCGTGTTTTGCAGTACGAAGCGGGCATTTTCCGGCATGTAATCGCGCAATCCGACGACACCGTGATTATGCAGGGAAGCCGCACCGGTTTCTTTCGCCAACCCGATGCCCAACATTTTAATCAAACCACTTTCATGCGGGCCGTGAAAATCGGTGTGAATTTTAATGCGGTTACAAATCATATAACCATCGGCTTCAGCGGCATAACTGTCGAAATAAACCGACTGACCGCGTTCTGTTTCACCGAGAATGACCGTTTCCATTGTGGCATGAATCGGGCAACCAGCCGACTCTTCCGTGATACCGAGCCCGCTCAAGACTTCGATCTGTCCCGCCGGAGTTGCGCCACCGTGACTGCCCATCGCAGGGACAATAAAGGGATCGCCACCGTTGGCCTTGACCATCGCTACCATTTCACGGGCAATCTCATCGATCCGCGCCACGCCCCGACTGCCGAAGCCCAACGCAATTCGTTTGCCTTTGACCTGCTCTTCCAGATTCAGCCGTTCCCATTCACACTGAACCTGTGCGGGGATATTCACTTCTTCACCCGAAGGCAACCGCCGCCGCACCGCGCACAGGGATGGAAGTTGTTCCAGTGTTTCAATCATTATCTTTGCCTTTTGATCATTAGATTTATCACTCAACCGTTTGATGCACAATTTTCAGACAGCGAAGGCATTGGCAGCTTCTCGCAACTGCTGCACGTCGCGCATCGGGGGAACCCCGAAGACACTTTTATATTCCCGATTGAAGTGAGACGCATCTTGGTAGCCGACTCGAAAGGCAGCACTTGCCGCGTCGAGGTCTTCACCCAACATCAAACGACGTGCCTCTTGCAGGCGTAACTGCTTCTGGAACTGCAAAGGACTCATCGCCGTAACAGCTTTGAAGTGATGATGAAAACCCGAAACGCTCATCCCTAATTCGTGCGCGAGCTGCTCGATGCTAAGGGGCTGGTCGTAATCCTCACGGAGTCGCTGGATCGCTCTGGCAATATCTGGCGCATAGCCCCCTAATGCAAGGTGTCGAAGTCGTCCGCCTTGATCACCCATCAGGAGACGATAAATAATTTCGCGTGTGATGAGCGGCATCATAATCAGTGCTTCGGCAGGCGAATCGAGCAGTCTGACAAGCCGCACCACAGCATCTAGAACGGTTTCATCCAACGGACTGATGTCGATAGCCCTCTCATCACTGCGACCTGAGTTTATAAATTGCTGAGTCTCAACTAATATTGAGCTTACAAGTTTAGGGTCAAGCACCAATCGAAAGCTGAGGTAGGGTTGATCTTTCGATGCTTCCAGAACCTGGCTGGCTCTCGGTAATTCGATACTGGCAAGAAGATAATTAAAGGGGTCATACCGATACTGGGTGTTACCGACGAATACCACCTTACTTCCTTGGGCAATCACGCACAAAGATGGCTCCATCACACTGTGAACCTTTTCCAGTGGCGTGCAAAGGCGGGCAAGATGAATCCCTGCGAGTGGCTCAATAACCCCGTCGTCAGGGAGTGCCTGTGCAATTCGCTCGACCAGTTCTTCACGGTTGGCTTGCATCCGCAATGCCTCACGTTGTGGCTGTTGGCGATTGATCGCATCCATAGGAACCTCCCACTCATTTTCGAAGCTTTGCAGAATTATACAATCATCTTCGAGGATCGTTCTACCGTGCGCTGCTCTAATGTCTCTATAATGGCCTCATAGATAGAAAACATCCTTCTTTGCTTTTGTAGGCAGGATAGACTTTTCTTCAAGGACGCAAATGGAATGGTTAGACCTCAGTTATAGACCCAAAACGATTCAAGGTAGAGGAATTAAAAATGCAGAAGCGTAAACTTGGAAACAGTGGTTTAGAAGTATCGGCTCTCGGCCTCGGCTGTATGAGAATGACCTATGGCGACGCACCAATTGGTGACAAGCAGGAGATGATTACTTTTCTCCACAAGGCTGTTGAGCGCGGCATCACCTTCTTCGACACGGCTGAAGTTTATGGCCCGTTCACCAACGAAGTATTGGTCGGTGAAGCCCTTGAGCCTTTCCATGGAAAAATCGTCATCGCGACCAAGTTCGGCTTCGATATTGACCCGGACACAGGTGTGAATAAAGGTGGCTTGAATAGCCAACAGGAGCATATTAAACAAGCTGTTGAGGGTTCGCTCAAACGGCTCAAGGTTGAGGCCATTGATCTCTTATATCAGCACCGTGTTGATCCGAACGTGCCTATTGAAGATGTGGCAGGCGCAGTGAAAGATTTGATTCAAGCTGGTAAAGTGAAGCATTTCGGCCTTTCAGAAGCAGGCGCACAGACCATTCGCCGCGCTCATGCTGTTCAACCCGTCGCTGCCCTCCAGAGCGAATACTCGCTGTGGTGGCGAAGACCGGAAGCGGAAATCATCCCGACCCTTGAGGAGCTTGGCATCGGATTGGTTCCCTACAGTCCGTTGGGCAGAGGTTTCCTCACTGGAAAGGTCGATGAAAATACGACTTTCGCCAGTAATGATATTCGCAGCAAAAGCCCTCAATTTACGCCGGAAGCGCGCAAAGCCAATCAGGTCGTGGTTGATCTACTTGTCAGAATCGGTTTACAGAAAAATGCCACTCCGGCTCAAATCGCGTTGGCTTGGCTGCTTGCCCAGAAGCCTTGGATTGTCCCCATTCCCGGCAGCCGAAAACTAGAACGTCTGGAGGAGAACATGGGCGCTGCGGATGTTGAACTCACGCCTGATGATCTACAACAGATCGAAAATGCCATTTCGCAAATCACGGTACAGGGAAATCGCTATACCGAAGAACAGGAACGCATGACTAACATTTAAGAAAAGCGTTCGGAAATTGGACATCATTTAGAAATATGACGAAGGAGACACACCCATGACATCATGGACAAGTGACGAACTCACTAAAATTGGAAACGCAGAAGAACTGGAAATCGCGTCGCTTCGAAGCGACGGTACACTGCGAAAATCACGCACAATATGGGTCGTTCGAGTCAACGATGACCTTTATGTTCGCTCAGTGAACGGACGCACCTCGGATTGGTTTCGTGGCGTTCAGACACGTCATGAAGGACATACCCAAGCAGGTGGCATCAACAAAGATGTCACTTTCGTGGAGGTAGATAGCGACTCAGCTGTTCACAATCTGATTGATGCCGCCTACCGCACCAAATACAAACGCTATGCTGCAAGCATCATCAACAGTACCTTGAGTCCAAAGGCGCATTCCGCGACCATTAAGCTCGTTCCTCTATCCTCAACTCCGGCTCAATAAGTTAAGTCATATCCGCTTCGGCATTTCTTCAGCCTCAATGCCGAAGCGACATTCCATCCTCATTTCGTCCCGTTTTAGGGAGGATCTACACCTCCTAATTTCCTTTAAAATCTAAATCGAGATAAAATAAGATAGAATATCTGTGCGATATTCGGGCATTTGATTTGCCAATTTTGACATTAATAAGTGAGTGTCTTACATTTGCTGGAATGGGCCATCATGTTGAACATCAATATGGAAATAGCGCGGCGTTTCATCCTCGGCAAACAGGGTTTGTGGCCCGGTCGGCGCTGGCGCGGCGTCGAGGGTACGGAGCAAGCCATAAGAGCAATGGAATACTTGCAACTTGATCCGCTGCAAATTGTCGCGCGCAGCCAAGACATCCTGTTACACAGCCGCGTGCTGGATTACACACCTAACATGTGGGAGCAGTCCACCTACCAGCAGCGGAACTTCTTTGATTGGGGTGGTTGGCTGGCTGCCCGCCCGATGGACGAATTGCCCCATTGGCGAGTGATTATGCGCCGTGAACGGGATGGCGGACTGGATATGGACAACCGCATTCATAGGATGGGCATCGACCATGCCGATGCCATCGTCGAAATGCTTGCCATTTTGGCGGAACGTGGTACAGTGACCAACCGCGACTTCGCAATGTCTACGCGCACACGGACGCAAAGCTATCGTGGTCGCAAGGACAGCGCTTTGGCTCTATATTATTTATGGCGGATTGGCGAAGTCATGACACATCACCGCGAAAACTTCGAGCGCGTTTACGCCCTCACTGAATCGGTTGCGCCTGCCCATCTTATTCGCGAAAGCAGCGACGATGAGGCGGATCGTTTCTTGTTTAAAAAAGATATAAGCTTTTCCGGCCTATCGCGCCTTAATCGCACCAGTGATGCCTTCTTTCGCGGATTGCCATTTGAAAAAGCCAAGCCAATACGCGAGATATTGTTGGATGACGGCGACATCATCGAAGTTAAAGTTGAAGGGTGGAAAGCAATACACTACGCGCTCGGCAGCGATGCGGAGTTGCTGAATGATCTAATCGTAGGGCGTGTGCCGCAAGCATGGACACTCTTGGAAACCACCACGACTGAAGAAGTTGTCTTCCTCGCGCCACTCGATCCTGTTAGTGCCCGCGGACGAGCCAAAATATTATTCGGTTTCGACTACGTGTGGGAAGTCTACAAGCCCAAGGAAAAGCGTAAGTTCGGATACTACACCTTACCGATTTTATGGGGTGATCGTCTCGTCGCGCGCTTCGATAGCAAGCTCGATAGAACGACCAACACCTTCATCATTCTGGGCTTGTGGTTGGAGGACGAAGCACTTGGGAAAGATGAAGCATTTGCGAAAGCATTAGCCAGAGGATTTGCCCGATTCGTGACATTTCTTGGCGCGAGTAAAGCGGATGCAACAGCCATTAGCGAACCACTTCTACGCCAACGATTACTTGATAATCAAAGCTGATGCTTTGCGTAAGAGGCCAGATCATCATAGAATAACCAAAACTGTTTAATAGGTTAAACCGTAGCTATTTATGGTCGAAAAACGTCTTGGCGAAATTGTTATTCGTACGCCGAATATGCAAAAAATGCTGATCTTTTATAGGGATGTTGTCGAACTCGAACTGTTTAAAGTGTCAGGAAGTATGCAGTTTTTCAAGGTTTCAGACGGCTTCATGGGACAAATACAAGCGATTGGTTTATTTGAGCTGGGCGAAGTTTCAGACGTCGATGATACAGCCTTTGATGGGCATGACACGCGCAAAACACCCTTCCATCATTTTGCTTTTATCATTGATCTCAAAGACTACCATAATGAGTTCAATCGAATAACTACGTTAGGTCATGAACTACGAACGATGGAACATTCCTTATCGCAATCGCGTTCCTTCTATCTTTATGACCCTGACGGCAACACCGTTGAATTCGTTTGCTATGATCCGAGCGTTCCATTAGCAGAATAGATCAACATGCAGGACGTAAAGGTATTTACCTGCATAACTGTGCGCGTGACAAAAAACTGTTTTGTTACATCAGCCTTTGTCACCTCCTACCTCTGTTCAATAATGAGTACGTGTGCAGCTTAAATAAGCGAGACGACTCTCATTCTTTGGGAGAGTGTTTTGAGCTATTATCTGATGCTTCATCACAATAAATAACAGCAGCTCTTGCATGAAAGCTGAGGAATTCACTGCCATGCCCAACACCAGTCTAAGCCAAATCCTGTTTTTCCTGTGGATCATATGGGCTGTCTTTCTCTTTGGCGGTGGATTAATCGGCAAACCGGATGCCGAGCTTACCCGCCGGATGCCACGCTGGACACGTATGGCTTCATCTTTCGTATTGGTGATTGCCGCATGGAGTTATGTACTGCTCTACCGCGAGCGGGTGTATGCAGACGGAGTAGTGCTGATTGCAGTGGGGATGACATTGTGCTTCATTGGCGACCTGTTTATGGCAAAGTTGATTTTGCGAGATGATAGGCACATTCTTGGCGGGATTGGCGCGTTCGGGCTGGGGCATATGGCTTACATTGCAGCCTTCCTGAGACTGCTCTGGCATAGCCAACTGCTACTCGATTGGCGTATGGACCATTCAGTGAATGAACTGAATATTGTGCTGCCTCAACCGACGATAAACGGACTGGTACTCATCGGGTGTTGGCTGTTCGCCGTAATTGCTTGGTATTGGGTCATCTATCGCGTTGCCAAAGAACGCACCACACTCCATTTTGCAGCACTGCCGTATGCGCTGCTGCTGGCGACGACGGTGGGCATGGCGCTGAATCTGACATTGTACGCATGGGATTTATATAGCGTGTCAAACGAAACTCAGGCGATACGCGCTGACCTGCTGCTGGCACGCGGGGCATCAAGCATTGTTGCTGCGGAGAGCAGTAGCGCACTTTTGAATCTTGCGCGGACAGCCGTGCCAGCTCTAGGGACGCTGCTCTTCTTTATAAGCGACTTCATTCTAGCATCACGACTATTCAATAAGGCTTATTTCCGGTTGATTGATGACTGGGTATGGCTGACCTACGGCCCCGGACAGATGTTGATTGTGTATGGGGTGGGCTTATTGCTCTTGACCTGAAATACCGAAGGTAGCGTTCACGTGACTAAATTGCCTGTACACGAGACTCCGACTGAATCAAAAAACGGTGAGCAACTGCCCACCGCTTTTTAATCTGTATTTTCTAACGACTACAGACTAATCACTAACGACTACTATTCGCCACCGGCGGTAATTTCTACCGTAGCAGCTTTCCAATCCGTACCCATGACATCAGCCTTATCATCCGCTTTGGTAATCATATCCAAAGCAGCCTGTGCCAAATCAGTACGGTAAGCGCCTTCGGTCGGAGCTTCCTTGATGATCTTGTAGGTTGTCAGAATTTCAACCGACGACTTCCAAGCATCTTCGTTCAAAATACCGATACCCTTTTCTGACGGCCAAATCAGTTTATTGACTTCGTTCATCTGCCATGCCTGGTGTCCCTTGCCCAGTGTTGAACCGGATTCCAGAACGTAATCCACGCACTTATCGGCGTTGTCACGGCAGAACATCCAGCCCTTGAAGGAAGCAGCAAGGAACTTGGTAGCGGCATCTTCGTTATCCTTGAGCCATGTGCCATTTGCGAAGATCAAATCTTCCAACAAAGGAGCGCCGTCGACGTTCAGATCGATGACGTTCAGATCATCCAGCGTGTACAGGGGGAACTTGCCGTCTTCACCCTTGGTTTCCAGAACCTGTGCTAGTTCGTTGTAGGTCATGGCTGCGGCAGCATCCACTTCCTTGTTCAAGAAAGCGTTCATGTCGAAAGGTTGGTTGAAAATCGTCACATCATCAGTGTTTTCGGGATCAATGCCGTTCTTGACCAACGAAGCCTTGACCGGAATTTCGTTACCGAAACCCCACACACCAACGATCTTACCCTTCATATCCTTGAAGCTGGTAATGTTGCTGTCCTTGTAGGTCACTTCACGCATACCCGAACGCTGGTAAACCTGAGCGATATGCACCACATCGCCACCGTTTTCACGGGCAGAAAGCAAGCTGCCGATCCAGTCGGTACCCATCTCTGCGCCACCGCTGGCAACCACCTGCTGCGGGCCAATATCCGGGCCACCTTGCAGCAGTGTCACGTCCAAGCCCATGTCTTTGTAGTAACCTTCGCCCAACGCGGCATAATAACCCGCAAACTGCGCCTGCGTCGTCCACTTCAACTGAAAATTAATCTTGGTCATATCTTGCGCGGCAGCCGGAGCAACAGCCAAAGCCATCACCACAGCTACGAGAGCCAGAACCGGAACAAATTTACGAAGCATCGTATTTCTCCTTGAACAATGACAGAACCCCATTTTATTCTTCGCGGAACGAGATGTGCCAAGGCATCATAGCACGTTCCACGGCAGAAACCACCAGATAGAAGAGGATACCCAGCAAGGCCGCGATGATAATTGATGACCACGACTCCGGGTATCGGAACAACTGAGCGTCTTCACGGATGCGGTAACCCAACCCTTTGGTTGACCCGCCGAAATATTCGCTGACAATCGCGCCAATCATGGCGAGTGTTGTTGCCACTTTAAGCGCCGAAAAAATGAATGGTAGTGCGATAGGAAACCGCAGCTTGCGGAAAATCTCCCAATCGGTCGCCGCGTAAGATCGCATCAATTCCA
The DNA here is from genome assembly GCA_038251275.1 of Aggregatilineales bacterium. GTDB lineage: Bacteria > Chloroflexota > Anaerolineae > Aggregatilineales > Phototrophicaceae > CFX2. Next base: position 15,164 of record JBBSBM010000048.1, read on the forward strand.
ACGAACGGTAATCCACCGAGTTCAGCCCTTTTACCGTGCTGATCATCGCCGGAAAATAAGTGAGTACTGCCACAATCGCCACTTTGGATTGGGGATTGAGTGCGCCAAACCATGTGTTGAAAATCGGCGCGAAGGCAATAATTGGCACCGAGTTAGCCGCAATCGCCAGCGGCATCAACGCCTTACTAAAATTGGTGAAACGTGCCGAAAGCATTCCGGTGATGATGCCTAAGCCGCAGCCCCAGATGAAGCCCCACACCGCGTTCTGGAAGGTGTTCCATCCAACCGTAATCAGTTGGTCATAGAGCGTGAATAGTTTAGCGAGAATAACGCTCGGTTTGGGGAGCAAGAACTGCTGCACATTGAAAACCGTAAGCAGCACTTCCAACAGCACCACAACCACAACCGCGACAATCAGCGTCGCACCGTTGCGACGGATGGATTGGGCATAGATGGGCAAACGCTTCCACGGTGACCATATGACGACCACAGCCACCAAAGCGAGATATTCCAACAAGCTACTGATGTTAAGGGCGCCTTGGATGCCAGCTAAGGGCGTTGTCTCGGTCAGCTTAGCATGGAATACTTCCTGTGGTACACCGCTAATTACCGCCAACACATTAAAGTTCAACAGCACATCTGCCAAAATGTAGAGTGTATAAATGACCAGTACAGCGACACACACTAACCGTAATCCGTCTTTTCGAAGTGTAGACCATTTTCCAGCAAGGGCATACACGCAAACAGCTAAGGCAATTGCCAACACTGGTTGTAAGGTGGGATTACGCCATGCTTGCCCGAACTGTAACGCCTGCAATAACGGATTTTGGAGATGATACGTAAGGACAATCATTATAGCCGTCGTGATGGCAACGACATCGCGTCCTAAGGTACGGCTATCAATGACCGAGTCAGCCGCCTCGCTGTAAATTGCACCTGAAGCCGCTTCAACGTCGCTGGATTGCCCCGGTGTTAGGTTAAGTGTGTCCGCCATCAGGTTTCCACTCCGAAGCGCAGCGCATTACGCACACGCGTACTCAGGTGGAAGAACTCTTCCATTTCACGGGTTTCTGAAGAACGCGGCTGTGGCAAGGGAATATCAATCAACTCCGAAATCCGCCCCGGACGCGGCGACAACACCACTACTTTAGTCGAAAGGTAGACGGCTTCAGCGATACTGTGCGTCACGAAAATAACTGTCATGCCATCAATCGTTTTCCAGATTCGCAGCAGTTCGTTATTCATACGTTCGCGGGTCATCTCGTCCAACGCGCCGAAGGGTTCATCCATGAGCAAGATTTGTGGCTCGAATGACAGCGCCCGCGCGATGCTCACACGCTGCTGCATACCACCCGAAAGCTGCCAAGGATACTTATCTTCAAATTCGCTCAATTCCACCAGCTTGAGCATTTCACGGGCTCGGCGGTTACGTTCCGGTTTGGGGTAATTCATGATCTCTAAGGGCAGTTCCACGTTTCTGAGGATGCTGCGCCAGTCATAGAGTGTTGCATTCTGGAAAACCATGCCGTATTCGCGATCTTTCCGCGCCTGAGCGGCAGATTTCCCGTTCACCGTCACCGAACCCGAACTCGGCTGGATCAAATCAGCAATCACACGCAGCAGTGTACTTTTACCACAGCCCGATGGCCCGATCAGCGATATAAATTCGCCCTTTTGAATATCAAGGTTGATGTTATCCAGTGCCAGCACCGAAGCGGAGTCCGACCCTTGAAAGCGTTTGGTGAGGTTCTGAATGGAGATAATGGGAGTCACGTTAAAACCTTTTATTTACCTGTAGGGGCGCAAGGCCTTGCGCCCCTACCCGTTAATCCGATTCTTTGACTTGCCAGCGGATAACAAAGCGTTCCAGCAGCGCCATAGCCCCGAACAGCATAATACCGATTAATGCGGATGTGAAAATCGCTGCCCACAAACGTGGTGGCGACTGGTTATAAAATTGGGTGAAGTTCAACAGCGCGATACCTAAGCCGTTCTGAATACCTGATGGTAGTTCGCCAATAATCGCGCCGACGATGCTCGCTGTTGCTGAAATTTTGAGCGCCGTGAAAATATGCGGTAGTGCGTTCGGCAGGCGCAGCTTCCACAAAATCTGCCATTTTGTTGCAGCGTATGAATGCATGAGTTCCAATGAAGTCTGGGGAACATCCGTCAGGCCGCGCAGGGTATAAATCGTCACCGGAAAGAAGGTCAGATATGCCGCGATAATCGGCACGGCTAACCCCCCTTGCCCGATATTCCGCATCCAGATGACGACCATCGGTGCAATTGCCAAAATGGGTATGGTCTGTGAAGCAATCACATAGGGAAGCACGCCACGCTGCATCAATGATGAGTGAGCAAACACCACCGCCAACAAAAATCCGAGTATTCCGCCAAGACCAAAGCCGAACAACGCCTCACCTAACGTGAAAATACTGTAATTAATAAGCGTCTGGTACAGCGGCGGCCCGTTACGTTGAGCCGGCAAGAAAAAGGCTTCGATAATTGCTGGCAAATGCGGCAGTTTGGTGTCATTAAAAATCGAAAGATCAATGGTCGAGTCCCCTATAGCCAACTTATAACCATTGCTCTTGCCGAAACTTTTGGCACCTTCCCACAGTAGAATAATCAATACGACCAACACAATCATGGTCAGGATCGTTTTAAGGTTAGCGCGATCCGGCGGCGGATTCTCTGCACGAGTAGCCGGAATAATAGGCGCAGTATCGCGGACAGATTCAGCCATTCAACACATCTTTGTACTCTAATGAACAATAATGCTGGATCAGGACTCAACGAACTGAAAACACTAGATAAAATAAACGAACTGAGATTTTACAACTCACCTACAACCCAAACCAATTGGTAGATGTGCCTATCTTACGAATTGTTCTATTGGTTAGTTTGGTGATTTTACCGCTTCTGACGTACACGTCAAATCTTATACTCACTAAAACATCCCAATGTCATTTAGATGGGTTAGACAACTGGTACAATATTATGGTAAAGAACTCTTAAAGTCGCAGCATAATAAGTAATAGGCTATTACACCAAAAATATTTTGTAAATTTAAAAGTAGGCAATTAAATGACGACTGACGAAATTAAGATTGGCGCGTTGGCAACTTTAGTTGGCCCTTATGCGGATGCCGGTAAAGATGGACTACGCGGCCTCGATATGGCGGTCGCTGAATTCGGTGGTGAAGTCGCTGGCAAAAAGTTGACTGTCTTCAAAGAAGGCACAAACGCCATGCCTGAAAATGCCGAAGGTATGGCAGATGTATTACTGGAACAGCATCAAGTCGATTTGATGATTGCGCCACTTTCTGGTGACGAAGGCTTAGCGATCCGTGACTATGCCAAGCAGCATTTAGACAAAACATTTATTAATGGTATTGCTGGCGCTCAAGATATTACCTTACGTAACCCTGCACCCAACTTTTTCAGCTTTACGAGCAACGGTGTACAGTGGATGTCTGGTTTGGCCGAGTATGTCTACAGTGTACAAGGCTACAAGCAGGTCGTTACGCTGGCTGAGGATTACAGTTACCCATATGGTCAGGTCGCGGGCTTCTCACTGCAATTCTGTAAACTCGGCGGCAAAATCATCAACCGCTATTGGGTTCCGCTCGGAACCAGTGACTACAGCGAGATTGTAGCAGCTATTCCAGATCAAATTGATGCGATTTTCGTCGCCCTCGGCGGAACCGATGCCATCAACTTCTTGAAACAGTACGATGAGACTGGTCGGCAAACGCCATTGATTGGCGGTACACTTTCAGTAGACCAAACGGTACTTGGCACACGCGGCTCGTTATCTGACCGTTTGGTCGGTATGGCGAGCTGCGGCCCGATTGCGGATAATAATCCTGCTCCCAGCTGGCAGAACTTCGTGGCTTCGTACCGCAAACTGTTCCCCAAAGGGTTGACCTCGCCGTCACTGTTTGCGTGGGGCTACTATGTAAATACCCTCGCCGCTTTGACCGCCCTTAGAAATGTCGATGGCGATCTATCAGAGGGACAATCACGCTTGCAGGCCATGCTGCGCATTTTGGAACTCCAAACACCAACCGGTAAAGTAAAGCTCGACCATAACCGCAATGCGATTAGCAACAATTTCCTCACAATGGTGGATAAACGTATGGATGGCAGCCTGTATAATAAGCTGGTTCGTATCGTTCCAAACGTGAACCAGACGTTGGGCATTCCGGAAAATGAATATCTCAAAATCGGCGCATTCAATCGCAACAATCCCCCACTTTGTCCATAACTTGAATCTGCATTTACCGCGCAGGCGTCTTCTAGCTGCCTGCGCATTGCTCTCTATACTTTTTATCGCTTTATTAGTGTTTCGCCAATCTGACCCGATTAACGATTTGGAAACGGCCAAAGCCCGTTGGTCGGCTACAGGTATCACTGATTACCGCATTGTGGTCGAATATAAGCGTCCTTATATCACCTGCCTACAAGATTTCGACATGCGCGGGACGAACATCGGCTATAAACACAAAGACACATGCAATATGGGTGGCGCGATAACAGGCAACCGCAGTACCACTTGGCCGACAGTCACAAACCTATTTGACCGAATCGAAAATGGGCAAGCAAATCCGCAATGTGGGCCGAACGGCTGCATCTGCGATGGTCCAATAGAAATGACTGTCACTTATGATCCAGAACGTGGCTATCCAACCCAGATCAACTACACGCTGCGCCAAGATTTACGTAACCGTGATTTAGGCTATTGGCAGGCAATGCTCGATGGCTCCCTCGCCAACTGCCCACAGGTGACTTACATCGGGCAAACCATCAATGTGACGGCGCTTACAGAATTACCGCCGCTGGTTGATAGTCTAGCTGAACCAACGGCAGAAGTTGATGTTGGTAACCCCATCAAACCGGAAGTCACGCCGGAAGCGACACCTCAAATTAACATCGGTGAGGCTATCAAACCGGAAACAACCCCTGCTGGCTAATTGCTTATCCAGTAAGCGGAAAAACTGTGCCAATCAGATCAACCTTTAAGAGGAATATGCAATGCAGACCTTAACTACCACAGAACGCTTTATCGGCACATGGACGCTCGTATCCTTTGAGTTTCGCAGCTCGGATGGAACGGTGACAGACGTAATGGGAACGGATGTCATCGGTGTGCTGATCTACGACGCAAATGGGCATATGTCCGGTCAAATGATGCGTGTAGATCGACCTAGCTTTGCATCAGGTGATCAGCAAAAAGGGACACTTGAGGAAGTGAAAGCAGCGGTCGCCGGTTATATCGCCTACTTCGGTGATTACGAAGTTGACGAGGAAAACAAAACCGTCATCCACCACACCAAAGGCGCAATGTTTCCCAATCTGGTTGGGAAAGATCAGAAACGCTTCTACCAATTTTCCGGTAACCAATTAACCCTCACCACACCGCCTACCGTTACAAATGGTGTAAGCGTCACGGGCGTTATACTATGGGAAAAGGTCGCCTAATTCACCGACCTCAGCAGAACACTTATCTTTATTACTATTCCCTCATATGATAATGACAGGGTAACACTACATGAGGGGTTCAATATGGTTAATGATGTGGAACTCATAGAGCAAATCATCGACTCGTGGCATATTCACAACCGGATTAGCTTCTAACTATTGGATGCGATACCCGAAGAAGCGCTGGCAAGTATTGGTGCGATACGAGTACCGAGTAAAGGCTAAAGTCAGACGGGTAAAACGTCAAATAATTCAAAATGTTGCAGTTGATGCTGTTGATGTTGTTGTTACAACATGGTTTTGGCAGCGGATTTGAGGGAGTGAGATGCCGACAATGCGGAATATGCAGCAGAAGCGGCAAATGCGGCAATGACAAAGGTGGGTTTTGTGCCAGTTTTGCTAAAGGTCATGTTAAGGTGCGCCGAGGACGCAGGGCGCACAGCCGTGCGCCCCTACAGCCCCATAGATAGTGTATTCGATTTACATCGGTAACGGGTTACCATTTGGAAGAACATTTGGTAGCTTTTTCGGGATGTCGGCGCTAACCATTTTGAGGGAATAAGTTTGTTAAGAAGGTTGGAAAGTGGTTGGTAAATAGTTTGTCGGGTTAACCGAAAGTAAACCTTAAAAAGAATACATGGGGGGTACAAGAACAGCTTCATAGGCAGCAACTTAAGAATTTTTTAGGGTCAAAATCATTAGCTAGCACAGGTATTCGTTCCTGATAAACATCACGATTTGCGCCGCATGAGGCTAAAGCCATCATGCTAACAGCCGGACAAGCGTACTGAAGGCGCTTCAAAACCTCTGTTAGCCTGTATTTGCGTGCTTGGAAACAATCTGGTTTGAGTGTTTAATTTCCTTAAGTTAGTACACATGGGAGAGTACAAAATCAGCCTAAACAATTTCTGTAAATTTCCAAATACGCCGATTGGCCTATGTTTTCCCTATTTTGATCAAATCGTGTGACTCCTCTCCTATAATTAGGATATAAGGTGAGAGGCAAAGATGATGACTATTCCGCGTATAGGGATCATATTGTGGATATGCTTCATTATAGTCGTGCGTATTGATGCGCAAGATACCTCATCCCTAGGGGAAAATCCTATATATATATCGGCAGTAGCATGGAGTCCCGATGGAAATCATATTGCGGCAGTCGGGATAAAACCGGATACAAATCCGGATGGAAATACGGATGAGGGCGCTATCCTCATTTTTGATGCAAATACGGGTTCCGTCAATTATCAGTCGCAAACTCAATGGGGTGGGTATCAGTCCGTTGCATGGAGTCCCGATAGTCGTTATATCGCTGTGGGCGGTGAAGACCAAACTGTAAAGATCATTGATGTGAAATTGGGGACGATTGTAACAACTTTATTGGGGCATAGAGGCACGATTACCTCTCTCGATTGGAACTCAACGGGCACACAACTTATTAGCGCAAGTCCCGTAGATCAGCAAGTGATGGTCTGGGATACAAAGACTTATAAGCCCATTCATAAGACGGAAACTGGAGATCCTTGGGTCATATCTTTTAGCCCTGACGATAATAATATCGCAGTTGGTAGTTTTGGGCTTCGGATATACCCCGCCGATCTTGATATATATAACAACCATGATCCCGATACATTTCAGTATTATCTTGCGTCCATCCTTGGGATGGCCTGGAGCCACAACGGAGAAGAAATCGCAATCGGTATACAAGGGGCTCGTGATGTGCAAAGCAACACGACTTCAAACGCGTCGATAGCCGTAGTCAATTTAAGCAGCTGAGAAGCGGTTAATAAGTTCGAGGTGCAAGGAGCAACACACGTTACTGGTGTGGCATGGAGTCCGAATGACGACCAAATTGCAACATACGGCGATGATGGGTTTGTCCAAGTATGGGATGCTGTAAAAGGAACACTTTTAGATACTTTTGTGGGTAACAAAGGGTATATAGAGACGGCTCTCAGTTTTAGTCTATACGGTGGTCGTTTGGCTTACGGCGGATCGACATTCAGTAACATTAATGCATTATCGCTGATTCAAGCAAAGGATTCCTTATTGGTCGGCTCTCTGGCTGATGGGGCGATTCAAATGGTTGTTCCCACACCGTCATTCGAAAAACTGAAATCCATCGCGCGAACTTGCGGATTACCGACCCGTATTGAGCAATCAATCACTGCTCATCAATTACAAACTTTTACTACTCAAGTAACAGCGTTGACGGACGCTCAAATTCCAGCGGGCTGTAAAGCAGATTTGTTGGCGGTGGCTGAGGCGTTGGAAGCATCTAACAAAACGCCTACCCTTACTAAGTAAAGATAGGCGTTTGTCGGAAATCAAATTTTATGCTCCGGCTCAGGGAATAACGCGATTGTTCAACATTTCGTTGATTTCTTTGACTAATCGGCGCAGTTCGGCTTCCAGTTCTTCGTTGATGCCATCTTGAATGGCGGCTTCGCGGAACATGTCACGGGCTTCGCGGATGTCAGCCTGCCCACGTCGCAGTCGAGTCAATCCGGCTCGCATTTGACCACGCGCATCACGACTGGCGGGACTGGTATAGGAATTGGGGAAGTCCCAACCATGTGCAGAAGCGGCTTTCTGTAACATGGTGATGAACTGGTCAGCCGTTTCAATCTGCATAGCTGCACCGGCTTGAAGCAGGTCTTTGATGCCTTGGCTCAAGGTCGGCTCAACACCAAAATCCAGCGCTGTCACACTTTGATAGCGGGCTTCGGCTTCAGTGATATTCCCCGGTTGTGGGCGCAGGGTAGTCTTTAAGGGCGACAAACCTGTGAAAATCGGATAGAGAATGCCGACGCAGAGGTTATGAATATCGGCGCGATACTGCTGCTGATCGGTGCGGCTGCTGCCTTCCAGTTGGCGCGAACTGTTCATGTCGATGATGCGAAGTTGTGTGCCATCCCAGTAGACATGTTCAAGTTTATGGTCGAGATAGACGATGCCTTTTTGATGCGCCATCTTCAGCAGTTCACCGAATTGCAGTGCCAGCGCCAAGCCTTCTTCGCTCGGCAGCCGCCAACGGACTCCCGGCTGATTAGGCTTCATGAGATACAAGAGGTTGTTGAGGCGAGGTAAGTTTTGCAACGCCAAATAAGGCCGCCAACCGCTTTCGGCATATTCGGGCATAGCCTGTGCAAAGCCCATCGCGTCTACGTGAAAGGATTTGATTTCACCTTCGGTTGGGGCTTCACCTGAACCGGAAATATAACCGCAGTCCAACAGTTGCACGACGTGGGGATTGCCCGCCACTTTCATCAGCAAATCGGCCTCGTTGGGGAATGCACGGTATTCCCACTTTAAGTCGCCATCATGTGACACATGTTCAGGACGCAGCAGCTTAAAGGCCACCTGTTGTCCGTTGCGGCGGTCCTGCGCATCTAACACACGGGCATAATGCCCCAGTGCGAAAGTATCGTTAAATTGATCCAGCTTATATAGGTCTATCAGATTGGGCATACATTTCATCCAGTATAAATATATCCCAAATTCAGGGGTAAATTTGGGATATATGCCCACTTTACCATGAGAATGCGTTGGTAGGTAGGGTAAATCTAGTGGGAATTAGTGGAGGTGCATCGAGCTAATGAAAGATTTGAGTCATTAGGCAGACCGTTATGAAAACAAAGTTTACTGCCAACGCCGCATCCACAGCGAAATAATTGCCATCGCGCCAAACGCAGCTAGATATAATGGCTGCACAGGTTTAGCTGCCGTTGCGTTCCACAGGTTTGCCAGCGCTGCCCCGAACCCGTACACAATCATCACTACCAACGTAACCCGCGTGACATCGGTGTTGTTCAAGCTGTAAAGCGCGGCAGTGGTAATGGTGAACAGCATCACAGCGATTAAGCGGCTGGTGAGCAAATCACCCGGCCATACCCAGATGAGGTTGATTGACCCGCTGTCGGTGATGAATAATGCCGCGCCCCATAAGGCCGTGAGCAACGCGACAATGATTAGCCATAAGCGGATGGCTTGAGCAGGCGGCACAATCGGATTATTTTCGGCAATCACCGTCGGACGACGAACGAGATACCACAAGGCCGGTATGATCAAGCCCATCACAATGATGAAAAAGGCGTAGGTGATGGGTGCTGCCCAATCAAATCGGTCGAGGTGAAACAGGAAAATCGCTATCGCCAGCGGAATCAGATAAACCGCCAGCATCAACAATGTTAGGCGCAAACGACTCGCGGTTGGACGTTGCAATGTCATAAAAGTGGCTGCGCCGAAAGACCAACCGGCTGCCGCTAACATGCGACTGGCTAACGGCGGCAAATCCCACGAAAAGGCTTGCGGGACATCGAACCACCAGCCTGTGCTGCCGATTAAGCCGCCAACCATCGTGGCGATAACAAGCAACAATACACCTTTGGTTTCGAGGTTGATGTTATGTGGTCGTACCCAACGCCAATATGCGCCAGCAATTACCGCGACGAATACCAGCAAACCTATCAATTGGATGGCGATGTCGTTCATGGATGCCCCATATGATGAGAAAAGCCGTCATTCAAATTATCATACTGGCGAAGCGTTTTTTGTGCTGTCACAGTAATAAATCTATACCAAATAAATAGTGTAAGTTATCGCAGAATAAACCCATCTTTCAGTGGATCATTAGGATCAATCAGAAAGGTATGTTGGCCGGTGATGTAAGCTGTGCCAGACACTTCGGGGATAATCCCGGGCAGACCGCCTACTTCGACGGTTTCGATTACGCGTCCGGTGAAACGTGAACCTATTAAACTCTCGATGGTGATGGTTTCTTCCAATGCTAGATCACCTTTAGCGTGGTGAATTGCTAAGCGCCCACTGACTCCGGTTCCGGTTGGCGAACGGTCAACCTCACCCTCAGCAAATACGCAGACATTACGGCTCTGAACGTCTTCGGTATGCAGCATCTTCACTAAGATTGTCCCGTAAAGGAAGTTAAGATCATCATCGCCAGTTGGATGACGCAGTGTGACGCTGCTCATCACTGCCCGTTTAATCCGCATCCCTACATCAATCAACTCGGTCTGGTGCTTATCGTCAATCACAACATTTTTCAGCGCAGGTTGATTAATATCCACATAGGCATAAAACGCGCCACCGAAGGCGATGTCATAAATAATCTTGCCCAGTCCATCAACAACGATTGTCAAATCCTGTTCGTACAAGAATGATGGCACATTCACAAATGAGACACGTTCGACTTGACCATCATGTAAATGCGCGGTTGCGGTCACCCGTCCGGCAGGGGTATCAATCTTCACAACAGTTGCATCACCTGTTATCGGAAACATGCCGGTTTGCACCCCGACCTTTACCAGTCCGATGATGCCATGTCCACACATGGTACTGAAGCCTTCGTTGTGCATGAACAACACGCCAATGTCACCATCGGGTGTTACAGGCGATGTCAAAATCGCGCCGTACATATCAGCATGACCACGCGGCTCCCACATTAGCGTTCGCCGTAGATGGTCGTAATGGGTACGGGCATACTGTCGCTTTTCAAGAATGGTGCTGCCCTGCAACTCAGGAAAACCGCCCGTGATAATCCGCAGCGGTTCGCCGCCGGTGTGGGCATCAATCGATGTAATTTTGAGCCAGTGATCAGGTGGTATCCAGTTGAGCATAGTGGGTTAAGCACTCTCCAGGATTCTGCTAGTGAATTAAGAACCTCATCCCCCCAACCCCTTCTCCGTTTACAGAGAAGGGGAGCCAAGACCTACTATGTGAGGGAACAAAATTGATTCGTTAACAGCATCTCTCTAATTTATCTATTTTAGGTAATGCTGAGTTTATCTTGAATCGGTTTTTCAGCCACCACGAACGGCAGAATCAAGGGAATCGCAGGCAGACTTAACCGCCCCATTTCACCCCATAAGCCGCCAACTAACGCACTGACTAAATATGCGCCTGCCAGCCAACCCAAGCGTTTGAGCATGATGGGTGAGTGCCGATAGCCAATCACGGCAATAATCCACAGCGGCAGCAGTATCAGGTTGATTATTAATGCTTGCGGTAAGTTATCAATATTGGCTTGCAATGTACCCGTCACCCCAAGCACGTGCGGCGCAGTGCCTAACGTGATATGCAGTACGGCGGTTATTACTGACCATATACCCGCCAACGCCGCCACACGCAAATAAAATCCGCGTTGACGATAGTCAGCCATATTCAACAGCGCATAAATCGCGACCAAAAGCACGCCAGTCTCGCGGTTCAAACTGGCGAATATAACCATCGCTGCAACCAGCCAAAAACGTTTCGATAAAGCTAAGGTAGCGCAGATCAACGCCAGTTCGATGATGCTGTTTGGTGACAGCGGATACTGATGAAAGGCATAGGCCAAGAGCAGCGCCATCAAAATCAATCCAGCCAAGGCTGAGCCATCACTACCCCAACGCCGCAGCCATTTATAAAGCGCCGTATAGATAACTGCAAAACTGGCTGCATGGATGACGAGCGCCACCATAAACCATGCGCCTTCGTTAGTTGGCGATGACACGAGACTCATGGCATAAGGCGCTAAAATGCGGTATCGGTAAGGGGCATCTGCTGAATGATCGAGAATGGCTTGATCATTGGCATAGCAACCTTCGCGGTTGATATTACAGGATGGCAGCACGCTGTAAAGAAAGTTGCCAGAAGTTATCAACACCAAGAAAATAATGATTCCCCGCTTCATCGAGGATGCTCCCGATCAGTCATAAAAGTAGAAAGGACTGGATAAAAAATAGGCGATTCCGGCATTACCGTCTTACCCGTAGCTTTCAACTATCGCTGATTCAGCCGTATCTAGCAACTAACGCTCGTGACCATTTTCCAATGCCGCACGGATTTGTGATGCCAGCTCTTGCATTCGATTTTCATCGAGTTGTAAGAACTGACCGTCGTTTATCTACATGGCTGCGAATTGCTGCTGCTGAAAAGGTGTATCCGGTGGGCAAGGGCAAACATGAATATGCAGATGGGCATTTCGTTCGGGACTGCCCAATGAAGCGATATACATGCGAATGGCTTGGGTTGAAATTGAAACGGCTTGAGCAATTTATTGAACGACTTTTTGCAGATGCAACCACTCTTCGGCAGTCATTTCAGTTTCAAATCGTTCGATATGCCGCTTCGGGCAAACAATCGTGTAGCCTTCTTGAGTCGGAAACTGGTTGAGGAAGGCAATAACCTGCTCATCCTCATAAACAATCTGTGGATTAGGAACGAGTGGTTTACCAGCGATAATTCGGCACACGAAGCAGTCAGACCTTGCAATGCGGTCATATTCTTCGTGATTCATGAGCTTACAAGTGAATAGATACTAAAGATTGATAGGACTTTTGCCATATCTCTAGCTTCCTATAATCTTTCACCCGCAACTCCAAGAATGGTCATTAGCCAATCACTAAAAGCTAATTGCTAACCACTAATTCGGAATCGGCTCCGGCATATAACCTAACTTCTTCAACGCCTCAATCGCGGCCTTGCGGAAGGTTTCGTTTCCAGAGTTCATGGCAGCAAGAAGCGGGTCAATCGCACGGCGATCACCAATTTTACCAAGGGCTTCGGCGGCGTATACAGGTGTTTGGAAACCGGGTGCGTCTAAGGCTCGAATCAGGGGGTCTACAGCGCGGATGTCGCGGAGTTTGCCCAACATTAAGGCAGCGCGTCCGCGTGTGATCAAGTCTTCATGGTCATTACGGACAGCCATAATCAGCGCCCGTACTGCGTCTTCGCCACCCATAACACCGAGTTTCATCACGGCTGTGCGGCGCTTCTCTTTGTCAAACCCACGAAGATCGACCAATAATTGCTTGATAAGTGCTGGATCAGGGTTCGTCATTGTGCTGAACCTTTCAGTGCTATAAGGACTTCCTTCCAAGATCAGCAATAAATCTAATTATGCCCAATAACCTTGCATCACGCTAACGATTGGTTATGGCGGGCTCATGATTAAGTGTAACAACCAGTTTGCCCTCATGAATGCGGCAAACTCGGTCAGCAAAGGGAAGAATTTCAGGATTATGTGTCGCCATCACCAAAGTTTTACCAGCATCGCGAGTCAGTTCCAACAGCAATTTTAGTACAGTTTGCCCTGTATCTTCGTCTAAATTGCCCGTAGGCTCATCGGCCAATACCAACATTGGTTCGTGAGCCAATGCCCGCGCGATGGCTACTCGCTGCTGTTCACCACCACTTAAGCGGTCGGGATAGGTTTCGGCACGGTCACTTAAACCCACACGTTCAAGCAACACACGTCCGCGTTTTTCCACCGTGCGACGATTATCACCGCGCAGTTCACCCGGCAAGGTAATGTTTTCGAGAACGGTTAGAGTCGGTATCAGGTTGAAAAATTGGAAGATGATGCCGATTTTATCGCGGCGGAAGAGGGTTTGCTGTTTTTCGTTGAGCGCCGTTATGTCCGTGTCGCCAATCATGATCTGTCCGGAGTCTGCGTGATCAATACCACTGATGAGGTTAAGCAGTGTACTCTTACCACTCCCGCTTTTCCCAAGCATCACAAAGAACTCGCCTTCCTCAATCTCTAGATTGACGCTATCCAGCACCTTGCGGCTCTGACCACCTTCATCATAATGCTTGGTCAAATTTCGGATTTGGACAATCTTTGAAGGCGCTGAACCGTTCAATGTCATACTCGTTTCAGTCTCGGCTTGTTCCAATTTTCACACATGATTATACCATATGACATGAGTGGTAATTATTGTAATGCGTTAGAAGCATCTTATAAAAAGACTAATCCCAAAAAGTTAAAGATAGAATAAACGAATAATTGAGGTTTTACGTTTCCCATATTCCTTTATGTGATCATCGCAGCCTGTTTAGACAAAATGGTGACAGTAACGTGGATTGATATGAAATTTGGCAAAACACTTGCGTTTTGTGTTAACATTATAAATTATAAAGACGGTAGCTGCCGTCAGAGCAAGGAGGTGGATGGAAACGTAAAGCAATTGGCATCGCAGCATTCATCAAAATACAGATTTTTCTCAATAATTTTTATGTGGAGCAGATAACTAATGAAGATCTTTAAGAGTTCCAAAAGCTTACTCGCATTCATCGCTATTCTGTTCGGGGTACTGAGTTTTGCCCCCACCCTCGCTCAAGAAAAAAGTATCGTTTTCTGGGGCGGTCTCATCTTCTCCGAAAAAGCCAACAATGCTCTCGTCGCCCGCGCCGAAAAATGGGGCGAGGAAAATGGCGTTAAGGTCGAAGTTGTCATGATCAACCAGAACGAAACGGTTCAGACGGTTTCTGCTGCTATCGAAGCCGGCACGATGCCCGATGTGCTTGATCTGGGTCGTGACTTTATGTTATTACTCAGTAAGCAAAATCAACTGGTCGCAGTCGATGATTTGTATGCTGAAATCGGCAAAGCGCATGGTGGTTGGCTGAAATCAGCCGACGGTTTGGTGACCAGCGAGGATTTTGGCGGCAAGATTTATGGTATCCCCTATGCCACAAATGGGAACGTCCTCTTCCGTCGCAATGACCTTTTGGAAGCCAAAGGTTTCAAGGATGCGCCCAAAACATGGGAAGAACTCGGTGACATGGCTCGCGCCATCAACGATCCGCCTAATGTATATGCTATGTCATTTGCGCTCTCCAATGTGGGTGACGGTAACTTGACCACAACCATGTTGCAATCATGGGGCGGTCGCATCGCGGATGACGCAGGCAAAACCTGTACTATTGACAGCACAGAAACCCGTGATTTCCTAACATGGATCACCAAAGCTTATGCTGACGGATTGTTCCCACCGGGTGCGACCACATGGGACGGCGCAGGCGACAACACAGCCTACCAATCGGGACAAGCAGGCTTCATTGCTAATCCCGGCAGCGTCCGCAACTATCTGGTGGATAATGATCCCGAACTCAGCGACGCAACCCTGTACTCGGCCTTACCTGCTGGCCCAGCCATGCGCATTTCGCCAGTAAGCACCGTTGTTCGTTCCATCCCTGTCACCAGCAAGAACCAAGACTTGGCCGCTGAGCTGATTAAGTATCTGGCTGATGATGACTTCACCGCCGAATACTATAGCAGCGCCATTTATGGTCCGGCTCTGCAAGACCATGTCAAAGCAGCCATTTTCACCGAAAGCGCGGTTCATGCCGGTCTGCTTGATCTGGCTCTGAATGGTACACCGGGCGCATTCCCCGATGTGAACAATTCAGCCTTTGCCGAATATCAGACCAACTTCCTGACCCCACGTATGATTCAACGGATTGTGGTGGATGGCCTGAGCATCGACGACGCGATAAAGGAAACCCAAGATGCTTGTCAAGTGATTTACGACAAAAATAACAAATAAATAGCGGTGGTTTGCAGGGGTGTGGTTCATGATGGGTTACTGATTGGAACGGAGAAAGAACCCCCACCCTAACCCTACATCACCAACGTTCGCAGGCTCACTCTGGTGATAGCCCGTAAACGGGGGAGGGAATCATAGGGAAGGCTCTAAGAGCCTTCCCTACAAGGGATACTCCGTAACAAAAAGTTAAAGCTCATGAATCTGCCTCTGCAATGCCTGTTTCCGGGAAAGGCTTACTTCGATGTCTCAACAGGCCATCGCGAAATTAGAACCGCGCCGTCAATGGCGACCGAACCTGCAGCAATCGGAAAGTATCCTTGGCTATTTGATGGTTGCGCCTTTGGTTGTGTGTATCTTGCTGTTAGTTATTTACCCTTTTTTCTTTGCAATTCAAATTAGTTTTACGGATCGTGTCGTCGGCAGCGACGGACAGTTTGTAGGATTCGAAAATTACATCAATCTCTCTAAAAAGCCGGACTTCCAAGCCTCCATCCGTAATACGGTGGTGATGGTTTCCGCCATACAGATTATGAAGTTGGGGATTGGCTTGGGGTTGGCGGCACTGCTTAACCAGAAGATTCGAGGGCGGCAGTTCTGGCGCGGATTGATCTTGATTCCTTGGGCGATGCCTGCGTTTGTCGCCTTCATCACATGGAAATTGTTATACGCACCGCAGGGTGGGGCATTCAATTATATTCTGATCAGCCTCGGACTGGTAAACACGCACGTTGATTTTCTCAGTACCAAAGAATTGGCCTTGCCCAGTGTCGTCGTCGCCAGTGTTTGGCGTGGCTTTCCCTTCTGGGTCATCTCATTTTTAGCGGCTATGCAGGGTGTCCCAAGGGAGCTTTACGAATCCGCAGCGCTGGATGGGGCAGGCGCCTGGCAGCGCTTTTTGAATATCACCTTCCCCAGTATCCGTCATATCGTGCTGGTGGTAATCCTCATTTCCACGATTCAGACCACAAACAGCTTTGAAGCCGTCTGGATCTTAACGGGAGGCGGGCCATCCAACGCGACCATGACGTTCCCCGTATTGGCTTATTACGGCTTACAAAGCCTGCGGATTGGCGAGGCTTCTGCGGTATCTGTCGCCTTATTGCCAGTCTTTGCCGTACTCGCTTTGATCGTCGCCGTCCGCTTGCAGAAGGAGGATTAACGATGTTCGACAAACCCGCTTGGTGGCAAAAACTTCTTAATTATGGGGTGTTAATAACCGTCGCCATTATTATTCTCTTTCCCGTCTATTTCATGTTCATGATTTCACTTAAACAGCCCAAAGATATTTATAGAACGCCGTCACTGCTGCCCATTAATGCTTCACTGAAAAATTACGAGGATCTGATCGTTCAAAATCATTTTCTCATCAACCTCGGTAACAGTGTAGTCGTGGCAGGCGCGTCAACTTTTGTGTCAGTACTGTTTAGTGCGATGGCGGCTTACAGCTTGGTACGCCTCAAGTATCTATATCGCAATTGGATTGGCAGGTTGATCTTATTTACCTATCTCACGCCGAGTGGATTGTTATTCATCCCACTCTCGGTCATCATCTCGCGAATGCAGTTGGGCAACACACTGCATGGGTTGATTTTCGTCTATCTGACCTTCGCCGCCCCTTTGAGTACATGGCTGTTGATGGGTTACTTCCGCAGCATCCCTGTCGAATTAGATGAACAAGCGATGGTCGATGGCGCAACGCGTTTTCAAGCCTTCTACAAAGTTGTGCTGCCGCTGGCTGGCCCCGGCATCGTCGCTGTGAGCGTCTTTACCTTCACAGCCGCATGGGATGAACTTTTATACGCGCTGATTTTCATTACCTCACCAAATCTGCAAACTGTACCGGTTGCCATCAGCCGTCTAATTACCGGTGACGTGTTCCGTTGGGGGCTGATTATGGCAGCGGCAATGTTCGCGGCAATGCCAGTGATGATCCTTTACTATGCGGCACAGCGTTTCGTGGTGCAGGGTTTGGCGGCTGGCGCGGTGAAGGGATAATGATAATGTTTAAATAACTAGGATGGAGAAAGAACCCCCACCCTAACCCTCCCCCGCAAGCGATGGAGGGAATTATATGGGAGGACGGAACATCTACAGGAGGCTTCGCCCTGTTCCGCCCTACATTGAGAAATTTTGAAAATTTAAGGAGCAAACATGACCGAACGAATGCGCGTGGCGCTGGGACAATTCAATGAGATGACCCACGAACGCTTAACTTTTGCTAAACAAATCGGTGTCAGCGGCGTACAGATGAACACTCCGCTGATGCCTGACGAAGACGGTTATTGGAAATATGAAGATCTCAAGCGCATCAAAGACCGTGTCGATAGCTACGGCTTGCGTTTGGAAGCGCTCGAAAATACACCGAGCCGTTTTTACAACAAAGCCATGTTGGGATTGCCCGGTCGTGATGAACAAATCGAAAATTATCAGAAGACGCTGCGAAACATGGGCAAAGTGGGTATCCCGATGCTCGGCTATAACTGGATGCCCAATGGCGTGTGGCGTACACCCCACAAAAAAGGACGCGGTGGCGTAACCGTCACCTCCTTTGATATGAATGACATCGACAGCGCGCCGCTGGTTGCTGGTACAAGAATGCTCGACATCTTAGAAGGCCGCACTGTCAATCATGAGCAGATGTGGGAAAACTACCGCTACTTTACACAGGCGGTTCTGCCTGTCGCGGAAGAAGCCGGGGTCAAAATGGCAATTCACCCCGATGATCCACCTGTTGCGGAACTCGGTGGTGTGGCGCGGCTGTTTTACAATGTCGAGAATTATAAGAAGGCGATGGAAGAAGTCGCGCCCAGTCCCAATCACGGCATCGAATTTTGTATGGGCTGTTACAGCGAAATGGGCGATAACGTGGTAGACACCATCCGTTATTTCGGGCAGCGCGGCAAAATTTTCTACGTTCATATGCGTGATGTGCAGGGTTGTATGCCCTCCTTCCAAGAATGTTTCTTAGGTGAAGGCAATTTTGATCCGGTCGAAGTGGTGAAGGCGCTCAAAGAAGTCAACTTCGACGGCTTCATTATTGATGACCACGTTCCCAAAATGATTGACGACACCGATTGGAATCATCGTGGACATGCTCATGCCACGGGATATATTCTCGCGCTGGTCGACGCGGTTTATAAATTGTGCTGAAAACGAACATCCACTAGCGTATTCTATGGACGAGACACAACACAGTTTGGTTCAGATGTCTCGTCCACCGCTTATGAAATAACTTCCTCCCATTACTTTGCACACTGCATCTATCCCCACGACTTTAGTTCGTTTACTGTCAGGCAATTTTGTGATATTCTGGCTACAAAATGGTGATACCTGTCATAGCAATTGCGCTCTGCATCATACTACGCTATCAAGAGGCATAGTTGTGATTGTGGGGGACGAGGTATGAAACACCGAAAAGTGTCCGATCCATTAAACAGTTGGCTGGCTATCGCGGCTGCGTTAGTGGTTCTTTTTTCCAGTATGCTGGATGCCCCTGTCGCATTCTTCTTATCAATCGGTGTGGCACTCATATTCGCCACAATCAAAATTATTCAATCACGCAAGTCATTTGAATAGCGAGGAGAAATATCATGATGAACGGTCAAAATGGAACCGGCGAAAAAGTACAGGATACTGCTCGTGATGTCGCCAAAGAATTAGGTGAATTGGGGCGTGAACTGCGCCAAAGAGCCAACAGCGTCCGTAAAGAAGCGGTTAAACAACTCAATCACGCTGCTGAAAGCATCCGCAAGGAAGCCCGTGATACAACTGAAGACAAAGATGCGCATGCAACTGCCGATGAAGTGGCAAAAGGCTTAGAGAAAGCCGCCCACTATCTCAACACCAATTCGGTCGAGCAAATGGGCAGTGAAGCTACAAAAGTCGTTCGCCAGAATCCCATTCCGGCGCTGCTGGTCGCGCTCGGCATTGGTATGGTCATCGGATTACTGCTCAACAGCGGCAATAAAAAGTAATCCCTCCGAATTGTCAAAATTTATGGATATAATCGAAGCCGGGTTGGAAACAACCCGGTTTTTGCTTATGTCTATAGGATACCGTCCACATGGTTAAGTTCATCATCACCTTTTCGACGCCCGCGAATGTCACAGCCTTTGAGGGCGCTTATAACGATTTATTGGCGCTGGTCGAACGGATGCCAGATATTGAACGACGGCAGGTGGTCAATGTGTTGGGCAGCCCTGTCGGTGAAGTCCCTTACTACCGCATCCTTGAAATCTATTATGAGAGCGTCGAACGCATGGAGGCCTCCCTGAGATCCAAAGCCGGACAAGAAACCGGCGGCGAACTCGGCAGGCGTTTCACTGCTGGCAAGTATTCCGCCTTCTATGCCGAAGTGTTTGAGGAAGCCGGTGGCAGCACACCAACCACTACAACCTAGTTAGTCACAAGCGCGCTGCAACAGTCGCGCTTTTTGTTATTCACACAATCAGTAAGGAAAATGGGACAATGAAAGCACTTCAGGATCGTATTCTGGCGGAAGGCCAGAATCTGGGCAGCGGCATACTTAAAATTGACAGCCTTCTTAACCACCAGATTTATCCCGATCTCATGATGCAAATGGGCGAAGAAATCGCGCGGCTGTTCGGTGGCGTGAAAATCGACCGCATCCTCACAGCGGAAATTTCCGGCATCGCCCCTTCGCTGATGGCGGGCTATATCATGAAAGTTCCTGTTGTTTACGCACGCAAAACCAAACCGATTACCATGTCCGGCCCTGTTTTCTTAGAAACTGCACCCAGCCATACCAAAGGCGGTGAAGTCAACCTGCTGGTTTCAGCCGAATTTTTGCGGTCGGGTGAAAGCGTCCTAATCATTGATGACTTTCTCGCCACAGGGAAAACATTGTTGGCATTAGCTCGCATGGTCAGAAGCGCCAAGTGTAATTTGGTGGGTGTAGGCGTGGTGGTCGAAAAATCCTTTGAGGGTGGACGTGGCGCGATGCTTAAGGCAGGCTATAGCAACATTCCTATTCATGCGCTGGCGACCATCACCAGCATGGACGACGGTAAAATTGAATTCTCGGAATAAGCGGCAACGCTTTACAGCACCAACAATCGTGGCATCGTTTGGTCAGGGTGTCTATTGGCTAAAATTCCCGCGTATCGTTAATCTCATGAACTGGATGAGATATTCAATAACCAATTAGGGGAGAGGTACAAAAATGGAATTCATACCGCTCGATACCAATCAAGACGCGACATGGAAAAAACGCTACCGCGCGGCCAGCATCGCCTGGTCGAAATTGGCTTCAAATAATCCGGCACACGGTTTGGTCTGTACCAACAAGGATGGCATCTATCAACTTTATGGGTGGGATGTTGCCAGCGGTGCGCTAACGCAGTTGACCAGCCAACCCGCTGGTGTGGTCGGTGGTATGATTTCGGCTGACGGTGAGTATGTCTATTATCACCGCGACCAGCAAGGCAACGAACTCGGTCATTATGTCCGTGTTCCCTTTGATGGCGGTGAACCTGTGGACATGACACCGGATATGTCACCTTATGCCTCATTTTTCATCGAGCAAAGTCACGATGGTCATGTCACAGGCTTTGTGACGGCTGGCGCACATGGCTTCGAATTCTTTGTCATCAGAGATGGTGACTCACCCTGGCGCATCGCTCAATTCAACCAGTTATCTGTTGGCCCAACACTTTCTTACGGGGGTGAAATCGCGGTTGTGAGTACTGCTGAATACAGCGGCACACTGGATACCTGTTTGGTTGCTATTGATACTGTAAACGGTCAGGAAATTGCCCGTCTTTCAGATGGTAACGAAGTCAAACACAGCTTTGGCTCCTTTTCGCCGCTAGCGCGCGATTTTCGGATGTTAGCAACCACCAATCGTTCGGGTTATGACCGTCCGCTCATTTGGAATCCCAAAACGGGCGAACGTCATGATCTCGCCATTGACGAAATTCCCGGCGAGGTCACAGGTTGGGCATGGTCGCTGGATGCCAGCCACATCTTGCTCGGACAAATTTATCAAGCCACCTATCAAGTCTTTAGCTATGATGTGGAAGCTCAAAAAGCCACACGCCTCGATCATCCGTCAGGCGTTTTAGGCGGGTACGCTGGTAACGGTTATTACGTCTCGGCTGATGAAATCTACGTGACATGGCAGGACTCTGTACATCCTTCGCGTGTGATTGCTTTAGATGCCACTACCGGAAACCAAACGCGCACGATCTTAGCGGCTGGTGAAGTCCCCGCCGGACGCAAATGGAAATCAGTCACCTTCAAGTCTGAGAATGGCTCAGACATTCAAGGCTGGTTGGTCACACCGGAAGGCGATGGCCCATTCCCCACTATCCTCGAAACACACGGTGGTCCAACATCCGTCATGTGCGAGTATTATGCCCCCAACAGCCAAACTTGGGTCGATCATGGTTTTGCCTACTTCACCATCAACTATCACGGCTCAACCACCTTTGGCAAAGACTTCGAGAAATCCATCTGGGGTAAGCTCGGTCATCTGGAAGTAGATGATATGGCTGGCGCATGTCGCTGGCTGGTCGAAAACGGCATCGCCCAATCGGATGGTATCTTGGTCACAGGCTGGTCATATGGTGGCTATCTGACACTGCAATCAATGGGTATGCGTCCCGAATTGTGGGCAGGTGGCATGGCTGGCATCGCTATTGCCGATTGGGGTTTGATGTACGAAGATCAAGCGGAAACGCTGCGCGGTTATCAACGGGCATTGTTCGGCGGCACACCTACCGAAACACCCGAAGCCACCCGTTCCAGTTCGCCAATCACTTACGCTGATAAAGTAAGCGCACCTGTATTAGTCATTCAAGGCAGCAACGACACCCGTTGTCCAGCACGTCAGATGCACGCTTACGAGGACAAAATGAATGCGCTCGGCAAGAGCATCCAGATTGAATGGTTTGATGCAGGGCATGGCTCACGCGCTCAAGAACAAAGCATCCAACATCAAGAACTGATGCTGCGCTTCGCTTATAATGTTCTCGGCTAAATAACTTTCGAAACGTTTGGGCATATGCTTGCCAACGAATTTTTTCCCAACGGTTTTGTACAGATGAGAGAAAAAGGAAGGGTCTGAGACCCTTCCCTACTAACTAACCAAAGGCAACCTATGACAGACCCACGCACCGGCGGCATCGCCGTACTTGATTTCGGTTCACAATTTACACAGTTAATCGCCCGCCGTGTGCGCGAACTCAATGTATACGCCGAGGTATTCCCCTTTGATGCCCCTAAGGAAAAGATAACCGCCCATCAACCACGCGGTTATATCCTTTCGGGCGGTCCCAACAGTGTTTATGAAGCGGGTGCGCCCCAAATGCCGCGCTGGTTGATCAAGGATTTTCCGGTCTTAGGGGTTTGCTACGGCATGCAAGCCATGACCCATGCGCTTGGCGGTATCGTCGCCCCTTCCAACGACCGCGAATTCGGCCCTGCCCAAATCCACCACACGCAAGATAATCCGCTGCTGCACAATCTTCCCGACGACATGAACGTCTGGATGTCACATGGTGACCGCATCGAACAGCCACCCGAAGGCTTTGTCGGGTTAGCCGCCTCGGATAACTCGCCCTACGCCGCGATGGGCGATCCTTCACGCAAACTCTACGGTGTTCAATTTCACCCCGAAGTCGCACATACCCCGCAAGGCAAAGACCTGCTGCGAAACTTCCTGTTTGATGTCTGCGAATGCGAACCCAAATGGTCGCCGGTTGCTTTCATTGAGGAAGCCATCACCGCCATCCAAGCTCAAGTTGGTAATCAACGTGTGATCCTCGGCCTCAGCGGTGGTGTTGACTCAGCCGTTGCGGGTGCGCTCTTGCAAAAGGCTATCGGCACTCAGTTAACCGCCATTTTTGTGAACACCGGACTTTTACGCAAAAACGAACCGGAACAAGTTGTCCAAGTTTTCCGCGAACAGCAGGGCATGAATCTAGTCGCGGTGGATGCCACCGAGGAATTCCTCGACCAACTCAAATCCACAACCGAACCGGAAGCTAAGCGTAAAATTATCGGCAAATTGTTCATTGATACCTTTGCCGCCCAAGCCCGCGACTTAGCCGAAGAAGGCGTGAAGTTCCTTGCTCAAGGCACGATTTATCCCGATGTCATCGAAAGTGCCGCCAGCAGCAAATCGTCACACGTCATCAAGAGTCATCATAACGTCGGCGGTCTTCCGGCGGATTTAGGCTTCCAACTGGTCGAACCGCTGCGTGATTTATTCAAAGACGAAGTGCGTAATGTCGGCACGGCGCTCGGCTTACCGGATGATATTGTGTGGCGGCAGCCGTTCCCCGGCCCCGGTTTAGCGGTGCGCTGCCTCGGTGAAATCAACTGGACGCGCTTAGAAACCCTGCGTGAAGCCGATGCCATTTTCACCGATGAACTCGGCAAAGCTGGGATGCTGCGGCAAGGCACATCACAAGCCTTCGCCGTTTTACTGCCTGTTAAAAGTGTCGGCGTGATGGGTGACTACCGTACTTACGAGGAAGTCCTCGCGCTGCGAGCTGTGACCACCGATGACTTCATGACCGCCGATTGGGCACGTCTGCCCTATGATCTGCTCGCCAAAGTCAGCAACCGTATCGTCAACGAAGTGCGCGGCATTAACCGTGTCACCTACGACATCACCAGCAAACCACCCGGCACAATTGAGTGGGAGTGATTTATGGTTGCGCTTCGATTTTATACTGATGCACACGTTCCTAAACAGGTGACTATTCAGTTGCGTGCCAGAGGTATTGATATTATTCGCTGCCAAGAAATCGGATTTGAAGATGCTAATGATGTTGAACATCTTGAGAAAGCAACAACCGAAAAAAGAATGGTCATTACTGGTGACACCGATTTCGCTCAACTTAACGCTCAGTGGAATAAGATCAGCAAATTTCATGCTGGTATCTTATATTTTAGCCCTGCAATTCAAGGGGATATTGGCTCAATTGTAAAAGCTGCTGTCTTCTTGTTTGAGGCCGTTGAACTTAGTGCTGCATCACTTGAAGATGACGTGTACAATCGAATCATATTGTAGAACGGAGATACGAGTCATGACAATCATTTCCGTTGAACATATTGCTCTACGCGAAAATGGTACACCTTACATAGCGGGCAAAGGGATTAAAGTCGCATATATTGCCACATTATCCATCACACATCATTGGTCAGTAGAAAAAATTGCTGAAGAACTTGAACTCATGCCGTCACAAATTCATGCTGCCTTAGCTTACTACTATGATCATAAAGATGAGATAGATAATGCTATTAATAAAGGTGATGAGGTGGCAAAACAAACAGGCACGTCATTTGAAGACCTGCGCCAGCGTATCCAAACCAAAATGCCGACCGACGATAAATAAGCTTATCCACCTACAACGGACAAATTCATGACATTACGTCTTTGCAAACTCAGCACTCAGTACTCAGCACTCAGTACTGCTTTTCTACTTTTTCTGCTTGCTGCTTGCTCTGGAGCAGCCACCCCAGCAGCGACCGCCCAACCCTCACCAGTCGCCTCCTTGACCACAACAGGCGTGAGCGATGTACAAGCCGCTGTCAATGGCACGATAACCGCGCTTGCCGCTCAGCAAGCCCTCAGCACGCTCGACACACCGCAGCCCAACGTGACCTTCGTGCCGGACTTCACCCTTACACCTACAGAAGCGCCTTTGGTGATCACCCTGCCGCCCACAACCGGCGATAAAGTTCCACCACCCATTGACATCACTTTGCCGGACGGATGGAAAGAAGGCTACGATGCGCAAGTGCTAGCCGATGTTGAACCCAACAAATTTCGCATCATTCCGGTTGCGGTATACAGTGGCCCAATCACAGGTGGGACAGGCACAATTGCGGTATATTGGGGCTTCCCTAATCTGGTCACGCCCAGCACCGATGCAATGGCACAAGCCGCGATGGGTATGACTCTTGCCGTGACTCCCGAAGCCGATTTGTGGTCGGACGGTGTCCGTTTGCTGCGTTCAGCCGTCATCGAGTCGGATTGCAACATCGGTGTGGATGTACGCCGCAGCTATCGTGTCGGATTACTCAGCGCAGAAGGTACGCAGTGGTCAGCGGTAACCTGCAAGAGTGGCTTACCCGATACACGCGGTTGGTTCGCGGGGGTTCAAGAGAAGGGTGTCAATTTTGTATTCTACGTCTTTAGCGATCCCATCAACGCGATGGATACCAGCAGCGGCGAATTACAGGCTATTCTGGATACGGTTCGCTTCCATGTCGAATCGATGACGCTCACACCACCGGCTGCCGTCTTAACCACGACGCCCCTTCCCGGTTCTGAAGCAACAAGCGCTCCAGCATCACCGGAAGCCAGCATTTCACCCGCATTACCGGCATTCGCTACCAATACCCCTGCTCCTTAGTGCGATTACCTAAATTAAAAGATGCCTTCCTGATCATCTCAAGAAGGCATCTTTCACAAGGGTTAAGTGACGTGTACGGAATTACTTCCGTAGAGTGATCGTTTCGTTCTCGCCCATCTTACTCGAATCTTTGTTGATAAGACCTTCTGCAAATCCGATAATGGTTTGTACCAAGCCACCGGGGGTGTCCCAGTACTCGGCTTTTTGGACACTAACCTTTAATAAACACAGTGTCGGGTCATCTAATCCGTCAGGGAACCACACTTTATAAATTGGGTTCCACAATTCTTTCATCTTTGCCTTGTCATTTACAACCTGCGCCTTGCCAGAAACAGAGACATAACGAGGGTCATCACCATAGCTCACATTGACAGCGTGATCGTTCTTGATTTCACTAACCATGTGTGAATCAGAATGGGTAAAGAACCACAGATCGCCATCAAACTCAACTTCTTGGGTTCCCATTGGACGGCTGTGCAGCGAACCATCGCTCTGATTCACTGTCGTCAACATCGCAATTTTGATACCCTTAATAAGATCGCGTACCTTCTCGATTTTTTCTTGTTTCGTCGTACTGTTCTTTGTAGTCGTCATGTTCAATTTCCTTCGTTTTCTATCCTGCTAACAATAAATCTGTCAATCTGCTCATGGGCGCATTTTTTGTAGCTAATTTTTGCGCCCACCTCATCTACTGAAACGAACTTCATCGTGAACCAAGTGATCGTCTGGCGGCTGCCATGTGAACGGACATCGAAGAATGTGCCGCCGTGCTATAGACCCGTGTTCCGCAGTGAGCGCACACTTTTTCGTCGCCAACTTGCTGCAATGTAGTTTTATGGCAGTAATGGCAGCTTTCGTTGGCATTTTCGATGTATTGCTTCGGTTCGTAACGCTCACTCTTCATGTTCAGGCTCCTATATAGATTCAATCGAGATAAAGTTTCTTCAGTTTTAAATTTTACTTCTGACCGCCAAACCCACCGTGACTGCTGACGTTCTGATCATCATGTTGTCGTCCATTCTCAGGCTCACGCTCGACAACATTTTGGCTGCTGGCCTCAGTCGGATATTTTTTTCGACCTTGTGCCAGTTGATCCAATTTCGAAGCCGATTCGCCGCTTGATCCAAATCCACCATGGCTTTCGATATTTGGATCATCGTATTGGGGACGATTATTTCCCTGTTGCGGTTGTTGGTTGCCACCAAATCCACCGTGGCTCGAAATATTCGGGTCATTGTATTGAGGACGGTTCGGTCCCTGTTGGCTGTATGGTGACTGCGAAGGCATCAACCGTTTGATCAGCAGGACAACTGCTATAACGATGATGGCAATTAAAATCAGAGTTCCGGTATCCATAATATGCTCCTAGTCCAGCTTACTGGACGTTAAACGTAACCGAGGAAGCCGCATTGCCATTGACATAAAACTGGGCTTCGTATGTACCGGGCGTAAAATCTGCACCGGTGGGTGAGAAAACGAAATTGATGCAGTTCTGGACGTAATCTTTATCAGCAGTGATTTGCGGTGCATCTTCAATCGCGTTGTTATCACGATATAAGCGCACGAAAAGCGTTGTACCCTGTGGCACATTGCTGTTCGGTGCGACCACGTAAATGCTCTCATTGCCTGAGAACGTGCTTGTTGTACCCGCCGCACAACCATTACGATCAAGGCTGGTAGCGCTGACAGGCGCACCCAGTTGAATATTCGAATTATTGGTTACTGGATTTTGCTGTTGCGGGATGGTTGGTGCGTTCGTCTGTGTTGTGGGGGTGTTATTACCAAAAAGTCGCGGTAGCAAAAAGATCGCTGCGACAACAATCACGATCCCAATAATAATCAGTTGTTTCCGATCCGGTGTACCTTGCGTATTCTGTGTGCCTTGTTGCATATGGGCACTCCTTTCTTTAAAGCGTCACTAACTGGCTACAGTCTATATCCGCCATCAACAGAACCCATGTGCGCTATGATGGATTTATGTATAGGCCATATAGATAGGTCTGGTTTAGGAAGCCCTGAAGCAGTAGGATTATTTGGGAGAGGAAGGCTACTAATAGGCACTTTTATACGAAGCGACCATCAGGGCAGTTCTAAAGTCATGAAACGCCAAAAGCAGCAAACTGACCTCATACCGCGTCAAACCGATCAACCAAAACACTGTGTTCTTTGCCAGCGCGCAGTGATGCACATCACCCGCCATCACCTCATTCCGCGCTCCAAAGGTGGAACGGAAGTGGTGGATTTGTGCGTTCCCTGCCACAAAACATTGCACAGCTTTTTTAGCAACCGCACCTTACTCAACGAATTGCATACTGTCGAATCCTTGCGCCAACAACCCGAAATCGCCCGCTATTTGGAATGGATACGCAAGCAACCCGACCGCACTATTCGTGTCGCCCGCCGCAAAGACAAACGGTGAAACTCAGGCTTTCAGATATTCAACGCGGTTATGCATTTCTTCAGCCGAGTAAACGGTGTAGATTAATTCGAGGAAGTTAACCCAATCACCTATTGAATGACTGTGTTGACCAAAAACGATTCCGGTATGGGGAAAACCGGCGGTGGCAAGATCAATATAATCAGTATCATGGGTACACAAGATATAACCCATCCCGGTTGCCCGCTTCAGATGCGTAGTATCGTCATCGCCAAGCATTCCCAAATCGCGAACGGTGACTGCATCAATGCCTCGTTTACGCAGTTGCTCGGCAATGGCAACCTGTACATTTTCATCAAGGTAAAAGCGAGGTACGGTCATTGCCTAGATTCTTTTCTTGTGCCTCACGCCCTTTAGCAATTTGCTTACGAATATCCTCATCAATCTCCTGACGATGCTCGTAATAGTATGCAAAGGCCGCATGAACACCCGCCAGCGTCACATCGTATCCAGATGCAATCTCATCGGCTGACATATGATGAAAGCGCTCAGCAATCACCACGTCAGTGACACGAAAACCCGTTCCAGCAATGCAAGGTCGTCCACCACGTACTTTAGGATTCGTAACAATCAGATTGATGCTTAGTACTGTTTCCATTTTAGTACCCTTTCTTCTCCTGCTTAGCATAATCGAACCTACCCAAACGGTCAATCAACCCGCGTTTGAACTCTCTCCCTTGATCTCTGCGTTCTCCGCGCATTTACGGTTAATTCTGTCTTTCCAAAACTCGGTGCAGTATTCCGCACCCAATCTGCGTTTTAATGAATAACGTACCGGAACAGCAGCGAATAGCGCGGCAGGCATGACTTTTACCGACGAACAGCAGATCATCCAACAAGCACGGCACAACCCGACGGCCTTCCGCGAGTTGTATCGCCGCTATTACCCGCGTGTTTATGCCTATGTGGCTTACCGTGTGGGACGTGCCGCTGATGCTGAAGACCTCACCGCCGACATCTTCCTCAAACTGCTAGAGTGTCTTTCGCAGTTTGAAGATCGTGGTGAAGGTGCATTCGCGGCATGGTTGTTTCGTATCGCCCATAATGCCGTTAGCCAATTTTATCGTCAGCAGCGGGTTGTGCTCGACATATCACTGGACGAATTGCCCGACATTCAAAGTGACGCGCTCACACCCGAATCTGCTTTTCAACGACAAGAACAATTCCAACGGCTACGCCAACGGATTGCCAACCTCTCGCCGCGTCGGCAAGAAATCGTCACGCTGCGCTTCTTTGGTGAACTTCGCAACAGCGAGATTGCCGCCGTGCTGGGCTTGGATGAACGGACGGTTGCCGCGCACCTCTGCCGTGCCATCGAAGACTTACAACGCCAATATGATCCCGAAATTGATAGGAAGTACGACTCATGAACCTCAACCATGACCCTGATAAACATCTGCTCGACCAGATTGATAAGCTGGTCGAAACCAAACAAGCATCAGGTAATACGGTTATAGATGAACTGGCCGCGACCCGCCCAATACCGCGTCTGTCTGCCCAAAACGCATTGGAAGAACGACTGCTTGTCCAACTAGAAACGATGAACCAAGGAGAAACCGTGATGGCTAGCACAACCTCCTACATGCCCATTCTCGCACCACGCCGCAATTGGCTACCTCTGACGCTTCTCGCGGCTTTGATCGTGGTGGCGATTGCTGGCCTCATGCTCATCAACGGCATCGGCAAATCGCCCAAAATCAATGAAATGGCTTTAGCGGGTGCAACCACCACCGTGACTGCAACTTCAACCGCTTATTCAACCGTCGCCGTTGTGCCTCCTAGGAATGATAGTGTCCGTATTCCCGGTATAGGCAATGTATCGCCCGTCGTCATCGCTGTTCGCGATATTCCACGTGGCACAGTATTGAGTAATCAATGGCTTGCAGTCATCTATTCGGGTGATGATAACAGCGGCATGTACAGCGATCCTGAACTCTTACGTGGCCTTACCGCCAAAAAGGATATTCCACGTTGGCAACCTATTCTTCCAAGTGACTTGACAGATCAAATCGTACCAACTAACTTACCCACAGCTATCCCTAAGCCAACTGTCAAAATATTGATTGCGCTCCGAAATTTGCCAAGTGGTTATATATTCCCTGAATTGCCGCTATACGATATTGCTGCTTATGCGGATTGGCCTGCCGATTCTGTGCCGCCTTATGCCTTGCGCCAGGATGAAAGTGGGGTTCAAAAACTGTGGGGCAAAACCTTGCAGTCTGATGTCTCACCCGGACAGCCGATTCTCACCAGTGACATATGGGACAACATAACCCAAAACGCCGCCGCTCCAACCTCGCCAACCGTCCATAATACTAACGCAGTACAAATTCGCCTGTCGGCATTGACCAGTGACAGCCTACTTCCCGGTGTCGGCGGTTCCGTCGATGTGGTTGCACTACTGCCATTTAAGGCCGATTCCAAACTTGGTGATATACCATCAACACCCATGCCCGATGGTATTCGCTTTGTCGAAACCTATGTTTTACGGAATACGCTCGTTTTCTATCATGGTGATCGCTTACAGCCGAATGCCATTGTCGCAATATCCGTATCGCCAAACGAAAGCCGCATACTGGCGTGGTTGGCAGAACAGCCGCAAGTGATGTTCAGGCTGCAACCCCCACTGCCAAACGCTTTCGATTTTAGCGCCGACACCACTATCATCAGTATTCCCATAGAGAATGTCACCGTCAGCGAGAACATCCAACCCGGCGACCGCGTCAACGTCATCTCAATCTGCGCCTTTGTTCCTGATGTGATGGGCATGAACAACACCGTCATCTCCTCAAAAACCGATTGCTCTCAACAGGTCGAAGAAACCCGTGCAGTCAACGCGCTAATCTTTAGCGGAGAAATTGTGGTCGAAGGTCGCCAACCTGTGATGACATACGATTCAATCGCTCTATTCATACCTAAAGATGCCGTTCCCCTTTTCACCAAACTCAACAACGCAAATATGCACTTCAAACTCGTTCCGGCAACAAAAGCTATTCAACCTACGCCGACTCAAACACCGTTATCGTCTCCTACAATGAACTCAACTGCAACACCGATGCCCACTGTGCGAATTGTTGTCGCCTACCAAAATTTATCGCACGGATTCTCTTTCCCGGACAATAAAGTTGGCATGCAAACCGTAGCATACTATGCTGCATGGCCCGCTGAGTCGGTTCCTTTTGACGCATTACGTGAGGATGCCAACGGTATCGAACAACTTCAAGGAAAAATACTGCGTACCGACATCTTTTCTCAACAGCCCATTACCCTATCCAATATTGAAGAAGTGCAGTCTTCAGCCAATGAGTTTGCCGCAAGAAATTTTCTTCCGTCTGACCGTGTGCCAGTTGAATTATCGCGTGCATTGATTTCAAACGATGGGATTGAACCTGTTCAGGGTGACTGGGTAAATATTGTCGCGTTGATTCCATTAGAAGAAAACACTGTCATTGAAAATCTTCAAGTAATCCATTCGCCAGATGGTAAAAAGCTAATCGCTAGTCGGGTGGCGTTTGGCGCACTGGTCGCAGCGATGAGTTCATGGCCTCAGCGTCAAATAGACTCAACCAGCACACCACCTGACCCATCAAAAATTACGTTTGCTGTAGCGCCAGATCAAGCCGGATTATTAACGTGGTTGGCAACGCAAGGAATTACATTTAAATTGGAGTTAGTAAAATCAGCCGATGTTCTTGTACCTACACCTGCGCTCCAACCAGCTATTCCGGCAGACAAAATCACCATTGATGTACCACGTGTCCGTATTCAAATGTTACCGCAATTTGCAGACCTACAAGCCGGGAAATCGGTAGACATAATAGCCGCCTTCAAAAGCAGTGACATTGATGGCAATGCACCCGCTGAATTACAACCACAGCAAACCGGCAGTCAAATCACAAAGCGGGTCGCACAAGCTGCTCTCATCATCAAATCGGGTGATACCCTGACCTTAGCTGTCTCAGCAGAAGAAGCCAAAGTCATTCAATGGCTACTCGATGCACATCTTGCACTGAAACTGAGTCCTGCTCCTTCGCTGGATACCGTCGTTCTGCCTCCACATTACAGAATTGATCTGAACTTAGACTCAGTTTCCCATTGGGCGGCTGATGGGGTTCAAGTAGGCGATAAAGTGGATGTTGTTGTCGGCATGATCCTTGGTGATGGCTCTAATCTCAAACTCGAATTCAAACCGTATGCTGAATACAATTGGGTTGGCGCACCCTTCAACGGAAAAAACTCTGCCCAGATCTATAGTCCCCTAAGACCTAACATGCAATCCAACGCGATCATCCTGCGTCGCATCCTTCAAAACGCAACCGTGACCGCCGTTACCTCATCCATAGATCCAAACAGCGATCAAGCGCAAACCACTAGTCTAACGATTGAGATACAGTCCGAAAGCGCATCGACAGATGGCAGCTTCTTAAAAGAGTTGATTGATGTTGGAATGCCCTATCTCATCGTCAAACATTAAACAAGTTGGGTTCTGTAAGGGCGCACGGCGTGCGCCCTCCCAATCTCGCCTCACAATATAAAAAGCGCTGCCATCTTATCGAGACACTGATTCATACCCATTTCGGACATCTGCATCATTTGCCCGACAGGCCAACCATGTTCGGTAACAGTCAATTCGGTTTCGTTAGCACCCAATACCTTGAACGTAATGGTATGAAGTTGATTTTGTGGGAAATCAGCGGGCATATTGATCGTGACCGGATCAATCTTTTGACCGTCTTGGTCAGCCAAATTGTGAATGTATTCAATCTGTTCTATCGGTACGATTTTCTGGTACATCCACGTACTGTACAGGTCTTGATCACCAAATTCCTTTGGCGGACGCATTGCCAGCAGCGATGTACCACCCTCACGGAAATCAATCTTGACCAGAGGACATGTAAAGCCTGTCGGACCCCACCAGCGCATGACATCCTGTGGATCGCTCCATGCCTTCCAAACTTGCTCAACAGTCGCATTAAACACACGGCTCATCACAAGGTCTTTTTTCTCAACTGGGTTTGTCGTAGGGTTATCCATTGTCATTTCCTTTTCCGAATAGCTCAAAGTGTAGAAGGTTATTTGTATGATAAACCAACTAACGATACGGATCTTGTAAAAAATGGCATACTTAAAATCTGCATCAGTTACCCACAGGTAAGTACCTAACCTTAAAGTGCTTACTTCCATTCTGATAGCAACACTCGTATAGTAACTGTTGTATATTCATCGCATCTTGAGGAGTTACGAAATGTCAGATACCCAAAAACCAACTTTGCTCGTTACGGGCGCGTCCGGTAAGCTCGGTCAACGTGTCCTTGAACTGCTGCTCGAAGCCAACGCCGGAACCATCATCGCGGCTACCCGTTCACCCGAAAAATTAGCCGCTTTCGCCGAAAAAGGTGTCATTGTCCGGCAGGCCGATTTTAATGATTCTGCATCGCTTATCAAAGCGTTCGAAGGCGTGGATCGGCTGCTATTGATTAGCACTGACACAATCGGAAATCGCTTGAGCCAGCAGATTGCAGCCGTCAAAGCAGCAGAAGCGGCGGGTGTGAAGCATGTCGTTTATACGTCCATCGCTAACATACAGGAGAACTCGACCGCACAAGCTGCACCCGACCATTATGGGACGGAACAGGCTCTAATCGAGAGCAAAATAGGTTACACCTTCCTGCGGAATAGCATTTACACTGATATGTTCTTAGGCTCACTCGGTCAGGCGATTTCGTCAGGCACATTGTACGCCGCTTCCGCCGATGGCAAGATTGGTTATGTGACCCGCGAAGACTGCGCCCGTGCTGCCGCCGCTGCATTAGCCGATGGCTTCGAGGGACGACGTGCCTTGGACATCACCGGGCCGGAAGCCCTGTCACAGTATGACATCGCTGAGATTGTCTCCAAAATTACCGGTACAACGGTTAATTATGTGCCTTTGACGTTGGAAGCTCTCATCGGTGGCATGGTCAGCGCCGGACTACCCCAATTCGTTGCCGAACTCCTCGCTTCATTTGATGCAGCCGCCGCAAAAGGTGAGCTGGATGTGGTGACGAATGCGGTCGAAGAACTCACGGGCCGTAAACCCACCAGCGTTGCCGAATTTCTCACGGCGAATAAGCAAGCCCTCACTCAACCTGCCGCCGCCCATTAATTATCGCTACTGAAGCCATCTGAACCATCTCTGATAGGAGCACAATAGTTGCTCCTTTTTGATTTGAATTGTCGGAAATGTCGTCAGTGTCACCTACTCGAAATGTTCAAAAAAACTACCAACAGGACTTCCATCAGTCGCAAAAACTGCAAAAACCGCAGTTGCGAGGGATGGGTTTGACGGCGGATTTGAGGGAGCGAGATGCCGAATCTGCGGAATATGCTGCAATTGCGGCAGTTTCGGAAGTGCAATAAGCCCTAAAGGATTGCATCGTTTGTCGGATATGGCGGTCTTGTCGCCACAAAAATCGCTGTTTAGCTGAGAAATGTCGGTTATGGCGGCGGTGGCGGCGTTCATGTCGCCCTGATTTTATGGCGGCAGTGACAGTGGCAGCGGGTGAAATGATGCTGTTGATGTTGTTGCAGTTGAGAATGGGTGGTTTTTGTCTCATTGCAACGATTGGTAATTGTTAAGGTGCAGTGGGAGAGAGGGCGCAAAGCCTTGCGCCACTACATCATCCCCGTAGATAGTGTATTCGATATAGGGAGCAAATGGGCTACATTTTGGAAGAACATTTTGTAACTCTTTCATGGGGTTGGCGTTAACCGAATTGAGGGAGAAAGGTTATTAAAAAGGTTGGGTAGTGGTTAGTAAAGCGTTTGTCGGGTTAACCGAAAATAAACTTATTTACGAAGAATTATCCTCTGGTGATATGGTGGAAAATAGAATAAGTATTGAAAAGCGGGGTTATCACGAGTTATTTAGCTCGTAAAAATAGGCTGTTTTTGTCATATAATATTCAAATCTTACTCCAATCGGTATGTCTAATTACCACTTTTTCCAGCCAGTAATCAGCGCTCCCAAAAGCATGATACCCGCAAATACAAATACTACTATCGATAGAGCGCCTAAATACATCCCTCCCGCATGGCTGTTTATCGCAAAAGCGAGCCTGAATAATATTATTCCGCCCACGATACCTAAAAGACCCAATACCAGAAAAAGGATTTTCATTCCACGATCCCCGTAGCCATAATTTTGCAAGAAAAACCTTCACAAGAATGGGTGACGAAAAGCGCCGTTAAAGTCACTTACATGAGGGTGGGTCACAATTACAGCAGCATCAGCTTCTATGAGCCGATATGAACCGGTAATTATCTAAACCTTGTTCGCACAAGAAACACTTTGCCCCAATTTACGACATTTCGATGGATCATTTCGGAGTTTAAAAGGTCAT
>JBBSBM010000049.1:0-50719 GCA_038251275.1 Aggregatilineales bacterium
ATATAGACTTTCTGGACGAATTGGCAGCTTTTCATCTTCCTTTGCAGTACAGTTCATCATTAGTCTTTCTTGGCAGTTGTTTGGTTGGTTCTTGACAACTTACCCAAGAAAGACCTTTTTTTCGACTTTGCAACAGCCCTAGATAAGGAGGTTAAGGGTTGATTGTGGTTTGAACTCCCGTTATAATTTCACTTCATGGCGACGTGGCCAAGTGGTAAGGCGAGGCTCTGCAAAAGCCTTATGCGCCGGTTCAAATCCGGCCGTCGCCTCAGATATGGGCGGGTACAAACATACCCGCTCTTATATTTTGTGTGGATGTCGTGTGAAATTTGTGTCAAATTTCTCAATGGTTAAGCCTTGAGGGGTTTACAAAAATCAAATACGGCGTATTATCTAGATGTTGGGTGGTACTTTTTACCCAACAAATTTGTCAATGTTCGTAATAGAAGGATCAAATGACCGAGGGCAGTAGTCACACGGAACAGCCGCACTTAGCCAGCGGCAATAGCGCCCAACGGTAGCGATCCCCTTTACACAGATGTGTCACCGGGGATAGCGCCACTAGCGTTATTGCCGTCCCACAACCTCGTGGGGTAAGGGTGACAAGTTCCAAACTTACAATCGTATATTGGTTTGGCGAATAGACGTCGATTATTCGGCATATGTCTATTGCACATCTGTATGGAGGACATTATGTACAATGATCTTTTACTGAATCGTATTGGCGCGACTCAACTAGACGATCCAGATGAACATATTCAAGACCTGATCGAAGAAATCGAAGAACTGAAGAGTTTGCTGGGGCCAGATGCACAGCGACTGATTAATGACCTGCGTCCACGCATTGTTACCGACGATGTTTATGAAGAGATGGAAGAGCAGGCGACGCTTGGCGACCGTATGGCGGACAAGATTTCCACCATAGCAGGTAGTTGGCGCTTCATTATCTTTTTCTGTTTGTTGATGGTGGTTTGGATTGGCACAAACGCGGCTCTTGGTATCAAAGCATTTGACCCATTCCCATTTATTCTGCTCAACCTCGCGCTCAGCACATTAGCAGCTTTACAAGCACCTGTTATTTTGATGTCACAGAATAGACAGGCAGCTAAAGATCGGGCGGTTGCACAGAATGATTATCAAGTGAACCTGAAAAGCGAAGTTGAAATCGCGGATTTGCACCGCAAAATGGACTCGTTGACTGAAGCACTGACCATGCAAACCCGTTTAGTGAATGCGTTAGTGGCGGCACGTCACAAGGAACTGAGCGCGACGGTACGGGCGATGGAAAACAGCCGGACAGCGGCGATGCCTGTGACCAACGGCAACCACAACGGACATCACATCGAATAGTTTCAAGAGGTACGTTTCAAGTAATAAAAAGGGTGGAACTGGTAGCAGTTTCGCCCTTTTTTGTTATACTGTGCCTAGAATAAATGTTCATAGAGGCGGGGTTATGAGCGGAAAAGTCGGTATCACCTTTGATGATGTTTGTGAGATTGCGTTGGAATTACCAGAGGTTCGAGAAGGCATTACACACGGCAGTCCATCTTTTTATTTAGGCAAGAAGTTTTTGGGCGTTCGTGGTGAAGGCGACATTCTGATTATGAAATCGGCGATTGTGGAACGTGATTTGTTGGTTCAACTGGAACCTGAAAAATACTTTATCACAGATCATTATGTGCCGTTTGATTATGTGCTGGTGCGGATGGATAAGGTCGATGAGGCTGAGGTACGGGATTTATTTCATAAGGCGTGGCGACGACTGGCACTAAAGAAGTTAGTGAAGGAGCATCCAGAAATATAGGAAAGGGATTTGCCAGCAACAAACCCCTCCTGATTCGTTTACTGTTCTATCGATTCATGTTCGGTTTCAATGAAAATTTTACCGGGGTTGAGGATACCGTTGGGATCAAGCGTATCTTTAATTGAACGCATGACATTGAGGCCATCCCCATGTTCACTCAGCATGTATTTGGCTTTACCGATGCCGACTCCGTGTTCACCTGTAGCTGTTCCACCGAGTTCGAGCGCTTTGAGTACGATCAAGCCATTGGTTTCTAAGGCATTCTGGTACTCGACATCCCCGCTAAATGGAAACTCGACATGAATATTACCGTCACCGGCGTGACCGATCATGTAGCAGGTGATGTGACGTTCGTCGCGGAGTTGTTCGACGTAGGCAATCAGTTCAGGATAGGCACTGATGGGTACAGCGACATCATTGATAAAGAAGGTTTTATCAGGATGGGAGCGTACCATGATTTCGTAGCTGGCGTGACGGGCGTGCCAGAGCTTTTTACGCTCGGAAGGGTCGGTGGTGGAGCGGAAGCTGAGTGCACCCATTTCATCACAAATCTCTTTGACCATTTCGAGTCCGGCTTGGAGGCTGGCTTCCTGAGCGGCGTGAAACTCCATAAAAAGTGTAGGGTGATCGACCAGATCAACCCCTTCGGCTTCACGGAGCATCTTGGTGTGGGTGGCATCAATTAGTTCAAGGGCAGCCGGATCAAGACCACTACCTCGCACAGCGACGACGGTTTCCACAGCTGATTTGATGGTGGGGAAGGCGGCTATCGCAGCGCTCATAAACTGCGGGATGGGAACGAGTTTGAGGGTGGCTTCGGTGATGACACCGAGTGTGCCTTCACTCCCGACGAACAGATGAAGGAGATCGTAACCGGCGGACTGCTTGACCGAACGTGAGCCGACATGAATGAGGCGACCATCGGCAAGAGCGACCTGCATCTTGAGGACGTTATCTTTGCTCGCGCCATATTTAACGGTGCGGATACCAGCGGCGTTGTTGGCAAGCATCCCTCCGACAGTGGCGTTTGCGCCGGGGTCGGGTGCGAAGAAGAGACCGTAGCGGGCAAGCTGGGCGTTGAGGTCTTTGTGACCGATACCCGGCTGAACGGTCACTTGAAAATCATCGGCATGGACTTCTATGATGTTGGTCATGCGTTCGAAGGACATAAGGATGCCCCCACGAACGGGGATCGAGTTGCCTTCCAAGCCTGTGCCCACGCCCCAAGGCGTGACCGGAACATGAAGTTCATTGGCGAGTTTGAGAATATTCGCGACCTGTTGGGCGGCGGTTGGCCAGACCACGACTTCGGGGGGAACGGCGTGGTGTTGGGATTGGTCTTTGGCGTGGAGGTCAATATCGGCGCGGGCGGTACTGATGGAGCCTTCTCCGAGAATGGCGGTGAGTTGGGTAATGAGTTCGGGCGAAACCGGATTAAAGGTGGGCATGGTGATTATCCAAATAAAGAAATCAAAGTGGAGTCCATTTTAACCAGCCACAAAGCGGTTAGCCATTCGTGATTGGCTTTTATGTCAAGATGGTTACCTTAGTTTTCAATTTAATGGCAAATTCGGCACAAAATCCGCAGTTTTTGCAGATTTTGCCACTCAATCCGCTGAAATGATCGGCGGAAGTGAGGGAGCAAGGCGCTGAATTGACAATTTGTGTCGGCGGGTGGCTCGGCTGTTGCCGCTGAAATGACACAATTGCAGCGGATGTGAGGGAGAGTGCCACCGCGTGCATATGGTGTGTCCGATGCCAACATTGCCATACAAATCAGTTGAACCGCCATCCCACGGGGAGGCTTCGCACAGGCGCGGAGAGTGCAGAGAAAAGAGGAGAGAATTTAACACGGAGACTCCAAGGCACATAGACACAGAGCAATAGTTCTATTGTAAGCGAAAACGAGGGCGAATGGGTTACATTTTGGTAACTCTTTCGCGACCAATTTACTAACCATTTTGAGGGAGTGGGATTGTTAAGGTTGTAGGGGAATGGTTGGAAATTGGTTTGGGGATGAAATTCGCCAGCGGATAAACCCACTGGCTAGTTGAATAAAGCCTCGTAAACGAAACTAAAAATGAAAGTTTTCTCTATTATATAATGCTGCTAGTGTAGTAACGATGCTCTCTCCAACAGCCTTTCCATAATAATCATTACCACTACTAGCTATTACAAACAATTTGACTAAGTCAGGTATACATCGAGAATTGCCATGAGTTTCTAAAACTTTGGCAAGCCGGATTTGTACTGGTCCATAACCGTACTGTATTTGATGTTTGATGGCGACAATGAAGCAATCAGTTACAGTAGATCTTAAAGTATCGAATTGCGCTAAGCTGTCTATTGCATTAATTTTTGCTTCTGCACTTGCTGATGAGTCATTTAAGGTCTTTCCAAAAGTTTGAATACTTCGTAATGGAGTCAATACTTCATTGACTCCATTACACAGTTTTTCAATTTCCCCGTGAACATTGTCTAAATCTAATAATGGAGGCAATTGAACTTCGCTTTCAAAATGTTGGAAGTACCCATCATCATGGGTGCACATGCCTAGATACACTGGCAATAACTCTTTATCAAGT
This sequence comes from Aggregatilineales bacterium, assembly GCA_038251275.1. Classification (GTDB taxonomy): domain Bacteria; phylum Chloroflexota; class Anaerolineae; order Aggregatilineales; family Phototrophicaceae; genus CFX2. The sequence continues at coordinate 4,390 of JBBSBM010000049.1, forward strand.
TCAAATTTTGCTCGACACCATTCATAAGTAACATATTGAGATCTCATGGAGGCAGGAGATACTATGACGATTACTAATGACGACGATTCGAGATGTTTGTTAAGATTTTTTTTCCATAATGCGCCTCTTGGAATATCGTTATCTCTCCAAACATTCCATCCTTTAGAAGTGAGCTGTTTATCTAGTTCTTCAGCAAAACTTATATCTTGATGAGAATAGCTTATGAAAATGTCATTGTCTTTCACGGCTAACTCCTAAATGATAATCATCTCTGTTCTTAAGCGGAAAAAGCAGAAGATTTATAAGAACGCGAACTATCAAGGTAACAATACCAAAAATCTTTACTCTTGACGAAAGTGACTGCAAACATTAAGGGAACTTAACATGACATACGTTATTTGAACAAAGTGATGGTTCTTGGTACTCTCCCGAAGAATAATAGTAAAAGTTGCGTGATGTTTATATGAAAAACACTATTGAGTTGATGAATTTATATTGGACGAGCGCGGGGATTTATCCGGGGACGGCGGAGATCAGCCGATTTGAGTTCAAAGATCGAGTCGAAGTGGCGGCCAAAGCAGGCTTTAAAGGTATTGGCATCTGGCATACTGAGTTGGAGCATATTCTTGCCAGCCGAAGTCTGAAAGACGTGAAAAGTATTCTGGATGACAACGGCATTAAATATCTGGAATTGGAATTCCTGACCGATTGGTTTGTGGAGGGCGAGAAGAAAGCTGAATCGGATAGGCTCAAGCGAAAGCTGTTTGAAGCATCGGCAGCGTTGGATGCCAAACACGTCAAAATTGGGGATTTCCAGAACACACCTTGCCCGATGCCGCACATTATTGAGGCATTTGCCTCCTTATGCAAAGAGGCAGAAGATTATGGCGCAACCATCGGTTTTGAGTTCATGGCTTCGGCGATGATCAATACCTTGAAGGATGCTCGGACATTGGTTGAAACGGCGGGCGCGAAGAACGGCGGTTTGATCTTCGATATTGTCCATGTGGTCAATCTGGGGATGAGTTATGAGGATGTGAGCCAAGTTCCGTTGCAGTACGTCACCAATGTGGAACTGAATGATGGTGGATTACCCGGAAGTCCGCGACATGATCCATCGGGCACGAGATTGTTTTGTGGCGAGGGAGAATTCGACATCAAGGGGTTTAGCAAGACCTTTGACGACATGGGTTATACAGGCCCGTGGGCGGTTGAAGTTTTTAATCCAAATTATGTGGGATGGTCGTTGGATGAAGTGACGACCAAAGCGTTTAATACTACGATAGCTGAATTTGAATGAAATGGAGCAATAGATGATGAAAGTATTATTTATCGGTGGGACGGGAACGATTAGTACAGCAGTGAGCCGACTGGCGATTGAAAAAGGGATCGAGCTTTATCACCTGAATCGGGGGCAGAAGGCAGCACCTGTGGCGGGTGTCAAGACGTTGATCGGCGATATTCATCAACCGGAGAGTATGCAGAAGGCGTTGGAAGGTCAACAGTTTGATGTGGTGGTGGATTGGATTGCGTTTAAGCCGGAAGACATCGAACGCGATTTGGGGCTGTTTCGGGGGAAAGTCAAGCAGTTCATTTTCATCAGTTCAGCCTCGGCCTATCAGAAACCGGTGAGCCGTCACATCATCACCGAGTCCACGCCGCTGTATAACCCTTATTGGGAGTATTCGCGGAACAAAATTGCCTGCGAAGACACGTTGATGGCGGCGTATCGCGAGGATGGTTTCCCGATCACTATTGTCAGACCGTCGCATACCTATGATTTTAATTTACCACTTTCGATTGGCTCTGGATATACCGTGCCTGATCGGATGAAAAAGGGACTGCCGGTCGTCGTGCATGGTGATGGTACTTCACTGTGGGTGGTGACTCATTCGGAAGATTTCGCGCGTGGATTTATCGGTCTGTTGGGCAATCTACAGGCGATTGGACACGCGTTTCATATCACCACTGATGAGGTACTGACCTGGAATCAAATTTACGACACGTTAGCGGACGCGTTGGGGGTGAAGGCCAATGTGGTGCATATCTCGTCAGACTTTATTGCGCGTGTTGCACCGGATATGGGGCCGGGGCTAATCGGCGATAAAGCACACAGCGTGGTTTTTGATAACAGCAAAATCAAGGCGTTTGTGCCGGAGTTCATGGCGGTGATCCCGTTCCGTGAGGGCGTTCGGCGGACGCTGGCTTGGCTTGAGGCGGATGAAAAGCGGCTTGCAATCAATGAGTCTGTAAACGATGAAATGGATCGTATTTTGGCGGCTTACCATCGCAATAGTTAGTCTGAGTTATAGGCGAGAGCGAGTCCGAATTTCCGCAGCCAACCATAAAGCGCTCAGAGCATGATAAGGGTGAGTGGGGAAGGGGTACGCTGTTGTGCCGTACCCCGAAAGTGTCGGAGTCGTAAGGTGTTAGTTATTGGTGACGGAACAAATTATGGTGAGCAGCACCGTATTTGAAGCATCACGTACTTGTAAAGTCCAGTCCAAGAGGGTGTCGCCTACCGGAGCGCCGGGCGGGGAGGCTGATAAAGACGAAATGGTTGAACTGATCTTCGTGGTAATAAACTGATAACCCGCTGTCTTATAGTAGCCATAGGCTATTATATTATTCTGTCCGTTCAGCGCTGTATGCCAGTTTACGTCCAGTAAAACGCTCCCTGTTGCTGATGTGTACGCATACGAACAAGTATTAGCGATAGCGTTAGCTTTCGAAAGAGGAGGCAGTACCGACTCAAATTCCTGCGGGAAATTTGCGCGCGAAAGCAGCCCCCGATTATAGCGCGCCAGAAACCAACCAGCCTTCCAATCCCAGATCGTGGGGCAGCCGTCTTGATTTTCCTCACGATACAAGACTCCGCCCTGATAGCATTCGTTATCCGCAGAAGTATAGCACTGCGGTAAGCCACTGGGGTCGTTGGGATCGTTGGCGCAGGTTTGGCTAATGTCCGCGGCGTGAAGGGCGCTGAAACCCAGCACCAATATCAAGACGGTTACAAAAAGCAGTGTGAAGCGTTTCAATATAAGTTCCTTAATGGACGAGTGTCATGAGATAGTTAATCCATTGTACGCGTTTCCAAATTAGAAACCTGTGGCATATTTGGGTAATTGATAAAGGTTTTGTTTTGGTTTATTCACCTACTCTAGCGATCGAGGCAGGTCGTTCGAGAAGTTGGTATTTGTGAATTCGCCAACCTGTAAACTTTCTGGTTAGGCGAATGGGGCTGACGAATGGGATTTAATTCGTCAATCCTGACGGAAGGCCGAGTCGTATGCGAGGTTGAGGGCCGCGTGGCGCAGTCGTCGGTAGAGCGCCCAGAATAAGGTTATGCTCAGACTGGTGAGTGGAAGGAAACAGACAACCGTACTAACGGCGTTCATCTCCTGTGTGGCAAAGGCTTGAAAGAGGCCATATAAAGCAATCATTACAAGCAGTTGCACGAAATGTAAGATGCCGAGAACGGCAAAGCCTGTAAGCAAAAGTAAGGGCATGTTGCGGATTCGAGTAGCAATCCAGAGTTGAAGGGCAATTATTAACCGCACACGGGAAATTGGCTCGATTATTAAGGCGCTGGCAGTGAAAAGTCTGATACCCCAGATTCCGAAATAAAGAGGATTTAACAGCGTTCTTGGAATGAACTCGGATAACTGTGGATTGATACGGAATAATTCATAAATAGTGTTAAGGGTGAACAGCGCAATAATCGTGATCCGTAGACTGATTTCGGCAACAGTGAACGGCCAGAGTCGTAATTGGGCGATCGCATCATGCGACATGAGTATCGTGCTGTTGTACTGTGGTGTGAGGCGTAGTGATTCCCAATAAGCCGAGTTGAACTGGTTATTGAAACTTCCCATGATACGCGCAAGTGAATAGAGACTGGAGAGCCCCATAACAGTGAGCGCAGCGTAAATCGCAAGGTTTATGAGGCGATAATTCCACTCGGGTGATACATCCGTAAAGTTGATATTGAGCCGTTCGATAAGCCACCAGCCGATGAAAATAAATGGGATGCCCACAAGTGTAATGAAGTTGTAGCGGCGCAGCGTTGTCTTCGAGTTAAGCCAGCGTAAGTGATGCCACTTTTGCTGGAAAAGGGGATTTTTGGTATCGACTGCACTGTACGGGAGCAGAAAATCAGGCAGCATAAAATTCAGATTCTAACCACAGAGTAAAAGCGAACAATCAAACCACGTTGAATTCCTTGATAAGTTGGCCTTCGGCAAAGCGTTCGGCGCGAAGGGCGGCGATGTCGATGGTATGCGCCGCACCATCCAAGATTTGTTCGCTGACGAGCAATCCGGCAATCGGGCCATGCATGAAGCCGTGTCCGCTAAAGCCTGTTACGGCATAGAAGCCGTGCACATCCGCAATCGGGCCGATGATGGGGTGGGCATCTGGTGTCACTTCGTAGAGGCCAGCCCACTCGGTGAGTTTGCCTGCCGTTTCCATAATGGGTAAGCGTTCCATCGCTTTGTCCATGTGTTCCATCGTCCAATGGGGATTGATGGATTGCTCGTAGGTCGGGGCTTCGCCCACAACGCTCATGCCGGTGAGTAAGCCTGCACCTTCACGATGGAAGTATAGGCGCTGGGCGAAGTCAATAATAAAGGGGAAATTGGCTGGAATAGTCGGCATGGGCGTGGTGACGAGAATTTGTTGACGTTCGGGGTGAACAGGCAAATCAATGCCAACCATCGCGGCGATTTGAGCAGACCACGGGCCAGCAGCGTTAACAACCGTCGAGGTTTGGATGCTACCAAGGTTGGTGTGAACTGCCGAGATTGCTCCGGCTTGGGTGTCGATTCCGGTGACTGTCGCCCCATTGAAGGCTTTCGCACCGAGTTCACGGGCAGCAGCGATATAACCATTGACTACGCCAGACGGATCAGCGATGCCATCACCACCGTAATAACTGCCGCCGATGATCCCATCAAGGTTCAAAAGTGGAACTCGCCCGGCGATTTGTTCGGTCGTCCAGATTTGGGACATGACACCGTGACTGTTTTGGAGCGCGACATTTTGTTCAAACTGTGCCATTTCGGCTGGTGTTGAGAGCAGGAAAAGATAGCCACAGAGTTTAATATCAATGGCTTGGCCGGTTTCCTGCTGGAAGTTTTGTAACATGGCGAGACTCTTGAGTGAGAGTTCGATGTTGATGCCCGTCGAGAATTGATGGCGGATGCCTCCAGCACAGCGTCCGGTTGAGCCTTGCCCGAAGAATTCCTCACGTTCGAGCAGGACAACATCACGGACACCGCGTTTGGCGAGATGATAAGCCGTGCTGGCTCCCATGACACCACCGCCGATGATGACGACTTCCGCATGAGAGGGTAAAAAAGGTTGGGACATGGTTTGAATTTGCCTTGATGTGATGAATTAACCAAAAAGCCCACGACGTTCTTTAGCAGGCTGCGCGTGAGTGAGAGTCGTTAAGCCGCCAAGCGAAGCATTAAAAAGTGGACGCTGTTCTTCTAATAGCAGTTTGAGATCATGTGGACGAGCGTGACGATAAACCATTTCCAAGAAACTGCCTGCGTCCTGAAAGAGTGCTTTGGCTGGCTCCTCGGCGATTGTTGCCCAACGCCACTGTGTCGGGTAATAATAATAGTAGGTGATATAGGCGGCGGCAGTGGTAACAGATATCCCACGATAGGTGTAGTTCCAGAGATCGACACCGGCATGAGTAGCGGCTTCAGCCATGCAGACCAGCGCACCAACCACGAAAAACTGACGTTGCAAGCTGGCTTCATCTTCACCTTCGACGGCGGCAGGTAGATAACCTTCCGGGCGCACCTGTTCGATGGTGTGGCGGAAAACCTCGCATCCGGCTTCAAAGCGATCTTCCGCATCTAGCACAATGCCGGATACCAAATTGATGAAGCCTAACCAGATATGATCGACTACACCACTGCCTTCGGGAACTTGTTGGAGTGTATCTACGAAGTTGATATATTCGGTTTGCCATGGTGCGAACCGTGGCGCGAAGTCCTGATGATTGCGGACGAGTTCAGCAGCGTGTGCAAGCGTAACTCCCGCAGCAAGGGCATCAAAGTAAGTGGGGTAGCTGTCGAGGTTGAGGCCATAACCAGATAAGAGTGCCTGAACGACTTGATTACCTGACTCGTGGTTATTGCTCAGTCGATAGCGATAAGCATGGAGAATGAGTTGGCTATCATTCGTCACCGTGTCATCTAAGTCTTGCGTGCTGAGGAACATCCATGCTGATTGGATAGGTTCACGGTTGACGTTTTCGTGCGCGGCTTGAATATGATCCGGTGTGAAGTAAAGTCCGCAGTGCTGAAAGTTTGGCATATGGGCATTTTAACCTGTTCAATCACTCAGTTGATTGAAGCGTAAATTTAGCTAGCGTGAAAAGTGTCTGAAATTGTGATGATTATAGCGCATTTGTGGAACACGATTCGATGTTCGGTGTATACTACTGAGTGTGAGAATTTTGTAACATTAAAGCGGATATTGCCGTGACAGACCAGACTGATAATCCAACTGCCTCCCAATCTGATAAGGCCGTAGACGATAATAACCTGCGTTCGCCAATTCGTCCGGTGCATCCAGATAATGAGGATGTGACACGACCTGCCCCAGTAAAAAGTGGGATGATCGCTAAAGCAGCACAGCTTTCGACCGAAAAGGCCATTTCTGACGCGGATAGCACGCCACAAGATACGATGCCGGAAAATCCACAGGCGGCACTCGAACTGCTGCGGCGGAAAATGGAAATCGTCGCCAATGAGTTCGGTGAGGGCAAAATCAATCGGGCGCAGTTTAACGCGATTTATGGACGCTACAGTGAACAGCGGACGATTATCGAGACGCTGTTGAAGCGCAATCCAGAAAACCCGGCATGGAAACAAGCGGCAGCACCGGGACACACCTCTTTTTTGCGGCAGCATTTTGAGGCGCGGTTAGCCTACTATGTTGTATATCAACACAACTTTCCCTCGCCGTTGATGATGGGTGGTAAGCAGCAGGCCAATATGGATCAGGTTAGTAGTGTGCTGCAAGCGCTGTGGCAGATGAACAAGCGCCCCAAAATTGGTCTGGCGCGTAAAGAAATGGGTGGCGGTCAGTGGTTGGTGCTGGCTTTGGGCGAACACTCGGTTACACTCGCCATGTTTATGCTGGAGCCATCGGTAGAGCAGGCTACTCTAGTACGTGATTTACACAATGACTTTGAGCGGGCAAATCGACGATCTCTTAGTAACGGAACTCGGTCATTGGATCGATTTGTGTTTCCGCAGCGGGCGTTGGCGGAGAAAGATATTGGGGGATAGTCGCGAGTTTCAAGTTGCAAGAGGCAAGTTTCAAGCCAGAAATAATTTCATGAATTTATGCTAGACATTTCAGAAACTTTCAGCTTATGGGCGATAGTTTCAAGCGGGAGAAGTGGTGAGCAATGATAAGAAGTTGGCTGTGGGGGAAAAGTCGCATCAGTTTACTTTAGAGGTTTACAAGATTACTGCTTTTTTTCCAAAAGACGAAATGTACGGTCTTATAAGCCAACTTAGACGTGCCTCAAGTTCTATGCCCGCAAATATTGCCGAAGGTTCGGGTAGAGGCGGCAGCAAAGAAATGGCGCAATTTCTGCGTATCGCCCAAGGTTCAGCACATGAGGTTGAATATCACCTCTTGCTCGCTCGCGACCTCGACTTCATTAGAACCGAATCTCATATTCTACTTGAACAAAAGATTGTTGAAATTCAGCGGATGCTCGCTGGATTAATTTCTACAATATCTTCGAAAAACTGATTTCTCTTCTCTAACTATAGCAATGGCTGTGGACATAGTCGCTGGGGTGATTGAGGTTGCTTAAATAAATGAGCACTCTAAATCTGTATTTCACTCATCCAACTGATCTACATAATCAGTGAGCCATTCACTGCAAATATGGGAAATCGACTTTTGTTGTTTTACTGCAAGATGTCTTAATTTCGCATAGGCGGGAAGGGGTAGGGTGACTATGGGCTACTTCTTGGGGGTCTTTCAGAGAAAACGCACTTAGAATATGTGCGTCTAATTCTGTAGATGGCTCAAAATGACATACTGCTCCTGATGAAAATACGACATCGATCACATCAAGTTGCTGCTGCGGAACCAGAGAATATTGAATGTGTTCGTTCTTAAATATTGTTTCGGCTTCTGATAAACGAAGGGTATCACTGATAATCCAAGGTGTGAGTTTTAAATTGTGCTGCCTTCAAACGGATTGAGATGATCTGAAAATAGCATCCATAGCCCATCATGTTTCTTTGGGAAATAAAACTCTAAGCTGCCATATAGCCAGATTTCAGCATTCGATTGAGAAGTTTGTGGATATGGCCCCCAACCATCCGGCGAGCCTAGAATTTCCAACACCTGAATGCGCGTTGCACCAAAAGAAAGTGAACCCATCTTCCCTGAGAGCGAAAAATGTTTTAGATTGAAGTGCATTTATCCTCTAAGCCCCTTCAATAAAATATTCGATGTAATTATAGTCTTCCTCATGGTTTATATTTTAGAAGAGTGATTAGGATTTGAACCAAAGTTTATTGAAATTCAGCGGATGCTCGCTGGATTAATATTCACAATATCCTTGAAAAACTGAATTCTCTTCTCTTGTAACTTGTCTCTTGCTACTTGTAACTACAAAAGCGGCTGCGGACGAGGAAGCGCGGCAAGCTGCTTGAGGGTGGTGGCACAGACCACACCGGAAATGTTGAAGGCGATGTTGCCTTTGTCGTCGATGGCGAGTGCGCCGGGGGCAGCATTGAAGGGCGGCAGGTCAGCGATGAGTTGCAATTGAGCGGCATCTTGGAGAAGATCAAGGGCATGACGCTGATGTGTAGGTTGAAGCTCATCACCGGTATAAACACGGATCACACCTGTTTCAGGATCACTTGTGACGACACGCTTGCCATCCGGTGAACAGACCATGCGCCCGATAAAGTAATGGACAGACTGACGTTTTTTCACTTTGCCACTGGTATCAGTCAAGACGATTTCACGACCATCCGACACAAAAATGGCTGAACCACCGTTGGCAATGGCTAACGATGACTGCGAATCTTCATCCAAATTTAGCTTGAGATCGAAGCTACCCACACTAATACTCTGTTGGAAAATGTGTAATTTGCCTTTGGCATCAAGTGCAGCGATTGCACCAAGCAGACGATCCAATCCCAGCGCAATGATGTTAGCTTTGGCTTTCATTTCAAGTTTGACTTCTTTACCGTCGAGTTCCAGTAAGAACTCATCACCTGTCATCCAATACAGGCGAAGTTTGCCATCATTGGTGGTGAAGAGTGTGGCTTGGGCAGTACGGACGAATGGCAAGTACGCACCGTTTGGGGCAACCAATGTGGCAATGAACTCGACCCATTTATCACTTTGACGGCTGACGGCTTTATGTTGATGTTCACCGAGTTCAATACCTGTTTCAAGATCAAAATAAGTGGCACGATCCCGCTGAGTCCATGCGGCAAGCAATGTTTGTTTACCGGGAAGGATATGCAAACTTTGGATAGCTTGGTTGGTGAGATGTACGCGCCACGGCATGCCATTACTCTTTACGCCAGTTGGGATATTTGGATGGATGATTTGGGATAAGTGTAGTGGAGAACCAAGTCGTGTGCAAGACAGCTAACCAAACCTTAAAGGAATTGATCTGCCAAGGGGCGCAAACCGTGCGCCCTGACATCATTCCAAGGATTTAGTTCGCGGGTAGTTGCAATTCATCAGCAACTTTTAGCATTTCGGCCTGTGACAGCGGTTGGTTGTTTTGGCTGTTATAGCTGCTCATCCAAAATAGATAGCCATCCGCTTCCCACGTCAGGATAGTAGTAGGCATGATTTTAAGATCGCCTTTCGCGTCAGGGGTGATGCCAGTATGCGAATCCTCTACCCACAGTCCGGGAACGCCGCGCACTTCCACATCGACAATCGGCACATCACCCACAGGTAGGGGCTGACGATTCTGTGTTGCGCGTAGTTGCAGTATTTCGAGTACCGCACAGCATCGGGCATGAGTCATGTTGGTGGGTTGAAGTGTGGTTGCAAATTGCCCCTCACTGGCTCTGTACCCTTTCAAAGTGTATCCATCAGGAATATAGATGGGCAGCAACGGCGTAAAATCGGCTTGGGCGATGGCATGTTCGAGTGGCAGATCAATTTGGTAAACAGGCGGATTAGCCGGGTCTGGGGTCGGTGTTGCTGTGAGATGGGATTCCAGATATGAAGGCGCATTGGTGAGCGTCAGTGTTTGCAGGCGTTTGATAACTTCCTGCGCCAGAGTACGCAGCGGCGGTACTGTAAAAACAAGCGCCATGAATATGGCGATAGAAAGCGTGGCAGTCACTAGGCGGCGCTGCGATTGTGGCGACCGAGTTGAGTTGGAAGTTCTGGCACTCAAACGGGCATAAAGCGACTGCTTAAGGCGGCTTTCGTAGCTGAAATCTCTGCTGGCGAGGTTTTGGGCGACAGCGAGCAAATCCGCATCTTCTGATGATGTGGTTTGGGATGTGGAGTTTGTTTCTAAGAATTCTTCTAGCTGGTTGGAAAAGTCCAGCGCTTTTTGGATGTCATCCATTAGGTTTCCTCCTGCATGAGCACACGTAATTGGCGGATTGTGCGGTAGAGAATGACGGCGATATTTTGTTCGCTCAAACTTGCGAGGTCGGCAATTTGGCGGTTGGTGAGGTGCGCCGCGAATTTGAGAGCGATAATGTCTCGTTCACGCTCGGCTAATGTAGCAACTGCTGTGAGTAATCGCTGCTGTTGGTCGGCTTGTGCGGCCTGAACATCAGGCTGCGGGTCAGTGGCAGTGTGGTTGAACAGAGTATCGAGCGACAGCCAGCGACGACGTTTTTGGGCGCGGAAGTAGTCGCTGGTGATATTATGAGCAATTCTGAACAGCCACGCTCCGAATGGAGCTTGGTCGGCACGGTATCGCTGCATATTCGTCAGCACCCGTTCGAAGATTTGCGCGGTCAGGTCGTCGGCAAGCTGCGGGTCATGCACCCGATAGCGCACATAGTTATAAACGCGAGGGAAATAAAATTCGTAGATGGGCGCGAAGGCGGACGCATCCGATTGGGCTTGCCTGACTAAGTAGGATTCATTATCTGGCGCGGCGATCACATATTGCATATTGATTCCTGTAAGGTGTGGTAGTGAACGTTACAGGTTAATACGCTGGAGGTGGCAAAGTATTACAAGTCGGGCTTATAAGGCGTTCACCGCTTTGAGCCACGACTGCGCGATGAGCGCTGCTCCTGCTGGTGAAGTATGTACACCATCGGGCAGCCAATAAGCAGGTTCACGCTGTTTGGCGGCCTCAGTAAAGATGGTATCCAGCGGCACGAGAATGGTTTTGTAGTCGCTGGCCAAGAGGCGGACGACTTCGATTTTGGGGTCTAGGTCCTCGCGCCAAGACTTTTGCGCTTCATGGACAGCTAGCAAGAAAGGTTCGCAGAGGATGATTTGCGGATTTAAACCGGAAACGGTTTGGTCAAGCAAGCGACGGTAGCCGCCTTCAAATGATTCGATCGAGGTGGGGTCATTGCTATCGTATCGTCGCCACATATCATTGACACCAATCAGGATTGAAAGGGTCTTTGGCGCTAAAGCGATGCAATCCTCATCCCAACGTTGGAGTAAATCCGGTACGCGATTTCCACTGATACCGCGATTGAGAAATGCTATCTTCTTTGTAGGGTGCAATGCCGAAAACCAAGCGGCGGTAATTAAGGCATAACCATCACCGAGACTCACCGAATCGGGACGATGGCGACCACTGTCGGTGATACTATCCCCTTGAAATAAGACCAGTGAACTATCTTGAATAAGTGTCGCCATTTTTAATGAAGTCCTATTGGGTTGCTGAGGGTTCGATGCTGATTTGTCCGCGTGGCGCGGTGATGGCGTAACGCAGTTTGATTTCTGCCGAGTCAAAGTTGCGGGCTTCGAGAATATCACCGACTAAATAGTTGAAATCAACGGTGCTGAATTTTGGATCAAGCCCGCTGCCACCGCGATTCAGTTGGAAACGTGCAGCGACAGTTTGCGGCGCAAAGACTGTAATATCGCCCTCACGAACCACAAATGTACCGAGTGATGCATCCCCTTGTGTTCCTAGGGGTTGGTAAGTTGGCAGCGTAACCAGTGCGTTACCTTTGATTAAATCCATATTCAGGCGTTCGAGTGCAAGCCCGCTCATATTCAAGCTCAGTGCGCCGTCGCCACCTTTGAAGTCCACATCCAGCGGCACGTTGGCGGGCAGTTCCAGACGGAAACGTCCACGCCCCATACGTTCCAACGATGGGAATTGGTTAGGATGCGTTTCAGCAATAGTCAGGTTGGCGGTTTTGTCGTCGCCCTCGGTGAAAGTCGTTTGTAGCAGACTTTCGCTACTGCCGACAAATTCACCCTTGATGATAGTGGCATCTAACGAGCGCACAATTTCAACGTCTGTGCTGAGGGTTTGAACACTAACACGCAGCAGATTGATGCCAGCCGCAATCGGTTGATTAATCGGCGCGGTGTAATCCGTCCGTTGGCCTGTTGCACGGCTGGAGAAAGCAACGCTTGCCATGCCACCAACCAATACACCACTGACGATTAGCGTAATCAGGCCGCCAAGCCGGACGCGATCCCGCAAAAAGATACCGAGGCCGAACACGACCAGCAGCACAGGCCAAGCACGATTAATCAGATCCGAGATGCCCGGTGGAAAAGAGCCTAATGCACTCAGTAAAAATACAATGGCAGCCGCAAGTCCTACGATGCCAAAGAGCAAATTTGTCCGACGAGGTACTTTCATCCGCGCACCTGCCTTAGAAAGAAGGCGATTGCCAGTACCAGCAGCAGGATTGGCGCGAATAGATTTTGGCCGGATGGACTTTGCAGGTTGCCTGTGACAGAGGCAATCCAACCTAGCAGCGTCAGCAGTGCTAATACAATGACCAGCAGCAGGCGACCTGAACCACCCGATTGCCGAACCGCCAACGATTCTTGAGGGATAATCCACCAGAAAAGAAGGTAGAGCGCGGCGAACGCGCCAAAAGTGATGAGCGTTAAGAGAGCGAAGGCTACACGGAACAACCACACATTAAGTGGAATGATAGCCGCTAATCCGCCGCAAACCCCGCCGAATATGCGATCTGTAAAGCTACGATACATTACTAGGCAGTCATCCGTTTGGTAATGCTATTGGGTATAAGCTGTGAGCTGTTCACTTATAGCAAGCCACAAAAATAGAGTCACATAACTATAGCCTCAGTGGGTAATTTGTGGCAAGCGACAGTTAGAAGATTAGTGTAAGCCATTGGTCATTGGCTTATTATTGCTAAATTCTCATAGTCATAAACTAAAAAAGGGTGTAAGTTAGCGAGCAAGGTGTGTAATGATAAGTGTGAGGTTGCCGAATTGGAGTTCGTCACTTTCTCGCAGTCGATAAGCCTGTTCGGGTACGAGCAATAGGCCGTTGATGCGTGTACCGTTGGTACTGTTAAGATCGGTGATATAAACCATACCATCTTGATCATTGATGGCAGCATGAACCCGCGACACACCGTTACTCTCACCACCATAATGTGAGAGTTCGAGCATCAAGTCGTTAGCGGTTTCTTCATCATCCGCACGACCCACCAATATACGCGCGTTATGCGGAAACTTGAGCGTGCGTGTGCCGTTTGGAAGAATATGTAGAGTCAGACGAACTGTGCGTGGGAAAACAGAATGCTCTGTATTTGGCGCATCCAAAGACTCATCTGATAGGCCATGTTCGAGCGGATCAGATTCAGGCAGCATAGGCTTCTGTTTCACATATAAATGATTTATATCATTGTGGCAGACGATATGGAAATTGGCAACCAGTTATTATTACTCGTACAATCGGGGCAGCGAAGGAGTCTATTCATGCGACGATTGGTGTTGGGTTTTGTTTTTCTGAGCATTTTGCTATTGTTCGGACGCGGCGAGGCTTGGGCGCGGACGATCCGACAGGGTGACCAATGTCTTGTTGATACAAATGAGGTTATCCAAGGTAATCTATTTGCGTTGTGCCGGACTTTGCAAATAAAAGGCACAGTCAACGGTGATGTATTAGCCGCCGCTACTGATGCCAAAATCACGGGAAAAATCACAGGTGACGTCTATATACTTGCCGGGCAGCTCGAAATTTCGGGCGAGGTTGGGCAAGATGTGAATTTTGCAGGTTCGGTGCTGCGTTTGATGCCTACAGCTAAACTTTCCAGTACGACATCCGACGTGATGAGTCTGAGTTTAAGCACAATCATTGATGCGGGTACACAAATACCGGGGAATATCACCTCGGCAGGTTATCAATTGGTCGTTGATGGCGATGTTGCGGGGGAAGTTAGTTTCTGGGGATCGGCTTTGGTAATTAACAGCACGGTTACTGGAGATGTGGACGCTGTAGTAGGCGATTCGCAGTCCACAGGTGTTTCCCAAGTGCAGACTTTGATCGTGCCATTCGGTTGGGATGTTCAACTGGCTGATCCCGGATTAACTGTCGGTGATAAAGGTGTTGTTAGCGGACATCTGAAATATTCAGCAGTAACCCCCGGGATTATTACGGGCAAAGTCAACGGTGACATGGTCTTTACTCAGGTGGCGGCACAGCCAGATTTAACTCAGATCATGCAGCGTGATAACGGGGATACTGTGCAATTACTGGTGGCTTCAACCATCCATGAGTTTGCCATTCTAGCCTTGATTGGTCTGCTTGCTTTGGTGTTTTTGCCGCGTCAATTTCAGATCCCGCTGCGAACGCTGCAAAGCAGAACACTACCCAGCGCAGGCATGGGCTTATTGGCGTTTATTGTCTCGTTTCCAATTACGATTATGGTGTTGATTTTAATCGTGTTGGTGTTAATTGTGCCGCTGATTCTCCTGCAACTGGATGGTTTGTTTGTATTTCTGTTTAGTGGGACGGTGTTGGGTGCATGGGGCGGACTTGCCAGCGTTTTTTATTTCACCGCGATTTTCATTAGCCGTGTAGTCTTCGCTTTACTCATCGGGCGCGGAATTGTGCGGGGAGTGATCGGCGATGATGGCAGTCAGCGAGTGGCTTTCATAAGTCTCTTTGTAGGTGCTTTGCTGCTGTCGATTGTGGTATCACTGCCCGTAATCGGCATTATCGTCAGCGCTATAACGGCCTTC
The DNA here is from genome assembly GCA_038251275.1 of Aggregatilineales bacterium. Lineage (GTDB taxonomy): Bacteria > Chloroflexota > Anaerolineae > Aggregatilineales > Phototrophicaceae > CFX2. The sequence goes on from JBBSBM010000049.1 coordinate 19,588, forward strand.
ATGGGACTAGGGGCAATTCTGATTGTCATCAATAATCAGATGCGCGCCTTACGCGAAGAGGTTCCCCAATCTGCTTTACGCGTGAAACGGATTCCACCTTCGTCGAATCGTTCGTCAGGGCGTCAATTTGCGCCACCGATGCTCCAAGAAGGTAGCGGCCCGGGTATGGATAACTTGCCAGATGGATTTGATTGGTGGGACGATTAGTCATGGGAATTATTCCTTCACGACACGTATCACGAAGTCGGTATACTGAGTATCTCCTATTAGAGTATAATTCCCGACGGGATAATGTTGGGTGTAGCAGTTGGAGCGCTTAAACTGATGACTGACGAATTAACAATCAAAGCCGCCCGCAACAATGTCGAATGGTGTGATGCTGTCTGTCGGGCATATGGTGTGGCGGGTGAATTTTTTGACGATCTCTGGATGACTCCGCATCGAACACCGACCTTTTATCCCAACGCCATCACGTTGACCGAAACCGACTCTGAGATGCAAACCGAACGAATTCGACAGCTATTGAAAAGTACAACGATAGTCGACATCGGTATCAAAGACAGTTTTTGCTCGCTAGACCTAGCCCCATTAGGCTTTGTGGTTTGGTTTAACGCGGAATGGATTTATAGATCCGGTTCGGTTGCTGCGCCGGATAGTCGCCTCGTCGGCGTGGATTGGCGAAAAATTGAATCCGAGACCGATCTACTAGTGTGGGAAGCCGCGTGGAACAGCGGTAATAACCAACCTGTACACAATTTCATGCCGTTACTGTTGGCAGATAAAAATATCGCCTTCTTCGCAGCGTACAAGGATAATCGCATTGTCGCGGGTGGGATCGCCAACAAAACAGGTGATGTGGTAGGCATATCGAATATTTTTACACCAGAGGATGCGGCGCAAGATTTCTGGGCAAGTTTTACCCATGTTGTCATGGAAGCGTTCGCTGGATATGCATTGGTTGGGTACGAGCGCGACGATGAATTAGAGATTTCCCACAATATCGGCTTTCAGTCGATTGGGCCGCTGCGGGTGTGGGGGAAGCACATTGAATAAGGCATGATTTGGGGTTACAGATCATGGTACAAGAATCGCGTCGAATAATGGGACGGCATCATGAACGCTAGCGATGAGTGTTGATGTTGTGCCACCTAATTGAGCATAGCGGAGTTCAAACATATTACCCACATTTGTTGTATAGACGTAAGTACGACTATCTACAAAATACGGAGAGAAAAGTTTTTCCGGAAACTGCTGTGGTGATTGACCAGCTTGACCGATCCAATAATCACCGGGTTCGCCCTGCGAATAGATGAATTGGTCACTATTTGGCAGCCAGTGAGGCATTCCGATGTTGCCTGCTTCTCCGGAGGCATAAATACTTGGGTTCGTTCCATCTCCGGTTGCGATCATCAACTCGAATTGGTTGGTGGTAATATCCCCGACGCGATGCAGGTAAACGAGATTAGCACCATCATCTGACCACTGCGGCAGACCGAAAAAAGTGGCTTGCACCGAGCCGCGCTGAATGTTCGTACCATCGATAGCGATATGCCAGAGAGCAGCGAGTGCTGTATCATCATTATAAATCAGATCTTTTTCAGGGATAGCAATATTGAAACCTGTGCTATTGGCTTCCCAAAAAACTTGCGGGTAAAAATCGTAATCGGATGCTGTACTCACGGCTGTGAATGTCAGTATGTCTTGACGACCTTGACCGCTACTGTCAACCAGACTAATTTTGCCATCGCTCTCGCCATAACTACCTGATTGGATAATGGCGATGTGTTGGTTATCAGGACTGAGGTTGAAGAAGCCACCCTCTGATGGGGGTAAGAGCAGTTCAAGGGTGCGTGTAGCAGCATCTATTGACCAGAGATCATTATTTTGAAAGCTATAATGTGATGGTTGACTATAGGTGTTGAAGTAGAAGGTGGCGTTCGCACCTCTTTGCAGATTGCCGATACGGGTATATTTAGGATCATCCTTTACGGGAAGGGCTTCATTAGGAACAGCCTCTATCAAGTCAGCATTAGTAGATGTTGCCAGCCATAAACTACCGGGGTAGGTGGTGTTCAATGCGACGTATTGCCCATCCGCTGATATGAGAAGTTGTCGTATATTACCCGCTAGGTTTTCAGGAACAGTATGATGTGTTGGGGCAGTATCCCCGGTATGCCAAACCATAACCTCGCTGTTTTCGAGCCATGTCACCACGAGCTGATTATTGTCCTCAGCATAAGCACTAGCGGATAGGAGTAACATAAAGCAGGCGAATAACGTCAAAACACGGTATGGCATAATTTGTTAAAATCCACAGAATCAATACTTATTAGGGCGATTATAGTCCGAAAGTCGGGTTTAATGCGATTTCAGAATGAAGCAGAAGCAGTCACTTATATTTTTCGATCCATGCGGAAATTGCGCGGCATTCAGCGCGGGTATGACGAACAAACGCGCGATGTCGGACCTACACGACGCCTATTAATGGCACATAATTTACTGGATACACCACGGGAATATGCTGTGGTGACGGGTAGTAAGGGCAAAGGCTCGACCACGGTAATTACCTCCAAGTTGCTGCAACATTTGGGGCATCAGGTCGGAACCATCACCAGCCCGCATCTTGTGACTTGGCGCGAACGTATTCGTGTGAATGGTCGTGCGATACCCGAACCCGATTTTTTGCGATTGCTGGATTCATTTGCGCCAGAGATTGATGCTATCGAAGCGACACTCGGCGAACAAAAATACTTTAGTCCACAGGGTATTTTTCTGGCGATAGCGCTGCGTTGGTTCGATGAAAATAATGTGAAAGCCGCTGTGTTAGAAGTGGGTCGCGGCGGGCGCTTTGATGATATTTCGGTGGTGCCGAATAAACTGTCGTTGTTCACGCCGATTATGCTGGAACATCCCGACTATTTAGGGCCAACCATCGAGCGGATCGCATGGCACAAGGCAGGGATTATTAAACCCTATAGTTATGCTTACAGCGTGCCGCAGTCACCCGAAGTGTTGAATGTTCTGCAAACTGAAGCCGATCATATTGGCGCGGAGTTCAATTGGATTGCCGAACGGGATATGGCTCAATATGTCGGAACAGACGAAGATGGTATCCGTATTGACTTAGGACGATATGGGGTGGCAACCTTGTCGCTGATTGGACGCTACCAGATTGCGAATGCCTCCCTTGCAGTAATTGCAGCTGGAAATATGCACGGTCGGTTGCGTGGTGTGCATCATGGCTCAGACGAATATATCACAGCCATACGTGCTGGACTTTCGGATGTGACGTGGCCGGGACGCTGCCAGAAATTACAGGATAATCCAGCAGTTTATCTCGACGGTGCGATTAATGCTGAATCGGCTGAACTACTGGTGGAAAGTGTCCGTGAAAATCTGAAATCGCCGGTTGTGTCGATTATCGCTGTACCCAATGACAAGGATTATCAAGGGGTATATGCAGCACTCGGCAAAGTGAGCCAATCACTGATTTTGACTGAAACTGAACGCAATCCCATTTTGCATTGGCTGCCTGAAGCCGATGCTGTCGCAGCCGCAAGTGCTTATAACAGTGACGTGCGTTATATCAAGCCGTTGGCCTCCGCTGTTGGAGAGGCCAAGAATCGAGTTGGTGAAACCGGTACAATACTGATTGTTGGTACGCAGTCGATTGTGGCAGACACAACCATGTTGTGGGGGCAATCCTACGAAGTGATATAGTAGTTCGCACATCGCAATCAATAACCAGTAACATATGCTAGCTGTTTCGAGGATTAAACATGAGTGTGCTGCGACGTATTCATGAAAACCGGATGCCCCGTGTAGGCGAGGTCATCAAACTTTATCAAAAAGAGTGCATTATGGCGCATGGTTATGTGGTTAATGTTGACCGCAAAACCATCTCAATAGCAGGAAAAGGGATTGTTGACCTCGATACGGACGAGGTACGGCGCGGCTTAAACGATGGCAGTATTCGCATTGAACGGGGCAGATAAGTATTAAGATTGCAATTGATTGTAGAAGATAGTCTTAAGGTTTATGGATAGTGTTAAGAATACTTCGTCGGTGGAGATTTAGAACACACCATTTGGATCAAACTCTCATTAAAAAGCAACCCCAATGTATTGACAATCATCTGGGGATTCAATACAATTGTCCTTCACGCTATTTTCAATTTGATGCATTTTTGACCGTTATAGCAGAAGTCATGCGGTGAAAATGTTGTAGCCCCAACCAACTCGTTTAACACAGGTTCCATCCCGGAACATTTTGATTCTAACGTCCTCATGAAGTGGTTGCAATAAGGAGTGGTACATTGGACCGACTTAAGAATGTTAAGAACTATGCCCGCACGGCGGATGTGCAGGCGCTCCCGTCGCTGATCGAAGTGCAACTTACGTCGTTCAAGTGGTTCCAAGAAAATGGTTTGGCGGAACTGTTTGATGAGATTAGCCCGATTGAGAGCTTTAACCATAACCTGAAGTTGTATCTGCCCGGTACGAGCCGTGAATCGCAGGAGCTTGGCTTGAAGTACTGGTTCGAAGAACCCAAGTACAGCCAAGAGATCTGTCTCGAACGCGATATGTCATTCTCTGCACCCCTGTATTTGCGGGTGGCTCTGGTTAACCGTGAAGCTGGTGATGAAGTCTTGATTTCAGACATCTTCATGGGTGACTTCCCGATGATGACGGACAAGGGTACTTTTATCATCAATGGTACCGAACGTGTGGTCGTTAGCCAGTTGATCCGTTCACCCGGTGTCTACTTTGATGCTGATGAAGATCGTACAACCGGACGTTTGCTCTCTAATTCCAAGCTAATCCCTGATCGCGGTGCTTGGATGGAATTTGAGACTCGCAAGACCGATTACCTGACGATTAAGTTCAATCGTAAGCGCACCATCCCCGTTACTATTTTGCTGCGCGCTTTGGCCGCAGTCGATGACGGGATGCCGCCGGAATGGTCACCGATCAAGACCGGCAGCGACGAAGAACTGATGGCATTGTACGCAGGCGTCGATACCAACCCTGACCACCAATATTTGGCGGCAACCCTAAAGATGGAACCGGTTTGGGAACTGAAGAAGGAACAAACTGTTGCGGAAGCCGCATTGCTGGAATTTTATCGACGTATGCGCCCCGGCGACCCGCCAACACTTGATAACGCTCGTGAATATTTGGTCAGCCAGCTTTTTGACCAACGCCGTTATGACCTTGAGCGAGTCGGTCGTTACAAGCTGAATCAGCGTTTGGGTTTGGATAACCAAATTCCTCGCCGCGTCCGCATCGTCACCAAGTCGGACATCGTCAAGTTGGTCGAGCGCATGATCATGATCAACAATGGTCAGGCAGGCAAAGACGATATTGACCATTTGGGTAATCGTCGCGTCAAAACCGTTGGCGAATTGATTCAGAACAAGCTGCGTGTCGGCCTTCGCCGTACCGAGCGGGTCGTCAAAGAACGTATGTCTATCCGCGAGTCGGATAATCTGTCACCTGTGACATTAGTGAACATCCGTCCGGTTGTAGCAGCTATCCGTGAATTCTTCGGTTCATCACAGTTGTCGCAGTTCATGGAACAAACCAATCCGTTGGCGGAACTGACGCATAAGCGTACTCTTTCAGCCCTCGGCCCCGGCGGTTTGCGTCGTGAACGTGCAGGCTTCGATGTCCGTGACGTTCATCACAGCCATTATGGTCGTATTTGCCCGATTGAAACCCCTGAAGGTCCAAACATCGGTTTGATTGGTCGTCTGGCAAGTTACGCCCGTGTCAACGAATATGGTTTCGTCGAGACTCCATATCGTTTGGTGATTAAGTTCCTCGCGCCCGATGATCCGAACTTGCTAGGTCGTACTCTCCGCGAAGACATTGAAACCGAAGGCGGCAAGGTTATCGCTTCTGACGGTGACATTATTGATGCCGATCTCATCAAGAAGCTGCAAAAGGCTAACATCGAAAAAGTGCCGGTGATGCCGTTTGTCAGCAAGGAAAATGTCTATCTGTCGGCGGATAATGAAGATCATTATATCGTCGCGCAGGCCAATGCACCGTTGGATGAGTATAGCCAATTCGTCAATGAACGCGTTTCGTCACGCTTCAACCAGAAGTTCTTGCTCATGTCGTCACGCCGCATCGACTATATGGATGTCGCGCCTCGTCAGATCGTGGGTATCAGCGCCGCACTCATTCCATTCTTGGAACATGACGATGCCAACCGTGCTTTGATGGGTTCGAACATGCAGCGCCAAGCAGTGCCTCTGCTTAAGCCGGACGTGCCGATTGTCAGCACTGGTATGGAAAGCCAAGCCGCTTATGACAGCGGTCAGGTCTTAGTATCCGATCGTAATGGTGAAGTCATCAGCGTACAGGGTGATCGTATCATCTTACGCGAGGAAACTGGCGGCGAACACATCTACCGTCTTCGTAAGTTCAACCGTTCCAACCAATCGACCTGCATTGATCAGCGTCCGGTTGTGTATAAGGGACAATATGTCAAGAAGGGCGATGTCATTGCTGACAGCTCGTCAACCGATCACGGTCACTTGGCACTGGGTCACGATGTCTTGGGTGCCTTCCTTTCATGGGACGGCGGTAACTACGAAGATGCGTTGCTCATCAACGAGGAAATGCTGCGGAATGATAAGTTCACCAGTATCCACATTGAGAAGCATGAACTCGAAGCCCGCGATACCAAGCTAGGACCGGAAGAAATCACCTACGACATTCCGAATGTCGGTGAAGATGCCCTCAAGGACTTGGATGAATTCGGTATCGTCCGCGTCGGTGCCGAAGTCGGCCCGAATGATATTCTCGTTGGTAAGATTACGCCCAAGGGCGAAAAAGAACTCAGTCCTGAAGAAAAACTGCTGCGCGCCATTTTCGGTGAGCAAGCTCGTGAAGTGAAAGACTCCTCACTGCGCTTGCCGCACGGTGAGAAGGGTAAGGTCGTGGATGTCAAGACCTTCACCCGCGACGAACATCCTGATTTGCCAGCAGGTGTCGAAAAGATGGTACGCGTCGGTGTCGCCCAGAAGCGTAAGTTGACCGTCGGCGATAAGATGGCAGGTCGTCATGGTAACAAGGGTGTTATTTCCAAGATCGTTCCGGTCGAGGATATGCCTTACCTTTCGGATGGTCGCACCATTGAAATCATCCTTAACCCGCTGGGTGTTCCCGGTCGTATGAATATCGGTCAGGTACTGGAAATTCACTTGGGTTGGGCGGCTGATCGTTTGGGTTTCCGCGCGATTACTCCGGTGTTTGACGGTGCGAAGGAATCGGAAATTCAGGCAGAACTCGGTCGCGCTTGGATGATCGACCGCGCTTGGAAGGAAATTACCGACCGTGCATGGGACTGGTTGAATGGGTTCGAACATAACCCTGAAGACTTCGAAGATGACAAAGAAATTCGCGGCCTTTATATCCACGATTGGCTGGGTCAGAATAGCTTGTACGATGCTGATCTGCTCCGTACTGATGAAGTTTATGCGCGCCGTGCAGTACTGGCCGAGTGGCTGCGCGAAAAGGGTTACGATCCCGAAAGCGCATTGCTGTTCGTTACAACCGACATTGCTATGCCGGAACGTCAGCGTCGCGATGAATACTCACTGTTGATTTCACTGCGCGAGTGGAGCCTGTGGGCAAATCCTGAGCAGGAAATTGCGCCGGATCTCGACTATAAAGAGTTGAAGCGCATTGCTGACCAAACCATGTTCGACACCGGTAAGCCAGTGCCGATCTATGGAAAGCACACGCTGTATGACGGACGCACCGGTGAACCGTTTGACCGTTCCGTAACCGTTGGTTTGATCCATATGCTCAAGTTGGCGCATTTGGTCGAAGATAAAGTCCATGCCCGTTCGACTGGCCCCTACAGCTTGGTCACGCAACAGCCGTTGGGTGGTAAGGCACAGTTCGGTGGTCAGCGCTTCGGTGAAATGGAAGTGTGGGCGCTGGAAGCTTACGGCGCAGCCTACACGCTGCAAGAAATGCTCACTGTCAAGTCTGACGATGTGCAAGGGCGTGTAAAGACCTACGAAGCGATTGTTAAGGGTGAGCCGATTGAAGAACCGGGCATCCCGACCAGCTTCCGCGTGTTGGTGAAGGAACTCCAAAGCCTCGGTTTGGCTGTCGAAGCCATTTCTGAAAGTGGGGAAGTGATCAAGTTCGGTAAGGACGAAGAGAAGTCACGCATGCCCAAAATGGGTACGGGCTTACTCAGCCTCGCCGGAGATTCGATGGAATAAATTTGGGCTAAACCCCAAAAGCAGAGCATCTCAGAACGCCGGATTGGAAACGATCCGGCGTTTTTGTTTGGGGTATAATCGGATTTTTATGGAAAACAAATCATATGCACATTAATCACCGACATGATTGGAATGTCAGCCCGCAAGAAGCTGTGGAACTCCAAAAAACACTCGCCTCAGAAGTTATCAGCGACCAGCCGATTGATATTGCATCAGTAAAGCTCGTCGCAGGTGTGGATGTCAGCGTTAAAGATAATGTGTCGCAGGCGGCAGTCGTCATCCTGCGCTACCCCGAACTTGAAGTGATTGAAACGGTGTTAGCGAAGCGTCCTACACCATTTCCCTATATCCCCGGTTTGCTCACTTATCGAGAAGGACCAGTGTTAGAAGAAGCCTTTCAAAATCTCAAAAATGAGCCGGATGTGTTCATCTTTGATGGCATGGGCATCATGCACCCACGCCGCATCGGTATCGCCAGTCATATGGGCGTGTGGTTGCAAAAACCGACTATTGGCTGCGGCAAGACCTATTTCTTGGGAACTTATGATGAACCGGCGCAAGAACGCGGCGCATGGAGTTTGGTGCATCACAAAGGCGATGTTATCGGCGCGGTGCTGCGAACGCGGCAGGGTGTAAAGCCCGTCTATATTTCACCGGGGCATTTAGCCGATTTGCCCACCGCACTCGATTTGGTCATGCGCTGTACTCCCAAATACCGTTTGCCTGAACCGATTCGTCAAGCTCATAACGCGGCAGGTAATTTTTAGCCGATAGCCTGAAACACTTGAGAGGAGGAACCAAATATGAGTGTCAATAAACATAAATCAATTAAGGTCGAAGAAATTAACGAACTCACTTACCGATATATAGATGAATACAAAAGTATGAGTAAATCCGACCTCATTGATCATATAGAATCTCAGCTTACCCCAATATCTCAAACGGCTAGTTGGATTGAAACATTTCGTTTTATTAATGTGACGTTTGAGTCACTAATAAATAGGTTCTCCAAAAAGGATTTGGCTGTTACATTCATTCACCAATACCCGCAGTTATTTAAGAGCGGATATTCGAAAGATTATTTTTCAGAAGTTCAACAAGCGCTTTGCAAGGATGATTGGCTGTGCCATCTTTTAGGTGAGGATATAAACAAAAATACGCCTGAACAGATTGTCCAAATAATACAAGCTATTAGTCAAGGAACAGACAGATCAAGATGGCAAAATAGAGTAGACCCATTTGCTGTAGCTGTTCTGATCACGAAATTAGGCGCAAAAGAGTTTTGTGGTTGCACTGAACAATCTACACTGCCGTCAGAGAAAAGATGAGTCAGCCTACAAGACTAATCCACGTTAGTAGGTTTTGTAATAATCTCCTTAATGTTACCTGTTATCGCCTGTTTATCAGGCAATTAACCATTATAAAATGGTGTTGCCAATGTTGGACGACCACGTTCATATATGTCGATCATTTTGGCAATGCCGTTCAAGACATCCCGTACAACCGACTCGCCTTCGCCCATCGACATAAAGGCTATGATGTAATGTGCATCACCAACCGTCACCACACCTGCATCATCAATCACACGGCCTAAACCCTTTGGTAAATCGGTTTCCGGTAAAATGCCGTCTTTTCCCATATAGCCCTGCGAAAAAACATATTCCATTGGTGATAAATAATCGGATGCTGGAACAGTAAGCAGTGAAACAGTCGCTAAAATCGCTTCATGCATGGCATCCCACCGCGCAAAAGTTTGCCCTCTTTGCAACACATCGTAACCATGTGCCAAATCCGTCACCGTGAACAGATTATCCACTAAATAAAAGTCACCTTTGTAGAGCATACTACGGTTAATCGACGGTGCAAAACGCTCATCACTAAAGCCAACCGTTGGACTTCCCGGCCAATCCCAAGTATGCATGCCATTGTTCATGCCCATCGTGCGTATCAAGAAGTTATTAAACTTTTGGATTGGATTGCCACCACTCGCTACCCGCTGTGCCACGTCGACCAGCACTGTTCCAGTTTCCGTGTTGTTGCTAAAGACAACCGTACTATAAAGCGGTGTTCCCTGCGTATCTTTCCATTGATCTTTTGGCGTATTCAGGTAATAGTACAAGGTCACCCACGCCTTGAAGCAGCTTGCCACCGGATACAACTTATCCGCTTGAATTTGGATGCGGAATTCCTGATTGTTCTGGGCATTGATGCGCCGGAAATCCAGCGCCATGTCATGACCCGCAAATGTACCTTCTAAATACTCGCGAATACTCTTCGCCAGTTCAGTTTCTTGATCCCAATCATTTGGGCCACTCGGCTGTTGTAGATGCGGAACAAGGAAAGCTGCTGTGAGGATTTTTAAGAAGCTGCGACGTGTCAGTTGGGAGTGGTTCATAGTCAATGTGGAAAGGGGCAAGTTGACCTTGCCCCAATGGGTGTTACCAGGCGTAGGCTTCTGGCGCTGCGCCACCCGGCCCCGGCCAAATTTCATCGAGTTTTTTAAGTTGTTCTTCGCTAAATTTGATATCCAACGCACGAAGACTGCCCGTAAATTGTTCCATTGTACGCGGCCCGATAATCGGAGCAGTCACAATCGGATTATTGAGCAGCCATGCTAAAGCCACATCCGCAGGCTTTTCGCCAATGCTTTCGCAGAATGTTTCATAGGCCGCCAGTTGGTCAGCTTTTTCTGTCTTAGCGGTTGACCGGTTACGTCGTTGACCTTCTCCCTTTGTACCGCCGAGGATACCACCTGCTAGAGGACTCCAAGGAATAATGCCTAACCCATAACTTTCGCAAGCCGGTACAACTTCAAGTTCGATGGTACGTGCTGCAAGGTTGTATAAACTTTGCTCAGAGATCAACCCCATGAAGTGCCGATTTTTGGCGATTTCATTAGCTTGGGCAATATGCCAACCCGCAAAGTTGCTGCTGCCAACATATAAAACCTTACCTTCGCGGACAAGTTGTTCCATCGCTTGCCAAATTTCTTCCCACGGTGTTGCACGGTCAATGTGGTGCATCTGATACAGGTCAATGTAATCGGTTTGCAGGCGTTTAAGGCTGGCTTCGCAAGCGCATTTGATGTGCAACGCAGACAGTTTTCCTTCATTTGGCCAATCGCCCATGTCACCGTAAACTTTGGTGGCGATAACCGTTTTTTCGCGGCGACCACCGCCTTGGGTAAACCAGCGACCAACAATTTGCTCGGTGACGCCTTCACCTTTTTTCCAGCCATATACATTCGCGGTATCAAAAAAATTAATGCCGAGTTCAATCGCCTTGTCCATCACGGCGAAGCTGTCGGCTTCGGTGGTTTCCGGCCCAAAGTTCATGGTGCCGAGGCAAAGACGGCTAACCTTTAAGCCAGAGCGTCCCATCTGAGTGTATTGCAAGATATGACTCCCTTAAAAATATGCATAAAATAAATCCCGTATCATTGTAACAGATCGCGTATATGGAAGAAAATCACCCATTTAGAATGGTCTCTATAACTGCCTGCTTCAAGTACAAATGGCTATAGTGAGATCATTTAAGGAGATAGACCAAGATGCGAAAATTCTTGAACCAACTCGCGAATTTGATTATGAAGCCACTGCTGGCATCGCCACTTCACTTCTTTGCGAGTAAGCACATTTTGTTATTGAGTGTGACCGTACGGAAGACTGGTAAAGTTTACACGACCCCGCTGGAATATAAACAAGAAGGCGGTGAACTGATCGTATTTACCCAAAAAGATCGCAAATGGTGGCGCAATTTAATCGGTGGTGCAGACGTTCAACTCAACCTCAAAGGAAAGCAAGTCAGCGCACATGCCGAGCCATTCACCAACGAACAACTTCCGCTAACGGATTTAATCCGCCGCATGCATCCCTATTTGACTGAAAAAACCCGTGCCAACCTTGAAACAAGTTGTGTATGCGTAAAGATGCGTTTGCTAGAACAGGAAACTGATTAGTTCCACGCTTCTAACAGCGCTGCTAAATCCGCATAGATTACATCCGGTTTAACTGCACTCACCTCCACATCGGCACGGGTGGAAACGCCGGTGAGAACCAGTGCCGTTTTGTAGCCGAGAAGAGCAGCGCCGGTAATATCGGTGTTCAGTCTGTCGCCAATCATCAATGTTTGAGCAGGTGTTGTACCGAGTAATCGCAGGGCAGCTTGGAACATGGGCGCATCCGGTTTGCCCATGACCAGTGGAACTTGACCGGTAGCGGCTTTTAGCGCCGCCACAATCGTACCTGCACCGGGGGCCAGACCTTCAGGTGTTGGGATGGTATCGTCTTGATTAGTCGCAATAAAAGTAGCACCTGCTTGAATAAGCAATGAGGCACGTTTGAGCTTGTCATAAGTGAACGTGGTATCAAGACCGACAACAACCGCTTTAGGAGCAGCATCAACTAATATGAATCCCCCCTCAATCAGCAATCGCCGAAGTCCATCACCACCTAACACATGAACGGGTGTACCTGCCGGAAAGGTGTTTTTCATATAACTTACGGTGGTCGTACTCGAAGTGATGACCTGATCTTCACGCACATCTTGCACACCGAGCTTCGCCAGCTTAGCGACATAATCTGACGGCGCTTTCATACTGTTGTTGGTTGCCAGCACGAAAGGCAAACCACGCGTCCGAAGCATTTGGAACAAGGATACCATCGCGGGTAACGGATCGTTGCCTCGCCACAGAACCCCATCCATATCACTGACGACGGCTTTGATGTCGGAGAAGTTCATGCGCTTAGCTCACTTTCATAAAGGTGTTCTGGCGTGGTTGGCTGGGTATCGGTATGATTTTGAATGACAAAGATTTGATTATAACATTCTGTGAACTTGGAATGAGAGGGCAACGATGACATTTTCGATAGTGGCGTATGATCCAATGGAAGAATCATGGGGCGTGGGTGTCGCGAGTAAGTTTTTAGGAGTAGGCGGCGTGGTCAATTGGGCGCAAGCTGGCGCGGGAGCAGTGGCGACACAGGCATACTGCAAAATCGGGTTTGGCCCTGATGGTCTAGCGCTGCTAGCACAGGGAAAAAGTGCAACCGAGACTCTTGAAGCACTGCTGGAAAATGATCCCAAGCGCGAAGATCGTCAAGTTGGCATCGTAGATCGTAATGGTGGAACAGCCGCTCACACCGGCAAAGACTGTTTCGATTGGGCAGGGCATATTGTCGGCGAAGGCTTTAGCTGTCAAGGCAACATATTGGCTGGGTCGCAAGTGGTTGCAGCGATGGCAGAGGCTTACAAAGCTGCTTGCGGCGAACTGGCTGATCGTTTGGTGGCAGCACTGTTAGCGGGTGACGAGGCAGGGGGTGATCGACGCGGTAAGCAAGGGGCAGGCGTGCTGGTCAAGAAGATCAATGGCGGCTATGGCGGCGATAATGACCATTATTTGGATGCTCGTATCGACGATGATCCTGAACCGGTCAAAAAGTTGCAGAAATTAGTGACTACGCATCACTTATTTTTCGGACGACCAAAAACGGAAGATTTGACTTCGATTACTTCAGACATCGCCCGCGAAATTCAACACTGGTTGCAAACGCAGGGTTATCTGAAACAAGAAACTACCGGAATATGGGACACCGCCAGTAAGCAAGCCTTTTGGTCGCTGGTTAGCAATGAAAATCTGGAAGAACGTTGGAACTTCGAAGGCAACACCGACCTGATTGACCAAGTGGCACTCAATTATTTACGGGAACACTTTGGCAAATAAGCAGCACTTCGGCATTGTTGCCCTGTTGCTGTTAGCGGCTGTGCTTCGTTTTCACGCATTAGGCCAAGATGTTCGCTTTCATCCTGATGAGGCGTTGTTTGTGAGCTTCGCGCGGCAAGCGGCTGTGCAAGGGGATTGGCTGCTGCATGGATCACTGGATAAGCCGCCGCTAACAATTTATGTCAATGTCTTGGCTCTAACCGCCTTTGGTATTCAGCCGCTGCCTAACGGCGTTTTAAATCTTGATAATCGGATTGGGGAATTTGCTGCGCGTATACCGGGCATATTTGCCAGCATCTTGTTGGTTGCGGTCATGTACACGCTGGCAAAACAACTTTATCAGGGTGATAAAAAACCGGGCCAATCGACATTGTATATTGCATCCTTATTGGTGACTTTATCACCCTTGGCGATAGCCTTTAGTTCGACTGCTTTTACTGATGGATTGATGTTACTCTGCATTGTCGTAGCCCTATGGATGGCAAGCAGACGAAGCTGGTTATGGGCGGGGATATGGCTGGCGCTGGGGTTCTGGTGCAAACAACAAGCGCTGCTGTATGTGCCGCTCATAATTGGAATCGGGTGGATATGTGAACGCCGTATTGGACGCAGATTATCGCTGACAAAAGCGCTACGGTTTGTGCTGCCAATTCTTTTGGGAATCGGGTTGCTATTTATTTGGGATGGCGCACGCGGGCAAGAAACCAGCATGTGGACATTGGCGACCGTCAACAATGACCCCGGTCGGTTAGCTCGCTTGGATGAACTGCTGCCACGATTAGTTGAGTGGTGGCAATTTGGGCAGTATTTGTTTGGCGCAGGTATCGTAACTGCTGCCTTTGGTGGTATCGCGGTTATCGGATTAATCAAACGTTGGCGCATTTCAATGTCAGGTGAAAGTTGGATTGATGTCGCCTTAGCTGCCTATGTCGTCATCTACATGTTGGTTCATTGGCTTGTAGCGATCAATATTTATGATCGCTATTTATTGCTGATTTTGCCATCTGCAGCGCTTTTAACTGCACGGGGAATCACTTTATTAACTCAAGGCTACAAAAGTGCAAAGATCCAAACTTTCGTAGTCATGTTGTTAGTGTTAGGTCTGCCTACGGCGTGGATAGCCAGTGAAAATAAGTTGCCCATTGGCGGTGACAACGGTCGTCATAATGGGATTGAACAAGTAGCTGATTATCTGAACAGCCAGCGCTTAGGTGCGATCATTTATGACCATTGGCTTGGATGGGAACTGGGATATTACATGGGAACATGGTCAGATAAAAGGCGGGTCTATTATCCAACACCTCAAGCCTTATCAGTCGATGCTTTGTTGCAGGCTGATGTCGCACCCCGTTATTTTGTTGTGCCTGATTGGGCTGATGCTAGCGAATGGCTGAAAGCACTGCGTGCGGCAAACTTTAAAATAGCTGAAACTTATTATCGAGCACCATTTGCTGTTTATGAACTTCAACGTCCCATAAATTAAGGGGTTGTTCGCCGTCCCGTTTTCAGAACTTCTTGCACCGTTTTAAGGAGGTTATGGCCAATAGCAGGTTTGGTAATGTATCGGTCAGCACCCATATCCAGCCCCTTGCGGATACGGTCGGAGTCAGCAAGCGCCGATACAATGATTACGGGAAGGTTATCAAAGACTTTTGTCTCGCGAATTTGTCGCAGCAACTCTAATCCATCAATGTCCGGCAGCATCATGTCAAGTAGCACGAGGTCAGGTAGAGGTTTTTGGCGTAACACTTCTACAGCAGTTGTGACATTCATTGCTTGAATTAGTTCATAGCCCCAACGTTCAAGAATGAGACGAATCAATTCCTGCATATCTGCTTCGTCGTCAATGACAAGAATTCGCGTTTTAACCTCTGAAGCCACAGGCACAACCTCTTTAGAAATAGCTTAATGTTGATCGTCAATGTTTATATATACTGTATCTTGCGACCCCTGTAAATTCAAGACTTATGCATTGAGACTTTGCTTAGATTAATGCTTTGTAGTATGCTGTTGACGGGCATATAACGAATATGAAACGAAAGTTATGCAGTATGCGTTTCCGAAACCGATTTGCGTTATGTATCGTTCCACTTGCTCTCGCGCTGGCGGGTTGTTTTCAGCAAGCGGGAACAGCTTTGCAAGAGCCAATCAGTGTCCCTGATCAAGTCATAAATGAGCCTGCAACCACCATTCCTTTGCCAACAGATGCTAACCGTAGCGGTGATGCGCAGGGAGAAATTTTAAATACACCAACGTTTAACACGCTGCCGGACAACACCACTACCGATAGTGGTAATCCGCCCGTTGCCTTGACCATCATTTCAGCGACGATAGCGCCGCTGGTAACACAAACGCCACTTTTACCGACTACGGATTCAAATGGGCAGATAGTGGACACACAGGGAACCCCTTCTGATGGACAGTTCATCACACCATCAGGTCCACTAGGACCAATTACCCAGGTGCCGATTTTTGCCGCGACTGGCACAAGTGAGTCAGGTGCGACTCCATCAGGTTTGGTGACACCTACAGCTTTTGCTCCGATTGATGTAGCAGGGGGTTGTACGCATACAGTGGCACCCGGTGATACTTTGTATCGTATTGCGGTGAAGTATCAGATTACAGTGGCGCAGCTCAAAGAGGCTAATCCACAGGTAACCAGTGATATTATTCAACCGGGTGATGTACTGAAAATAGCCGGTTGTACACCTACAAATGGCGGAAACACGGATACAAACGTCACTCAACCAACGGCTGAACCAGCTAGCCCAGCGACAGCTTTACCGAGCGGCAGCCAGACCTATGTGGTCAAACGCGGTGATACGCTCTATACCATTGGGTTGAAGTTTGGCGTAACTGCCGATGCTATTCAGAAGGCCAATAATATCTCGAACCCCAACCGGATTAATCCCGGTCAGGAATTGATTATTCCAGCGAAATCTGGCTAGTTAAATCAGATGCTAAACAAAAAGGGCATGGTGTTCTAACCATGCCCTTTTTGTTTCCTAGTGTTAGTCTAACTTGTACAGTTCGCCATATTTGGTCTTGAGATACTGAATATAAGGTTCAATCCGCAGTGGGCCGCCAGTGACCCGTTCGGTGAGTTCGGCGGCAGTGAATTTGCTGCCGTGCTGGTATATATTCGTTCGCAGCCAATTATGCAGCGTATCGAACTGGCCTTGCTGGATTTGTGCAGGGATTTCAGGATGGGCTTGCAGCGCACTTTGGTAATATAAACCGCTGAGGATATTACCGAGCGTATAGCCCTGAAACACACCGCCAATGGTGAAGGCATACCAGTGAACATCTTGCAGCACACCATCTTGATCGCTAGGTGCGGTAATGCCCAGATCGTTTTCGTAGCGTTCATGCCATGCTTCCGGCAAGTCGCGGATCGAAAGCGAACCATCAAGCATCTGCATTTCTAGATCGAAGCGAATCATAACGTGCAAATTGTACGTTACCTCATCAGCATCGGTGCGGATCAGCGAACGCTTAACCACATTGATAGCGCGGTAGAAAGTGTCCAGCGAGACATTGCTTAATTGTTCGGGGAATTCCACCTGCAAACGCGGATAGAAATGTTCCCAGAAGCCGCGGCTGCGTCCGACGATATTTTCCCACAACCGTGATTGGCTTTCGTGAACACCGGATGATGTGCCACCAGCCAGTGGCGTACCTTCATAGGCTTGATTGATACCCATTTCGTACATCGCATGACCCGATTCGTGCATCGTGCTGAACAGCGCATCACCCAAATCGTCTTCATGAACGCGTGTGGTGATTCGAATATCTCCGAGTGAGAATTTGGTCATGAAAGGATGATGCGTCAAATCTTGCCGACCACGATTGAAGTCATAACCAAATTTCTTGATGACTTTGAGGCCAAAATCAAGCTGCTGCTGCTGTGGATAGAATTGACGTAGGCACGAGTCATCTACCGCTTGTTGGCTGGTAATTGCTTTGACAAGTGGCACCAGTTCTTGACGAAGCTGGGCGAAAATGCCACTGACTTCACTGGCTTTCATGCCATAATCGGCAAAGTTAATTAGCGGATCTGCAATGTGTGAATAACCGGGGAAAAACTCGGCCATTTGACGGCTGTAATCGAGTGTTTTTTCCAACAGCGGACGGACACGGTTAAAGTCATTGGCTGGACGAGCTTCCGTCCATGCTTGGTATGAGAGTGCATTGTGGTTGGTGAAATCAGCGACGAATGACGGTGGGATATTCACCGCTTGTTCAAACGTGCGGCGCGAAACACGAATCAGACTGGCATCATCCGATTCGTAGGGCAAACCGTCTTCATAGGAACGCAAATCGTCCAACAGTTTACCAATTGCGGGGTCAACCAGCTTTTCTTGTGCCAATTTGCCGAGGGTTGCCATTTGTCGTCCACGAGCTTCAGCACCACCGGGCGGCATATATGTCGATTGATCCCATGAGAGCAGGGCTGCGGCACTGTTTAGGTCGTTGATTTCCAACAAACGTGTTTTGAGTTCTTGTAACTTGTTTTCCATGTACAATCCTTTTGGTTATTCGATCAAAATATACGAACTTATTCGCTCAGGGTATTCGTTATCGGAGCGAGGTATTGAAAAGGGCTTATAGTATAGATACATTCAGGACGTTAACGATGTTCACTTATTACTGGCAATAACTTTCTGGAGCAAATGATTTGAGCGCATTACATCCAGCTTTCGATTGGGTTGAAGTCGCAAGACTGGTCTTAACCTCGCGTTTTGTAGATGAGTTAGAAGAACAAGAACTGGTTCCCCAAGGGTATATCAATTACCAATTTTCCGCACGAGGCCACGAACTTGGTCAGGTGCTGCTAAGTCAATTGATGACACGGCCTTTTGATGCCGCGAGTGCTTATTATCGTTCAAGACCCTTTGTTTTTGGTAGTGGGTTGACGATTGAAGAGGCACTTGCCTCTGATATGGCACGGGCTGGCGGCTTCAGTGATGGACGAGACATTGGTGTGGTGTTTAATTTGCCACGACGTGAACGGGCGACCATCTTGCCAATGGCAGCCGACGTTGGGGCACAGTTTACACCAGCAGTCGGTTGGGCGCAGGCCATTCGTTACCGTGTCGAGCAGCTTGGCGAAGCCGAGTTGACTGACAGTATGTCGGTTGTGTTTAGCGGCGATGGTGCAGTAGCCAGCAACGGCTTCTGGTCAGCCTTAACGATTGCCACGACCTTGGAGCTGCCAGTTTTGTTTGTCGTGGAAGACAACGGCTATGCCATATCCGTACAGACACCAACACAAACACCGGGAGCCGATATTGCGGCGAATTTGGCCGCCTTTAAAAATCTAGCCATTTGGGATGGCAGCGGTACACAACCAACCGAAACGGCTGATTTGGTCGTTGCAGCCGTTGAGCATGTGCGTGCAGGCAAAGGAGCGGCATTGCTGCGGTTAGCTGTGCCACGACTTTCAGGGCATTCCAGTGTCGATAACCAAGCCTATAAATCACCGGAAACGGTAGCGGCAGAGTGGGAGCGTGACCCAATTCCAGCATTAAAAAAGTATCTTGTGCCGGAGTTGATGAGCGAAGACCAGTGGATTCAGTTGCAAGCAGATGTGAAAGCCGGGGTTTTGGCAGCACGGGATGCAGCAATGGCACATCCATTTGCTGAGTCGAATACTGTTACTGACAGGGTGTTTGCCGTACAAGGCGAACCACAATTGATTGGCGGAATATTGCCGGAAGGCATCGAACTGCCTGAAGGAAACACAACACCTAATCCACCTGATCCAAGACGGTTGAATATGCTGGAAGCGATTCGACGGACGTTAGATGTTGAGCTGCATGTGAACCCAAGATGCGTCGTGTTTGGCGAAGATGTGGGCATGAAGGGTGGTGTTCATGCAGCGACGTTGGGCTTGCAGGCGACACATGGCGAGAAGCGAGTCTTTGATACCAGTCTGTCAGAAGAGGGCATTATTGGTCGGGCAGTGGGCATGGCGTATGCGGGATTGATGCCTGTGCCGGAAATTCAGTACCGCAAGTATGCTGATCCAGCAACCGAACAGATCAACAACTGCGGAACGATTCGATGGCGAACCAATAACCGTTTTGCTGCACCAATGGTCATTCGGATGGCAGGGGGTTATCGTCGAATTGGTGATCCTTGGCACAGTGTGACCAGCGAAGCGACTTATGTGCATCAACCGGGTTGGATGGTGGCTGTGCCATCGAATGCTGAGGATGCTGTTGGTTTATTGCGGGCAGCTTTGCGAGGTAATGATCCGGTGATTTTCTTGGAACATCGGGCGATGTTGGATGCCAGTTGGGCCAGACGACCTTATCCGGGTGATGATTACATCGTGCCATTTGGAAAAGCACATATTGTCCAAGAGGGCAGTGATTTAACCGTCGTGACATGGGGTGGCATGGTTGAACGGTGTGAACAGGCTGCAACCGAAGTCGAAGGTTCAATCGAAATTGTTGATCTGCGGACGTTGATGCCGTGGGATAAAGAATGTGTTTTAGAGTCGGTACAAAAAACCGGCAAGTGCTTGATTGTCCATGAGGAAATCTTGGTCAGCGGCTTTGGTGCTGAGATTGCGGCGACCATTGCTAAAGAGGCATTTGTGTATTTGGATGCACCAATTGAGCGAATGGGAGCACCATCAGTTCCTGTACCATTCAGTACGGTGTTGATGGAAGGTGTTATTCCAACAATGGCTGATATTCGAGAGCGAATGTGCGAGATATTGAAGTTTTAGGCTGCGAAACGTTTCTAACTTTGGGGTGTGACCTGATAAACAGGTCTTAACAGGTAGAAATAGGATTTTTTGACCTTTAGTAACCCTTAAAAGCGTTATGATTTGTTACGACCTGATTTTTACTAACCGTAATCCAACCTGAAGGTTTGTAAAGGGTTGGCAAATCTTCTGATCGGCTGACTATTTGTCAGCCAATTAAGTTTGAACCGACAAATCAAAGCGAAACGTTTTATTAACCTGCTGAATTTATTGAATATTCAAAACTTTAGCAATGTCATCCGCGTGGTCGCGTTCGTGGTCAGCCATCACCCTCATGATTTCCTCAACACTGAGGATGCGACCGCTGCCGTAGCAGTAGGCGTTGTGGCGTTGAACATGGGTTGCCAATTGCTAGGGGCGCTAAAGGAATGAATTACGATAGACCAGTCATATTGATGGAAAGTTTGATTAGTACTATCAATGTTGATGACATAAATACCGGACTCTACTGATTAGTAAGCAATTTGATTGTTATTCGCTAACCACGCGAAGCTGAAAACGCCACCTGCTCTAACCGTAATCTGAGTCATATTCGTTCCGTCCGCATTGATCTTATAAAGATCCAAGTTGGGGTTATTTCGAAAGGCAATCATACTGCCATCCGGAGACCACTGGGGAGTGCTAGGGCTATAATCACTTGCGCCAATTGTGGTTAAACGCACTGGACTACTTCCATCTACGTTCATCACATAAAGATCAGAGAAGCCGCCTCTATCGGATATAAAGGCGATTTTTTGTCCGTTTGGTGACCATGCGGGTTGATAATCTTGTGAGTTATTGTTCGTTAAATTGATTGGGCTAGAACCATCGTCATTCATGACAGAGATTTCACTATTACCATCTCTACTTGTTCTGAAGGCAATTTTGTTTCCCGACCAAGCCAAATCAGTATGTAAACCATTATTGTTAGTTAAACGAATTGGATTAGTCCCATCCGCATTCATGACATAGACTTCCTCGTGTTCGTTCCCGTCTCTTGCCGATAAAAAAGCTATTTTGGTCAAATCAGGTGACCATATCGGTTCAGAGTCATCCACTTCATTAGAGGTCAATTGTTGAATATCACTGCTATCCGGGTTCATCGTAAAAATTTCGTCGGGTGTATCACAAGCATCGTCTGGAAGCATGAGTTGTGGAGAGTTGCCACAACCATCTGGCGACATCGAAAATACAATTTTGTCGTTTGTAGACGCCTGCAATGTTACTTTGGCTTGTAATCTAACATGAGCTAAAGAAACATAAATCAACATCAAAACAATCGATATTAAAGTGGAGAATTTAAGCATATAGATGAGCTACTTAGTACAGACTTTAAGAATCATGCTTTATTAAACTGATGATTACTGAATATTCAACACCTTCGCAATATCATTGGCATGATCGTGTTCGTGGTCAGCCATGACTTGTAGAATTTGGGCGACAGTTAAAATTCTACCCGACCCATGCCGACCACTCTTATCAAGCGTGGCATCATCAATTGTGTCGAGCCAAGCCTCACGTTCGGCAAAACTTGTGGCTAACCCTGCCGAACATCGGCGATGCTGGCATCAGCACATTTTTCCACCGAACGCCGGTTGTAGCGCTCCAAATCGAAATCAGCCGGAACACCTTCTTCACCACTCGCAATTTTCATCGCCATAGTGGTTTGGGCTTTATCGCTAATCATCAGGTGAATAGCTAACTGCTGAACTGTCCACGCTGCGCCTTCGGTATAAACCTGCGTATCCCAACGATCACCAACCAGATCAAGCACATGGTTCAGATGCTGGTGACTTTCAGCCAATGCCGTTTTGAGTTCTTGAGCGCGTTGTGACATGGTAGATTTTCCTGTGGATGAGGATAAATGGTGTAGGGAAAAGGCACGCCTTTTCCGTGATTTCTTCTTCCTACACCATATAACAATTTGTGGGGATTAAAGTTGCACGTAGCTATTTTCTGCGAGGACAAAACGGTGCGTGGCAGGCATATGGTTGGTGGATGATAGTTGGGCGTTATCCGCTAACAGACTGGAGTCGATACGACCTTTGATGTTGCGAATCGTGCAGTTCTTCATCACGATGCTGGCTTCGATCTCACTGTTTTCGATGTTGACGTTATCACCCAGTGCGGTATACGGGCCAACATAACTATTCTTGATAATGACATTGTCGCCGATGATGACTGGCCCACGAATGATGCTGTCAATCACTTGGCTGTTCTTGCCGAGAATGACACGGTGCGTCACGGTCGAGTTGCCGATAATCTGGGTTTTATCCTCGTTGGCTGGCGTATAAGGCAGTTCTTCCAGCACCAATTGGTTGGCGAGAACGATTGAGTCGGGCTTACCTGCATCAACCCACCAGCCTTTGATTTTGTACGAATCCACGCGATGACCATCCTCGACAAGCTGCTGAATGGCATCCGTAATTTCCAGTTCATTACGCCACGAAGGTTTGATGCGGCTAATCGCATCAAAAACACTTGGACGGAACAGATATACACCCGAAATGGCGAGATTGGACTTCGGTTCTTTGGGTTTTTCGACCACTTTAGCAATTGAACCATCAGCATTAAGTTCGGCGATGCCGAAACGTGTTGGGTCAGAAACCTCACCAAGCGCAATCGCTGACTCCGCGCCTGAACTTAAGAAGTTGGCGAACATCGGTGCCATATTATCTTGGAAGATATTGTCGCCGAGGAAGACGCAAAAAGGATCATCACCTACGAAGTCACGGCACAAGCTAATAGCGTGTGCCAAGCCCTTTTGCTCGGCCTGAACAATGTAGGACAAACGAATGCCCAGTGATGAACCGTCGCCCAATGTTTGTGGGATGGGTGAATCCAGTTCATTGACGACGATACCAATATCGAGGAAACCCGCCGCTTTAAGCACATCAAAGGCATAGCCGATGAGGGTCTTATTGGCAACAGGGACAAGTGCTTTAGGCATAGTCAGTGTTACAGGACGCAGTCGAGTTGCTTTGCCGGCTGCGAGAATGACAGCTTTCATAAATAGTTTAACCTCCAGATGGGATGAAAAAGTAAACGACAGGTGAAGTCATAGTACAGAAGAAATCCTTGCAGAGCAAGAAAAATTGTATTTACTCTGCACAAAATAAAAGTGAGGACATGTCATAAGACACGCCCTCACTTTTAATTGTTCGCTGAATTTCAGTAAAAGTTTACTGAATTGCCTTATCCAGATAGGCTACGGCGGCATCAAGCACCGGATCGCCTGCGGAAAAGAGGGTTTCTTCGTCAACCGGAACCTGAACGGTCGGCTTTACACCTTCGCCTTCGATGATAATGTCACCTTTGGCATTTTCATTACGACCGATAGAGTATTGAAGTTGAACTCCATCAGGCATGGCGTAGGTCGCCTGACCACCACCCAAGCCGCCGGTTGGATATTGCCCAACAATAGCTGCGCGATCTTGGAGCGTCATGTCATAGCTGAAATATTCGCATGCGCTGCTACAACTCGGCCCGACCAACACGGCTATCTTACCGTTATAACGCAGATTTTCCGGTGGGAGGATATACTTGGCTTCCAGATTCGGGTCAGCATAGAAGTCCCCTAATGAGGCGTCATAAGTTGCAGTATTACCCACATCCAATGCATCGTTGAAGAAATAGGCGGCCATTTGGTCAGCAAGGAATCCGCTGCCACCACCATTTTGGCGCATATCGATGATTAATCCGGGCATCTGTGCGCGGTTAAGCGTATCGATTAGCCGTTCCCACAACTGGATCGTCAAGCGTGAGCTATCGGCAAAGCTGTTGATCTTGACCACGACATAACCACTGTCCAACACATGATATTCAACAGGTAATTCAAAGCCGGTTGTACCTCTGGCGAAGGACGAGAAGCTCAAGCTGTTTCGTTCACCGACCGTTTTCATGTCTGCTGTGCTACTCTTGGTGTCGCCCGGATTCTTGTATTCGACAGTTACATCGGTATCAAGTGGGAAACGAATAACATACCTTAACTGCTGCAAGCGGCGCACATGATCGCTGCTGAAGGGTGATGACCACGGCACGGTGTCAGTAATCGCTTTATCAATCGGGGTGCCGTTAATAGATAGGATTTCGGCTTTGAGTTTGATTCCTGCTACATCGGCTGGGCCGCCGTCCAAAATGTAATTGACAATAACGCGCTTGTCGTCCAATTCACGGATTGCCATGCCCAAACCGCCGCCGATAGCCTCAGTAAATTCGGTGTTATCAACCGGAGCGCTCAGATGTCCATCGGGGATCGACCAGATAAAGTCACGCAACGCCTGTTGATAAGCTGCTGAATCGTTGTTCTTCTCAGCATCTTCGAAACGAGGCATGAACTCAGCCTTCTTAGCATCCCAGTCAATATGCTTAAATTCGGTGTAGGCATATTTGGTGCGGAACATCTCGACCATCGCATCAAGGGCTTTGGTATAGCTGAGGTTCGAGAAATCATCCTGAGCTGAGCCTTCACCTTCAATAAGGTCGATTACAGGGTTCTTGGTACGGTCAAATGTGAACGGATCGGTGTCCATATTGACGATGGTGTAACCCTTGGGGATCGTGACAATTGGATCATCTTTTGTGAACAGCTTCTTGTCATCACCGAAGCCAGAGGGGAAACCTTGCTTGTCATCCGGCGCATAAATAATGTATGTACCGCCAGTCACTTCGGCCTTAGCGGAAGGATTGGGGTCAATACGGAAGGAGGCATACGCCCCTGACCAACCACCACCGAACAGATCACGCTTCTCAAGGAACGGATCACCCCAAATATTATTCCAGTAAGCAACGGCATAGACCATCACACCGCTATCTTTGCTGCTGTTCTGGTCGACATCACGCAGGTCACCCGAAGGTTCAATGGGCAGATCAAGACTGTAAGTAAAGGGCGAAGTGAAAAAGTCGGATGTAATTTTCCCTAAGACCTGTGACTTTTCAGGAATTTGGAAGCCGCGATTACGGTCAACAAAACCGGCTTCATCCTCAAGAATAATCAGAGGTTCATCAACACCCAACGTGAAAAATCCGTTGGTGTAGGTCACTTTGCCCGTAATCGAAACCGGGCCACCCTCATCGTTAACTATTTTCGCGGGGGCAGGCGTTGTATCCTGTGCTGCGGCTACTGAAATTGAGCCAACTAGCAAGGACATTAGCGCTACCATTCCTAAAATGGAACGTTTAATACGCATCGAGAATCTCCATCCTTAATTATGAAAAAGGGGGAGTGCAACTATCCACTCCCCCTATCATTATAAAGCATATTACAATTAGGCGGGCGTTAGAAGCGCTTCGAACGCATCGGTACGCGACGTGAGAAATCAATAAATATGTTGCGGCGGTTGGTCGGGATAAGTGGTTTTTGTGCCTGTTCCCAAACTTCATCGGCAATTTCCCAAACCGCGTTCGGGCGACCCAGTTTGCGTGCGCTATCGGAATGGCGCTTAAGACCTTCTGGCCCTTCGGCTAACCATTTGGCAACCGCTTCCGAGGCTTCGGTCGGGCTAGGAGCATAAATACCCGCATCATTTTCCACGACATACTGCACGTTTCCGGTTTCTTGCCCCGGAATGGCATCATACAAAATCACTGGCAGACCCGCGATGCAGGCTTCGCTAATCGTTGCTGGGCCAGCCTTGCTGACAAGTATATCGGACGCGGCCATCAATACTGGCATGTTGGTGACGAATGGATACACATGTGTTGGCTGATGCCAACGGTCGGATTCGAGTTTGTGTTTTAAGACTGTGTTACGCCCCGCAATCACAATCAACTGGCATTTTTGGCGCATATCGTTGACAGCACGGGCAGTCTCATACAGCGCACCCATACCTTCACCGCCACCAACCATTAAAACTGCTGGCAAGTTAGGATCCCATCCGAGTTCTTTACGAGCCGAG
Organism: Aggregatilineales bacterium; assembly: GCA_038251275.1. GTDB lineage: Bacteria > Chloroflexota > Anaerolineae > Aggregatilineales > Phototrophicaceae > CFX2. Next base: position 46,212 of record JBBSBM010000049.1, read on the forward strand.
GCTTTATCTGTCAGTCGTGCCGCAAAATTAGGATGCACCGGCAAGCCTGTCACACGCATTTGATCCGGTGATAAACCGCTTTGCAAACCGCGTTCATAAGCGGGTTGGGTAGGAACCAAACAGCGGTCAACGGCTTTGTCATACCAGAACATGTGAGTTGAGACCAGATCAGTAACAACGACCATGAAAGGTGGGCGTTTTTCAAATTGCATCAACCCTTGCATGGTGGTGCGGGTGAGCAGCGAATGGACGGAAACGATGAGATCAGCCGGATGTTCGCGCAGCATCTTGAGCAAACTTTTTTCGAGGCTGACATAAATACCTTGTTGAATCAGTTTGGCTTTATTGCGTGTGTTGGTGAAATCATAACCGACACCCCAGCCTGATTTGCTGCGATTGACGATCCAAGGATACATTTCTGGCATGTACTTGAATGGGAAAGGAGAATAAGTACGGAAGACATCGACCATCTCGATACTGACTTCATTGGGGTGGCGGATGAGGAGTGCATCACGGATGGCTTCAGCGGCAGCGCGGTGGCCTCCGCCTGTATCCGAGAACAAAATAAGAATACGTTTCATGCAGATCCCTCGCTATTTTGAGCTTCAATGTTAGTGACCATGATGATTACAATTAATTTAGCACAGCACGATTGATTGTCGGTGCTGATAATTCAGCGTGAACATTTTTATACCATACGATTGCTATGGAGTGCCAAACCATAATTGCTATTCTGTAGGCTCGTACTAATTGCTCACTCTTACATTGTGTTTCACCTACACAAGCATCGTTTAAAGTGAACCGATGATAACACATACAACCCCAATTTACGCAGTGTGTTGCACTATTGTTGCAGTGACACTTGTCTATAGCTGAGGCGAGGGCTGTGCTATACTGGTGCAAAATCATGATTAGCAGAAGTGGAGCTGCTCTTGTTAGACCTGAATCCTGTCAGCTTGCTTGCTCGTGCCATTGCACTCTTAATTGGGATGACCATTCATGAGTATGCTCACGTCTATGTAGCCTACCGTATGGGCGATAATACGGGTGCTAGTCAAGGGCGGTTGACGCTTAATCCATTAGTACACATTAATCCAATCGGTTTCATTATGGGTGTGATTATCGGGTTCGGTTTTCTAGGTTCTGCCCCTGTAAATCCATACCGCATGCGTAACCCGCGCTGGGGGTATCTGGCAGCCGTAGCAGCCGGACCGATTTCGAACCTCTTGATTGCAATCGTGTTTGCAATACCGCTTCGCATTGCGCCTCAACTACTATATGGATCATCTATCGTGGGCGAAGTCTTGTTTCAGATTATTTTTCTGAACATCATTTTAGCGCTGTTTAATATCATTCCCCTATCACCGTTGGATGGCTGGAGCATGATGTATACCTTGCTGCCACCCGATCAAGCACGGTGGTGGCAGGCCAACCAACAGAACAGTTACTATCTGTTTATGCTGCTGATTTTGCTGAGTTTCATCGGCGGACAGTTTAATATTTTGGGTATTTTGATTAGTCAGCCGAGTACCCAGCTTTTCCGTATACTGGTTGGTTTCTAAGCGGCAAGTCTATGACTTCGGTGCCGATGGTTTACCGTTTACAACAGGGTGTACGGGCGCTGTTCGCCTTCTCGCAGGAAGTCGATTGGGCGCTGGTAGAACGCTATTTATCACCACCGCTGCTGGCCCTCTTCCGCCAAATGGATCGCGGTGAACAACTACATAGTTTAGCCGTGCTGCGGGATGTGCTGGCACAGGGTGATACACCCACAGATCTAGCAATCGTAGCTTTGTTGCATGATGTGGGTAAGTCACGTTACCCCATTAGCGTTTGGCAAAAGACTTGGGCGGTCATCGTGCGAGCAGTCGCGCCAAGCCTTTACTACCGATGGAGCAAAGGCAGTCCATTGAACCTGTGGCAGCGTCCGTTTGTAGTTTACGAACAGCATCCACTTTGGAGCGCTGAACTGCTGCGGGCGGCAGGTGCATCGGATGTGGACTGCTGGTTGGCGGCTCATCACGCCATCAAAGGCGAGGTTGCGCCGACACCTTCCCAATCGGAATGGTTGAAACGCTTACAACAGGCAGACGATAAGAATTGAAATCGAGTTTATAGGTTGAGGTTGTCATGGCGAACGTAACAGTGGCGGTATTGGGTTTGGGACGGATTGGGACATCGGTAGCCTTAGCGCTCAAGCGTTACAACGAGCGCAAAGACGCGCGGCATGTCTTCGAAGTCACTTGCGCTGATATGCGGACGGGTGTACGCGAAGATGCCAGCAAAATGGGGCTGAGCGACAAAATTGAACGCGATTTGTTCAGCGCAGCCGCCAAGCGTGATATTGTCGTTCTGGCACTTCCGTTGGCAGATGTACAGGATGCCTACAAAGCCATTGCCCCCGATATGCGGGCGGGCGCAGTGATTCTGGATATGTCGGTCTTAAAGCAGCAGTCACTGGCATGGGCTGATAAATATCTTGCTAAAGATGTCCATATGGTCGGCATGACTCCCATCATTAATCCCAAATATCTGCATGACGGTTTGGATGATACTTTGCACGCCGCCGCCGATTTATTTGACAAGGGCAGCATGCTAATGATGCCGACCCCGCGCAGCGCCAAAGAAGCCGTCGAACTCGCGACCGATTTTGCTGGATTACTTGGTGCAACGCCTCATTTTTATGATCCTGCCGAACATGATGGAATCGTTGGTTTGACTGAAGGCATCCCCGCACTGATTGCGTTGGCGAGTTTTTACATGGCCTCACAATCTTCCGGTTGGGCAGATGTTCAGCGTGTGACCAACCCCGCTTTTGGTCGGCTCACCCATCACTTGTACGATACCCATCCTGACGATTTACGTGATTTGCTCCTGCAAAACCGTGAGAGTGTGGTGCGCCATACTGATGAACTGATTGCGACCTTAACCAGTCTACGCAATGTCATTGCTAAAAATGATCAAGACACATTAGAAGCCGCTCTCAGTCAAGCCGCCGACGATTACAACGGTTGGATTAACCGCCGTTCGAATGGTAAGTGGGACGATGGCCGCGACGAAACCAACGGCGCATCTTTCGCCGGCAACATGATGAATGGGCTAATGGGTGGCTTCTTGGCGAACCGCTTAAAGGGCGGCAAAAACGGCGACGAGAAGTAATTCGGCCTGCAATCACCTCTTATGAAATGAAGGAGTCTGTGAATTCACAGACTCTTTTATATTAGGTTGATCTCAATTGTTGCTCATATCATTTACAGGATGTGTTAGCTGATAGCAAAATCGCGTATACTGAACCAAAAGAGTGAGGAACTAATGATGGTGTTCCAACCACAAATCGCACCTATCACAATCGAGCAGCTTCAAGAACACGCTGCGCTGCCGGAAAATGCAGATCGCTTGTTTGAACTCATGGATGGGGAGATTGTCGAAAAGATGCCCGGATCAACCCGCAATTCGATGCTTGCTTTTAATTTGGGTTTTTTTGTACAGAGCTATTGCCAAAAAAATAACTTACCCTGTTATGTGTCCATAGGCGATGGCGCATATAGCATAAATGGTGATGTGCTAGCACCTGATTTTGCCTACAAACAAACCCCAATGGCTGAAGACTATCCCGACCCTGTCCCGCCGTTATGGGCCCTTGAGGTTATTTCGCCTAACGACAAAGCGGCTGACATCCGAAAAAAGCGACTGAAATATATCGAAGCTGACATTCTTTATTGGGAAATGTACCCACAATCGCGAAGCATTGATGTTTATGCGCCCGGACAGCCTATGCGTACTGTTGATTTAGATGGCATCCTTGATGGCGGTGACTTATTGCCTGATTTTAGGCTGGCTGCAAAAGACTTATGGGGTAAATAGCCACCGATGAGAGGGCTTTTGTTGCTCGAATGCGAGTTTCCTGACCTTCGTTCCACAACGATTATCCCCAAAAGAAAAGAGCCTGCAAACGTTACAGGCTCTTTTACATGATGCTGATTTTACTTAGAACGATCCCCGCCGCGAATTCCGTTGAGCCGCCAACGCGCCCGAATAAATAAACGGCGTGAAGCTGTTGATTAATTCTTCCGGCATATTGGCTTCTTCGCAGGCCGCCATCATATAGTTAATCCAGCGATCTCGCTGCGCATCACTGATCGTCAGCGGATGGTGTACCGCCACCACCGTATAAAACCCGCCGCGCTGCTTGGTATGTTCGCTCGGCCCGCCGAAGAATTCACCCAGCCACAGCGCCATCCGCCCGACATGATCGTCGTTTGGGTTCTCGAACAACGGAGTCATCAACGGATCGTCAAACATATAACGATAAAATATCTCGGCAATCCGATGCACACCTTCTGCGCCACCTGCTAAATCGTATAAATTATGATGACCCCAACAAATTAGACCACAAGCTAAGGTGGATAAAAGTATAATCAGATTAGCTTGTGGAGGACAGGAAATGAGTGGAAAACGTAGACAGCATAGTGACCAGTTCAAATTCAAAGTGGCACTGGAAGCGAGCA
>JBBSBM010000050.1:0-49984 GCA_038251275.1 Aggregatilineales bacterium
AGTGCTGAGTGCTGAGTGCTGAGTGCTGAGTGCTGAGTGCTGAGTGCTGAGTGCTGAGTGCTGAGTGCTGAGTGCTGAGTGCTGAGTGCTGAGAAAAGGCTAGAGACAGTCGTTTGGGAAGTCAAGCAAATTCTAACATTGGCAATTTACCTGCTAAGCAGGTGATAGCAGGTAAATTGACCGGAGCAAAATGCCTGTTTTTGTGAATTTTTGGTTTGTAGGTCAGTTTTCAAACCGAATTCCAACCTGAAGGTTTGTATCAGCCGCCACACCCCATATGAAACCAAGTTGCGTTCCGGTTAATGTTCACCGAAATCGCAATATCATTGTTTCCCAAATAGGTCTCGACCAACATCGGTATATCACACTTGTTTACGCTATGATCTACAAAGCGCTGATCGTACCAGCCAAATCCATAATGGGGATCACAATACTCTTCGCTGCCATCAAGTAGACAAAAGTGTCCTTCTAGTGGCACCCAATCCGAGCGCAAAATCAGGAGATCAACCACTTGCCATCCAGATAATACTGTACACAACATAACCACAGCAATTAAACGTAGATTTCGCTTGTTCCAACGACGATAACCCCGTATGGCTGTCACTAGACAAGTTAAACTGATTACACCATATAAAAGAGCACTGTAGATGGATTGAGCAACATGAACACGCAGCGGGTATCTGACCACAGCGCAAGGATTAAGACCAAAGGAATAAAAACATACCAATAGCGACGTGCGTTGGTCGCGTTAGGTATAGGAGTGGTTTCTTGGCTATTACTCAAAATCTCGGTCATAAACATTCTCCGCTAAATTGGATTTTGAATATAGCTCGAAAATATTGTTTTTCACCCACTGTTTGACAAGCGTAGAGTAATCGTCAGATACAAGCTAATCTAATAACTACCCAGTATAATCGTCGGGTGAAAGTGTGAGGCCACTGTCAATGACAATGATTTGTCAAAGAAGGAAGCTACCTGTGAGGCTAGACTGATTATGACCCTAATCCTTCAGGGGCAATCACGGGGATGACAGCAATTTTCTCACGCTTTTGGCGCAGCCCTAATAGGAGAACGAAAAGAGCAATTAATGCGCCAAATCCGCCAAAAAGGTAGCTGACCGGAGCAGAATCATAATTCTTTTCCAATGTACAGAATTCAGGAGAGATGGTTGCACAGGCAGGACGCAATGGTTTGGGAACAGTCAGCCATAGGGTCAAGCTAGGAACGTGAGAGTTGAAAGCCTGCGCTTGTTCACGCTCGGTAACACAGGTGGAGGTCGAGTCTTGACAGGGTTTCCCCTGATCGAAAGCATACAAATCTACCGCAAGGCTATTGCCAATGTAGGCCAAAGACAGAAATACCACCAGTAGAGCAGCTATCATTAAAGTAATTTGAAGCATACGAGTCCGATTCCGTATGGCACGTCCAATGCCGTATAAGGTTAATATGCTAATTACCAAAATTACGAAAACTTGTACCCCGCTAGTGGTCATTTTCGTCCCCATATTTGCCGTAAATTAAAAACAAATCATTTGAAGTAAAATCACTATAGTTGATAAATATTTTTGTAGCAATGAATTTATCCCCCTAATGGCTGGGGGAAAGTGTCAGGCCACCATCAATGACGATGACTTGTCCGGTGAGGAAATTGCTGGCGGAGCTGGCGAGGTACAGAACAAGTCCTTCGAGTTCTTCAACACTGCCGATGCGTCCGGCGGGTGTGTTAGCAATGACGGCTGCATTGACCGTTTCATCACTCCAAATAGCTTGGCTGAACTTGGTTTTGACGAAACCGGGTGCAATCGCATTCACTTGAATGTTGTGTTCCGCGAGTTCAACCGCCAGCACTTTGGTCATCATAATGACGGCGGCTTTGGAGATGCCATACAGACCTACCCCCGGATTGGGTGTGATGCCTGCAATAGACGCGACGTTAATCACTTTACCACCACCGCGTTCGATCATCGAAGAGGCTGCGGCTTGAATCAGGCGGAAATGACCACGCAAATTCACGTCGAGTGTTTTGTCCCAGAGGCTTTCATCAGCCGTCAAGAGTTTGCCGAAGTGTGGATTGGTTCCGGCATTGTTGACGACAATATCCACGCCGCCAAAAGTTTTGATGACTTCATCAACCATCGCTTTTACAGCCACTGGATCACCCATGTGGGCGGCAACCGGCAGTGCTTCACCGCCGGATTCACGAATGGAATCAGCAACAACGGTCAGACCTTCCAACTTGCGGCTGACCAGCACAACCTTCGCACCAGCCCCGGCATAGGTATGAGCAATCGACTCGCCAATCCCGCGTGAAGCACCGGTAACGATGGCGACTTTTCCCTCAAGTGAAAAGTTTGGCATAGCAATTCCTTGACAATTGAATATTTTAAGGTTAAACATTTTAGACATAATATACCATAAAGATTACAAACCTCACTCCCAACCCCTCTCTGTGTACAGCGAGGGGAGTAAAAGCAGTTGTTTACGGGAAGTGAGCATTAATAACAAATTGTTCGGATGGGAAAAACGTTATGTGGATTGTCTGTATTGGTGGTGGACCTGCGGGGTTATACTTTGCGCTGTTGACCAAGAAGGCAAATCCGGACTGCCGTGTGACCGTTTTAGAGCGCAACCGTCCCGACGACACATTTGGTTGGGGTGTGGTTTTCAGCGACCAGACTTTGGGCAATATGCAAAAGGCTGACCCTGAAACGCACGACCAAATCCTCGACAGCTTCAACCACTGGGACAACATCGACGTTCACTTCAAAGGGCGGACGATCACTTCCGGCGGGCATGGCTTCTGTGGCATTGGGCGACAGCGAATGCTCAACATCCTGCAAGATCGCTGCCAAGAATTGGGTGTCGAACTGTGCTTCCAAACGGAAATCACTGATGAATCTGCTTATGCTGATGCAGATTTGATTATCGTCGGTGATGGGGCTAACAGCGCCATCCGCCGCAAATATGCCGAACACTTCCAACCGCAAATCGACAAACGGATGTGCAAATATGTATGGTTAGGAACGCACAAGAAATTTGACGCGTTCACATTCGCCTTCGAGCAGACTGAATGGGGTTGGTTCCAAGCGCACGCTTACCAATTTGATGCGGATACCAGCACCTTCATTGTGGAAACACCGGAGGAAAATTGGCTGGCGGCTGGCCTCGATAAAATGGATGTTGAGCAAACAGTAGCCTTTTGTGAAAAGCTGTTCGCCAAATACTTGGACGGTCACGGCTTGATGAGCAACGCCAAACACCTCAAATCGCCGTGGATTAACTTCCTGCGGATCACCAACAAACATTGGACATATAAGAATATGGTGCTGATGGGCGACGCAGCCCACACCGCCCATTTTTCGATTGGATCAGGAACCAAGTTAGCGCTGGAAGATGCTATCGCTCTGGCGCGAACCATGCAGCAGCATCCTGATGTGCCGAGCGCGTTGCAGGCTTATGAGGCTGAACGGCATGTCGAAGTGCTGAAAATCCAGAACGCCGCGCGGAACAGCACCGACTGGTTCGAAAACGTCGACCGCTACACCGGAATGCAAGCCGAGCAGTTTGCTTACAGTTTACTCACACGCAGCCAACGCATTTCGCACGAGAATCTACGCCTGCGCGATAAAAATTATGTGGCAGGCATGGAAAGTTGGATTGCCGAGCAAAGTGGATTGTCAGCAAAACCGATTCCGCCGATGTTCACGCCCTTTTCTCTGCGCGGGGTGACAGTGCCTAATCGGGTAGTTGTGTCACCGATGGCGATGTACTCGTGTGAAGATGGCACACCCGACGATTTTTATCTGGTGCATCTGGGTAGTCGGGCACATGGTGGCGCGGGATTGGTCTTCACTGAGATGACCTGCGTTTCAGCCGATGCGCGGATTTCTCCCGGCTGCGCGGGCATGTATAAACCGGAACACAAAACGGCTTGGAAGCGAATTGTGGATTATGTTCACACGCGCACATCCGCCAAAATCGCGATGCAACTGGGTCATGCCGGGCCGAAAGGCTCAACCCAAGTCGGTTGGGAAGAAGATGGTGAACCGCTGCCGGATGGCAATTGGCCTTTGATTGCTCCATCAGCATTACCTTATACAGCTCATCATCAAACACCGCGCCAGATGACGCGCGAGGATATGCAGCGGGTGAGGGCCGATTTCGTGCGGGCGGCAGAATGGGCAGATGAATGCGGCTTCGACTGGCTGGAACTACACTGCGCGCACGGTTATCTGTTATCGGCATTTATCTCGCCACTGACCAATCAACGGACAGACGAATATGGCGGTTCGTTGGAAAATCGCTGCCGTTATCCGATAGAAGTTTTCAGCGCAATACGGGCGGTATGGCCTGCTGATAAGCCGATGTCGGTGCGTATCTCGGCGCATGATTGGGCTGAAGGGGGCAACACAGCCGATGATGCCGTTGAAATTGCTAAGCTATTTAAAGCAGCAGACGTTGATCTGATGGATGTTTCGTCGGGGCAGACAACGGCGAAAGCTAAACCGATTTACGGGCGTATGTATCAAACACCCTTTGCCGACCGCATCCGCAACGAACTTGGCATCGCGACGATGGCGGTTGGCGCAATCTTCGAACCCGATCATGTTAACAGCATCATCACCGCCGGACGTGCTGATTTGTGCGCTCTCGCCCGACCGCATTTAGCTGATCCTTACTGGTCGCTTCACGCGGCAGCACAACTCGGTTACAGCGATATGCCGTGGCCTGATCCGTACTTAAGAGGTAAAGACCAACTTGAACGTAATCTGGCAAAGGCGGCTGCCATGCAAGCTGCACCACCCAGCTCACCGGAGGAAGCACCATGAGTCAAATACAAAACCCCCATCCCAACCTTCCCTCACAAGCAATGGATACGCCTGTCATTGATCGTGAGTCGAACGGCACGGAACATGACCATACCTCACTGCGGTTATGGCTGCGGTTGCTAACCTGCACAACCATGATTGAAAGCTGCGTCAAAAAAGGTCTACGTACAGACTTTGAAACGACCTTACCGCGCTTCGACCTGATGGCGCAATTGGAACGCAATCCACAAGGGCTAACGATGGGTGATCTTTCGCAGCGCATGATGGTTTCGGGCGGAAATATCACGGGCATTACCGACCAACTGGAAAAAGAAGAATTGGTCGAGCGCTTAAAATTACCGGGTGACCGCCGTGTGTACACCGTGCGGTTGACAGCGAAGGGCAAAGAAACATTCGCGGCAATGGCGACCGTCCATGAGGAATGGATTGTCGATTGGATGAGCGATCTGACGTTAGATGAGCAGCATCTTTTGTATTCCATGTTGGGGAAGCTCAAAAAGAGTTTACAGGAAAAAGGATGCGAGTCATGAAACGGTCATTTGCTGATTATGCGCCGCAACATTTTCGCTGGCAGCTTACCGATCAGGTCGCCACGATTACACTTGACCGACCGGAGAAAAAAAATCCGCTGACGTTTGAGTCGTATGCTGAACTGCGCGATTTGTTCCGTGATCTGGTTTATGCCAGCGATGTGAAGGTGGTAGTGCTGACCGGTGCAGGGGGCAATTTCTGCTCGGGTGGTGATGTTCATGAAATCATCGGGCCACTGACCGAGATGATGATGCCGGATTTGCTGGGTTTCACACGCATGACCGGCGATTTGGTGAAAGCGATTCGTGCTTGCCCGCAGCCGATTATCAGCGCGGTAGACGGCATCTGTGTGGGCGCGGGTGCGATTTTGGCGATGGCATCTGATTTGCGTTATGGGACACCCACGTGCAAGACAGCCTTTTTATTCACGCGGGTTGGACTCGCAGGCTGTGATATGGGCGCGTGTTCAATATTGCCGCGCATCATCGGGCAAGGTCGCGCCTCCGAACTGCTGTACACAGGACGCTCCATGACCGCCGAAGAAGGCGAACGCTGGGGGTTTTACAACGCGCTTTACACATCGGGTGAAGTTCTAGCCAAAGCGCAACAAATGGCCACCCAACTTGCTCATGGGCCGACCTTCGCTCATGCCATGACTAAGAAGATGCTGCACCAAGAGTGGTCGATGGGCATTGACGAGGCAATTGAAGCAGAGGCCGAAGCGCAGGCCATTTGTATGCAGACTAAGGACTTCCGCCGTGCTTATGAGGCGTTCGTGACTAAAGAAAAGCCTGTGTTCGAGGGCAACTGAAGAAAGCCAATGTAATGAACCACAGAGGCGCAGAGGGTATAAAGATTTAGTTCATATGATTATTGATTTACCGTTTTTCGATGATGTTCACAGGCAGCTTGCCGCTGATTTGAACGCGTGGTGCGCGGCGAATTTGCCGACAACCGAACCGCATGATGTCGATGAAGCCTGCCGCGATTTGGTTGGTGTACTGGGGAATGCAGGTTGGCTGCGTTATGCCGTGCCAGCTGAAAACGGCGGCGCGCTGGACAAACTCGATTCGCGGGCGTTGTGCTTAATCCGCGAGACGTTGGCGTATCACGCCGGATTAGCTGACTTCGTCTTTGCCATGCAGGGATTGGGCAGCGGGGCAATTACGCTTTATGGTTCGGATGAACTCAAGCAGCGTTATTTACCAAAAGTCGCGGCAGGTGAATGGATCGCAGCCTTCGCCCTGTCAGAGCCAGAAGCCGGTTCGGATGTAGCAGCGATGACCACCAGCGCCATGCTCGACGGTGATGATTATGTGCTGAACGGCACCAAAACGTGGATTTCCAACGGCGGCATCGCTGATTTCTACACAGTATTCGCCCGTAGCGAACCAATCAGCGGGGCAAAAGGCATCTCGGCCTTCATTGTGCCAGCCAATACACCGGGACTCAAAATCGCCGGACGGATTGAAGTGATTGCACCACATCCTCTAGCGACATTGCAGTTTGAGAACTGCCACGTACCCGTTAGCAATCGGCTGGGCGCAGCGGGTGAAGGCTTCAAAGTTGCCATGCAAACGTTGGATATTTTCCGCGCGTCAGTGGCGGCTGCGGCACTCGGCTTCGGACGACGCGCCTTGGCCGAAGCACTTAAACGCGCCAAGCAGCGACAGATGTTCGGTCAATCGCTGGCTGACTTCCAGATGACACAGGCTACGCTGGCTGATATGGCTACTGCAATGGAAAGTTCTGCCCTATTGACCTATCAAGCGGCATGGCTGCGGGATGTCAAAGGTGCAATCACCACCCGCGAAGCGGCCATGGCAAAGATGACTGCTACTGAATCGGCACAGCAAGTGATCGACGCAGCGGTACAAATTTTCGGCGGATTAGGCGTTAAACGCGGCGAAATTGTCGAACGACTTTACCGTGAAATTCGTTCCCTCCGCATCTATGAAGGTGCAACTGAAGTTCAAAAACTGATTATTGCCCGATCATTGTTAAAGGAGTCGACCCGATGAGTTACACATCGCATACGGACACCTTCGCGCGGGACAACTTGCCACCCCGCGAGCAGTGGCCTGAACTGATATTCGAGACACCGGAACTGCAATACCCTGACCGTATTAACTGTGCAGTTGAACTATTGGATAAACACGTCGCCAACGATTGGGGTGATCATCCGGTCATCTATAATACCGAAGGCACAATGACCTATGCGCAAATGTTGAAACAGGTCAATCGGGTAGCCCATATACTCACCGACGATATGGGCTTAGTTCCGGGCAATCGGGTACTGCTGCGCGGGGCGAACAGCGCTATGATGGCTGTTTTGTGGTTTGCGGTCGTCAAAGCAGGCATGATAGTGGTGGCGACGATGGCGATGCTCCGTGAAAAAGAACTGGTTGACGTCATCGAAAAAGGACAAGTCAACGCGGCGATTTGCGATAAAACACTTGATGCAGAACTGATCGCTGCCCAAAAGCGCTGTCCAACGATGACGCAAATTATTTACTTCAATGATGCGTCGGCTGAAGGTTTGGAAGCACGCATGGCAACCAAGTCGCCTGACTTCAAAGCAGTCGATACTGCCGCCGATGACACCGTACTGATCGCCTTCACATCAGGCACGACAGGTAAGCCCAAGGGCACGATGCACTTCCACCGCGACGTGCTGGCAATTTGCGACTGCTTCCCCAAGTCGATTGCTCATATGACTTCAGATGACATTTGCATCGGCACACCGCCATTTGCCTTTACATTCGGCTTGGGTGGAATCCTCTTGTTCCCGATGCGCGTGGGCGGTTCGACGGTGTTACTCGAAAAGATGTCGCCGGATATTATGCTCAAGGCGATCCAAGATTTTAAGATTACCATGACATGGTCATCACCCGTTTTTTATCGGCAAATGTCTGGCTTGGCGAAGAATTACAATCTATCATCACTTCGGATGTGTATCTCGGCGGGTGAGGCGTTACCCGTTTCAACACGAACCCTGTGGCGCGAAGCCAGCGGCATCGAAATGATTGACGGTATCGGCGCGACTGAAATCCTGCACATCTTCATTTCGGCTGAGGTAAAAGATGTGCGTCCCGGCGCGACGGGTATGCCAATCCCCGGTTATCAAGCGTGTATTCTTGATGCGGAAGGTCACCAACTACCGCGTGGCAGTATTGGACGGTTGGCGGTCAAAGGACCAACCGGATGTCGTTATCTGGCGGATGAGCGCCAAACAAACTATGTCCATAATGGCTGGAACCTGACTGGCGATGCATACATGCTGGATGAAGATGGCTATTTCTGGTTCCATGCCCGTACCGATGATATTATCCTCACGGCAGGCTACAATGTGGCGGGTCCAGAAGTCGAAGAAGCGCTGATGAAACATGAAGCAGTAGCCGAATGTGCTGTTGTCGGCGCACCGGATGAAGAACGCGGGCAGATTATCAAAGCCTTCGTGGTGTTGAAGGCAGGACACACCCGCGACGAGATAATGATTAAGACACTGCAAGACTTCGTCAAGCAAAACATCGCGCCTTATAAATATCCACGTGCCATCGAATTTTTGGACGCGCTACCGCGTACGAATACTGGTAAATTACAACGTTTCGCCCTACGGCAAACGGGAATGAGACAGTTATGACCGTTACCCTAACAACATCTACTCATCTCACGCGCGAGGGGCTGGTGACAATGGATGGAAACGATCCGTTAGCCAGTTTCCGTAATCAATTTTATGTACCAGAAGGCGTGCTGTACTTCGACGGTAATTCGTTAGGTGCTGTGCCTAAAACGGTTGAAGGTCGCCTGCAAAAAGCCATCACCCAAGAATGGGGCGACGGACTGGTTCGCAGTTGGAACACCGCCGGATGGTACGAGATGCCGCGCCGTATTGGCAATAAAATCGCCAAGCTCATCGGTGCAAACCCGAATGAAGTCGTTGTTGCCGATTCAACCTCGGTCAATTTGTTTAAAGTGCTGGCGGCGGCAGTTAAACTCAATCCTAATAAGCGCGCCATTATTTCCGAACCGGATAATTTCCCGACCGATTTGTATATGGCGCAGGGACTTATCCAACTGCTCGGCAGCGACCATAAACTGGTGCTGAAACCTGCCGCCGAAATCATGGATGCGATTGACGACGACTCGGCGATTGTCATGCTAACCCACATCAATTACCGCACAGGCGCCATGCACGACATGAAAGCTATCACGGCTCATGCTCATGCTAAAGGCGCATTAGTGATTTGGGATTTGGCACATTCAGCAGGCGCAATACCTGTTGATTTAAATGGCGCGAATGCGGACTTCGCAATTGGCTGCGGTTATAAGTATCTGAATGGTGGGCCGGGTGCGCCTGCCTTCGTCTACGTAGCACAGCGCCACCAAGCCGATTTCAGCCAACCCTTAGCTGGATGGATGGGACATGCTCAACCCTTCGCCTTCGATTGGAAATATCAACCCGCTGAAGGCATTGCTCGTTATCTAGCTGGTACGCAGCCCGTGCTGAGTATGATCGCGCTGGAATGTGGTGTTGATGTCATGTTGGAAGCCGATTTGGCTTTGGTGCGTCAAAAATCGTTGGCAATGGGTGATTTATTCATCCAATTGGTTGAGGAACGCTGCGGTGATTATGGATTAGAGTTAGTGACTCCGCGTGACGGCAACAGTCGCGGCAGCCAAGTCTCCTACAGCCATCCGCAAGGATTTCCGATTATGCAAGCGTTGATCGCCCAAGGGGTCATCGGCGATTACCGTGAACCGAACATCTTACGCTTCGGTTTTACACCATTGTATGTGAGCTATGCCGACATTTGGGATACGGTCGAAATTCTGGCAAACATCCTCAGCAACCGAACATGGGAAAAACCGGAATTTCAACGACGCGGGAATGTGACCTGATGCAGATATTACAACCGCCCGATTGGGCTAAACCGCGTGGCTATTCCAACGGTGTAGCTGCCAGCGGGCAAATAATATTCATCAGCGGGCAAATCGGTTGGGATGCCGAATGCGTTTTTCTGAGCGAAGATTTTGTGGATCAAGCACGGCAGGCTTTGCTCAATATCGTGGCTGTACTGGCAGAAGCCGGTGGAAAACCAGAACATATCACCCGATTGACATGGTATGTAGTTGATAAACGCGAGTATGTGGATTGTGGCAAGGCATTAGGCGAGGTTTACCGTGAAATCATAGGCAAGCACTATCCGGCTATGACCGCTGTACAAGTAACTGCATTGGTCGAAGACATGGCAAAAGTCGAAATTGAGGCTACCGCTGTTATTCCTTAATCAAAAAGGGCGTGAATATTCATGCCCTCTAGCTGATGTTCTAGAACTTTAATGTGGAATTGAATCACGCAGTTCGCGTACCTGATCATGTACATTCATAATTTCCTGATATTGACGTTGAACAACATCGTTAACATGAGGAGGAAGTCCTTTGAGGAGTTCCTTCTCATATGTTTCCTTCGCTGCATCTTCACTGCTTTCACATTCCGCTAGAATGTCGACATCATCGCCAGAAACACCCACCACTGCTGCCTTGAGATCCGTCCATGCCTGATGCAATACGTCACCGACGGTTGCACCGGCATCCGGCATTACACCTAATCCACTTGATAGATTCGATAACTCTGTGATGAATTTTGTCCTCTGCGCACTATAGCCTTCAAAAAGACTTTTCAGCCACGTTGATGTTACACGTTCAGCCGCTTGGCGATAGGTTTCCTCAGTTTCATGCAGCACGCGGATGAGATCGTTTAAAGAGCCGATCAAGTTCTCATTGTTCCAAATATCGCTGGTATGCGCCTCAGGATCATTCTGAGCCGCAGCATCAATATTGGTATCTGATTCTGGAAATGCGCCTAAATCTGGCGGCATTAGGGGATTAATAATGTCATCCATGATAACCTCCCGGTTATGTTTTTACTGCGAGTTTTAAAATGACTTCAAATCATCGACCGCCTACAGGGCGGATATGCTGGAGGACTTCGCCGTACTCATCATGAATGACCACGCCAACCTGCTCACGCTTGCCTATTTCGAGCGCTTTGGTCTTGGCATCGCCCATACGCTTAAAAACGAATTTAGATCTTGGTGCATCTGCACGACGAATCGCCCAACCGTCAGGATGGGGGACAACATGAACACACTCTCCACCTACGTCGTGTCCATGTCGGTGTCCGGTCACCCATTTTTTGGCTTGTGCGATTGCAATCGGAATGGCCTGATCGTCATCATAGCCTTCATCTAATAAGGCGTTAAAAATATCAAATGCTTTATCACGCGCAGTCGTATCCATATACTGCATTGAAGCGGGGTAATAACTTTGCGCCAAAGTCATTTTTTGAACTCCTCAAACAACTTTTGTTTTTGACTTATTCATTGGTGTTGCAAGTGATAGTACTCGCTATAGGTAGGCTAAAACATCAACTGTCTGGGGAGTTTTTAGATAGGATAAATGGATATTTCAATCCTTAGAATAGTTCATCGAACTCAATATTGGGTCAAAGTAGTATCCATACGCTTTATGCGTATATTTCGACCGATAATGAATATTATTAATTAAGCAACATTTATAGGAATTAATTATGGGAACAACGAGTATGGTTAATAGTACCCTTCAAATACTATTTCCAGTGATTAGTCTTGTCTTTAGTGTTTGGTTTTTTGCAGTTCTCGCTCCAATCGCAAATAAAAAGCGTAGCAAAAATATTTTGCGAGATATATTTGCAGGATGGGTATTTTTAGCTATCCTGCGTATCATAGCCATCTTCGATCCTCAACCCATTGCATCAATGTTTATTCCTGAACCTATAAATACTATTTTGTTTGTCTGTGCAGGCATTATCCTCCTGATTAGCCTGATTTTGCGTCAGCGAAGCCAAAACAGAGAATTTCAAAAGAAGGCAAACTCACTCCAGCAAATTGAGGATTTTCTGCAACTTTCCCCACGTGAATTTGAAGATATGATTGTTGAACTCTATCAGCGTGCCGGTCACAAAGCCAAACGTACAGGTGCAACCGGTGATCACGGTGTTGATGTTGTTGTTGAGGCGAAAAATGGCGAAAAATGGGTTGTACAATGCAAACGTTATAGAGGGTCGGTTGGGGAATCTATAGTGCGTGATTTTTACGGTGTTGTACAACATGAAAAGGCCGACAAAGGTATTATTTTCACGACAGGCCGCTATAGTACACCTGCTCAACAATGGGCTAAAGGTAAACCCATTGCGCTGTATGACGGTAATAAACTAGTAGAATTATGGTCACGCGCCAAAGGGCAACCGCACCGAACACAGCAAGTGGCTCAAACCTAGTAAAGTCTTAATCTCGTTAGCTGACGTTGTTTTGCCATGCGACGATGCCAAGGCAGAGCCAGCCTAAAATGAGGGCTACACCACCAATTGGCGCTACAGCACCCATAATTGGCACATTGAATATCGCCAAAATGTAGAGGCTTCCTGAAAACAATAGCGTGCCAATGAGAAACAAAATGCCTGATGCCTTTGCCAACCGGGCAGGCCAACGGCGCAGTGCTGAGGAAACAAATAGAATCGCCAAGGCATGAATGAATTGGTACTGTACCGCAGTTTCATAAGTAGACTGACGCCCATTGGCCTTTAATACGCCGTCTAGGGCATGCGCACCGAATGCTCCCATGCCTACTCCAACCATCCCCAAAAACGCGCCAATTATGACGAATCTGCGTCCCATATTCATAAATACTGCCTTTTATGAGCGATATAACAAAAGCCGAACTTCGTTAACTCAATAAATTAAGTGATCAAACTTTACACTAGCAATACCTTTTTGACAACGCTTTATCACTACTCCGTTACAGAAGTACTAATAAACTCAAAAAAGTAAACTTTACCGCAACTTTATATTACTTCTTTTAATGCTGCCTGCTATCCAAACTCTTAAAATATCCTGAAAACTGTTCACATTAAGAGAGACTCTTGAGGATTAATCATGAATAATTCAAGTTCTGTTGATAAAGTATTTCTAGACGCTTTATGAGCATGGCATTAACTAAAATTTCAATTTATGAGAATAATTACGAAATACATAACTTGTATCTGAAATAATGTCCACTTGACCTATATCGAATTGTCCATATTACCTATGTCCTATAGGTCATTTGGTGGGTTCAGATTAAAAATAGATTAATCGACGAATAGTTTAGGCATTATCTCAAAAACCGAAATTGTTTGTACTTTTCTTAACTATCTGAATCAGATAGTAGATGTAGAGTTAATTTATCATCAAATAAACCTCTGCGTCACAATTTTCCATCTAGTTATAAGAGGAATGTGATGAGCATAAAACACTCAAGCCGACTCACCGTGAGTCTGGTTATTATGTCTTGCCTATTCATCGCGACATCGCTGGTTGTCGCCGCATCCCGCGTCGAAGCAGCCGCCAGTGGATTTATCACTACATGCGGCACCAACTTTTGCTTAAACGATCAAATCTTCAATATCGCTGGCACGAATAACCACTATCTGGGCTTTGGAACCCAAGCCGAAGTCGACCAAGTCCTCAACGACGCTAAAGCTATGAACGTCAACGTCGTGCGAACCATTATGCACTCCGTGAGGGGTTCTCTCGACAGCACCCAACAAAACCAAGGCACAATCCCTTTAAAGTGGAACTGGGGCAGCACGGCTGATTCCGGCAACATGGGGATGAAGGGCGTTTATATCCTGTATTGGGATACCGCCACTAAAAAGATGGCATTTAATGACAGCACCGAAAATGGTCTTGGTCGCTGGGATTATGTGATTTGGAAGGCCAAGCAGCTTAACCTCAAACTCGACATTTCGCTGCTTGATTTCTGGCAGTGGGCGGGTGGCGTGCAACAGATTAATGCCAATTTCAAAGGTGGCAACTACGACACGAAGAATGCCCCCGACCGCTACACCTTCTTTTTCCAAAACGCGGACACCAAACAGTTCTATAAAGATTGGGTAAACCACGTTTTGAACCGTACCAACACCTTGACCGGCATGAAATATAAGGACGATCCTACTATCTTTGCATGGGACTTGATGAATGAGCCGGAAATGGCCGGTTCCGGCTTAGGGCGGTCGTGGATTAGTGAAATGTCGACCTATGTTAAAAGTATTGACTCAAATCACCTGCTGGCATCCGGTAACGAAGGTTTTGCAGATGGACATGCCGGTAGCAATCCACAAATTGAAATGGGCATTCCGACGATTGATTTCGCTACATGGCACACCTACCCTACTTACCACAACATCTCAACCAACGATGTCGCGACATTGATCAATACAAACTGCCAGATTGCAGCCAATAATCACAAACCGGTTTTGCTCCAAGAATTCGGCTATCCGTCATCGAACGCGGATCAAAGCGCGGTCTATCAAACGTGGTTAGATGCCATTCAAAACAATCCTAATTGTGCCGGTTGGGTTTACTGGCGGCTGGTGGGTAAACAACAAAGTGGTCAATATCCGCCTGATAATGGTGAACACTTTGATATTTACAATGACAACAGCGCCTCGGCACAAGTTTTCAAAAGTGCAGCCGTCAATCTGATCTCCCGAATTGGAACCGTAGCAGCAACGAATACACCTGCTCCTGCCAGCACAGCAGTACCCACAGAAGTCGTTGTACAGACCAATCCGCCGCCTGTACCAACCAACGCACCTGTGCCAACGAATGCACCATCTGGTGCAGCAGTCGAAACCTTCGTCAAGGGTATTAACTTCAACGGCCCCCCAGTCACTATCCTAGGCAAAACATGGCTCAGTTATAGTACCGCCAAGGGACAGGGACTCAGTGTTACTAGTGCAGCATTAGACACCAAAGCACTGCCACCTAACCCGGCAACGGACGCCGCTACCGATCAGATGCTAGACACACTGTTGTATGCGATAAACGACCCCGGAAGTATCAATCTCGCTCAGGTGATACCTAACGGCACATACCATATCTATATATGGACAATGGAGAACTACGCTGGCAACCAACGCCGTTGGAATCTAACGGCGGAGGGCATTCCAGTCGCCAACAACTTGGGTGATTTAGGCATCAACCAGTGGCGACGCTATGGGGCTTACACGGTAATTGTTGCCGACGGCAAACTCAACCTGAGCTTAGTTGGCGTGGTCGGTCGTCCGATGATTATGGGTATGGAAATCTACTCCTTCAAGTAATCCAAAACGTTTCATCAATCCTGCTAAAAAGCGCAAAGGGAGTGAGTTGTTCACTCCCTTTGCTGCTTAGTTAATCCATGCATAGAGGTTTGAAGGCTGTTTATTCACGAAAAATTATATTTGCTTCAGAACGTATATTTTTCTACCAGCGAAATCACCCTATAATGAGTGTATTATTTCACAACATTACAGGGACAGAATTCATGGCACAAGGCAGCAAATGTATTTACGAAAAGCTCGACAGCGGCATTCAGGAATTTGTATTCCGGCAATCTTCACACGCAGCCGTCGATGAATTTATTGACCACTTGAGTTGGATTGCAACCAATGACCCCATCTACAAAGATGATCCAACAACCCGCCTTCTCATGGACACTCGCCAATCCGGTGCGCTTCCAATGTATTACATCGCCAAACGCGTCAATGAATGGCGACAAAGCCAACCCACAAGCAGCAATAATCGCACGGCTCGTACCGCGCAACTTTATAATGCCAGCAGCGCCTATGTAACAATTGCCCGTAATCTGGGTAAAGTTTTCACCAATAAAAATGCCAAGCAAGAATACTTTCATAATGATCGTGATGCGGCTATTGCTTGGTTGCTCAAAGATGACTGAGCATTAAACCTCGAACACGCTATAATTCCCTCAGCAACAATCAACCCAACACACTCAAGGGGATCGTTTGCTCGTTGGCTCAAACATGGGTAGAACACTAAAACACCGATAATTCTTAGAAGATTAACCTATTTCTCAAATTAATTAGCGGAATAAAGAAATTGCTATGAATATTGACCAAGAGAGTCAAGCTGCCTTTGAAAAATTTAAACAGGGGATTCAGTTAATTAATGATGCATTTGCAGATGCAGGCGGATGGCTATTGGAAGATATGGAATTTTCGGAGTCGTTTGATTCCAAGCAGCCCTATGAGGAAAAGAATTATTACATCTATCGAGCGAACAACTTATTTGGGCTGAAGATTATGCAGATGGTTAGCGCCGGTCATCTTCATCCTTTTTACGTTGATTTATACTATACATTTTTGGTTGGATTAATAAAACAATACGAAGATAAAGAACACAAGCAGTTTAACAAAGGAATTGTGTACGCAAATCTGGGAATTGCACAAATTGATCAGGGTAAATTTGATCAAGGAATTGCAAATTTACTAACGGCGGAATGGGAAGATAGAGATATAGCAAATCCACAGAATTTTATTTTAAATTCTGGGCTGTGGGGTCAATTTGAACCAAAGATTGTAGATTATTTAATCTCATACAATATTCGTCCAAATGTCTCTTTAGGATTTACAGTTGATACGACTCTTATTGAAAGCCTTATAAAATCATTAAAAGAACAAGATCGTATTTTTCTACAAGGTACAATTCTTTCATTGCTTGATAACATTAGTCAGCATAAAATTCAACCTAATAGCTTTACTTATGCGAGGTTATATTCCGGACTTAAAGATCTCTGTCTCTTAACAGAAGCTTTGTTACGTCAACAACAAAATGGAAAATTTCAATCCACTAAAGATTTGTACAATCTTCTTAAGAACGCTTTAGGCCAAAATCAGATTCAATATCATCAACCAACACTCATTAATTCGTGGAAAGCTGACAATCTGAAAGAGTTTCTAAATCATCTTGAGAAAATATTGAATATCGCCCAAACCCCTGAACTTCGCATGGCACATTGTATTCATCTTATACGCAATTTTACGGGGCATCATTTTGACATTCAGGAATACATAGTATCAGCTAGTGGTAAATCATTTGGCGATTACTATGAAATCGCCTTAGAGAATGTAATTTCAACTCTCCTTTACTTTAAACACATAAATGCAATCTAAAAGAGAAACCTAAATGCTCGTTGGAGTAGACATCGGTGGCACATTTACAGATTTGGTAGTCAGCGAAGACGGTTACCTCAAAATCCACAAACTCCTCAGTACACCAGCTAATCCCGCACAGGCCATGCTAGAGGGTCTGGAAATCATCATCCCCGGCGGTTTATCCGCACTGCAACGGGTATCGCATGGTTCAACCGTCGCCACCAATGCCATTCTGGAACGCAAAGGGGCGAAAACAGCACTGATTACCACTCAAGGTTTCCGTGACCTGTTGTTTATTGGTCGCCAAAATCGCCCGCAGCTTTACGCCTTACAACCGCAGCTGCCGCCCCCACTCATTCCACGCCGTTGGTGCTACGAAATTCCTGAACGGTTGGATTACACAGGCGCAGTTTTAACGCCACTCGATACAACCGCCCTTGACCGCGTTCTGGATGACATAGCTGAACAAGGTATCGAGTCGGTGGCAGTCTGCTTTTTGTATAGTTACGTCAACGCAGCGCACGAACAAGCAGTTAAACAGCGAATACTCGAACGGAGCATCCTACAAGAATGGCAGGTCGCCCTATCGAGTGATGTGCTGCCGGAGTTTCGCGAATATGAACGTGCCAGCACCGCCGCGTTGGATGCTTATGTACGGCCGGTGATGAGCCGCTACATTACCACTCTCGAAGATCGACTGAATGCCAACAATAACCACGTTTCACTCCGTATTATGAAATCTGACGGTGGTGTGATGAGCGCCGGACGCGCCCGCCAGCAAGCCGTACAAACGGCGCTCAGCGGGCCAGCCGCTGGAGTGATTGGCGCGTTCCATATCGCTAAACTCGCGGGCTACGACCACATTATCACGCTGGATATTGGCGGTACATCCACCGATGTCGCTATTTGCCCCGGCGCACCGGTTCGTCGTCCCGAAAGTGAAATTGACGATCTGCCACTGCGTATTCGTCTGCTGGACATTGAAACGATTGGCGCAGGTGGCGGGTCAATTGCGCGACTAGATGCAGGTGGTGCATTACGGGTTGGACCGGAAAGTGCCGGATCAACACCGGGGCCGATTTGTTACGGACGCGGCGGCACAAACATCACCGTCAGCGATGCCAACGCGGTGTTAGGACGACTTGATCCTGACCATTTCCTTGGCGGCAGCATGGAACTTGATCTCAAGAATGCTCAGGCAGCAGTGGATAAACTTGCCGCTGATATGAATCTCAGCACCGCAGCAGCAGCAGGGATTATCAATATCGCCAATGTGAGTATTGACCGTGCTGTGCGGCGTGTGTCAGTCGCACGGGGTTATGATCCGCGAGGGTTTACCTTGCTGGCGTTCGGTGGCGCAGGGCCATTACACGCCTGCGAAGTGGCTGAACGGCTCGCCATTCCCCGTGTCCATATTCCACGCTACCCCGGTGTGTTGTGCGCCTTTGGATTGCTGGTTGCTGATGTAGCACTCGATTACAGCCGTTCAGTGTTGGGTTTATATTCCGACGAAACACCCACCAAATTAAATAACTTTCTCACTGAAATGCTGGTGCAGGCCAAAACCGAATTGGCGCAAGAAGGTATTGTCGAGAGTGACATGCTCTTCCAACCAACCGTGGATATGCGCTATCAAGGCCAAGCCTATGAGCTAAGTGTGATTTGGCAATCGGGCGATAACGATCAAACGGCACTCGTAAATAGCTTTCATGACCTACATGAGCAAACGTATGGTCATGCGCTGCGAGGACGAGCCGTTGAGGTGGTCAACTTGCGTTTGCAAGCAGTCGGCATTGTAGAAAAGCCGCAGTTAAGCCCTGAAGAAGTATCAAATGATTTGTCGCTTGCGAACGCTCACCTCGGTTACAAGGCAACGCTCGCGGGCGAACAAATGGCCTTGTATGAACGGGATAGCTTACCAATTGGTGCGACATTCAATGGCCCGGCCCTCGCTTTCCAGTTTGACAGCACCATCTACATTGCTGGCGGCTGGCGTGCCAAAGTGGATGGCTATCGCAATTTAATTTTAGAACGACAATAATTCAGCGACTTGTTTGTCTTCAAATCTATTGAAAAGAGTGATCATGCGTAAGAGTAAAATTTTAGCGAAAGTACGGGCAGGCCAACCAGCGCGGCTGGCAATGATGGGTTACTTCATTCCGGCATTTGTGGCTTATGCAGCCAAACTAGGCTTCGATGGCATCTGGCTGGACATGGAACACCACAACTTTGATGACCGCGAAGTGCAAGCGTTATTGGCCTTTTTCCATCTCTATGACATCGATTGCTTGGTACGACCGCCGACCCGTGAGAAAGCCCGCCTGTATCGTTATCTCGAAGATGGTGCAACTGGTCTCATCATTCCGCACGTCAACGATGCCGATACTGCCCGTGAGTTAGTGCAGAGTATCAAATTCCCGCCGGTTGGAGATCGTGGTATTCACGGACGTGGATTGGATGCCAACTTTGGACTCGATACTAAAGATGCGCTGGTTGAAAACGCGCTCAAAGAAACCTTTGTAGTCGTCCAAATCGAAACACCACAAGCCCTCGCCCAAGCCGAACAAATGGCAACTATTCCCGGTTTGGACGGTTTGTACGTTGGGCCTGCTGATTTGGGGCTGCGCCTCAAGCTGCAACCGGATGGCATCCATGTTAATAAAGCCATCGCTCAAATCGCAGCGATTTGCCGCCAGCACGGTAAGATGTGGGGATCGTTAGCAGCTACCGAAGAAGATTTGATTTTGCACCGCGATTTGGACGCGACTCTTCAGGTATGGGGTGTTGATGCTCGCATTCTTCAAGCGGGTCTTACCCAAGCATGGGCTGATTTGGAACGGGTACTCTAAACATAAGCACATTATTGAACTGCTGCTCTACGCTACGAATGAAGCGAAAAATACCTCATCTTCCTAATCAATTTTTACGTTAGTATGAGGAGTGAGGTTATCGTATTATTCATTCGCGCCGCGGTGGAGCAGCTATGTTCAAACGTTTAAAATTGAAGTCGAATCAATGGATGATTTTAATACTCACTGTTATGTGGGGGCTGCTGCTCCTTTACGTCAATATGCCGTGGTTAGGTCATCATGATGCCAACGGAGTCTGGATTGGTGCGGCAGCGCGCAATCTATTAACTTATGGCCCGGCACAAATCGGTTTAATCCCTGTACTGACTCGCGGCCCAATCCCGCCAGATTTGCCTAATGTCTACGTTCACCATCCTCCGTTGATGGTGTGGCTCACAGCGCTATCAGAACTCATTTTTGGCATGTCCGAAATGTCAATCCGGCTGATCTCCATTTTCCCGACTATGATCAGTGTCGCCGCCTTTTATGTGATGTGCCGTCGGCTATACGATGCCAAAACAGGTTTGGTGTGTGCCGTCTTATACGCCTTTACGCCAATGCTCGTATACTTTGGGCGCATGCCAGATCACGAGCCATTATCGCTGGCATTCTTGATGCTCTTTGGTGCAGTTTACGTCAATTGGGTAAAGAAACCAACTACTCAACGCTGGTGGAGTTTGGCTGTATTGGTCATCACCGCCGTTTGGACTTCTTGGGCATGCGTATTTGTCATTGGCGCATTTTGTTTCTTCGGGTTGTGGGCAGTTCGAGCCAAGCAGCGATTGCCATTAATCGGATTGGGTATCGTGATGCTGGCTGCGATGATCAGTGTGGTAGGTCTTTACTACCTGCAATATCCGAATACATTCGTTGATCTGATTGCAGCTTTTAATTGGCGCACCAGTACCGTTTCCGAGGTCAGCACCTCCTTTACCATTGTCGAGTTTGCTACAGAAACCGCAGTCCATATCATTGCAGGTGTGACACTTGCGCTTTCTATCCTCTGCCTAATCGGGATAATCCCAGCTTTACGAGTCAAGAGTCGCTTACAACAAACCACTATTTTAGCGCTAGGAATATCCGGCTTAGCTTACATTATGGTTTTTCGCAGCGCATCCTATGTGCATGATTACTACAAAATCTATCTCGTCCCATTTATGGCGATTACAGCAGCCTATATAATTGTCTATGCCCTTCGCAGGCCGCGCATCTGGCGCTTTGCCCAGCCTGCACTAACAGGCCTATTTATTATTTCGAGCATATGGGCAATCGTCATCGTCAATTCATGGTACTTCAAATCGCGGGATGATATTCTTCTATACATGGCGGACTATATTGCAGCCAACACCACCAAAAGTGATACAGTACTGACCAACGTCTTCTTTAACCCGCCGTTGGAATACTATGCCTTCCGCAAAATGGTCTGGGAAGTGCAACCGCAAGATGTCTATAAACAAGCTGTTGGCAAGTTACCTGCGGTTTATTTATATTGCCCGTGGATTGATAAGTCAGAAAATGAACAACCGCATTCTGATGCGGAGGCGATAGCAACCTGTCAATTTACAAAAGTTCCAAGCAGGTAATTCCATAACAAGCACAATGTACAATAGCAAGTTTTCTCTAAATTCAACCGATGAAAACGCCTATAAAGAATAAAAAACGCCACATCATCCACATTTTTCTAGGATTATTTCTATTTGTGTGTGGCGGTGTGACGTTTTGGATCATAAATACGATTAGGAACATAGATTTTGGAATGATGGGAGGCGACGGTCCCGAAAGCACGAGTTACGGCGGAGTGTCAATCACGGGTAAGATGGTAGCAGACTCGAACAATTCCAACAAAGAGATCCATATTGTTGCCAACAAACCAAAAGGCGGATGTCCACAATCTCAAGCGATTAACAATCAGGAATTAGTCGTTAATTCGGGCGACAAAATTGCAGTAGGATACGGAATCCATCTCGGTGATCCAGACTTAAAAATCACGATTAGTGCAGAAGGCTACGATAGTTGTGAATTAAGATTCTCAAGTGCTATACCAACGGAAGAGGTTGATTGGCAAATCACGTTGGGCAAAGAACTTATTGTCGAACAAAAGACTGTGGTGTATGGCTATACTATGGATAAAAATGGAAAATTGGGTTTAGTGACACGAGAATACTTTAATTCCCCTAGTTATCACCAAGTATGCCCAAAAGTGAGCGAATAATATGATGACCATTGTAGACCCCATCTCTCTGGAAGTGTTCAAGAACCTATTCGCTGCTGTTGCCGAAGAAATGGGTGTGACATTACAACGCGCCAGCTTTAGCCCTAATATCCGTGAACGTCTCGACTTTAGCTGCGCGGTATTCGATGCCCAAGCGCGAATGGTGGCGCAAGCTGCCCACATTCCAGTGCACCTTGGCAGTATGCCCGCTTCAGTCGAGTCGGCTTTGAGCGAATTTGACGCGCTTGCCCCCGGTGACGTGATTATCCTCAACGACCCATATCACGGTGGAACACACTTACCCGACATCACCATGGTATCGCCTGTGTTTGTGGACGGTGAGGTGCGCTTCTTCGTTGCCAGCCGCGCACATCACGCTGATGTGGGCGGCATGTCACCGGGATCGCTGCCCCTCAGCACTGAACTCTATCAAGAAGGCATCATTATCCCGCCTATTAAGCTGATTGATGCTGGCAAGCGCAATACGGGTGTCTTAGGTTTAATCACCGCCAACAGCCGCGCACCGGAAGAACGACTTGGTGATCTGGAAGCACAGTTGGCCTCGCAGCGTGTGGGCGAAAAGCGATTATTGGCGATGGTCGCTGAACATGGCGAAGCACGAGTCAGCGACCATGCCGCCGCCCTGCTCGATTACTCACGTCGCATGACCGAAGCGGTGATCGCGGCAATTCCTGATGGCGAATACAGCTTTGAGGATGCGCTCGAAGGTGATGGACAAAGCGAGTTCCGCATTCCAATTAAAGCAACCATACATGTCAATGGCTCGAATATGACTGTCGATTTCACAGGCAGTGCGCCACAGGTTGCAGGCAATATCAACGCGGTTGAGCCAATTGTACGCTCGGCAACATGGTACTGCATCCGTTTGTTGGCTGAAGATGATGTTCCCGTCAATCATGGTTGTTTTGCACCTGTGACGGTCATTACGCCGCCTCACAGTCTGCTCAACCCTGATTTTCCGGCAGCGGTCGCTGTGGGCAACACCGAAACCGGACAGCGTGTGGTGGACACCGTATTAGGCGCATTAGCCCAAGCCTTACCCGGTCGTATTCCGGCAGCCAGCCAAGGCAGCATGAACAATTTTACCTTTGGTGGGAACCAGAATGGACGCTCCTTCGTCTACTATGAAACTATTGCAGGCGGACATGGCGCAGGTGCATTGGGTGACGGCCTAAGTGGTCGTCACAGCCACATGACCAACACCCGCAATACCCCCGTCGAAGCATTGGAATATGCGCTGCCGGTACGTGTGGTGGAATACAGCCTGCGCGAAAATTCAGGTGGAGCAGGCGAACATCACGGTGGTGAAGGCATTCGCCGCATATATGAATTTCTTGCACCTGCTACGATCACCATAAACAGTGAACGCCGCATTTATGCACCCTATGGTATAGAAGGTGGAGCAGCCGGAGAAAAAGGCGAAAATAAGATAATCCATCAGGATCAATCCATCCAAAACGCCAGCGGTAAATTCACAGGCACAGTTGCGGCAGGCGACCGTGTTGTACTTCAAACACCCGGTGGTGGTGGATGGGGAAACATAAAAGGTTAATTTGACTTTCTCGGCATTTAAGGGGCTCATAGTGGATTCGAATTTCATTATCAACATGATCAGGCGCTCGAACCGTAATCAACTCATCGTATGGGGCGTCGGGTTAATTATCGTACTAATCGGCATCGCACTCAGTGTTAACCAATTCTACAATGTACTTTTAGGTCCCTTCCCAGTTGATTCAGCCTACATCGAAGGTATCAAAGATGTGCAGAATTTAGATAAGTTTTACGTTACGGTCAATGGTCAAAAAACCTTCGATACTGGCTTTTCCGAAACCCGCACAACCAACTTGATCCAAACCGGAAAATCCTACTACAAAGCCCTTGTGCTAGAGGGCCATCTGTTGTTGGTTAAATCTGGCAATTCGGATAACCAAGATAGCTATTCAGGTGCCCTCAAACCCATCCCTTCCGACGAACAACGGGAAGTCTTGGATGCCATCATTCGTGACGCACCCAATGTTAAAGATGCTTTTTTGCCTTTCATGATGGAAGCAGATGAATTTCGCTGGACAAGTCTTGCCGGACTAGCCGCTGCCGCAATCGCCCTTCTTATTTGTTTATGGGGGGTGTTACGAACAATCAGCCGGATTGTCAGCCACGAACGACATCCTATTTGGCGTGGGCTGGAACGATTCGGTGAGCCGGCTGGCGTAGCTGATCAAATTGAACGTGAAATGGGCAACGCGCAAAAAGTAGGCAATATGCAGCTAACCAGCAACTGGCTCGTTGCTCCCCAAGTAGCTTCCTTCGGTGTGACGCAGCTCAAAGATGTGATGTGGATCTACAAGAAGGTCATTCAACGGCGTTCCTACGGCATTCCAACTGGCATGAACTTTTCGGCGCTGATTTATGATCGTTACGGAAAAATGCTGACCATCAACGGCAAAGAAGCCCAAGTGGATGAAACCTTGCGTGGCATTGCCCAACGAACACCTTGGATTATGGTCGGTTACAGTGCACAAGCACAAGCTGCTTGGACCAAAGACCGTGCCAACTTCATCGCTGCCGTCGACCAACGCAAAAAGCAAGCTGCGAGCCAATGATATTGCGGAAAGCCTAGTCAACGCGTTATAGTGCGATGTAACATCATGGTCAATTTACAAGACAATAGCGAACGCAAAATCGCACTGTCTTGCGTAATATATTCAGACAACATTTTTTGACCATCAGGCTTATGAAGGAGTCTAAAATCATGGCAGAACTTATCAAGAAAGACATTACACCCGACGAACTCAAAGAACATGTTGAAGATGCTGGCGGCATTTGGACAATTCGCGGCGGTGGTAAATCGCGCCAATGGAATAACATTCAATACAAGCAGGGTATGTCAGGCAAGAATGTGAATTCGCGCGGACTATCCATGAATGTGGCGACTGTTCCGGTTGGTGGTGTTGCCCTTGCTCATATTCATGACGGTTTTGAAGTCATGCTCTATATTTTGCAAGGCAAAGTACGCCACGAATACGGCGATGGACTGAAAAATGTCTTGGAAAATGAGGCCGGTGATTTTATCTATATCGAACCCGGCATACCGCACGAAGTATTTAATATCGGTGATGAACCTATTATCGCCATTGTCGCCCGTTCTGCGGCTGACGAATGGGATAAAATCATCCCCTACGACCGTAACAGCGGTTCATAATCTGCCCCCCAGTATTTGGGGCATTTAAGGTACAATTTGACCCACAGCGTCGGCTTTCGGCGCTGTTTTGTTTATACTCTTACTAACGGTACGACAGTATGGTGGTACTATCAGTCAGGATGATTTATAGTTAATCACATAATATTACGGTTCTTCTCTATCATATTGCACCTTATACAACCTATACGTATAGAAAGATCGGGCTGTGTCGACAGTAACTTATGCACTCGAACATTTTTATTACGGTCAATCGTTAGAACAACCTGCTTCAGAGTTGCAGGTGCTGGCTAAGTCACAGGGTGTTGAAGCTGAACAAGTGGATGAGGCCGTCGAACATGCCCTTGTACCGCCTGCGGATACACCTACTGGCTCATGGGCGCTGATTAGGGGTAAGCAAGCGCTGCCCTTTGTGATGGTGCAAGCGCAAACCACGCCGACCAACACGACACTGTGGCACTTCATTATTATGCCTACTGATGTCTTACGCGCGATAGGTGGCAACCTCAAAGCCATCATTGGCTTGGCTCAAGTACAAATGCCCGGCTTCCAAAAACCAGTTGGCAAATTGCAACAACTCCTCTTGGATCATCCGCAAATCGTCACAAGTGACGAGCAGATTGAAGACATCCTTGAGTTGATGAACGACACCCACAATCAAATTGACATTATTGAGTCACTTCTGGCTGGTATTGTGCAAGGTGTACCGGTCGTCGTACAGGGTGCGCCCAACGATCTCGAAACGCGCGTGCAATTCATTCAGGGTTTGTTAGCATTGCTGCCGCCATCCGCACGTTTCGGTGTAACTTTCGCCACACACACCCTCGAAAGCACCAAAATTGATACGCAGATTCGATTCTTCGGTGGTGAAAAACTTAACCGACAAACGCTCATTTATGGCTGGCAAAAAGGCAAACTGGGCGGCAACATGGTCTTTGATGAGTACAGCCATTTTGTAGCTAGTCAACTCCGGTTGGATGCCGAACTCGTCAGCCAGCAAACACGGGGGCTAACTGCAGTTGCAGCATGGCGCATCAAGCGCGGTGAAGGTTTAGCTGATGCGCTAGGTTATGCGTCTTACCGTCTCAAGTTAGATGATGCCCTCATCAATAATCAACCTGTCGAAACGGCTGATGTATCTAAAGTGTTGGCGGAAGACCCAACGCTGACAGACGAACTCAAGATCGCTTATACGCAGCACTTGTTAGCCTTCGCATTGGCATTGGGTGATATGCAACACGCCGACCCCATCGCACCCATGCTGCGCCAGAACACTGATTTGGAATGGGCCATACAATCTCAATTTGACGAGGCTATCAAAGATGGAAAATCGCTGCTGGTCTATGATGCCCTTTCCCGTTGGATGGCGAATCCGCTCGGCCCGACGGGATCGCACTGGGTTGAGCTAACGCATCGCGCTGTCCAATCCCATATGCAAACACTGGTACAAAAGCGTGACTTAAAAGGCATTAATGCCTTCCTTGAACAAGTACATCACGCCAGTCCGGGGTTAGAAATCGGCAAAATAATCCCCAATCTTATTGAAATGGTGCTGCCGCTTTCAGTACTTGACCGCGACTTAAACTTGACCGTTTTCTTGATTGCCGTCAACTATTTGGAAAGTGATGTCTTGCGGCGGTTGATTAGCGCCCAAAAGTTCACGGCGCAGCTACCCCCCACGCTCGGTCGTCTTGCGCCATATTTAACGGGCGAAGATGCTGGCATGGCTCCTTCTGGTTTGCTCCTCAGTGCTGCTACTGATTTTGGCGATGAATGGCGTGATCCTGTACTGATTCGCCTTGCCGAGTCAGCTATCCGCGCCAAGCGACCAGATATAGTAGACGCGCAAGCCCTCGGTGGCATGGTGGGCCTTATCGGTACGACATGGGGCGTTCAATACAGCCAAACGCTGAATTGGATTGCCATCATGCTTTGTAATGATGAAACTTTGACGCGGCTTGAACTTCCCGGCCCGACTTCTCTGCTGCGGTTGCTGCTGGCCTCCGGTGGTTACAAAGATGCTGCCAATGAAATGCTGCATCAAGCACGGGTGCTGTATCTCGGCGAAGCTCAGGCTGATTATGTGGCGATGATACAGCGCCTTTTTGCGGAAACCCCTATTCCTATTCAGCAAATGCCCAATGTTCTCAAAGCCTTGAATGAAGCGGGCGTAAAATCACTACCGCTGTTGATGGCCTACATTGGCATTTTAGAGGCGCAT
Organism: Aggregatilineales bacterium; assembly: GCA_038251275.1. Lineage (GTDB taxonomy): Bacteria > Chloroflexota > Anaerolineae > Aggregatilineales > Phototrophicaceae > CFX2. Next base: position 27,879 of record JBBSBM010000050.1, read on the forward strand.
TCATGGTCATCCGCGCTGGATCGTATCGCCCAGCAAGCCACAACCATGCTGCTCGAAAGCCCGAATATGGGAAAGGTCATTCCGGCCTCGGCTATGATTGCCCTACTTAAGTTTCACATTTCCCGTAAAGATGTCGAGCAAACCATCCGCGTAGCCAGTGTTATGCCACAGGTTGCCATCCGTGAAGGATCGCGTGGCATTAACCTCATTGGTCGGATGTACAAGCTGATGGATTGGGATGATAAGATTCGCATCGCTGCATTGGAACTTTTACGGCGCTACGTCCGTATTGCACCCGATGCCGATGCTCGTAAGGCTGTCACCGCCTTTGGACGTGAATTTGGTGCAAGTGTCCAACAAACGACCGAAACTAGTTATGCCATGCGCCGCATGTTGGATAATCTTGATATCGTTGAATACGCCGACTTCCTGCATGTTACGGCGGAATTCCTGTACGATACCGCGCTAACCTACGCCGACAAGTCGAAAATACCGAGCGTAGGCGGATTGATGAACAGCCTTGATAGTCTGGGCGGCAGTTTGACCAGCAAGGATCGTGTCGTCCTTGCCAATGAATTGAATTCGGTTGGCAAAGCCCTGCTTGAACTCGGCAAACCGTGGCAAGCCCGTGCCCGTGAGATGGATCAACATATTGAAAACCTGTTACAAGGCCGCAAAGACCCTGCCAGTGCGCTGGATGTGTTCTGGATTATTGCGGGGTATCTGGCACGGGGTAAACGTCAACCACTGAAGATGCAGCGCATCCTTAGTCAGCATGTTTTTGGTGACCGCACAGCACCGCATGTACTGGATGAAACCCGCATTACCAGTGCTGTGCTGCAAAGTGCGCTGACGGCTTTCCCGGCCAATCATAAAATAATGTTGAGCGCCGAATCGATCCGCAACGAAATGGATAGTCTGTGGGGCGACATCAATTTGGAAAAACAGCGAGAGATTGTGCGCGACCTCGCCAACGATTTGCAACGCGTGGGCGAACTCTGTTACCTGATTGCCGCATCGGGTAATCCCAAAGCAATGGAAGAGGGTGGTTTTGCCCGCAAGTTGGAAGAAGCGTCACAACAGCCCAAGAGTACACTCGAAATGTATCGCTTCGTCAGCGGCTATTTCCGCGCACGTTCATAATCATAAACGAAAGAGTCTGGCTTGAACTTCGCAACCGACACCGCGCTCGAATATGATCAACAGACTTTCAAGAAGATCGAACTGTCGCAGCAAACAATCAAACAGAAAACATTTCAGGGGTGCATTTTCACACAATGCACTCTGAATGAAGTCTGGTTCGACAACTGCAAATTTTTCAAATGTACTTTCAAAGAATGCGACTTGAACTTGATGAAGGTCAAAAACTCGGTCTTTTCCGAGGTCGCGTTTGAAAACACGAAAGTTGTCGGTGTGAATTGGATGGAAGCCATGTGGGGCAAAAACAACCTGCTCGGCTCAATTAACTTCACAGACTGCACGTTGAATTATTCAACCTTTATCGGGCTAACTCTGCGGAAAATGAAAATGATCCGCTGTATGGCAAAAGATGTGGATTTTGCTGAAGCCGATTTGACGCAAGCCAATTTCGTCGGCACGGATTTTACCGACAGCCGCTTCCACCACACCAATCTGACCGAAGCCGACTTCACGGACACGACTCACTATAATATTTCAGCGACTCTCAACACGCTAAAGAAAACGCGCTTCTCTCTGCCGGAAGCCATATCGCTGCTGTACAGCCTCGACATCATCCTGAAAGAGTAAGCCTACCAGCGTTCCCATGTATGCTGGTCAGTGCGTTCATCGCGTTCGCCTTGGCGCGGATACTGACGCTGAACCGCTTTTTCAGCCAATTTGAGTGTGTGATGGTCACTTTCCTCATAACGCACATCGCGGGTGATGACGCGCCGTTGCGCCGAAGCGAACAACGTCACATCTGATTCAATCATCCGACCGGGAAAAACAATCATCCCTGAGCCAATGCGGCAGTTATGACCAACAGCACCACCCAACACCACCTGCCCCACGTCTTCCAACTCACCGCGAATATTGGAAGCTTTAATCGTGCGCGGCACGACACCACCGCGACCATCTGTTTCCCCTACTAGATTAAAATCGGTGAAGGTATTACCTGCGCCCACGAAGCTGTCACGTCCGATGACACACATTTGCAAACAGGTATTCTGGGCGATAATCGTGCCACTCATCAAGCACGACATAAACAACGATGCACGGAAGGGCAAGAAGCAGTTATTCGCCACTGTACTCAACATCAATTGACAGCCCTGCGAGACCGTCACATCATCACCGATTGTGCAGTTGTCGATCACAACGCCGGGGCCGATGTTGCACCGCGCACCAATAGTCGTCGGACCAGTGATGATGGCCGATGGATCAATAACCGTATCTTTGCCGACTTTAACGGCTTCGGACGTAGTCAATATTTGCCGCTGCTCGATAATCCCGCGCCATAGCAGTTTGAGTGATAAAAAGTTATGGTGCTTAACCCGTTCCTCAAAGCGAAAACCGCGTGTAAAAACACCGAATATGACACTGGCATAAAAGATATGCACCCAGCTTTCAATCGAAAGCAGACCATATTTCGGCAGATAATGGGTCAGTTGCTCGACTTTATCCTGCGCCATAAAATCTGGCACGCTGTAAAATCCGCGTGGCTCGGCTTCACTGTCAATAGCAATTGGCAAGATCTCTTTGGAGTAACCTTTCGGGAAATACCACATATCAACCATTGCGATTGGCCGTCCCGATTCGGCATCGGTGCCAACCGTATCAAATGATGTAGAAAGCGGTAGCACATACGAGGTAAAAGCACGTTCTTTCGCATCTGTGAAGATTGCGGCCTGACATGCCTTGCCAGATTTCTCTGCCCTTTTAACAAACGCCTGCACGAACTCGGTGTCAAACCACAGACTGTCACGGTACACAAATGCTGGCTCATCGTCGCGGATATTGTGCATCTGGCCTGCAAGTTGGAAAGAATCGCCTAACTTAAGTCCACCCTTTGCAGCCGTAAAAACCTGTGAAAATACTTCATCATGATGAAAACTCAACGTTGATGTGCCAATTGTCAATTTACTAGCTATTTCGTTAAATGGCAGCACATGCCGCGAGTCTTCAAGAATATAACGATACATGTTGATGCCTCTGACCATACATAAGATTTAAGCGAAGTATAGCATGGTTTGCAGCCCCGAAAATGCAGAGGAAATACAGCGATGCTATAATCTAACTAGAAACCATAAAATCACTCCGTGCAGCAAGGATTGATGTCATGCAACGTGAACGCATTCGCCGCTCTCAGAAAAATTCTTCATCTCAAAAAACCAGCAGCGTTCCCTATAAAAAATCAACTGTTGATCAGATTGTGCCAAACAAACAATCCACTACTGACATTTTGTATCTGCAACGCACATTAGGCAACCACGCAACTCAGGAAATCTTAAATAATAATTCATCAGCACCGGTTTCAATGACAACTACGAATGAAACCCGAATTCAACGCGCATATGATGATGACACCTATAAGACGCTTCCCTATCCAACCAGCCATAAGCCGCCGGATTTTGAATATTGGGTTAACTCGATGTGGGCCGAAGTGAAGGATACAACTGCTAAAATCAACGTACTAGCTATGCTCAAAGGCACTGAAGAAAATCCCCGTGCAGGTAGCAGCTTCGATAATAGCCTTAAAAAAAGCATTCTAGATACGCTGTATCAAAACGCCTATCAAGAAAAAGTATGGGTTAGTGCCGCTGAATTAATCCGCGAAGGATCGCTGGTACATCAAATCAACGCCCCTGTAGGCGGCGCTACCAGTACCAAAACCACCACCATTGCGGCTGGCTATCATGGGACGTGGCGCGATCCCAATACAGTTGTGAATCTGCACAAAGGCACTATCCCGACTATCGAGCGTCATGGCAAGGACTCAACCGACAAAACCGGTATTCAGGAGTACATGAAAAAAGATTTAGGCATTGGCGAATGGCATCCTTTCTGGTTCGGCGGCGATATTTCAAACCGCCCGATGTTGTTCCGCAACAGCCAAGAAGATAACGAACTGGATACCACCATTAGCGTTGCAAAATCCGCCGTTGATTCACTCGATTTCCCGATGATCGAATCGATGGAGAAGAAGGATATTGCTGGCTATGACGAAAATGGATTACCCATTACCTACACCTACGTATATCTAGTAGGCGTGACACAAGGTTTCGGTACGACTGTAAATATGCAAAAAGAGAATGCCTTCGGTGAAGGGGAAATGGCAACGCAGGGTTTACAAGCCGCAGATCACTTCGGCTATGTCAAATATAAGCGTATTCATGCCGGTGGCAGTCGTAATGATGGCTACTCTTTTGAACGCGATTTCCAAGGTCTATTACCGGGAGCGCGCCAGAAGAATATTTCCAAACAGGTCGAAGCCATTATCGCCGACATGCCCAAAAAAGGTATTAACCGTACCAACGCTGCTTCCTTCGATTTCAAAGCGATGTACGACCTGCTTTCAGAAACAGGCCAGAAAGCGGCAAGAGGCGCGTTGACCAGTAAATTCCCCGGAGTTAAAGCCAAAGCGGCGTGGTCAGATGATCAATGGAAAAAGGATGCGGAAAAGCTGGATGCGATTAAAATTGCGCCGACGGTTCAAGCTAAAGAAATACGTTTGAATAAATTCTTAGAGGGCGTTCGTGCAATTATCCCTGCCCCTATAACCCTGTAAAAGTGTAGCCTTAAAGCTCGAATAAGGCTTATTGTATATAAGGGGTGACTAGTCGATTACGTCAGATTACCCACTGTTCAAAAAGTCGCGCACCGTCTGGTGAAAACGTTCGGGGTTATCGAGCATCGGAAAATGTCCGGCATCGGGGAACATCACAATTTTGCTGTGTGGCGCGTACTGCTTCAACACCTGCGCCTGATTAGGATTGACGATCAAATCTTTATTGCCATAAATGCCTAGCGTCGGCACTTTAACCTCACCCATGCGCGGGCGCAAATCGGTCGTTCGCAGTGTGGAGATGCTTTCAAAAAATGGCCCCATCGTCAGCTTAGAAAGATCAGAGGCGAACATATTCCCTAGCGCCTTGCCATCTTTCGCCAGCAGATATGAATATCCGCGCAGCGATACCCGCAGCCCGGACATGAACACATCAAAAAGTGCCGGTGATGTTTCCGCCAAATCCATCCATGTGCGTCGTCCTGCCAGCTTAATCAGTGGGCGCAGTGAACTACCCACGATGGGTGAACCAATGACGATGACTTTGACAACTTTTTCGGGGTAACGAATCGCAGTGCCGAGCGATACAGTGCCGCCCATCGAATGTCCGACCAGCGGCGCTTTGACGATTCCCAGCCGATCCATAAATTGGTTGACGAGGAGAATGAAATTATCAACCGAGAAATCCACAGCCTGATCGCCCGACTCGCCAAATCCCCAGAAATCGATGGCGTAGGTGCGGAATTCCTTACCTAACTCTTCAATCGTTTTGCGCCACAGCGACCATGAACCGAGCCAACCATGCAATAACAGAACCGGACGACCGCGTCCGTAGGTTTCGTAATGAACGACCCCTTGCTCTGTTACCAGTAATGCCACAATGCTATAGTCCTTACATGTTCCAGCGCAAAGGCATTACTGCTGCCGATCCATTTCCTCCAAAATTGAGTAAAGCAGTTCCAGCAGCACGTTCTTGACACTCTCTTTATCCTTAGCCACGCACGGCAACAGCTTCACCCCTTCTTCGATACGCAGCGCGATACGTAAATCGTCAGCCGCCCACGCATCAGGATGATCTTGCTTGTTAGCTGCTACGACATAAGGTGTCGGAGCATAAGCACGGAACGTTTCAAGGATGCTTTTGGCCTCGCGGAAGGTTTCCGGCTTGGCGCTGTCCACCATCACCACAAAACCCAACATACCTTCGGCCAGAATTTCCCACATGAAGTCGAAGCGGCGCTGACCGGGTGTACCAAACAGATACAACACCAAGTCATCATCCACCGTGATACGACCAAAGTCCATCGCAACAGTGGTTGCCGATTTCACTTCTTTTTCTGCCGCCGAGGTAATCGCCTGATCGGTAGAAACCACTTCGATTTCGCTGATTGAACGAATAAACTCGGTTTTACCGGCGCTAAACGGGCCTGTGATAACCATCTTTACAGTTTGCATAAGGTGCGCTCACTCTTCCCGGTATTGAACGTCCATCATGGACTAGCGATTGCGAATTGTTAAATAGACCGAATTCTATCGATCAAACGGTTAACGACATCTGCCTTAACCTGCGGCTTCTGCGGTTGCGCGCGTCGCCGGTTCATACTATTGGCAGGTTGTTCCATTCCCGGCGGCTTGACCAATTCAACCAAACCCGCCTGCTCCAACCCGTACACGACCCGCCGAATTTCAATTTCCGACATATTGTTGGCGCGGGCGATCTGACGGATCGAGTTCTTAGGATTAACATACTGTACCACACGCCATTCGGCTACGCTCAGGTGAATCCCCTTCAATTTCTCGCGCGGATTTCCGGGGAAGCGCAGCGCAAAATCCAAATTCGGCAAATGCTGGTTGAGTTCTTCAACCTCTTTCATTCGCCGTGAACCTTCAATGATGATGTTTTCGAGATCAATTGGAACTTGGATACGGTCGTTCGGTGGCACGACGTTGTCATCAAAGCGGAATGGCTCGGCATTCCACCCCATCATACTGTAGATCACATCCTGCATATGCTGCTGGATACTCCCCACAATATCATTTTGGGTGATGTAGTTGGCATTCATCAACAACATCGCCAGTGCCTTATCGCTCTTGTCGCGTGCCCGTTCACGGATAACTCGCGCCTGTTCATCCGTCAGTTTACCAACCTTGTTCAACACGGCGACAAGATTGCCTTCCTGACCTTTCATAGTAGCGAATATCAGCTTACCGCTTTTGAACGAAACCTGAGCGCGTTCCGGCCCAGCTTCAATGCGTTCGCGCTTCGATCCGTTCACATTTTCCATCTGCCCCGTTTTGTTGGCCTGAAAAACAGTTAGCGTGCCAGTTTTGCCCGCCAAGTTAATCAGATTCAGCAATTGGGTAACACTAAAATCCCGAAGTTCGCCTTTAAGCGGCATTTAGGCCCCCTCACAAAGGTTCAACGCAAGGCCACACGATATTCTAATCATACATGAAATCTTAATTTGGGTATAAACGAACCTGAAAGTCATTATAGCTTGCGCCTATAGTCGCGTCAACCAAACCTGATGGGTGTACTATAATGCAGTTCACCATTGTCCAATAGGCACGTTCAGGAGTGCTTATGAAACCCCAAATACGATTAACACTGATTATAATCTTAGCCCACATCCTAACAGGTTGTATTGTCCCACTGGCACAAGATATACAATCATTAGCAACTGTACCCACTCATCTTACAACTGAAACCCCTGTGGCGAAAATTGAGACTACACCAACACCGGATGAATTTCCTGCGGATGTTAATCCTTTGACTGGTTTATCGGTCAAAGACCCGGCAGTTTTAGACCGTCGCCCAATGGTTGTCAAAATCTCTAATGCTCCGGTACTCGTGCGCCCGCAGGCTGGCATCGGCGCGGCAGACATCGTTTTCGAGCATTACGCCGAAGGTGGACTCACACGCTTCTCCGCCATTTTCTACGGTCAAGCACCGGATCGCGTCGGCTCAATTCGCAGTGCCCGCTTAATTGATCTCGAACTCATCCCCATGTTCGGTGGATTATTAGCTTTCTCTGGCGCAAGTACCGGTGTCGAAACTTTGCTCAATAATGCCGATTATGCTAATCGGCTCTTTAAAGGTGTGCTATTCGGTCAACCCTACTTCTGGCGTGACGAAACTATCGAAGTGCCGCACAACATGTTTATGAATCCCAATGCTGTCTGGAAAAAAGCCACCGAAGAAGGCATCAACCAGCATCCTAATCTGCGTGGTCTATCGTTTTCTCAGGCTGTGCCCGGTGGTAATCAAGCCGTCGTCAACAAAATTGATATTCGTTACCGTGCCACCCGCGTCATCTGGAAATATGATCCCTCCATTGGCCTCTACCGCCGCAGTGCGGATGGTCAGGGCCATTTCGATGGCAATACCCTCGAACAAATTACCGCTGCCAATGTGGTGGTGATTTTTGCTGATCACCAATTTACCGACATTGTCGAAAGCGAGTTTCAAGGCAGCAAAAGTTATAGTATTCAAATCAACCTGATGGGTGAAGGTGATGCCATTCTCTTCCGCGATGATCAGGAATATAAAGGGAAATGGGTGCGAGACGAGAAAGAGATGATTATCGGTCTGCGTACCCTCAACGGCGATATTTTGCCGCTCAAACCCGGTCAGACATGGTTTCAGATTGTGCAATTGCCCAGTCAGCAAAATCCACAGGAAGAATGGGTCAAAGTAGAATGAGGATAAAGGTTTAGACTCTTGCCTAATTTTGGACAAATTTTTATTTGCCCTAAAATGCGAACTGTACTACAGTGATCATAGAGTTTAATTTAGAAAGGCTTGCGCCATGAACGATCTAATCAAACAACTTGATACTTTATTAAAACCTGTAAATGATGCTCTAAGGAATATCGCCCCTGCCCAACTCATTCGATATGTTGCCATCTACATGTTGATCTCCGGCATCATTAATCTGTGCGGCAGTGTCGCATTGATTACTGCTGGTGCCTTAGGTGGTGCAGCGACCGCATTATCGGGTGTTTCGGGTGCTGGGGTGACTCCAGAAGGACAACAAGCTGTTGCGGCTTTAGGCGCAGTCAGTGGATTAGCCTTCATTTCGGGCATCCTATACTTCATCGCTGCTCCGGCGCTCATTATTGTGGCAATTGGTTTGTTCCGTCGTATGGGTTGGTCACGCATGGGCGCAGTTTTTGTTTTGATCGCCAGCGCCATCGTATCTATAATCGGGTTGCTCGGTGGCAGCGGCATCTTGAACCTGCTCTGGATTTTGGCGGGTCTCTATCTGGCTTACTTCTTCTACAGTGACAGCGGCATCAAACGCGAGTTCGGACAAGTCTAAAAATAACTTCATATAAAAACCAAAAGGCGCTGTAATCTTTACGATGAAGCGCCTTTTATTTTTCATCACTTTTGATATGTTTTTTAATCTTCCGCTCTCACTACACGAAACCCGATGTGGTAATCTTGGTAAGTCGGCGGGTCTTCAAAGTGTTTATAAGCTGACCGTGCCACATAAGCATTGCTGCCCCACCAGCCGCCCTTTTCAACTTTCTTGGTTCCTGTTTCCGCTCCGGTTGGATCATCTTTCGGGCTGTTTTTATAATATTGACTGCTCAACCAATCCTGCACCCACTCCATCGCGTTACCTGCCATATCATAAGCGCCCACCCAACTCACACCATCTGCATACGAACCCACCGCCTTTAGGCCTTCGCTGTCCAGCACATTAGCCTTCGCACTATCCCATTCATCGCCCCAAGGATACACACGCGACTCCGTTCCTCGCGCAGCAAATTCCCACTGTGCCTCAGTCGGCAAACTGCCACCGCGCCACGCGGCATATGCTTGCGCCTCATACCACGTCACACACGTTCGCGGATGATCGGCCTCAGTATCCTCACAAGCCACAGGCAGATTATTGACATCCTGCCGCTTGAGCCACGCTGCCCCTTCCTTCGACCAATATTCCACCGTTGTATAGCCATCATCTGCCACAAACGCATCAAATGCCGCATTCGTCACTTCATACTGGTCAATCCAATACTCTTTGGTCAGACACACTTCATGCTGTGGTTTTTCATAAATCGCTGTCGCCTTTGCCCATCCCGGCGGATTCAAGGCTTGTGCGGCTTCAAGCTGCCCCCCACTTGACCCCATCATGAAGCACCCCGGCGGCACAAACACTTGCGATATGCCTTTCGCATCCGTTCGGGTATCACCCGCTTTTGGTTCCGGTGTCCCTTCCTGCGCCAATGTAGTACTCCCCGCCAGCAATAACAGGCTTATTAAAAATACAATTTTAGCAATCATCTATTTCCTCACACGCAAACTAAACATTGCCTATTTACCCACGACACGCCCATTTTGTTCAAGAATCTCTTTGTGTCCTTACGTCTTGGCGATTTAATCTCACTTGGGGCTATAATCAATTCCATTCCATAATATCTACCATCAAGCGATCCGAAGGTGAGTCCACAATGTCGTTTCAAGCGGTCGAACAAGGCATTGGAGCCATTCAAGCAGGCAACCGCGATGAAGGTGTCCGGTTGCTCAAAATCGCCCTCAAAAATCCTGAATTAGCAGGTGCATTGCGGGCAGTTGCTTGCCTGTGGCTCGGTGAAGCATCAACCGATGCCAACGAAAAGCGCGACTATTACAAAGCAGCACTCGCCGCTGATCCCACCAATGCCGCAGTCAAACAGCGCGTCGAAAGTTTCCTCGCTCAGCAGTTCATGCCGCCCACCAGTACCCAGACCGCCGCTCAAGTCGCGCCACCCATGCCCACCAGCCTACCCGGTGGTTCGAGTCTATCGAATCCCTTTCAGCCAATGCAGTCGATGTTACCCAAAACCGGTAATCTCAATCCTGCTGCCCTTCAACCCAACGCATCAGTCGTCGCTATCTCAGGCGGAGCAAATGGTCCTGCCACTGCCTTCTTCGTCGCGCGTGAAGGCTTACTTGCCACCACGCGTTATGCAGTCGGTGGCGTGGATCAGGTGATTGTCGAATTGCCAAACCGCCGCCAAGCACCGGGCTATATCCTACGTTCCTATCCCGAACTCGATTTAGCCTTCATTTATGTCGAGCAAACCACAGGCGAAGTCATCCCACCGAGTCAAATTGCGAATGTCACTGAAGACACACGCCTAACCATCATCTGTGCCAATGGCAACATTTTGCAGGGCAAACGCCGCCCTACTAAGCGCCTCGTTGCTGCTCAATGGTTCCCCACTGATATAACCAACTTACCCGATGCAGGCGGTGCGCCCATCTTGGACGACAATCGCAATCTCATCGGCATGATTACCCGTAACACTGCCAGTACCTCCGCTTATGTGTACGGCCTGCACATCAATACCATCCGTACACAGGTGGATTTGTTCCGTCAAGAAACGACCGAAGGCGCGAAAGCTTACTGCCGTCATTGTGGGTTTTACAGCCGTGCGTTAGCTGCCGGAGGCTATTACTGTGAACGCTGCGGCGGTTTGCATCCACAGGCCGAAGGCTTAGTACGCTTTCCGCAGCCTCAAACCCAAGTTTATTATTATGAGCATAACAGTATGAGCTGCCCGAATTGCAACGCGACAGTTGGATTCCACCGTGGTTATTGCTTACGCTGCGGTCAACCCGCTAGCAGCACTTGAATCAATCAGTGCTTGGTAAATTTGCATTGTGTTTAAACTGTGGACTGATAACTGACAACTATAAACTAAACGCTACCGACTAAGGACTATAAAATGCTGAACTTTAGAGGACGCAACCGCACTACAGGTGAAAACGCACTCGAATCTTACGCCGCCACTATCGAACAAATATTAGCTGCTGTGGGTGTTGATCCTGTCAAAGCCCGTATGCGAACTGAAACGGGCTTCGGTTGGAGCTTCCAGCGTAACTCCGCCGTGATCGAAATTTTCGTCTCGCAGCAGGACGGTATTGGCTATTTGCAAGTACTGTCACCCATTATGCACCTGCCCATTAACGCCTTACTGCCGCTTTATCGCCGTTTGTTGGAACTCAACTTACAACTGACCAACGCGGCCCTCGGCGTTTATCTCGACGTAGTCTATGTCTTTAGCGAACGCCCGCTGGAAGGCATGGACGGCAACGAAGCCAACACCATTATTAATATGGTCGCCAGCTATGCTGACGATCTCGATGACAAATTGGTTGCCGAATTCGGTGGTCGCCTCTACTCGAAGGTGTAAGGCCACTGAGTGAGGTCAAAAGATAGGTTAATACAACTTAAAATGGATTGTAATCAGGGCTGCCAAGATGCGCCCTCTGCACTTTGAAACAAAACGGTGCTTTTGCCAGTAGATATTTCGCTCAAACCAATATCGGTTGTCCCATAGAATCCGTCTTCTCTAGATAACCCATAAGCAATAAATTGTTCATCGAATGACCAGCTTGGGTTACCGATGTTCTGAACTTTTGGAGTTATAGCTTGCAGATTAGAGTTTATACTCCTCGGATTTGAACCATCTGCATTAATAATATAAATATCGCGGTTGATCTGTATATCATTTGAAGTAAGAGGAGCGACACCAAAGGCTATATAAGTTCCTTTGGGTGACCAAACAGGGTCATAAACGTATTGTTCAGGCGGAGCAACGAATAATTCTTTGGTTCCTGAACCATCTGGTGCAATCACCATGATAGCACTATGCAATTGGGGAACATGTGATTCTGTCAGCGTCCACGTATTCGTCGCGAACGCGATTTTCTTCCCATCTGGCGACCAATCCGCCTGAGTACCATCCGCCAATTTCGAACGATCTGATCCATCGCGCTGCATCAGATAGATTTCGTAATCCCCATCCGCTGTTTTTTCCGTATAAACTATTCGGCTGCTGTCTGGCGACCAAGAAAGCACATTTATATATAACTCACTGGAATTTGGCAGCTCGAACTGTTGCGTTCCATCAGCATTTATTACAAACGTCGCAAGTTTTGTTTGACCATAGGGGCTTCGTATAAAAGCGATTTGCTTTCCATCTTTTGACCAAACAGGCAAATACAGACTTCCGGTTGTTGCATCAATCGAGGTAACTTCCATCGATTCTGTACCATCTGCATTCAGAATGTCAATAACGCTGTCTGCCTTAACGACAACCATTCGTTTGCCATCTGGCGACCAAGCGGGATCTTTAGCGCTTGCCTGCTCAGAGGCAAATATTATTCGTTGATTCGAACCGTCGCTGTTGGCTGAGTAAAGGCCATATAGTTGGTTGCAACTGTAACCGGGATCGCTGTAAACCAGTTTCTTCTTTCGCAACTCTGGCGACATTGACTTGAGGACTCCCTGCGTCATTAGAGTGTCTTCGCCAGCCGCAGGAATACATTTAGCCAAAACAGGCGATTGATTAGGCGTGAGGAATCCAACTAAAAACACGACAATAATAGCGAACAGTGTTTTCTGCAAAATCACATCGCCTTAAGTTGATACTTGTTTTGGTCGACGCAGCCACTTCCACAAATTACGCAAATCCGCCAGCACACCGGAGAAATGCGCTCCCAGTGCGATCAGCATCACAATCGGAATACCCAGTGTAAAGATTTGCTCAGGGTAATCGTAGTAAAGAATGGCGACCGGGTTAAAAAGCACTTCATTCGAAAGGGGCAGTGGCGGCTGTGTCCCGTTAAAGTAAAACTGGAACATCAGGTACAGCGGGATATAAGTCGCGACCGCTGTAATCAAGAAGGCCAACCAACCACGCAGTCCAAAGTACGATGTCAAGACAAAACCCAGCGCCGTTCCTATGCCCGCGTAAGCCATCACTTCCCAAACCGGCGGATACGTCAGGAAGAACCACGTAAACGCGCCCCATGCCAATGTTCCCCAGACAAATCCTGCTGCTGCCGAAAACACCAATCGCATCCATCCCGGCCAAAAACCGCGTAGACGCAGCGGCAGTTCGCCTGCAATCAATGTCAAAATCGCGATCATCATGCCGAAGGTCAAACCAATCGAAATCGTCTTGCCCCAGCGATCTGCATTAAAAATAGCCTCGGAACGGAAGGTCACGAAGACATGAAATGCCATCGCCAGCATCCCGCCCAGAAAGGCAAACACAAACCGCCACACATTTTTTAACGGATCGTCAGTCAACCGCCGCCATGTATTCGCAAACCACGCATAGATGCGTCCTTGTGGACTGACCACCGACGGCAGCGATGGTGCTTCATCGCGTACCAGTGCCAATGCTAGCAGCGCCCCGCGTGAACCGTTTCGTTGAGCATCCGCGATCATCTTAACCGCCGCTAATGAACGGATGCGCCCGACCGTTCGAGCAGCTTGTTCGGCAATATCCTCTGTACTGCGCGGATCCAGCGCGATTTTCGCCAGCATTTCGTCAATATCTTCGCTATAAACCGTTGGTCGCCAATCAGATGGGACAAGCAGTTGGATGTCCGCCCGTGTGCGCGTAGTTAATAGTCGTCCGGTCAATCCTTGCGGAACGGCTTTATAATTGCCACTTGGATAATTACGTTTGGCGCGTGTCGCTAACACATTGATTGCGGCTTTTTTCGCCTCATCATTGGTTTCGAGTGCCAACGCCTGTGCCACCAGCGTCGGAATACGCGGCGGATCACCATCAGGAATGGTTTCTAAACGGTAAAAAGCCCGTGCCCGTGCCGGAGCGCTCTCGCTGCGAATGGTATGCAGTGCCACCCAACGGCGGTTATCTTTATCGAGTTTATCCCACCAATAATCAATTTCGTGGTCATATTCCAGCGCACCACGCAGCAGCAGTTGTAAACCGGCCTCATCAATTTCCAGCCCATATTCTTCGGCCTTCATGTAAACATCATTCATCACCATGAAGTGCGTCACACCCAGCAAAAAGCGCCCTTGTCCATGCGCCCACGCTTTACGCGCTCGGTTATAAATATCCTGTGCCTCACGTCGTACCATCGCACCTTGGTCGGCAATTGTCATCACACCGCTCAAGTCGATAGTCAACAACCCGACGCCATCTTCATCATCAAAATCACCGCGTGGTATTGCCGTAGTCAAACCGTGGACTTTACCAAGCGCCTCTTCCAATTCGTTCACGAGTTCCGTAAGCGTATCAGGACGATCATCAGGACTGAGCGCCGTCCCTCGCCGCAGGACCGGAGTCAACACCTCAGCCAATTCGCTGCCCATCTTCTCAGCTTCCGGCAAATCTTCTTGCCACTGCAACTGCTTCAACGCCAATGAAGTCGTAGCATCGAACGGCAGTTCACCCGTCAACATCTGGAACACTAAAATGGCGAAGCTGTAAATATCAGCACGGTGATCGAGTTCACCCGCCGTCAACTGTTCAGGAGCCATATACAACAGCGTACCGTAACCGGGATTTGCGGCCCGCCCTTCCGGCCCAAGCACCGTCGCCAAGCCAAAGTCCGCTAGATAAGGTGACTCGTTGCTGTCCATTAAAATATTGGAAGGCTTCAAATCAAGATGAATCACGTGGTTTTTATGGGCGTAATCCAACGCACTGGCGATATTTCGAGCTTGCCGTACCACCATATCGGTCGCCATCGGCCCGTCCGCCAGCATATGCTCCAACGAACCGCCCGTTACATAGCGCATCGCAATATAAAGCTGACCCTCATTTTCCCCGAAATCATAAATCGGTAGGATGTGCGGATGTTCAAGCTGGGCAATGGTTTGCGCCTCACGCTCGAACAGCTTGATCGGATCAGCGCCGTTATCCTGTGACAAATCCCGCGCAATCGTCTTTATAGCGACTGTTCGGTTCAGTCGTTTGTCACGCGCCGACCACACATCGGCCATCCCTCCGCGCCCAATATGCTCTACCACCTTATAATGCGAAAACTCGCTGCCAATATCCATGAATGCTTCCTATGCGGAATACTTGTACCTTTATTCATTATAGATTCAGCCAACGCTTGCCACAAGCTAACGAAACAACTTAACCCATAATGAGAAAACTTTCCTCAATGAACATCCGCATCTACACTGATACAAAAAATCGCAAGTCTGTATAATTTGAACTTTAGAAATTTGTACTCAAGTCCCCTCTCTCATGAAATGGAGAGCGGATTTAGGGGTGAGGATAACTCACAAGGGCAAACTGATGACCAAATACAAACATTTGTGGGCGTGTGTGACCGTCTTCCTGCTGCTCATCCTCCTCACGGTTCCACTCCACGCACAGGACTCGACTGCTCGTGATCCCCAAGCAATGGCCGAGCGTTGGCTGGGATGGTCAGGTGATGCGGTCATCGCTCCCCCTGCCATTGCCTATGATGTCAATGCCCCCACGCAGTTCTGGGTCACCAAGGCAGGCCACGCCAGCCCTTCACAAATTACTGCCAAACTAGCAGCGGTCACAGTGCATATTAATTTGTGGGTTGAGGATGGCCTAGACTTTAAACCGGATACGTTGTCTGATAGCGCCGCCGCCATTGACATTGCGATGGTCACCATTCGTATGCCAGAAAATCAGGGCGGCATCGTCAGACTTCCCCAAACGCGAGATCAATTCATCAATGCCGATCAACTGCCGCTCCCGGATGTTGACGGTGATGCACGTTTCAATATCCTTTTTGCGCGTGATCTCAATACCACAGCCAACATCATCTATAATCCAGCTAACAGTCTCCCTGCACAATGGGTTAGCAATGGCTGGACGAATCAACACGAGTTATTCATTATTAACACCTCGGCTACTCCCAGCCTTGCGCTCACATCCCCTACCTATGTCCAACTAGTGGTTCGTAAAATCTACAGTCTGCTTATCGAACATAACAATCCCTCGCAAGCGCCTTGGATGCGTGAAGCCCAGAGTTGGTACATGTGGCTCCAATCTCAACAACTGGACATTGGCAAAGATGACTTCCAGACTTTTTTCCAAACGCCAGATCTACCGCTGACCAGCACGGACACCGACCGCAACGCCATTACTGCTGTTGGGCAAATGTTCCTCAAATACCTGAACCAACGCTTCGGTGATCAAATTGTGCGCGAACTCTTTACCACGTCCGGTTCTGGCTTAGAGCAACTGACGAACGTGCTGGCATCACACGGCATAACCGATCTTGTGACTGATAATCCCATCACCGGACAAGATGTTTTTGCCGATTTCGCCATGACCAACTCAATCAATGCGCCCATCGGCGATACCCGCTACGCTTATACAGCACCAGCGGCAACCGGCTTAAAAGCATCCGCACTCGGCGCGAATGATTATTTCGACTTTCAAGGCATTCGTTTTCCGGTTCAACAATATGGTACAGTTGCCCTTGGTCTAAGTACGACCAAACAAGTCGATTTCCAACTGTCCTTTAACGGTGTTCCAACCGTTCCCCGTTTGCCCATGCCCGACCAACCCAACAATCATTTTTACTGGTCAGGCAACGGCCTGTATCAAAACACGTCCCTCAGCCGCGCCATTGATCTCAGCAACGTTCAATCCGCTACTTTGACCTTCGATGCATGGCATCAACTCGCCGAAGGTTGGAATTATGGCTATGTCAGCGTCAGTGAGGATGGAGGCAAAACCTTCAAAGCACTGGTCAGCAATGGCACCACCACCACCAATCCCAATGGCCTCGCATATGGTGCAGGCTTCACGGGCATTAGTAATCCGCAGCCCTCTCGTCCCTTCCCCTATCTGGGCATCGGCCTTGAATCCAATGGCATCACCATCAGCAGCATTGCTGAAAACAGCCCACTCAAAGATTTGGATGTCAAAGTCGGGGATACTATAGCCGGACATGATGGGCAATTGTGGCAGAGCAAAGCCGACATTACCGCCTACCTCAGCCAGTTCAAACCCGGTGATGTCATCAGCCTTTACCTTCAACATGACGAAAAACTATTCAGTGTAGATGTCGTTCTTGGCAAACATCCCAGCCGCGTAATTCCTTCTGATCCCATTTGGACGCAGCAGGAAATCAACCTCACAGCTTACGCCGGTAAACAAATCGTCCTACGCTTCGATTATGTCAGCGCCGATGACAAACCCGACAAAGGCATCGCCATTGATAATATCGCCATTTCCGAAATTGGCTTTAAAGATGACGCTGAATCTGGCGTACAAGGTTGGACGCTCAACGGCTGGCAGCAAATTGATAATGTCGTTCCACAGCGCTACGTTGTCCAATATGCACTTTTCGGTGGCACAAACTCAACAACAAGTAGTCACGTCGTCCGCCTGATCGCACCCGATGATACGGCGACCTCTGGCACTTGGCCTTTCTCACTCAATGCCAATGACACGCTGCTATTGGTCGTCTCTGGCATCAATGACGCAACCGACATACCAGCCATCTACACACTCAGTTCCCAAATGGCAAGTGCATCGCAAGCTCAACCAACATCAGAGGCCACAGCCGAAAGCACAGCCACCCAATAACGATTACTCTGTAGGGGCTTGCCGCTGGCAAGCCCTTCGCAAATTGATATTATCAAGGCTCATCCATGACCGAACTGCCTATGAATTTCCACCGCCTGATCGAATCATTTCCCGAGCCGGGATGTGTGGTCTGCAACCTCACTGAGCGCGATGTGAACCGCTTTCTTGACTCGCACCTCTATGAGTATGTCAACACGCCCGAAACCCACGCCGCTATACGTGCCTCGCGTGGCTTATGCGCCACCCACAGCGGACATTTGGTTGAGTTTGGCGCGAGTGTCCTCGGCATCACCATCCTCCATGCCGTGATCATGGATGAACTGCTCAAAACCACCGAATCAGGTCGCACCGCTTCCGCATTTGAACGGTTACGCGGATCATCTGGCAGCAGTCTTGCCAACCGCCTCGAACCCACTGGCGAATGTATGGCCTGCCAAGCACTTGAACGTGCCGAATCGCAGCATGTCAACTCGATTGCTGACCATATCAACGAAAAAGAAATGGTTGATGCCTATGCTGCATCGAATGGCCTATGCCTGCCTCATTTTCGACAGGTCTTACGCGCCGCGCCGAATAGCAAAACCGCCGATATTCTGACCAAAATACAGTTGCCCAAATGGCGCGCGCTCAAAGCCGAACTTGACATGCTGTCGGACAAATATGATGTCAACCATAATGATGAAGCCGTCGGTGCAGAAGCCGATAGCTGGCGACGCGCCCTCATCATGGTTTCCGGCAACCGTGACGTATTTGGTGTCCGCCGCAAAACCTAATCCGAAATCCTGTTTTTGTAGGGGCGCGGATTTATCCCTCCCACGCTACCCAACTATACAAACAATCACTAAAATCGTTATATTCACCCGCTGAAATTCACATGCAGCGGCTTAATCTTATACAGAATCCGTTCAGATACGTCGCGTGGCGGTGCTTCGATACCATAACGTTTCGGCTTACCCGTGTACTTCAGCGACAATTCATTCATCGACTCACCACCACCCTCTGCTGTAATCACTTCAACCACACCCCGTATTTCCATATAACGAAACTGGTTTTGTGGATCAAACACCATGATTGTCACATTGGGTCGTTCCACCATATTTTTGTGCTTCTGGCGGTCTGCCGTCGCGTTAACAATCACATAAGTGCCGTCATAGCTGCACCAAACTGGCGTAACTTGGATCTGACCATCCGGCATCAATGTCGCCAGCGCAGCCAGAATCGCATTTTCCAACAGGTAACGATGTGAATCAGGGATATCTGATCCCATATCTTTTGACCTCAATGTCTGCTCTAAAAACGCTCTGCGCTCTCCGCGCCTCTGCGGTTAATTTTGTATTTCTATATCTTATCCTCAGTAGTTCAAAGTAATGACTACGAAAATGTTTTCTGCCTCGTTCCCTCCATCGCTTGCGGGGGAGGGTTAGGGAGGGGGTTCTGTATTCGCATTACTTTCTTGGTACTACTTCTGTGTCTTCGTGGTAAAAAATCCTACGAATTCGCCAGCGCATCCGAATCAGTTGGGAACGGCACAGCACTATCAGGTCGCGTTCCATTGGGATCAAGCGGCACAACCATCACTGTACTAGCTTCCGGCACGTGAATTTCGTCCGTATTCAACGCGCACGAATCGCCCTTCCCTGTCAACTTGTACACCCCCACCGGCGCGCTAATCACAATGCCACTGTACGGTTTCAAATCAAACTTCAAATCACCAAATGTTGCACCCTTAATCGTGCAGTAACTCGGATTAATCAGCATCACCGTCCGCGTATCAAAATCCTTGATGATGCCCTCGACCTCGTCCATCACATCGGTCGCCGTACTCAATTTTCCAATCGTTTTCAAAGCAACCTTTTTATCCGTCGTCACAACTTTATTCGAATACACCATCAAGGTGAAATGTCCACCGGTCTCGTCACCTTTTTCAGTGAACCAATTCGCGACTTTAATAGTGTAAGTACCATCTGTTTTCAATTCAACGTATCGCAAAAATGAATTGGTCAGCACCGCATCGACAATATCATCATTATAAGCAATCACCTGATTAGTCGGGTCATAAACCACCAGCACTGTATCCAGTAATCGGTCTTTTTGGCGTGTCTCGCTGTCGGTGTTATTCGCCGGATTCTCAGCCACCGCCATCAACGTCAGCACTTCACCGGCTGTACCGTTGTATTTCCACACATTAGCGCCACCCTCATCAAATCCACCCTTGTTTTCGCCAATGGCTAACTCACCTTTCGCCACCGGCTTCACATCACCAATCGGTGGCTGTGCCTTGATTACCCCACCACCGATAACACCCACCAACAAACCCACAGCTACTACACGCACAAATCGCATCGTATTCACTCCTTCTTGGATCATCTGCTACATCCAATATAAAGAGTTTCCTTCCTATCGCGCAACCAACCTTCGTCTGATTTTATTTCCTCCCTCGCTTGCGGGGGAGGATTAAGGAGGGGGTTCCTCCGCATTGAACTTGGTGTTCTTTACGTCTTGGTGGTTCAATTATCTTGCTGTGCAATTCAATTTTTCTTTCTGAGCCACTCCATTGCCGCCCCCGTCAACTTCTGTGGCAGTGACGCAGGCGCATTTGCCGCCAGTGTCTTCTCGAAGTGCGCTTGCAACACCGCCGCATCCACACCGTTATGCGTACCAATCACCACGATTTGTGTGAACGGCACTTGATCACCCCACACCTCACCCATCGTCAGCGTTACCCGCCGCCCAACCACTTGCAGCACTGCCCGACGCTCCGGCACATCTGCCAGATAAGCAAACCCCTTCGCCCGAAATATCGTCACAGGCAGCGTTTCAATTGCCTTCCGCAGCGTCTTCAACAACAGCGGTTCACTCGTCGTCCAACTCCACGTATTGAACACAAAGCTATGATCAGTATGTTCGTGTTCATGCTCATGATTATGTTCTATTCCGCTCTCATGTACATGCACATCATGCCCTTGCCGTTCAGCCAACCGCAGTGGATCATACGCCCCCACCCCGAACACAAACTCCGGCGGCACAGCCCCATGATCCGCTTCCAAAATCCGCGCCGAAGGCGTAATATCCCGTATCCACGCCTCAAGTCGCATCTTTTCCTCTGCCGTTACCAGATCCACTTTATTGATGACCACAATATCTGCCACGCCGATTTGTGCGAACGACAAAATTTCATATTCACGCTGCTGCAAATTACGCGCATTCTCCGCATCCACCACCGTGATAATCGAATCCACCCGCACCCGATGTTGAAGCTGCGGCACAGTGAACGTCAGTGCCACCTCCAACGGATCAGATACACCGCTGGTTTCCACAACAATATATTCCGGTGGCTCCGCACGGTTCAGCAAATCGGTCGTCGCCTTCAGCAAATCCCCGCGTATCGTGCAGCAGATACACCCGTTGGATAAACTCACGGTGTCGCCATCCACCGCTGTGATCAATTGGCTGTCGATGTTGATCGCCCCGAAATCATTCACCAGCACGGCGATCTTCAACCCGTGATCCGAATGCAGCAAATGGTTGAGCAGCGTCGTTTTCCCCGCGCCCAAAAAACCCGTCAAAATCGTCAGCGGCACAATCGGTCGTACCGGAATAGGTGTCGTCATGGTTTAGAACTCCTCGCTATCTACCTCATCCCCATCCTGATAATCTTCTGCTCCTCCCTGTGTTTTGGGGAGGGGCTGGGGGTGGGGTATTCCATCATACTCCCACGTACATTATCTCTGACATGCCCGCCACCAATTTCTTACACGCCTCTCACTAAGCTATGTTTTGACTTCGCTGTCATCCTCCACGAAGGCAGCACCCTCGTCGTGGTCGGTAACGCCCTCCGCCTGCTGGCTTATCATTCTAAAACCTAGATAAATGAGGGTGGGGCATAAATCGTTATGACCTTTTAAACAATGAAATGACCCTATCAAAATCATAAATATAGGCAAAGTATTTCTGATGCGTACAAGGTTTTGATGATTAACGGTTCATATCGGCTCATCAAAACTGAATGCGA
>JBBSBM010000051.1:0-49721 GCA_038251275.1 Aggregatilineales bacterium
CGGTATAACCGCCGACTTCCAAATCTGGAATTAAGATTACTTGGCGCATGTTCTATCCTTTCATTGGTTGAATCATATCACAAGTCGTAGGTTGGGTCACTATAGCAGGCTCTTTCATTTTCGGCCTCAACTCAAGTCGTTTGTGCATGAAGCGCGACTATACGACGAGAGGTGCAGCAAGGGCAAAGCGGAACGGTGTTGTGAGGAGTGGTGTGGAATTGTCGTGGGTAGGGTGGTGTGTTGGGACGATGGGGAAGTGCGGTGGAACGGCGCAAAAAGGTCGGTTGTGGGGTGTTTAAGAGCCTGTGGGGACGGATGAAGTGCGAAGGTGATCTGTTTATGGCATAATCCGCCCCTATGAACACACTCAAGTTTTACACCGATACGCATGTGCCTAAAGCCGTTGCCATACAACTCCGTGCACAGGATATTGAGGTGGTGCGCTGCGAAGAGGTTGGGCTGGCAGAAGTTGACGATGTTGAGCATTTAGAATATGCGACATCACAGGGCTGCACACTGGTTTCGCACGATTTGGATTTTGTACAACTGCATAGTCAATGGCTGCATGATGGGCAACGACACTGCGGAATCGTGGTGTTCAACCGTAAGTTTCAAGGGAATGTGGGCAAATTGGTGACAGAACTGGCGGAATGGCATCGGCTCATTGTGGAAGGCGCGGAACGGTTGAAAACGATGTGTATAATAAGTTGATTGAGATTGTGAGGTAGTGCGATGCAGCAGGTTGATTTTCCACCGATTGAACATATTGAAATCCGTCATGGACAAGCGCGTATCAGTGGGCGGCAAACAAAGGTTAAGATGGTCATCAGCCGTTTGCTGGATGGGACAGGGGCAACGGTGAATGAGGTGATGGAGCAATATAACCTCAACCGCGCTGAAGTTCTAGCTTGCCTAAGTTATTATTACGACTATCAAGAGGCGATTGAAAGCCATTTTGTGGCACAAGAGCAAGCCGCCCATGAGGTAGCAATTCCGCTTGATGAAGTGGTGAGCCAACTCCGTAAACGGAAGCTTGGGCAACCGTAACACTATCAGCCATCTTAGGTCAGTCTAACTAACACGAGAGAGCCTGTGCAATGCAGGCTCTTTCATTTTCGGCCTCACTCAAGTCGTTCGTACATGAAGTGCGACTATGAGGCGAGAGGTGCAGCAAAGGCAAAGCGGGTCGGTGTTGGTGTGAGGAATAGGTGGATTTTCGCGGTTAGGGTGGGATTTGGGCGAAGATGCGTCCATATAAATTTGCTGGACTGTAGCGATTAGCGTTGATTTAGCAACTTTTCATACTCGGTATGTGTGCCAATCCAGAACCACACGTAAGCATCCCCATCAATGAAGCAAACAGCACGGTACTTGATACCAAGACGCGCCGAGTACCAAAGGGGGTCGCCGCTAACAGGCTTAAAATTGAGGCCGGGATGATCGGGGTTTGCTTCAAATTGCTCATAGGCTTTATCCGCCTGTTTTTGTACAGCAGTCGGAAGTGCCTGATACAAGTCATAGAATTGTTGTGTGCGTTTGGATTTCACGATTTGTGAATATCTAAATCCTCAGTCAACCCAGCGCGGTGTTCTTTGAGGGCTTGCTTTGCCATTTTATCAAGGGGCGCGGTTGACCGAGCAAAAAGCGCATCCCATAGCTGGTCACTCAAGTTTACCAGTTCTTTCAGGGTTTCAGGAAGTGCAAGCGCCAAGTTATCAATGCCCTTTTCAGCCGCAAACGCCTCTAAGAGTTCATATTGTTCATCTGTCAGTGTAACCGTAAGCTGATGCTCGTGGATTGCGGTTTTAGGTGTGTTCATAGTGCCTCTGGAGACTCACTTACGGCAATTGTAACACAACATTTGTCGTTATGACTCTGCCTCAACTCAAGTCGTTCGTTCGTGAAGTGTGACTAGAAGGCGAGAGGTGCAGCAAGGGCAAAGCGGGGTGGTATTGAGATGAGGGTTGGGTGGATTGTCGCGGGTAGCGGAAAGCGAAAACATGCTACAATACGTGTCAGATGGCATCGCGGAGGTATTATGACGACACCAGTACGGGAACATCAAATTACGGCTCATCTGACCGATGAGGAATTTGAACTCTTAAAATCGTTTGCTGCTACACAGGGTATTAAGGACTTGGAAAGCGCAATTCCGACAATTATCCACGATCAGCTATGGGATGCACAGTTCTCAGCCTCACATGATGTGCTCCGCGAAATGGCTGAAGAAGCGCATCAAGAGTATCTTGCCACGACACTTGAAGACTTTGACCCTGATACTGATCCTGATTTGCAATGAAATCGGGAGTCAGTTCACGTTTTCGTAAGTTTTTAAAAGCCCTGCCAAAAGATGTACGACAACAGGCAGCGGCGGCCTATCGCTTGGTTCTGGATCGGTTCACACGCCGAATATGACAACCTCTTGAAAAAACGTTGATCGCTGAGAAGTTAGATAGTCTAACCAACGTGAAAGAGCCTGTGTAACACAGGCTCTTTCATTTTCGGCCTCTCATCGTTCGTGAAGCGTGACTAGAAGGCGAGAGGTGCAGCAAGGACAAAGTGAGTCGGTGTTGGTGAGGGTTGGGTGGATTTTCGCGGTTAGGGATGGGGATGTGGGGCGACCCCACCCTAGCCCTCCCCGTAGTAACAGGGAGGGAATCAAACGGGAAATGGCACAAAAAGGTGGGTTGTGGGGGCGTTCAAGAGTGGGCAGGATGAATCCTGCCCCTACGGTTCGGGAGGGGAGACTTTACGGCGAGAGGTGCAGGGCAAAGCGAGTCGTTGGTGGAGTGAGGGTTGGGCGGATTGTCGCAGTCAGGGTGGGAATTGGGGCAACCCCCACCCTAACCCTCCCCCGCAAGCGATGGAGGGAACGATGCGGTGGAAACGCGCAAAAGGTGGGTTGTGGGGCGTTTAAGAGTTTAGCAGGTCTATAAATTCGTCTACCGTTAGTCCCGCATCTTTGATAATTTTGTGCAGCATACCGGGCTTGAGCGTGCCATGATTGGGGACGGTAGTGCGGGCTGCCGGGTTGTCGCGGTGTCGCGGTGTAGGGTGATATGGCTGCCCTTTTGACGGGATACTGTGAAACCAATTCGCTGTAAAACTTTGATGCAGTCGCGGGCACGAACGACAGGCAGCTTAGGCATTAGACAGCTTTCAGCAGAATGGGTGCGGGAAGATCATCAGGCACTTCTTCGCCGGCCGCAATCATATCCTCAATGTGCAATTCTATAGCCTCTTTGATGTTTGCCATCGCTTCGGCTTCGGTTTCGCCCTGACTATAGCAACCGGGCAAACTCGGTACTTCAACGACATAACCGCCCGTTTCATCAGGAATGAGAATAACTTGGCGCATGGTTTATCCTTTCGCTGGCTGAATGATAGCATAAGTTAGGGGTTAAATCACAGTTGGTCGGCCTCAAGTTATTCGTGAAACGCAACTCTACGGTGAGAGGTGCAGCAAGGGCAAAGCGGGTCGGGGTTGGTTTGAGGGTTCATAGCCATGCGCCTCTACAGGGGAAGGTTTAGATCAGTTTAACGATTGCAAAAATTGTTGTCATTTCTGAGCATCGAAGAAGTCCCAGATGACGTGCGTAGCGTCTATGTCACGGTTGACAGGGCCGATGATGCGTTTGGGAAGATATTGTGAGCCACCCGGCCACGTATGACCACCATCTTGGATGCGATAGAGAACTAAGGATGCGGTACAAGCGGGATAGGTGCGTTTGTAGACGTGAGTATTATCAGTTGGATCAATGTCGGGTAACGCTTCCTCGGTTGGATCACCTGTACAGCCATTATTGGTTGCCCAAAATTTCATGGTGTCATCGGTGGAGATCACTTCGCCGCGTTCACGAGCAACCATACCCCCATTATAAGGAACGAGTGGATCAGCCGTCCCATTGATCGCCAGCAGCGGAACCGGCTGTGAAGGTTTACAGTCATAACCTTTGACGAGGTTACCCGCGACAGGCGCAGCGGCAGTAATCTGGTCGCTCAGTTCACAGGCGAGGCGGTAGGTCATCATCGCACCGTTGGACATGCCGGTGATAAAAACACGGTTGATGCTGTACTGCTTTTTTAATGAGACGATCAATGCTTTGATGAAGGCTACATCGTCGGCTTGCGTTTTCCCCTGAATAAATTCGCGGTTGTCGTTCCATTGGCGGTTAAGGCCGTCCGGATAAGCGACCAGAAAGCCCTTTTCATCGGCCAGCGCATCAAATCCGGTGAGGCGACGCATTCCGCGTCCTTGTCCGCCACCGCCATGCAGCGCGATCACCAACGCGGTTGGTTGATCCGGTTGAATCGCAGTTGGCGCATAAAACTCATAAGTACGTTCGAGGCCATCCACCGTTATTGAATTGCTGTTCTGAGCGCGGGCGCGACGAAAAAGACCTAATGAAACGACCACGGCTATCAGGAATGCAAACAGCGCAGGACGCATGATGATATTTCCCTTAGTAAGAGGATGCTTTTGAAGAGAGGATAGCCCAAAGATGTTACAACGAGGTCATCAAAGTGTAAACTTTATGTGATGGGTAAAAGCGGCGTGAGGTCGAGCCAACCGTAAGCATATTCTTCGAGCGTCTCGCCACCGATTTCAATGCTTTTGCTGTTGATACGTTGACCACCGATGGCTTCGTAAAAACCAATGCCAATGTTATTGCCTGCCAGCACCCAGATGAGCATGGTGTGGTAATGATTCTGGGTTAACCACATCACAACAGCCTGCACCAAGCGCCGACCAATGCCCTGACCGTGATAGGCATCGAGGATGTAAATGGCCGAAAGCTCTCCTTTGTAAATAGGATCAGCGTCGCGTTCCGGGCCACCGGATGCAAAACCCACCACCTGTCCGTCTGCGTCTTCTGCGACAACGAAACACTGCCGCCGTGACGAATCGGTTAGCCATGTATGCCAGACTTCGGCGCGTCGGTTGACATCCATATTCTCAAGGAATTCCGTCGGAACAAGTCCCGCGTATGTGGTGCGCCAACTGGCAGTTTGTACACTGGCAATCGCTTGGGCATCAGCCGGTTCAGCGGGACGGATATTAATACTGGGCAAGACATTTGCCTTTCAAGGGTTTGCCGCTGGCAAACCCCTACCATATACCCTGATTGCTCGTTGCAAAACCTCTCTCAGAACCTCACCCCCTAGCCCCCTCTCCGTGTACAGCGAGGGGGAACCAAGCAAGGATTTGAGATTTGGATAAACTAACTAGCAATCACGGTACCATATGTGTGGTTCTAGCTCTCGTTGATGGTGATCGACTCGATTTTGTCGCCTTGCTTGATGGCGTTGATGACCTTTTGACCGTCACCCATAACCTTGCCGAAAACGGCATGTTTGCCATTCAGCCATGCGGTTTCAACATGGGTGATGAAGAACTGTGAACCGTTGGTGTTTGCGCCAGCATTTGCCATGCTCAGGACACCGGGGCCGTCATGCTTCAGTTTGAGTGCCGATTGCTCGTCATTCCACTTGTAACCGGGGCCGCCCGTACCACGTCCATCAGGATCGCCACCTTGAACCATGAAGTCAGGGATCACGCGATGGAAGTTCAGACCATCATAAAAGCCATCCTTCGACAGAAAGACGAAGTTGTTGACGGTGGCGGGTGCATCTTTGGCGAACAGTTGAACGTCAAATTCGCCTTTATTGGTTTTGAAGTGAGCCACATAATTCTTGGCCGGATCAATCTGCATCGCTGGTGGGGCGCTGTAAGTTTTTGCCATGGGTTTCATCCTTTTCCATAAACCTTAAAAAGAGTGAGGCGAAAGGTATTGTGTCACCTTCACTATGGCTAGGATAGCAGAAATTGAGATGAGGAGCGACCCTATCTGTGTATCTCACACAAACGTTTAGCCTTTTAGGGCAACAATCTGCTGTACAATAAAAGGAATGATGGGTTGAAATAAAGCAGCAATCTGTTTTAGTTTCGTTAATGAAGTGTCACAGATTCATTTTTCATAAAATGATCTTCATGAATCAATCAAGATTGTGTTGTATGATAATTGATACAGACAGCACTCTTTATACAGGGTGATGTGAAATTCAAGACCAGTATTCGGGATGAATCTGGTACGAATTAAGGGAGCGAGAAGAGGTATGCCAACTGTTCTGTATATCGAAGATAACCGTGACAACCGCATGTTGGTTCGGCGGATATTGATGGCTTCGGACTACGACTTCCAAGTAGTTGAAGCGGATAATGCCCGTACCGGCATTGAGATGGCGCAACAAAGCCCGCCAGACCTCATTTTGATGGATATGAGCATGCCTGAAATGGATGGCTTGACAGCAACTCGGATGCTTCGTGGCATTGACCATTTGCGTGATATTCCGATTGTAGCCTTGACGGCTAACGCGATGGAAGGCGACCGCGAAAAATCGTTAGAAGCTGGATGCAGCGGGTACATCCGCAAGCCTGTCGATGTTGATAAGCTGCCCGAAGAAATCATACACTATATCAGGAGTCGCCAGTGATGAGCGAAGTCCAACCGACAAATGTTACACCCCATACCACCATCGAGCCGGGCGAAGCTCATGTACTGGTGGTAGAAGATAACGTACCCAATTTCGTATTGATTGCCCGTATGCTGGCGTTCATGGGTGTGCAACGCTGCGAGTGGAAAACCTCTGGTTGGCAAGTGGTACAGTTCGCCGATACGCTGCCGCGTGTTGACTTGATTTTGATGGATATTCGCTTGCCTTATGAAGATGGCTATCAAGCACTGCAAAAAGTACGTGCCCATGCCCGTCTCAAAGATACGGTTGTGTGCGCTGTAACGGCAGAGGCCAGCGAAGACCAAATGCGCCGTGCGAAAAAGGCCGGGTTTAATGGCTTTCTTGGTAAGCCCTTAGATGCCGACAAGTTCCCCACGCAAATTCGCCGTTTGCTTTCAGGTGAAGAAGTTTGGGAGTGGAAGTAGTTTTTAGCAGCTTCCAAAGCACAATTAATCGGACACTAAAGAGCGCTACAAAAGCGCTTTTTTGTTGCCTATCCTCCTGTACTTGTGTGCGAGTTGTGGAGATTTGTTAACTATTTAGTGAGAATGTTACGAGATTTAACAATTGTGGTGGACACAGGGATATGAACTTGATAAGGTCTCTCCCCTCAGTAGTCTACATTTGGAGCTTCACAATGTTAAATCCTCTTCCTAGACGAAACGCCAGAGTATCGGTTCTGATGCTCAGTGTTATCGTTACACTATTATTTTGTTGGTCACTGCCGGTCGAGGCCTCCCCGGTGGCATCACCCGCTGCTTCTGACGTGCAACCGGGATACATATTGGTATCGGTGCTGTTTTCAAGACAGACCTATCTTCTGAATGAAGACCAACAAATTGTTCACACATGGAACCTCGCTCACGATTCAGGCGGTTCGGCTTACCTCTTAGATAATGGTGATTTACTGCAAACCGGCACGATAGATGCCTCGGACACATTCACTGATGCAGTACACACCGGCGGCAGTGGTTACGTCAACCGTTACAGTTGGGATGGTAAGCTGCTGTGGGAATATGTACTCAACAGCGAAACACAATTACAGCACCACGACATCCAGCCTATGCCCAACGGCAATGTGATGATTATTGCCTATGAGCGCTTTATGAAAGATGCGGCGATTGCCGCGGGTCGCAATCCTGATCAGTTTCCGCTGAATAGAGATGAGTTCTGGTCAGAAGCACTGCTGGAAATCGACCCCAAAACCAACAACACAGTATGGGAATGGCACGTTTGGGATCATCTGATTCAAGATCAGCATGCGGATAAGGCGAACTATGGCAACCCAGCCGAGCATCCGGAGTTGATTGATGTGAATTATGGTTATGACTTCCCGAATTACACCGATAACATCACCACCAATCTTGAATGGCTGCACGCCAACTCGATTAACTATAATGCGAAGCTCGATCAAATTCTGTTCAGTGCTCGTCAGTTCAATGAGGTCTGGATTATTGATCACAGCACCACCACCGCCGAATCAGCCAGTCACAGTGGCGGACGTTACGGCAAAGGGGGCGATTTGCTTTTCCGCTGGGGAAATCCGGCTGCCTATCAATCAGGTGATCCTGTAACAGACCGCGTTCTCTATTTTCAGCACGATGCTCGCTGGATTCCGAATGGACTTCCGGGTGCGGGTCATTTCACAGTGTTTGACGATGGATCTTATGAAGGCAGACCCACATCACGCATTTTGGAAGTGAAGCTGAATGGTCATGAAGATGGGAGCTATGATTTATCGCCGGGGAAAATAACCACGGCAGATATTGTGTGGAAATATGACATCACAACCGAATACTCGTTCATCCTCGGTGGTGCCCAACGGCAGGCGAATGGCGACACATTAGTTGTTGATGGTTATCATAGCCATGTGCTTGAAGTCACCACCGATGGGAAAATCATCTGGGACTGGCACGGACCGGATCAATCTTATCTCTTCCGCGCAGATCGCTATCCTTTAGACTATCCCGCCTTCACTGGAAAAGAACTGACAGCCTCTAGCTAAATAGTCTCTCAAGGTAATTAAACCGGAGCAATACCCATAAGGGCATCTCCGGTTTTTTATTTCTCCTGCTCAATAACAAACGAATTCAAGACCGCAGACTTGCCCTGCATCCACTATTCTTGCCTTCGCATGACTAAACCAGATTATTGCGGAGGATTAAGATTGCATTGTGGCAATGTATCCTTACGGTTTCACTTTCTAAAATTCGTATATGATGTGTTCAGATAGAGACTTTTAATGTGTCCCTATCATTTATGTTGTCATAAACCCGTAACCCGCAAATATGCAGTTATCGAGTAACTTTTATGCCAGAAATATCCAATTCTGAAAAGCAAGGTGATCTCATTCAACGACAGGCCAGCGCCAGTCATGAATTGACTTCCTGTGCCACGTTCGTTGATATGGCAGCCGCGATTGCGCGACATATGCCATTGGAAGATGGGCAGTTTGTCACGATCAACCACGTCACCGATGATCTCAGTAACCAGTTGTTCCATATCCAAACGCTGGCATGGGCCTATCCCAACCAAACGCACGAGGGGGGTAACACGCTGGAAATCCCGCTGCCGGGAAGCGGTTATCCTCTCGAAGTCGACAGCGAAGATTATCAGTCGGTGATGCTGGTTGCACAGGTACAGGGCAACGATAAATTAAATCCTGCTTATCGCGATTGGTTAGCAGCCGACCAAATTATGTCGTTCGCCAGTTTCCCGATCCGCTTTGCGGGACATATTATCGGGACGTTAGGAATCAACTCTAAGACGACAGCCGTGAATTTGAGTGCGGAGGCTTGCACCCAATATCAACTGCTGGCAAATCAGTTGGGGGCGCTCATTCAGGTCAACAGCCTGAATATGGAAGTGTCCTTCCGGCAGGAGCTTATTGAACGGCAGTCTCGTACCTTTGCCGATTTGACCGCTAACATGAACTTTGAGGAGATGGCCGCAACAGTAGCCCGAAATATGCTGCCGACGCGCGGACGTTTCTTGGGTATCAGCCAATTGGTGCGTGATGAACAGGGCAATATCAGTGCTTGGCGCATCCTGACCAGCGCTAACCGTGAAAATGTTTATAGCTGGAACGATACACCGCTCTTAATATGGGAATCACTTGCACCGGCTATGAAAAAGGCCGCGCTCGCAGGCAAGCCATTTCTTGTATCTTCGATACGGGATGCACGGCCTGACGAAAACAGCCCGGAACTCCATAGAATTCTGTCGGCTATTCATGTCGAAAGTTATGTCAGTATTCCGATGCTGGTTGACGAACAACCTTACGCCGCACTGCTCATCATGAGCCGAACGCCCAACGATTTTACATCGGATGAGATTAATGCCTTCACCAATCTGGGTGACCAGATGGGTACACTGATTCACTCGCGTACCTTATTAGAGGAAGCACAAGAAACGCAGAAGCTCGCGCTGCAATTGGTGGAGACGAACCGCAACATCACCTTGACCAACAATATGGACGATATTGGTCAAGCACTGCTGGCGGCGATGCCTTCCAGCATAAGTGGTTTGGCGATTGCCTTATTCAGCCGTCCCATTCAAGGACGTGAAAAGCCGAGCAATCTG
Source organism: Aggregatilineales bacterium (assembly GCA_038251275.1). Classification (GTDB taxonomy): domain Bacteria; phylum Chloroflexota; class Anaerolineae; order Aggregatilineales; family Phototrophicaceae; genus CFX2. The sequence continues at coordinate 10,099 of JBBSBM010000051.1, forward strand.
GAAACAGTGGTGTTAGCTGATCATCAGGGTATTCACAAGTTAGCGCGGATTGACCGCCTTTCGGGTGACACAGCCGGTTTCAGTGATACCGTGCGTTTGCTGCAAAACAATGAAGTCGTAGCGCATAACCAATCTGATGAGCGAGTTGTGCTGCCTCCCCAAACTCTGGCAGCTTTGTATGGCAGCGGTGCAAGCCGGATAACAGTGCTTGGATTGCAAACCGGCACAAAGTTAGTCGGTGTACTCGGACTGGCATCCAATGAAGCGTTGGATAAGACACCGCAGCAAGGTGCTAATTTACGCGCTATTGCTGACCAGATTGGTATCACACTGGAAAATCGCAGTTTGCTGGCACAGACTACTGAAAGCTTGAACTTGGTGCAGGTGCAATTTGAAACATCAAACACCATTTACCGCAGCACCAACCCCGGCGAAATTCTAGAAGCGATTTATCACTTTGCGGGATCAACTTATCAACGCGCCCAAATCGCACTTGTCGAACCGGATAGCGATCCAGTCATGCTGCGGATTGCGGCTGAAATCCAAGATGGTAAAACTGAACTTGTTGAAACAATTGTGCCGCTGGAATCTTTTCCCGCGCACCAAACACTCAAGTCATTAGAAACTCTCTACATCCCGGATGTAGCTACCGACACTTATCTCAGCGAGGCCGAACGTGCAAACCTGATTGAGCAGCAGATTGACTCACTGTTGGTTGTGCCGATGGTTGTCAACAATAATTTTGTCGGCATTCTGGCGTTTATGAACCGCATCCAAACGGCTTCTACACCAATCAGTATGCGGGCGCTGCGTAATATGGCTGATCTGGCGGCAGTGGTGGTGGAAAACCGTTCACTGCTTCAAATTACCGGACAATCACTCGAAGAAACGCAGTTGCTTTATGAAATCAATCGGGCGATTTTAGGCGCACAGGATACGCTTGATGTGCTGCGCGTCATTCGTCAATTGTTAGCGCCGGATGCCGCGTCTATTACCGAACTGAGTGTGAGTTATGGCGAAAGCAATAATCTGTCGGATGTGATGGTTGAATATGTGAATATGCCTGAAAATGAACAGGCAGTTCAGATGTCGCTAAAAGAACAAATCGGCCAAGAAGGATTGGGCCGGATGCAGGATTATTGGAACAAGAATAATTCTGTGATCACCATCATCGAGGATTTGGATAATTATGACCGTGATTATCCCATCGGTAAGTTTATCCGCTCGACTGGTGCACGCAGCCTCGTGAACATTGTGGTTCGTCAGGGCAGCCGTGTACAACAAATTATCAGTATGTCATTCCGCGAAGCACGCCAGTTCAGTACAGCTCAACGCAGGCTCTTCGTTTCGCTCAGTGACCAAATTGGTATTGTTATGCAAAACCATAATCTGCTGCGAGAAGCGCAACAGAGTGCTGGCGACATGGGTAAGCGGGTAGGTCAATTACAAGGTGTTAATCAAGTTTCAGGGCGTATCCTTCGCGCCAGCGACGAAACAGCAATGGTCAATGAAACCAGCGAGGCACTCGTCAAACTGCTCGGTATTAATCACTGCGGTATCACATTAGTTGATCCAAATGATCCCGATTATCTCATCGTAGCAGGAGAGTATCCACAGCAGGGAGCGCTAAACGCCCGCCTACCCCTCAAAAACAATCCGTTGTGGGATGCTCTGCAAAAACGAAACTTCCAACCGCTGTATGTTTCTAGCAGAGAAGATCAACTTATTGAACCCGCCACTCGCGAAGTCCTCACTAATATGGGGGTTTATTCGTTAGGCATTGTTCCTATTGTCGCTAACAACAATATCATCGGTGGAGTTGGTTTGGATATGACCTCGGCAACCGGGAACATTACACCGGAAATGTTGGAACTGGCTCAAATTCTGACCGTACCGCTGAACATTGGTCTCCAAAATCTGCGATTGCTGCGTAACCTTCAGAGCAGCGCTGACAATTTGAGTGAACAAGTAGAGAACTTGCGCAGTCTACAACAAATTGAATCGCACATTAGTAGTTCTCAAGATGAGACGACGTTGCTCAATCAAGCGGTTGAAGATGTGGCTCACTTACTTAAAGCTGATCACTGTGCAATTGTGCTGCTCGACTCCAGTTCAACTTTCGGTACAGTGATGAGTGAATATCCTGAACATGGTGCGGTCGGCATCCAATTCACGGTTGAGGGGAACCCCTTGTTCGATTTTATGAAGGGTACTAATTTCAGCCCGGTTGTCATCAACGATATCGAAACCGACCCGATACTTGATGAGGAAAACCGTGCTTTCCAGAGAAAAGTTGGTACGAAGGCGATGATCGTGCTGCCGCTGCTGGTACATGAACGGGTCATCGGTTCAATTGGCATTGATCTGTTTTCATCAGAACGAACCATTAGCCCCGCCATGATTGACTTGGCACAAACAGTCTCATCGCAGATCGCGATTGCCTTACAAAATCGCCGTCTGGTGAGCGAAGCCGAACGCCGTGTCGCCCAACTTGAGCGTATTGCTGCCTTCAACCAAAAAGCGCAAGCCTCGGTAGATGTTAATCGCACACTGCAAACAATGATTGATGAAGCCAGCCAGATGCTTCCCCAAAACCAAATTAGCATCAGTCTGTTTGATAAGTCCGACGGTCAATTGAAGGTCATGGCACAACGAACAGATGATAACCTGAATCTGAACACCAATGATGGTGACAGCATCCCGCTGACCGGACATATGCAAACGGTGTGGGAAAAAGCTGCGCCTTTGTACGTTCCTGATTTACGAGCCGTAACCCATGACATGGATGTTGGCATTACCCTGCGTTCGTGGTTATTGGTTCCGATTATAGGGCATGGCAATGCCGTTGGCGTTGTCAGCGTCGGCAGCGACCAAGCTTTTGCTTACAGCGAAACGGATATTAGTCTTTTCAAACAGCTCGTAACGCAATTTGGTGTGGTTCTGGAAAATGTCGATACTTACCGGCAGAACCAGCAAACAGCACGCAACGAGTCCTTGGTCAACGATATTTCAGCCCAACTTCAGCGTCAACTGGATATTCAAGGTATGCTGAATATCACGGCTACTGAACTGGGTAAAGCCATCGGTGCGCGTCGAGCGCGTATCCGGTTAGCAACCACCATTCCTGAAACTGATTCTCAATCAAGTGCGGAGTAAGGTTTATGCGCCGCTTTTTACAACAGCTTTTTGATGTTTCCCGCTACGAGAACCTAATCGAACAAGATCGTGCACGGATGGTTTATATTGTCTCGTCGGTAATGTTTGTACTGACGACACTATTTAGTATTATCGTGCTCATCGCCCCCGAACAGGTATTCGGCAATAATGTAATCAGCACTCCGATATTTTCTGTCCTGTTTTTGTTGTTTTTCTTGGGAATCATTGTCACGATGATTATCACCCGTAGGGGCAACAATACACTTGGTGGATTGATAATGGTCGTGCTGGCAACCATTAGTTTCGGTGGTTTATCTGTCAGCAGTGGCGCATATACCATGCAAGATGGCATGTTGATGTTAGTCATTTTGTCGTTGGCAGGGCTGTTATTGGGGCAGCGCGGTTTGGTGTTGGGTATTGTGATCGTAGTAAGCATGATTATCGTCAGTCTTAGCTTGCGCTCTTCACTTCCCTATACTCCGAGCGATAGTACCTATGAACTTGTTGTCGTGCTCATCTTGATAGCGATGTTTTCCACGCTCATTTACGCCTTCCTACGATACGCGCGGGTTAGCCGCATGGTTGGCGCGGCCAGTGCTGAAGCCGAACGGATGAAACTCGCGCAGTTGACCAGCCTCATCACCAGCCGTATTTCGCGACGTTTGGCTCCCAGCGAAGTGCTGCGTAATACTGTCGAAGAAATACGCAGTAGTTATCCCGACATTTACCATGCTCAAATATTCCTCACTGAATCCAGCGGTGTTGCCCGCTTAGTTGCCAGTACCGGTGAAGTCGGTAAGATGCTGATTGATCGCCAACACAGTTTGCCCATTGGTAGCCAGAGCGTTATCGGTCAAGTCACGATTAACAATCAACATGTGATCGCCCGTTCCAACTCCAATAACTCGGTACATCGCCGCAACGAATTCTTGCCCGATACGGTGGTTGAAGCCGCCTTCCCAATGCGTATCGGGGATGCAGTCATCGGCGCGTTGGACTTGCAAAGTAAGGTGCGCGGCACATTTAGTGAAGAAGAAACCCCGATTTTTCAATCGCTAGCCGATAACGTCGCCATTGCTATTGATAACGCCCGTCTATTCGAAGAAACCGAACGTCGTCTGCAAGAAAATCAACAATTGGTCACGCAAATGCGCCAGTCCAGCGAAGAGGTTAAACGCCTCAACGAACGCTTAACTGGCGGTTTCTGGAAAGACTTCCTGAACCAGCAAGATGCTTCATCGCTTTTGCTCGATTTGGACAGCCATTCCTCAACTGTTGATAACATATGGACACCTTCGATACGCCAAGCAATCGAGTCTAACCAATCAATACAATCCAATTCCGCAGATACGAATCTCGTGACTGTGCCGTTACGGGTGCGTGGACAAGTCATCGGCGCGATGGAATTTGAGATGAATCAGAACGGGACATTATCTGCTGAAGACATTGCCATGATGGAAGAAGTCAGCGAGCAGTTAGGTCTGGCTGCTGAGTCCAACCGTTTATATGAAACCAGCCAGCGCATTGCCCAACGCGAAGCCTTGGTGAATGAGATTTCGACACGCCTACAAAGTGGTACCAGTGTTGAGATGACACTGAGCAGTGCCGCCCGCAGCCTTAAAGATGTACTCAAGGCTAACCGGGTAGCGATACGGTTGGGCAAACCACCAGTTGAAACAATGAATGGGGAGAACTCATGACACCGATTTCTCATGGTTCTGAGCGCAGTCCGGGATTCGTCAGCAGCTCTCGTGACCGCTATCTGTACGTGTTGATCGTGTTTATTACGATTGCCAGCATTTTGGGTACTGTTACAGTTTGGAATGCACGGGAACAAAACCCGATCCTTTTAGCTCTTACTGTAAGTCTCTTTGTCATGAGTGTGTTTGCCTTAATAGTGTTGTCGCGCGGACATTTCACCCTAGCGATCTACATCATTATTTTGCAGTCAGTGATCGGTGTATTCGCTACGAGCCAAATTGATATTTGGTGGATGTTATTTGACGCGATAGTGGCAGTGATTACAGCATCTGTACTAGCGGAACGTAACTTTTACCGGCTTGTAATGACACTACTATTAGGAACAATGTTAGTCCTGACTATTCAATCTATTCAGATCGAAAATCTTGGGAATGGATCAGCCACCCCTTACATTGTGATAATGCTCTGTGTGATTATTGTTGGTGTGACCACACGCTATTTCACTGTCCAATCGAAAAATGCTGCTGAAGTCGCGGCCAGTAGCGCGAACCTCCTGCAAGCGGCAGCAGCCACCAGCGAAATCATCGGCAAACTTTTGAAAGTTGATGAATTACTGCCACAGGCTGTCGATCTCATCCGCGAACGCTTTGCTTTTTATCACGTTCAAATTTTCTTACTGGATGAAGCCGGAGAAAACGCACAACTCGCTGCCAGTACCGGCTCAGTTGGACAGCAGCTCTTCGAGCGCCACCACAGTTTGCCAGTTGGCAGCCGCAGTGTGATTGGACGCGCAACGAGCAGCGGTCAACCCGTGACAGCTAACGATACCGATCCTTTTTATCATCGTAACGAACTACTGCCGAATACCCGATCCGAACTGGCATTACCCATTTTGGATGGTGACAAAATTATCGGTGCGTTGGATGTCCAAAGCCGTCGCTATGAGATCTTCAACTCCGAGGTTATTCAAGCTCTACAAGTGGTAGCGAACCAGTTAGGGATCACCATCCGTAATGCGCGTTTGTTTGAAGAACAAGAGAAAACAACCAATGATGCACGGCGTTTGTTCCTTGAATCGGAGACCAACTTCCGTGAAATCCAACGCCTGAACCAGCAGCTTACCCGTACCGGTTGGCAAGATTATCTTCAGACCCGTAAACCGGTTAGTGGTGTCACACTACAAGGCACGGGCCTTACAACCACCGCCGAGTGGACAGACAGTCTTCGCGAAGCCACACGCGCCCGTCAATCTATTACAACCGAGCGCGACGGACAGCGCATCATTACTGTGCCGATGGTACTGGATAATGAGGTCATCGGCGCGATTGAAGTCGAGGCGACTGAGACAACCCAAGAATCAGACATTACCGAAATGGTGAACGCCGTTGCCCAGCGTTTGGCGCTCAGCCTTGATAAAGCCCGTTTATTTGAAGAGTCGCAAGAAGCCACTTCCCGCGAACAGCGCATCAACGAAATTGTGACTCGCTATCAGAGTGTGAATAATGTGGACGAACTCTTACGCATCACCCTCCAAGAATTGAGCCAATCATTGGGGGCAACACACAGCAGTATCCGCTTAGGTACTGCGCCAGTTGTCAGCCTGAACGGAGAAGGCCACGCATGAACAGGATTAACTCTCTTCGTCAAACGCTATTTGGTGTGCGCCACCGTTATAGCAACCCCTTAGATGCGCAACGGGCGCAGGTTTTGACTGTACTCACCATCGTCATTGCTGTTGTACTGCTGATGACGTTTGCGTTCTTTCAAATCCCCGACATTTTAAGTAACGGCCTGACCGATCCATTCAGCTTGCTCATATCACTGGTTGATTTAGTGACTTTAGGAATATCCTACCGCCTCATTCAACGTGGGAAGCTGCATCTTGCGATCTGGGTGGTTATCGGGTTAGTGATTATCGGCGCGGTACAAAGTATATTGCGCGGCGGGCCGGGTAACACAGCCACCATTAGCAACAGCACCGTAGTTCTCCTGCCGATACCGATGATTTTAGCCGGAACGCTTTTGAGCCGTCGCGGACTGTTTGGGGTTAGCGCACTCACGTTTGTCTTGGTGATTATCGCGGCAGTCGCGCAGAGCACTAACACAACCCCCTTCAGTTATGTTCCTTCTGAAGTGGTAGTTTCGGATTTAGTGACGATTTTCCTGACCTTGCTGGTTACAGTTGCCATTCTCGGCGCGTTTCTCAGCACCCTACAGCGGATTGCGACTGAAGCCTTCCAACTGATGGTCGTACGCCGAAGCATCCACAAGTTGGGTGTGGAACTGAATGTTTATGATGATGAACAGGCGCTGCTAAGCGGTGCACTCACCACTATCCGTAATCTCGTGGGTCAGCGTTTCGTTGAGATCTATTTGATCAATGAAGAGGGCAATTTGGTATTGGTCTCTGGCAGCACACAGCGACGCAAGGTTATTCGGTCGATTGATGCGAACATTTTGTCAGAAGCCATCCGCAGTCGTACTTTGTTAGTCACATCATTGCAAGACGCTCCTGAACGTCATACTCATATGGCAGCATCCACCAGTTTTGCGGCAGCCGTGCCGATTATGGTTAATGATAACCTGATGGGTGTCCTTGATTTTCAAGATGTAGAAGCATTTACTGCCAATGAGTTGGAAAGCTTACAAGAACTGGCTGACCAACTCGCCCTGAGTTTGCAACGTGTACGGATTGCACATGACCTGAAATCACGGGTAGACGACCACGAACTAACGATTAGCCGCTTGCAGACACAGTTGCAAGATTTTAACCGTCGTCAGCAGCAAAATGTCAGCGAGATTTGGGGCGGCTACATTCAAGGTCGCGGCAATCAGGCCATCGGTTATAACCTTGATGGTGACTCGGCTATCCCCACACAAGCCACGGATCTCCCCGGTGATCTGGTGAATACCCTTAAAACTGGACAGCTTGAAGTATCGACACAGGGTGGCGAACAAATTGTCAACGTGCCGATTAGGTTCCGCGACACTAACTTGGGTGCAATGTCCTTCAGCGTACCCGCGAATCAGCCTTTGAATGATCGGCAAATCGAAGTAGCAACCATCGTGGCTGAACGTCTCGCCCTCGCTTTAGAAAACACCCGCTTATTTGAGCAAAGCCAGTCGCAAGCCTTTCGTGAGCGCAAAGCCAGCGAAGTTTCAACGGCACTCCTTGGTGCAACTGATGTGCGCGTGGTCTTGAATATGGCAGCCGAACAATTTAAGGAAGCGTTAGGTGCTGTGAATACGCGGATTTATATTCGACCAGAGACGATGATGGAACCGCTAGCCCAAACGCAGCAGGAGCAGTAGTGATGGCAATTTTCTCTCGTATCTTTAATGTCAGCCACTGGCCCTTGTGGATCAAACTTTCGCTGGGGTTAATCGTCGCGGTTCTCATTCCGCTCATCGTCGGTGGATTCATTATTCAGAGCAGTTTCGCATCCTATAGTCTGAATGCTGAAAAAGATGTTTTAACACAGGCTGGCAAGCAGCAGTTGAAGGACATCTCGGCGGTTTTGCAAAAGGCAGAAGTGAATTTCACCACGTTAGCGACCAGCTCAGAGTTGGAGACTCTATTCAAGTCTGCTCTTGAATCGGATGGGGTAACCTTTCAAGATGCACGCCAAATTTCTCTGGATTTGCAGCGCGAGATTGTGCAAGGCGGTAACTTCCGTGCAGCACAACTGGTTAATTCTAATGGTTTGATTGTGGCACAGGCTACCCTGACTCAGCTTTTGACGAAGCGCGGCTTTGATAGCCAAACTGCATCGTTTATTGCTGCCCAGAACGGCGCACAAAGCAATATTGAGAAAGCGGTCACGGTTTCGGACAACCCTACCTTTTTGGTTGAGTATTCCTATGTGATACGCAACGATCAAAACAAGGTCATTGGTTATTTGATTGCCACACTCAATGAAACTCAAATTCTTCAGAATCTCAATGTAGACGCTAACGTTGACAGCTATCTCGTTACAACAGGTCAAACACCCATTGTCATTAAAAGCCAAGGTGTTGTAGCAGACAACATACGGGCAAACTCGGTAGCGGTCAAACGTGCCTTTACCGGACAAACAGCCACAACCACCTACCTCACAGGCGCGCGCGACAATATTGAAATACTAGGGACATATGGTTCGATTGCAAACCCTGCTGCAACCAACCAAACCTTGTTTGCACTCGTCAGCGAATTGCCCACCAGCAGCATCCCCAACCCTGTGTTGGAATATCTGGGAGGGGCGCGTTTGTTCGTGGCGGCTGTAGGCTTGGTGGTCGTTCTATTCCTGCTGATTATGTTGGGCAATCAGATGATTACCCCACCGCTCAATAATCTGCGCGACGCAATGCAAGCCGTCGTCGATGGTGATTATAACCACGATGTTGTTGCGAGAGACCGTTATGATGAAATCGGTCAGCTTAGCGCAGCTTTCGTCGATATGCGGGCGCATGTGCGCGGGCTCATTGACGACCTCGAAAACCGTATTGCTTCTCGTACCCGTGACATCAGCGCCACACAGGAAGTCGGTCGGTTCGCGGCTTCACAGCGTAACCTACAAACCTTGATGGAGCAGGTCGTGGAATTAATCACCGAAAAATTCCCCGACATTTACCATGCACAAATCTTTCTGTTGGATGCTGACCGCGAATATGCGCTGCTTCGTGCCAGTACCGGCGAACCGGGCAAGATCATGTTGGCACGTGGTCACAAGTTGATGCGAGGCAGTGTCAGCGTCATCGGGCAAGTAACCGGACAAGGTGAAGTTGTGGTCGCCCGCGACACCGGAACCAGCCAAGTTCATCAGCGTAATGAGTTGCTGCCGCTCACCCGCGCCGAACTCGCCATTCCGCTAAAAGTCGGTGATGTGACCATTGGTGCGCTCGACGTACAAAGCCGTATTCGTGATGCCTTCGGTAAAGACGAAATCGCGATTTTGCAAACAATGGCTGACCAAGTCGCCGTCGCCATCGAAAATGCCCGCTTGTATCAAGATTCAGTGCGCCGCTTGGAAGAAATCGAGCGCATTAACCGGAATTCTACCCTACAAGCGTGGCAAGAATACCTGCATTCACAGCGTGAACGTCAGCTTTCCAGTGAGGCGGGTATCAACAGCGGTAATGATTTGTCGGTTATTCGCAAGCAGGCCATCGAGCAAAATCGGATTGTCGTAGGTGCGGTTACACCCAATCAAACGATCCCGATTGCTGTGCCAGTGCAACTGCGTGGTCAAATCTTAGGCGCGGTCGAATGGGAAATTCCTGCGGCAGATTTGAATGAAAATAAACTTCAACTGGCGCAAGAATTGGCGAACCGTTTGGCAGCCAGTTTGGATAACGCCCGCTTGTTCCAAGAAAGTCAACGTGCCGCCGAACGCGAACGTGTGGTCAACAACATTGCCGCACGCCTCACGCCGCAAACCGAAATCGGTGACATTCTGCAAACGGCCGTCCGTGAAGTCGGTCAGGCGCTTCGTGCGCCACAGGTCAGCATCCGCTTACATCGCACAAATGGTAACGGTACTAACGGACAAAATTAAAGTTAACAGTCTAGCAGGGTAATTTTATCGTATGCTAGTAGTCATACTGAGTACATAAAACGATCTATGGTAAAGAATATGGCGCGTAAAAAAGATCCACTCAACCGATCCCGTTCGCTTCACCAGCAAATGATGCGGCGTATCGCACCGATTGTCATTGTCGGATTCATCATCATGACCGCCATTGCTGTCCTCTTGCATCGCTCCAATTTGGAAATCCAGATCAAGAGTGACCTGGGACACAGCTTGGATGACCGCAGTGCGTTGGTTGATCAATTCTTCACGAAGCTGGAAAGTGATTTGAATTATTTAGCACGTGTCGATGTGTCACGGCGCTTGGGTGCTTACAGCATTGATCCTAGCACCTCACCTGTAGGCGGCATCACGTGGGAGACAACACTCGCCACTGATATGGTGGATGTGGCTAATGAAAACCCCTCGTTTTACAACCAAATGAGCTTTGTTACTGTCAAAGGCTCTGTATGGGTACAGGTCATCAACAAAGGTGGTTTGCTGTCAACTGTTTTTCCCTCGGATAACAAAGATTTCACATCGGATGCCAATTTCAATAGCATCAAGTCGAATGAAATCACCATTTCGTCCATCGTTTACGGCACAGGTAGTGATAATAAACCAACAGCAACCATTACCGCTTTTGCACCGGTAGTCGAAAAAACCCAAAATAATAAACTGGTGGGTATTATCGCGGTCAAAGTCAACGCGGACGCGAGTCTCTTGCAACCCATCACCGCACCCGGTACGACAGAAAGTCACGAATTTCTGTTAGTGAACCGAAACGGACTGCTGGTCGATAGTGGTATCCCCCTCAAGCAGAGTAATCCGCAGCTTGGTGCATTACTGAGTCAAAATTCTAGCAATATTGATCTGAGCGTTGTGGGGTCGACAACCATTGCTTCTCACATCGTTCCCAGTCGTGGTATTCCGGACATGCCGTGGACGCTGGTGTTGGTTGACAATGGCAACACCGCCCTTATCTTTGGCGAAGGTGTTGGTGGTGTTGCGGCTATCTTAGCGATTGGGGCAATTGCCTGTATATTGGGGCTGTGGTTCATTAACCATATCCTCAGCCAATGGTTGGAACCGCTGACTGCTACCCGTACGCTGGCTTATAATCTAGCCGCGGGACAGATGGATGATACACTGCCTCCACTGACCCAAAGCGACGAATTGGGTCAATTAACAGACTCCTTCAAACATATCTCGCGCCGCATGAACGATCTTTCGCACGAATTAGAATCAAATCTCCAATCGAATCAGGAGCATTTGAATCTGGTCACGGAGATCACTCGTGAAATGAACGGCACACAGTCACCTGATGAATTGATGGAAAAGGTTACCGAGCGCCTGTGCGAAGCCTTAAAACTGTATCATGGTCAAGTCTACCTGCTGGATGATATTAGTCTCAATGCGTATCTGGCCTACAGCCGGGGCATCATTGGCAAGCGCTTGGTCGAGCAAGGGATTCCTGTTCAAGTGGGTTCTGCGTCACTCATCGGTTTAGCAACGGCTATCGGCAAACCTGTCATTGTCAGTGATACGCTTAATCATGGAAATGTTCCTTTTATCGCCAATCCTGCGCTGCCGGAAACCCGTGCTGAAATTGTTATACCCTTGATGGCGGGCGAACAAATCATGGGGGCATTGGATTTACATAACAACAATCCTCGCATCTTTGATGATGAAGAAATTAGTATTTTGCAGCTTGTTGGCGATCAAGTTGGGGCTATGCTTCAAAAGATGCGTCAAATTAGCGTTTACGAAAACCGCATTGAACAGGAAGATAACCTCAATCGCCGTTTGACACGTTCGGCATGGACAGAAACTGAAGAACGATATTCGCTCTCTGAGTCCTACCAGTACAACTTGATTGAAGTGGTTCCTACCGCCATGATGGATGACAACATTGAGGCGTTAAGTGCGCCCATTACCATTCGTGGTGAAGTCATCGGTACATTGGCCGCCGCGGCACCGGAAGGAATGCCCTTCACGGTGGGTGATCATGCCGTCTTGCGTGCAGTTGCTGACCGTGTTGGTCTAGCGATTGAAGGTGCGCGCTTATTCCAAGAAACACAATCCAGTCTTGCCATCACCTCTGTTTTGTATCAACTCAGCCGTTTGTTGAATCAGGCGACTGAATTGACGGACGTGGTCAAAGCGGTTATCACAGCAGTCACTTCGGATGCGGCTAGTGGGCAAATCTGGCTCTTTGACGAAAGCGCCCCGGAGACAGAGGAGAGTTGGTTGCAACTCGCTGCCGATTGGTACGTGAATGAACAGATCGTCCGCACGGGTGGTGATTTTCTGCTCAACGTTAATGACTCGCCGTTTCTAGGCAGTTTGAACGATATGCAGGTTAAGGTCATCACCGATGCCACCCGTGACACGCGCTTGGACAGCGAACTCAAAGGGACAATGCGTTTACTCGATGCCCGCGCAGCGATTTTTGTTCCTTTTAGTGTCCGTGGTCAATGGCGTGGCATCCTCTCGCTGTTGTTCACAGATGCCCGTCAATTTAGTGAAAGTGACGGACGTATCTACACAGCGCTCATTGATCAGGCCGGTGTTGCCATCGATAACCGCCTCCTGATTCGTCAGACAGAATTGACACTGAACCAGAATGAACGCCTGTATGTTGCCAGCCGTCAAATCAATACCGCGCAAACGCCAGTTGAATTGATTCAAGCGGTATTGGCTGCTACACCTGAAGCCAGCCTATACTTTGAACTTGGCTTGCTCGAAGGGCAGCTCGATAGCACGGGTTGGCCGACTCTGGTGCGTATCGTAGCCCGTGCCGAAGATGGCATGGCACAACCTGCGGACACGATGCAAGCTTTGGTGGTAGATGCTAACTCACCCTTGCGAAAGCGTGAGGTTCAAGCGGTCGACCTAGTGGGTGGACATACGCAAATCTTCCCCATGTTCAGCGCTAACCAACCGATTGCTATGCTCTATGTGACCAGCCCCCGTAATTACATCATTCCCAACGAAGACTACGAAATTTATAAGGCGCTGGCTGGACAAATCAGTACCGTGTTGGAAAACCAACGTCTGCTGCAAAAGACCTCGACCGCACTGGACGAAACACGTCGTCTATACACTGCAAGTCGTGCCATCTCCAGCGCTCAAGACATCGCCGCTGTATATCGAGCAGCCAGCGATCATCTGGCGCAATCTGCTCAGCAAATTAGCCGTATGTCCGTTTTACTGGCGGGACCGCAGGCCGATGTAAACGCCCCTTATTTTGAAGTGGCTTATACGTGGTCAGAAGTTCCTCAGGCCGACGCGCCGGTATATGACCACATGCGTGTCACGTCAGATTTACTGCCCATTGGCAAATTGATGGCAGTGGCAAAAGACAGCCTCTATTTTGATGATGTCAACACCAATCTTGCCGAGAACAATCCACTGCGCCAAACCTTTGAAAAGTGGGGTGCGGTCAGTGCTATTGTCATTCCGCTCCAAACACAGCGCCAATGGTTGGGTGTCATCATCTGCGAATCGGATAAGACCCGTGCCTTTGACGAACAATACATACGTTTTACGCGTGCCGTCTCGGATCAGGTCGCTATCGCTGTCGAAAACAGAATGTTGTTCGATGAAGCCCGTATCGAAGCCCAACGTGCGCTTGCATTGGCTGAAGTTGGTCAGATGGCTGCACAGGTCAGCACGGACTTCGAGCAAAAGATCAACTTGGTGTTTGAGCGTGTTGCCCAGCCCGGTGGTTATGATCGCTGGTTGTTGCTCATCGGTGACGAGGATGATCTGAACAAGTTTAATGTCTATAGCAACTATAATCCAGTGGACGCGGAAGCCTTCAGCCGGATGAGCTACGACAGGCAGAGTGACCACTCTATCACTGACAGTTACCGTGCCAATCAGATGATCGTCGTAAATAATCCGCGACGCTATCCGGCATTTGCGGCATGGGAAACCGGCGCAATAGAAGCCATCGGTAAGCATATTGTCACACCCGTTTATTCTGGAACCGATATCGTTGGTGCATTGCTCATCGGACGTGGTTTGAATAGTCCGGACTTGGATGCGCGTGATGAACAGCTTGTTCGTACACTGGCGGCGCAGGTTTCTGTCGCGGTCGATAACCGCCGCTTGTTCCGTGCCGCAGAACAGGAACGTGAATATCTACGCTCCATTCTGGAAACCATGCCTACAGGTATTGTCGTGCTTGACCCACAAACCCTCATCCCTATCCAATCCAACGCACAAGCTGAAGTGCTGCTGGGTAAGCCCATCAATTTGAGTGTGCCGTTTGATGTCAAAGACTATAACCTGATCCGCACCGGCACTAACGTTCATTATCCTGAAGCAGAACTCCCCATTAATGTCGCTGCTGCCAGTGGGGTAGCCGCATTCGGTGATGATATTGCCGTGATTCATGAGGACTTCCAGAGCGACTTGCTGTTGAACGCAGCGCCCATTTTCGATGGTCGTGGAAATGTAACCGCTATCGTCGCCGCCTTCCAAGACATCAGTAACTTGCGCGGTCTGGAAAACACTCTTCAGAACAGCTTGCGTGAACAGATTGCATTGTACGAAGCCACCCGTTCGCTTTCCGAAGCCACCTCACTGGAAGATGCGCTTGACGCGACGATTTCGCAGTTGTTCATGCTCGATCCAATGGACGGCTACATTGTGTTATTGGAAGAGACAACCGGCATACTACAACCTGTACGTGGCATCATGTCGACGGAACAATTCAATCTTTCCCAAGACCTATTCCGGTCTGAAGTACTCCTGATTACTGACTTGCATGACCAAAAAGACCTCAGTGACGAACAGCAGCAAGAATTGCTGGCGATGGGGGCTGAAGCAATTGCCGTCGTACCCATGCGGACACGCGACATCTTGCAAGGTTGGATTGCGGTTCTCTATAACCGTGTGCTCGACTTTAGCAACGATAACGAACGCTTCCTGACGACACTTGCGGATAACGCCGCTGTCGCCATTGACAACCGTAATCTCCAGTTGCGTACCGAAACGGCCTTCGAGGAAGCCACCATTCTGTACGAAACCAGTCGTAGTTTGGCGAATGTCTCATCGCCCCAACAAATCGTTGATACAGTCGTTGCTAAGCTGCGGATGCCGAATGCCAATCAAGTGTTCATGGCTATTCCCGCCACCGAAAGCAACAGTGAAGACTTGGTCGTCATCGCCAATTGGCAAGCGGACGGTCAAAGTGGTATCAACCTCTTGGGCGTGACGCTCAATCCGGATCAGTTCCCGGCATGGCGACAGGTATCAACCAATACACTCTTGACCATAGATGATATTTTGACTGAACCTGATCTCAATGAACTGGAACAGATGGGTCTGGAAAGCACGGACGCTCGTGCATTAGCCGTTATTCCACTCAGAGCCGGTGCGCGTCGTCTAGGTGTCATCTGGATTGCCTCATCGCAGCCGCACAAGCATACCGACCGTGACCGCCGCATTTACCAATCCTTTGCGGAACAGGCATCCCTTTCAATGGAAGCCACCCGTCTGCTGGAACAAACCGACCGTCGTGCGCGTCAGTTGTCCATCTCGGCGAAGGTTAGCCAGATCGCGAACTCCATCTTGGACTTAAGTGTACTGCTGCCTCGTCTGGTGGATCTGATCCGTGATTCATTCCATTATGACCATGTCCAGATTTTCTTGATGGACAACAAAGATCAATTTGCTGAACTCCGCGCCAGTACAGGTGAACCCGGTCGCCAACTGCTTTCCATCAATCACAAACTGGCAAAAGGCTCGAAGTCAGTTATTGGTCAGGTGACCACCACCGGACAACCCGTGATTGCGTTGGATACCGCCGATGCCCACGTCGTCCATCGCCCCAACCCGTATCTACCGCTGACTCGCTCGGAAATGGCGCTGCCCATCGTTGTGAAGGGTAGAATCGCCGGTGCGCTGGATGTGCAGTCCAACACACCGAACGCCTTTGGTGAAGATGATGTGAACGTATTGACGACACTTGCCAACCAAATCTCGGTTGCGCTCGATAACGCGCGGTTGTTCGAGCAAGCTGAAACTCGTGCTCGCGAAATGGGCTTCCTCTTCAACGTAACCGCCACCGCATCCGCATCTGGTGATAAGACACTCAACGAGTCGTTGGCAGATGTTGTGTCACTCGTGCGCGAATCGTTGAATGCCTTGAACGTTAGCCTTTACCTATCCGAAAGTTATACCGACCAGTACGGCGAAACCTATACCTTACTGCGGGCAGCCGCCTTGGCGGGTTCAGATCAACCGCTCTCTGAACTCTCGGAAATCTTGATCGGCAATTCCGAAAATGCCTTGAGCCAAGTCGCGGTTGAAGGCGAACCGCGTATTTTCGCCAATCTGGAAGAAGAACCACATTACCTGCCAATCTCGATCGAAGCTAAAACAGCCATCGCCGTACCGATGATTTCCGGTTATCAAACCATCGGCATCATCGCGTTGGAAGACCGTCGTGCCAACAGCTATACCCCTGAAACACTTAATCTGATGGGTGCGTTGACCAACAGTCTTTCCAGCATTATCCAGAACACACGGCTGCTGGAACAAGTGCAGCGCTCCAACGACCAGTTGCGTGAACTTGACCGCCTCAAGAGTGACTTCTTGGCGAATATGAGCCATGAATTGCGTACACCGTTGAACTCGATCATCGGTTTCAGCCGCGTGATCCTCAAAGGTATTGACGGCCCATTGACTGAAATGCAAGAGCAAGACCTCAGCACCATTTATAACAGCGGCACGCACTTGCTCGGCCTCATCAACGACGTACTCGACCAAGCCAAGATCAACTCCGGTAAGATGGATGTTCATCCTGATTTCTTTGATATGAAGGCCGTGGTCGAAGGCGTGCGTTCAATCGGTATTGGTCTCATCAAGGACAAGCCAGTCGATATGCGCTTGGAAGTCGCCTCAGGCTTACCGAAAGCCTATGGTGACGAATTCCGCACCCGGCAAGTGTTACTTAACCTCGTTTCCAATGCATCTAAATTCACCCAACAGGGTTCAATCATCGTCCGCGTCTATATCGATAACCAAACTGAAAATGGCATCGATATGATGCGCGTGGATATTCAGGACAGCGGTATCGGTATCGCTGACAAGGATATTCCGCTGCTGTTCGAGGCTTTCCGTCAGGTTGACTCATCGCTAACACGTACTGTTGGCGGTACAGGTCTGGGCTTGCCGATTGCTAAGAACCTCATCGAAATGCAAGGCGGTCAGATGCAGGTGCATTCGGTGGTCAATGCGGGATCGACCTTCAGCATCACACTGCCGCTCGCACCACCAGCGGGTGAGGAATCCGAAGATAGTGGAAATCCGAATGAATCAGTCCCACAGAATGGAAATAAAGCGTCGGACAAACGTGCCACATCGGTCATGAATGCGGTCATGACCCCACCAACAGCACCACAGAGTTTGAACACGCAGCAGTTGAATCCGGCTGTGGTAGACAATTACGAAGCGAAGATGAAAGCCGACAAGCGCGACTCGAGTATGACCATGGCAGTCATGCCGCCCAATCGTCAAATCTTGCTGATCGAAGATAATCCCGATATGGTCGATCAATTCCGCCGCGCCCTTCAACGGGAGTCCTTTGATATTTTCACCGCCTCCATTCCGTTGGAAGCCGAAGCGATGGCGAGTGGCCTACGCCCCATGCTGATTGTCATGGACGCTGATTTCGCTAAAGGCGCGAGTTGGGATATTTTAGGCCGGTTGCAAGACCGCGACGACACCCGCGATATTCCAGTGATTATGGTCGCGCTCGATGATGTGAAAGTGCGTGCCGAGGAAACCGGAGCATTCGCCTTCCTACAACGACCTTTTATGCCAGAGCAGCTCGTAGGGGCGGTTCGCGAAGCCATCACTGTTAGCCAGACCGAGCGCATCTTGATTATTGATGACCAACCAGATAGCCAGCGTATGCTTCAAGAGGCCTTGGATGAAGCGGGACTGTACCGTATCATCACGGCAAATAACGCACAGGAAGGCATCTCGCTAATTGCCCGTCGTCGCCCAAATCTGATCCTTTTGGATTTGAGGATGCCCGAAAAAGATGGTTTTTCCGTTCTGGAAGAACTCAGCAGCAATCCGGAAACCGCCAGCATTCCAGTGATGATTGTGACAGCCGAAACACTAAATGCCGAAGAACAGGATAAGCTCGGCAGCTTAGAGGTCATCTATAAGACCGATTTGAGCCAAGCCAATTATCAGCAGTTTATGCAAAGTGTCCGCGAACACTTACATTAGCCAATTAAGGTGATCAGTGACAGAGGCCACTATGACAAAATATGCCTCTGTCACCTGATAATTGTCATTATCACAGAATCGTAACTAAGGCTTATGTTATCCTCAATATCTGTCATGGTAACATAATTCATATCGTAACCATTTAAACGATACGATGTATAACCCTGTGTACACGTATTCTTTTGCTGTATACCCTCACTGGAGAGACTGTTGGACTTCGCAACAATCGATAACAACCAAATTGAACTTGAATGCATCAATTGTCACACACGCATTCCGCTTAATCGTCACGTAGCGGGATGTCCAACTTGCGGCGAAAATATCTTGGAAGCGCGCTATGATTTGAGCGCAATTAACGTGCATGACTGGTTAGCCATAATTAAGAAACGTCGAGGTAATCTCTGGCGCTATCGTGAAGTCTTGCCCATCTATAACTCAGAGAATATCGTCACGATGGGTGAAGGCGGCACACCGCTGCTGAAATCGGGAGCCTTAGCCGCCAGCTTGGGACTGAAGCATCTCTACATCAAAGACGAACGACAAGGACCGACCGGCAGCTTTAAAGATCGTCAGGCCAGCGTCGCCATTTCAGCGCTCAAAGAAATGGGTGTCAACGAAGTCGTCGTTGCCAGTACCGGTAACGTCGCCATCGCTTATGCGGCCTATGCGGCACGGGCGGGCATCAAAGTCTGGGCATTCTTCCCCAGCTTGACCCCCGGCGAAAAAATGCGTGAAGCAGCCTTGTATGGTGCTGAAGTGATTAAAATCACCGGCACTTATGACCAGACCAAAGAATTAGCGGCCCGTTTCGCTAAATCAAAGGGGCTGTTTCTGGATCGCGGCATCAAGAGTGTTGCCGCCATTGAAGCCATGAAAACGATGGCCTATGAAATCGCTGAAGAATTGGGTGATGAACTTGATGGCGGCGCACGTTGGCGTTCACCCGATTGGTTCCTTCAAGGCGTGAGCGGCGGCATGGGGCCGATTGGCGTGGGCAAGGGCTTCCAAGAAATGATGAGCTTTGGCCTCGTTGACAAAATGCCCGCTTTTGGCATGATTCAATCCACCGGATGCGCCCCGATGGTCGAAGCCTTTAATCGTGGTCAACGAATCGCCACACCCATTGAAAATCCCCAGACTATTATTGCGACGTTGGCGACCGGTAACCCCGGACGCGCCTACGAACTTTTATATGATTATGTGCAGCAGTACGGTGGGCATTTCACTTCTGCCAGCGATGAAGAAGCGTTTACGGCAACCTTAATTGCCGCACGTACCGATGGTATTTCAGTTGAACCTGCTACTGCCGTCACCTTTGCCGGTCTTATTCGTATGGTGCGCGAAAGAGTCATTAAGGCGGATGATGTCGTGGTTCTAAACTGCTCCGGTCACACCATGAGCGTTGAAAAGCATATTCTTGGCGACCAGTGGCAGCATTCAATCGAACTCAACCAGCAGCATATCACCCCGACTTTGCCCGAAGAAGGGTTGCTCTCAGCCTTGCAGCAGGTCGAATCGAACGTCCGGCGTATTGTCATCATTGAAGATAATCAAGACGCAGCACGGCTTATCAAGCGTATTTTGCAAGCACGTGGTAACTATGACATTCATCTAGCAGCCGACGGTGTAGAGGGCATTCAGCTTGTGCGTGAAGTTCGTCCTGATATGGTCATTACCGACTTGATGATGCCTGATGTCGATGGATTTGCCGTCATCGAAACCATGAAGAGTGATCCGACGACCGCAGATATTCCCATTGTGGTTGTCACCGCCAAAGAACTCACCGTCAAAGAACGCGCACGTCTCAGCGGACAAATCGAAATGCTTCTGCAAAAAGGCTCGTTTATCGACGAAGAGTTTATCGAGTCGCTTGTTAGCAAACTCAACTAACCTATTGATGCTCGGCACATAAGCATGTGTCGAACATCAACCCGTTGCTTGTCTTGTACTCGTTTTATTCGAACCCCTATAAGATTCAGATGTCCCAAACCTGACATCTGTTTTTTGTATGGGTAAGTATTTATCCCGTCCCTCTTTTAGGCCGACGTTTCGGCATCACCCTCCCTCAAACTCGGTTATCACCACTGCCATAAACCGCTAAGAGTTTCAAAAAAGCTCAACAATCAGCACGAAACGGGATTCGGTCTGTCCTTCATCACGTGTAATTTGTCGGAATAGTTGAGCTTACCACTGTCCAAATCGACACCATTACCCGTCAGCGCTTGCTCCAGCAGGTCAACCAACTGCTCCTGATGGTCGGCTGGCAAAACCTTTAACAAATCGGCGAAAGTGTTCGTAAAACTGGCGAAGAGCTGCTCGAAGATTTTTTCGCCTAATGGTGCAAGGTGCAGCAGCATCACTCGCGCATCATCCGGATTCGCACGACGTTCAATTAAGCCCTGTGTTTCCAGTTCGCGCACCGATGTCGAAATCGAGGCGGTTGTGACACCTAACCGTTCCGCAACCAATGTTTGGGAAATCCCCGGCTTGTGAGAAATCAAATGCATCATCTTAATTTGATTCACACTTAAACCGGGCGGGTAATTGATGATCGACTTGGATGCGATGTGGCTGCGGAGGGCGGTAAAACAGTTCATGAAACGTTTGGCAAAAGCGAGGGTTAGCGTATCCTCATCAGGGGCAATTATGGCAGACATTCACGTACCTTCTCTCAGTAAAAAAACAGTGCTTGTAAGAAATATTATTTAAAGCTGACCATCTCCTTATTTAGCTTTTCAGAGTAGGAATACAGCATGTGTTGAGCGTAATGGGTTATCTCAATAAAACGACATAGAGATTGATCAATTTCAAGAGTCGGATGTTTGCCGTTTATGACGTACCCCGGTGGGTCAGAGTGCCTTTTAGGGTACTTCCCACTGGAACATGGAGCCGACGGCTTTAGCCTCTGGCGGAAAAACCACCGAATCAATGCATTTTAATCCCACTTGTTGTCGTACTTCTTAGTCTAACCCTATGTCGCCTGACACACGCCGTGTCCGATGGATGATACCTATTACACATATATATTGAAGTAGGGCGGGAGGCTTCGCACATCCCGCCCTACTTCAACTAATTCAACTCTTACGCCACGTCCGTAATCGGCGCACCCTCAAATTGGCTGTTGTACAGGTCGGCATAGAAACCGCCCTTCGCCAACAGTTCAAGATGGCTGCCCTGTTCCACAATGTCGCCGTCGCGCATGACGAGGATCAAGTCGGCGTTGCGGATTGTGGACAAACGGTGGGCGATGATAAAGCTGGTGCGGTTCTGCATCAGGTTATCCATAGCCTTCTGGATCAACACCTCGGTACGGGTATCGACCGAGCTGGTGGCCTCGTCCAAAATCAGGATCTTCGGATCAGCCAAAATCGCGCGGGCAATCGTCAACAACTGCTTCTGACCTTGCGAAACGTTACCGGCCTCTTCGTCCAAGACCATGTTGTAACCGTCAGGCAAGGTGCGGACGAAGTGGTCCACATGGGCAGCCTTTGCCGCTTCAATCACTTCGTCGTCGGTCGCATCCAAGCGCCCATAACGGATGTTTTCCATGATGCTGTCGTTGTAGAGCCATGCGTCTTGCAAGACCATACCGAACATCGAGCGCAAATCCTTACGTGTGTAATCACGGATGTCGTGACCATCCACGATGATCGAACCACTGTTGACATCGTAGAAGCGCATCAGCAGCTTAACCATTGTGGTCTTGCCTGCGCCTGTCGGCCCGACGATAGCAATTTTCTGACCGGGTTGAACCTTTGCCGAGAAGTCGTTGATGATGGTCTTGTCCGGATTGTAACCGAAGTGGACATGATCGAACTCGACTGTGCCGCCGACTTTTTCTGGCTTAACAGGGTTTTGGGTCTCCTGAATTTCTTGAGGTTCATCCATGAACTCAAACACGCGCTCGGCTGCCGCTGCGGTCTGTTGCAGCACGTTTGAGATATTCGCGATCTGGGCAATCGGCTGGGTGAACAAGCGCACATATTGAATGAACGCCTGAATATCACCGATGGTGATGCTGCCACGAATGGCGAGATAACCACCGATAATCGACACCGCAACGTAATTCAGGTTACCCACGAATGACAATATCGGCATCAGCAGACCCGAAAGGAACTGTGATTTCCAAGCCGAGTCATACAGCGTGTTGTTGTACACATCGAACTTCTCGACGCTCTTTTTCTCGCCGTTAAAAGCTTTGACGACGTTGTGACCGCTGTACATTTCCTCGACATGACCATTCACATGACCGAGGTAATCTTGCTGTTCCTTGAAGAACTTCTGCGATTTGCCAATGACCAGCGCGATGATACCAAACGACAGCGGGATCATCACCAGTGCTACCAACGTCATCACCCAGCTAATGGTCAACATCATAATGAAGACGCCGATTAAGGTGGTGACCGAAGTTACAATCTGCGAAAGACTCTGGTTGAGTGTCTGGCTGACCGTATCCACATCGTTGGTGATGCGGGATAAGACTTCACCATGACTTGTGCCATCAAAATACTTGAGGGGCATCCGGTTAATCTTTTCGGCGATGTCCCGACGGAACAGATACGTGACCTTCATGGACACGCCAGCCATAATCCAGCCCTGAATGTAGCTGAAGAGCGCCGAGATGATATACAAACCCGCCAACAGCGCAATGATGTTGCCGATGTAAACGAAATCGACTGAACCTGTACCCGCAATTTGGGCAACCACGCCTTCGAACAGCTTGGTTGTTGCCTGACCTAAAATCTTCGGCCCAACAATCGAAAAGACAGTCGAGGCGATGGCGAATAAGAGTACCACCACCAGTTGTACACGATAGGCGCGTAGGTATTGTAACAACCGTCCCATCGTACCTTTGAAATCGCGAGCCGACTCGCCCTTTGCTTGTATGCCCATGCCGGGGCGTCCACCGCCACCCCCTCGAGAATTATTCATTGCCATCATGATGCGAGTTCCTCCAAGCTGAGCTGCGACAGCGCGATTTCGCGGTAAGTTTCGCAGTCTTCCATTAATTCGTCGTGTGTACCTATTCCAACAATTCGGCCTTCATCCAGAACGATGATTTGTTCGGCTGTTTTAATGGTTGAAATACGCTGTGCCACAATCAACAGGGTGCTGTCGCTAGTGTTTTCTTTCAGCGCCTTACGTAAGGCAACATCGGTCTTAAAGTCCAATGCCGAGAAGCTGTCGTCAAAGATATAAACCGGTGCTTGTTTGACCAATGCGCGGGCAATCGAGAGCCGCTGGCGCTGTCCACCGGAAACGTTCGTGCCGCCCTGTGAAACAGGTGTCATCAGCTTTTCCGGCTTCTCGTTGATGAAGTTGCTGGCCTGCGCCACATTGGTCGCGGTCAGCAGTTCTTCCTCAGTCGCATCCTCATCGGCATAACGCAGGTTGCTATCAATCGTCCCTGAGAACAGATTGCCTGTTTGCGGGATGTAACCGATCTTCTCACGCAGTTCGTGTTGTGTGATTTCACGGATGTCTATGCCGTCAATCACGATTGAGCCGCCTGTAACGTCGTAGAAACGCGGTATCAAGTTAATCAGTGTCGATTTACCGGAACCTGTCGATCCGATGAACGCCGTTGTTTGACCGGGTAGGGCGGTGAAGTTCAAGTTGTGCAGAACATCTTCTTCTGCGCCGGGATACCGGAAGGCCACGTTACGGAACTCCACTGTACCCTTGAAAGGTGCTGGGAAGCGCTTCGGGTCTTTCGGGTCTTGAATGGCCGGTTCGACATCCAGCACGTCGGCAATACGGTCAGCCGATACCGAGGCACGTGGCAGGATAATGAACATGAACGAGATGAACAGGAAGGCCATCACCACCTGAATGCCATACTGCATAAAGGCGATCATGTTACCAATCTGCATTTGCGATTCGGCGACTTGATGCGCCCCGACCCAGATAATCAGCACCGTTACGCCGTTCATAATCAGCATCATGAAAGGCATCATCATTGCCATGACGCGGTTGACGAATAAGTTGGTATCCGTCAAATCGGTGTTGGCTCTGTCGAAACGCTTTTCTTCGAATGCCTGCGTGTTGAAGGCGCGGATAACCATCATGCCCGATAGATTTTCGCGGGTAACGAGGTTCAGACGGTCAGTCAGCTTTTGAATGATCTTGAACTTCGGCAGCGCTACCGAGAAGGTCGCAGCGATGAAACCCAGTAAGGCGATCACCGCCAACGCGATTGTCCACCACATCGAAGCGTCAGTGCTGATGGCTTTGTAGATACCACCAACCGCTAGAATAGGTGCGTAAATCACCATACGGATCATGATGACGATCAACATTTGAAGCTGCGAAACGTCATTGGTCGAGCGCGTAATCAGCGATGAAACCGAGAACTTATCGAATTCATGGCTGGAAAAGCTTTCAACTTTATTGAAGACATCGCGCCGTAAGTTGCGTGCCATACCAGCAGCCGCTCGCGCCGATAGATAACCGACCGCAATCGTACATACGCCGGATAGCAGCGAGATCAACAACATGATTGCGCCGGTTCGGATCACATAGTTATTCTGGAGGTTTTCAGTATTCACACCCAGCGCTGTGTATTCCGTTTTGACAGCCCCTACAGCCGCCTGTTCGACCATACTTTCGCCCATCACTTCGAAGCGCTTGTTCATGGTGTCCAATAAGTTGCTACGTATGGCAGCGGGCAAAATCGACAGCATCGTAAAGGGATCGGTTCCGGCGGGCAGCTTGGATAAATCAAAGCCACCTTGTGCGCCTATGGCAGCGGCTTTGGATGGATCAGCCACCGCTTGCTCAATACCTGAAACAGCCAATAAGGCTCTGCTCAACATTGGCTTGAGTGTATCCAACTCTGTCGCGCTCAGGTCACCGTTCAGGACGTAAATCGGCTCTTTTGCCAATGTCGGATACTGTGTAACATACTTGTCGTAGTCGGGTGATCCTTGTTTGACCAGCGTGTAATGCCCCAGAACAGTTGCCTTATCAGCATCTGTCAAGAACAAAGTGACTTTGTTCATCTCATTCTGGCGGATAGCCTGCGGCACGGGATTTTCAACGCCGCTTTGTTGGATGCCGTTGTTGACAATACGGGAGAGATAATCAGGCAGCGAGAGATCGGCCATTGCTTGCGTGAATAGCAGCGCAACTGCTAACACAAGCAACAATGTGTATGGTTTAAGATATCGAGCCAAACGAATCATAGTAGTGTCTTTTCCTCTTCGAGAGTAGACTGTTTTTCATCTAAGGGTTGCGGATCATTGGCTGATATTGTGTCAGTCAAAATTCGGTGTAGTGCGGGCAGAAAAACCTGCCCGGCGGCGATTTCTTCTGGGGATAAATTCTCCATGAAGCCCGTCAAGTGATTAATGATCTGGTTACGTGTTGCTTCGGATTTTTCTATGCCCTCCGGCGTAATTTGCAGTAAAAACTGCCGTCTATCGTTGGGATCGGTTTCACGGACGATCCATCCCTTTTCGACCATCCCCTGCACCAACACACTGGCGGATTGCAGGCTGACACGTCTTTTTTTGGCGATGTCACTGGCGGTAATGGATCGTTCTTGTATTTGATGAAGAACACTCATCTGCATGAGTGTGGTTTCTTCTTCACCCGAATCACGCAGGAACGCACTGACCTGTCGTCCCAGATTCGGGAATATCTTCATCAAGTCTTCTGAAAGCATACGGACTTTATCCATCCAATTTATCAACCTCTATTGATAATCAACTAGACTGATAATCAATATAGTTGATTAATTTTTTTCGGTCAATAGGGATTGGTCTTAAATGTATAAGATTTCATAAACCCTTTACTTTTCTCAAGGAAGAGGCATCAGATTTAAGGTGTTGGATTGTGTATCAAGAGGTTTTGGTCGCGGCGAACAGTGACGGTCACATTTAAAGTCACAACCATTGCAATAGTGGTCAAATGGTGTTTGATAGCGTATTTTTCATGTTTATAAATAATCGCGATTGTAGGGACAGGATGAATCCTGTCCGGCATTTCCCATTTTAACCATCACGTACTTTGCAACCACCCTCACCATCACGGCGGTGCTGCCATAACTATTACGCCTTCGCCATCAACGCATCCGCGACCGCCAACAAATCCGCTTTGCAACCGTCTGGCATATCGGTGTTGGTCAGCGCCGATACATAAGTCTCGAAGGTGTTCAAATCATTGGCGTTAATTTGGGATATAAGTGCCTCTTGAATGTTCGGCTGTAACTGACAGGCTTGAGTGACAGATTTTAGTTTTTCGAGCGAGGGCGCGGGAACAACCATTTGTATTGCACTATCTAAAATGGGTTGTGAAAATACCGATTGACCCGTAAATGTATCACGCACAGCGGAAGTAATATCACGATCAAGGTTAAATCCTATCATTACTTGACCGCCATACGGGCTGTAATCAATGCCTATAAGAAGATAATGTGGAGTTATGTAGCTGTTGATCAACTGTTTAGAATTCATATCCCAAACATTGATTTGACCAAAACCAGAGGCTGAAAGCAATTCAGTGTCATTTGGATTCCAAAGCAGTTGTCTCACACCATCTTGTAAACCTGTGAATGTGTGAATAATCTCTCCATTTGCCGCATCAACTATATTAATTGAATGTGTAATTCGCTTACTGGAATCTCCGGGTTTAGGTTCGGGGAATGCATCGTAAGCTAGTTTATTACTATCATGACTCCAAGACAAACCTGAATCAATCAAAAACTCATAAGAATAGCTCGCTGAAATCTTCCCTTGTGGGACATCAACAATAATGAGCTTTTTCCCAATTGTTTTAAAGGCAAATCGCGTATTATCCGGACTCCAAAGAGGATTAGACAAAAGTAAAATGTCTCCCGTTGGGATAGTTTTAACAAGCCGCCCCGTGAAACCATCATAAATAACGATTGCTTTAGCACCCAGCGCAACTCCCGAAATCAAAGTGCCATCACTGTTCCAGTCTCCAAGCGGATACTCAGCATCCACCTGAAACAAACTTTGAAGTGTGGTTGTATCCCAGATTTCTTTCACTGTCGCAAGACGGGTTCCATCGGGGCTTAATGATCCAAAACTGCGTGATTCCGTAGGATCAGGTTGCGGACGAGAAACCAATAGCTGAAACGAGGAATCGTATACACTGATGCTTTTGGCTGTCGCTACAGCTACTTTTGTGCCGTCATTACTCCAATCAAACCAATAAATGGGTTGGTTATCCGTTGGTGTGGAAGTTAAAGATGGTGGATTGTCTTGCGCTTTCGCCTGAAAACCACTCACTCCGAACAAGCCAATCAGCAAAAGCATCAAAAATGATCGTAGCGTTGTAGCCATCATTCACCTCGTGTTTTGATCAGCCTAACGCCATGTGAGGAGGTGAGTCAATTAACTTGGAGATCGCGTGGGGTAGTCGTTGTCTGGTAAGATCAAATTCCACTTCTCGCATAGACATGGCGGCTTTTGGGGCGCTTTGTAGGGCTGAGGCGTGCCTCATCCGCTCATTAAATACCATTAACCTCATGCGGCACAACCAGCCCAATTTTATTTATTCGTACTTACGTTTAAATTTACAAACTTGCTCTACCAAAAACCAACCCGCTACCAACCCTCTTAACAATCCCACTCCCTCAAAACCGTTAGCGCCAACCTCGCGCAAAAGTTACAAAATGTTCTTCCAAATGGTAACCCTTTAGTTCTCCACCTGTTGTACCATAATCATTAGAGAACATGTCTTTGCTCCCCTCTGCCATGAAATGGCTATCAGCAGAGTGAGCCTGCGAACGTTGCTGATGTGGGCGGCGGTGAGGATTTTCTCTTCGCACCTTAACATCACCAATCGTTGCAAACGAGACAAAAACGCCTGATTCTCAACTGCATCAACAGCAACATTTGCCACACCGCCATATAAATCCGGTTATGTCGTCGCCGCCAACGAGTGCGAAGCCTCCCGTGGGACGACACCGCCGACACAAAATGCACTCCCGAATCTGCCGCAATTGCAGTAACTGCCGCATATTCGGCATTTCGATCCCTCAAATCCGCCATCAAAACCATGTTGTAACAACATCAATAACTGCAATATTTACCATTTTTTAAACTGAACCACCTCAATCGCTTATCGGTAGTAGCCTTATACTAAAACCACAAAATGCTCACTGGTGATAGGCTGTTCCATGAAATTTCGCGCACCTCGTTTATATATCCTCGCCTTTGTGCTGTACCTCGCACCCATCGGCGTGAATGCCCAAACCCCACAACCGGCTGATACCACACCAACAGTACGCGCCTGTGAATACATCCCCGGTGTATCTGTTCCTGCCAACATGCCTGCTGACCTCGCCAATCCACCGACACTCACACCGGCTCCAACGCTCACGCCTTTCGCCCCCACCAAAACCGATGCCAAAACATTGGCCTCACAACTGAGGATCTATAAAGCCTTATGGTCAGATGTCAACGATCACTACGTATATCTCGACTTTAACGGGCATGATTGGAAAGCTATTGGCGCAAGGTATGAAGCGCTGGTCAAAAGAGGTTTGAGTCAGGACGATTTTTATCTGGCGATGGAGCGCATGATTAACGAACTGGACGATGATCACTCACGCTTTGAAACGCCGGAACAGCTCGCCAAAGAAAATGAGGCCATCGCCAGCAAATATGATTATGTCGGTATGGGTGCGCTCCTCGTTCCGGTTGAAGGCACAGACTACGCCAGTATCATGACGATTTTTCCCGATAGTCCCTTAATCGCAGCCGGAATCAAAGTACACGACACCATCCTGCAAGTAGATGGCAGCCCCCTTCGCGATGCCGATGGCAACAGCCGAACACAGGGTTTGGTCGGCTCCAAAGTGATTGTTACCTACCGGCACCCCGGCGGAAAACCGCAGGACATAACCCTCACTCGCCAACGCATCCAGAGTTCATTATTGATTGATTTTTGTGTCGTCCCCAAGACACGCATCGGCTATATCTTTCTACCGACTCTGCTGGATGAAACGGTGGGTGATCAAGTCGAGAATGCGCTCAAGGCCATGACCAAAGACGGCCCGCTGCAAGGGTTAGTCATTGATAACCGCGTCAATGGAGGTGGCTTGACGAGCACCGCCGAAACGATCATGAATCTGTTTGGGAGTGGAGAACAAGGTTCATTCATCAGTCGCACTCGCAAACGTCCGTTGACACTGCGCCCCAAGGATATTGGCGGTTCGCAGACTGTGCCATTGGTGATATTGGTAGATACTTATACCGCCTCTTACGGCGAAATTATGAGTGGTGTGCTGCGCGTTGCAGGACGTGCCACCATTATCGGTGGGACGACGTTGGGTAATGTTGAGCGTTTGTCGGCCTTTGACATGGTGGATCGTTCACGTTTGTGGTTAGCCAGCGAAACATTTCAACCACGAGCACTAACCAATGGCATTTGGGAGGAAACGGGGATAATTCCAGACATCAGTGTACCGACACATTGGGAACTGTTTACTGAAGCCACCGATCCGGCACTCGCCAGAGCAGTGGACTTCCTTCAACATCCCAAATGAGGTTTTAATCAGGTTTCTGCTCTTGCTTCCATTTGCGAAAGATATTGAGCAGTTCGTCAGGTGCAGGCTTACTCACATCACTTTCGGAGAGTTTTTTTGTGAGCGTTACGGTTAGATGCATCTGCTTAACATAGGCGTTGCAATAGCCACATTCTGAAAGATGCTGCTCAAACTTAGCTCGTGCTTCACTCGAAATGGTTTCATCCATATAATCGGTGACGAGATCAACCAATTCCTTACATGATATTTCATGCGTCATCTTTTATTACTCTTGTGCAAAATACGAGTCGAGCGCCTGCCTGACCCGTTCACGTGCCCGATGCAGTAACACCCGCTGGTTAGACTCAGAGAGTTGTAACATGTTACAAACTTCTTCTGCACTAAAGCCATCTACATCTCTGAGACGGATCACCTGCTGCTGGTTGGGTGAAAGCGCCTCAATGGTGCGGAAAATAATACTGCGTGTTTCCTGCCCTAATAACTGCGTTTCCGGTACACTCTCCCAAATATGGGGTATCGAACCATCCGCCCAACTCCCTGCATAAGGCGTGTTGGGTGGGTGAAAATGAGGCATCCCGCTGTCTGAATCATCAGGTTCGTCGCTGAGTTCTAAAGGCACATAGCGGCTTTCGCGGGTAGCACGGGTTTTAGCGCGGTTTGAAAGAATCGTAAATATCCACGTTTTGAAGGACGAACGCCCCTCGAAACGATCCAAGCCTTTGAGGACTGCTATCCATGTGTCTTGTACGACTTCCTCAGCTACTGCGAACTCATTCACATAGATAGCCGCAATCCGTACCATCGAGGCGTTGTAATGCTCAACCAATTGGGCAAAAGTGGTTTCGTCGCCTGCCCGCAATCGTGCAATCAATTCATGGTCTGGCAGTGCCATGATTGTCGTTGCGTGTTTTTCCCCGTCCATCGGAACCCCTCAATCAAGGTGGCTGCATCCGCCGCGATGTATAGTAGCGAGGTCATCCAGAGATGTCAAAGACGAATCACTTGTTAAACGTCTAAAATGGAGTATCGTACATATAAAGACATTAAAGGAGCATCATTGTGGATGAAAAAATTGAAGCCTTGGCGCAATTATTTCGGGAAACAGCAATGGCGCATCATGAAGCTTACAGTGCCACCGATGGCGATGATCCTGCATGGCCGCTGTGGTATGCCGATTACCTTTATGACAAGCTCACACCCTACGTTGGCGAAGACATGAGTAAAGATGCGCTCATTGATGAGTTGACCCGCTTGGATGAAGAGGTCAGAGCTAGACCTGAAGAGGATGATTGGGCACTTTATTACGCTCGGTCGCTGCTGAACCAAGCCACCTAATCCAAAGTTAACCACCGTTTATTGACGTAATAGGCACAGTTAGGGTATAGTGTTTATAGATATATGCGCGAACACGCATGTATTGAGATAACGTATCGTTTACTGAAAGTTTAACTATCATGGCTGAAACAGTTTACCGCATTGAAGGTATGGACTGCGCCAATTGCGCCCGTGAACTCGAAGAAGGTGTCGGACGTTTGCCCGGTGTGCAGCGTGTGCAGGTGGATTTTGCTACCTCAAAGATGCGATTAGAAGGAGATGTGCCGCTGCCTGTGCTGCGCGGACGTGTCGAGTCTTTGGGTAAGCACATACAAGATGGAGACGCAAAACCAACCCTTGAAACGGGAAGCCCAAACTTCCTGCGCTATTTGCTGACACGCACTGAAACCCGTTTGGCGCTGTTGGGCGCGGGAATCATTATTATTGGTTTGATACTGAGTTTCATTGCTCAGCTGCAAGCGATTTCGCAACCACTGTATATTCTTGCCACGATTATCGCGCTGGTTCCAATTGCCCGCAGTGGCTTGAATACCCTCATCATTAACCACGACTTCAATATCAATCTGCTGATGACGGTTGCTGCGGTTGGCGCAATCCTCATCGGTCAAACTTTGGAAGCTGCTACCGTGGTGTTCCTATTTGCGATTGGTGAAGCACTCGAAGGCTACACCGCTGACCGCGCCCGTGATAGTCTCCGCAGCCTGATGTCACTCGTGCCGCCGACAGCATTACGTATTCGCCGCGCGTCATTGCAATCCAACGCAGGCAGCAACTTTATCCCAATTGGGATAAGCGCTGCTCCTACTGAAGAAACTGTTTCCGTTGATGACCTCAATCTTGATGACCTTATTCGGGTCAAACCGGGCGAACGCATCCCGATGGATGGTGTGATCACTTCAGGCAACAGTGGTGTCAACCAAGCCCCGATTACTGGCGAGAGCATTCCCGTCAACAAAGTGATTGGCGCGGAAGTTTTCGCTGGCTCCATCAACGGCGAAGGTGCGCTTGATATTCGCGTCACCCGCCGTGCTGAAGATAACACCCTGAACCGGATCATTCGCATGGTTGAGGACGCTCAAAGTGTACGCGCTCCCAGCCAGCGTATGATCGACCGCTTTGCTCACTACTACACCCCCGGTGTGATGGTGCTGGCGGCCTTAGTCGCGGTTGTACCGCCACTGCTTTTTAGTGCGCCCTTCTACAGCTTGGCTAATGGCACACAGGGTTGGTTATATCGTGCGCTCGAACTGTTGGTGATTGCCTGCCCGTGTTCGTTGGTCATCAGCACACCTGTGACCATCATTAGTGCTATCACTTCTGCCGCCCGTCGCGGTGTCCTAATCAAGGGTGGCGCACATCTGGAAGCACTCAGTACTGTCAAAGTTTTCGCCTTCGACAAAACGGGTACGCTCACAAAGGGTAAACCAGCTGTGACGCAAACGCGCTCAGTCGATTGTGAAACAGGTGCAGATTGCGAACGCTGTGATGATGTACTGGCAATGGCCTCGGCAGTCGAGCAAAGCAGCGCCCATCCGTTAGCGAAAGCGGTAGTTGATGCGGCACATACGCGTGGTGTTGATCATACCTATGCCCCGGCTGAAGCCGTTACCGCTTTAGCCGGACGTGGTGTGCAAGGGCGCATCAATGGCAAGCTGGTCACGGTCGGCAGCCACAGCTTGTTTGATGCCGAACATCCGCATCAGCACGAACTGTGCGAGATGGTAGATGCCGCCGAATCCAATGGTCAAACCACCATGCTCTTGAGTGATGGCGACCGTGTGCGCGGCTTTATTGCCCTAGCCGATGAACCCCGCGCCGAAAGCCAAACCGTGATCCGTGACCTGCAAGCGCTCGGCATCCAAACCGTGATGCTCACGGGTGATAATGCCGCCGTGGCTAAAGCAGTCGGGAAATCAGTCGGTGTGGATGATGTGCGTGCCGGATTGCTGCCTGCTGATAAGGTCGATGCTGTCAAAGATTTGGTCGCGAAATACGGCAATGTCGCCATGATCGGTGACGGTGTAAATGATACGCCTGCACTGGCTGCCGCAACCGTCGGTATCGCGATGGGTGGGGCTGGCAGCGCCCAAGCTCTTGAAACGGCTGACATTGCACTGATGGCTGATGATCTGCGACAGCTACCGTATGCGGTACGTTTAGCTCGTTTTGCGCGGAGTGTCATCCGCCAAAATATCGTCATCAGTATTGGCCTCAAGTTGGCGATTTTGGTGCTGGCGCTTTCCGGCAGTGGAACGCTGTGGTTGGCGGTCTTCGCTGATGTGGGCATGTCGCTGCTGGTGACGACCAATGGCATGCGCCCACTGCGGCTGCGTGACTAATGGGTTGACACGAATATGAACGGCTTGTTGATTTCTGATATTCTGCTGCATGGGTTAATTCTCAGTATTGGTATTAGTGTCATTATTCTGGGCGGAACAGCGCTCAACCCACGTATCGTGCTGAATGATTATCCGCCCGAAATTCAAGCACTCGTTCCGCCGATAACCCAAGCTGAAAAACGCGGGCAAGCGCTGATGACGATTTGCGTCCTCGGTTTTCTCCTGCTGGTGGCGATTTATTCAAATGTCCAAGTTGTGACACGAAGCGGAGAAGCCTTGTTTTTGCCACTTTTGGTGAATAGCTATTTGGTCTTCGAGATATTCAACCTCTTTGATCTGATTGTGCTTGATTATTTCATTTTGCTCGTCCTACGGCCCAAGTTTTTGTTCATAGAAGGGGTTGACTCGTTGGCGCAGTACCAACCCTTCGCTTTCCATTTGAAAGGCTTCTTCAAAGGGCTGGGAATTGGATTCGTATTGAGTTTGGTTATTGCCGCCGTTTGTACAATTCTCTTGTAATCATACATCGTCAAGGCGTGATCTTGTCGTACAATTTCGATTGACGACATGAACACGAGGAGTCTGATGATGACCGCGAAACCCGATTGCAAGATTATCCGTCCCACTTCCAGCTACGATGGCAAGCAGGGCTTCAGCTACTTCGAAGGCATCGCTGCCGAAACGGTTGGTGCGACCGGCGTATGTATGCACCTGCTGACCATTCCCCCCGGTGGCAGGGCTAAAGCGCATAAGCATGAAAACCACGAAACCGCCATTTATGTGATCAGCGGT
Source organism: Aggregatilineales bacterium (assembly GCA_038251275.1). Taxonomy (GTDB): domain Bacteria; phylum Chloroflexota; class Anaerolineae; order Aggregatilineales; family Phototrophicaceae; genus CFX2. The sequence continues at coordinate 44,742 of JBBSBM010000051.1, forward strand.
GAGGCACACACATGGTACGGGGAACAACTGGAAAAACATGTTATTGTGAAGGCTGGCGACATGTTTTATATCCCCGCTGGAATGCCACATCTCCCTGCCAACCTTGGCGATAAACCGTGTACAGCAGTTATCGCCCGAACCGATCCCAACGAGCAGGAAAGCGTCGTCTTATTACCCGAACTAGAAGCACTGGTGCAGGTGGGTTAACTCACCAAAACTTCCAACGTGGTTTTGCGGGTTGAGTGTCTTTAGTTTCAGTTGGTGTGGCTGCACCGTGCTTTTTACGTATGGCTTCAAGTGCAGTGCGAACGGTATCACTGACGGTATACGACGGGCCGCCGTGATCTTCTTGTCCGGCGACGGCTTTATCCTTGAGCATCGGCTCTAAAACCGCGATGCCGCGCAGATCGCCCAACCGTCCTAAGGCGCTGGCGGCAGTGGTACGCTTATGCGGATCACTGGATTTGAGATAGGGGATGATGGCTTCAAAAGTCCGCGAATCGCCTATATCCCCTAAGGCCAGCATGATGAGCATAAATGCCGGACTTTTTTCTCCGGCTCGCTGAAGTGTGGCGATCAACGGTTCGACGGTTTCCGGCAGCTTGAGCGTCCCCAACTGTGAGGCCGCGTTGCCGACGATTTGGGGTGACGGATCGTTGAGCATTTCAACCCACAGTTCGGCAGCCGCCGATTTACCTGCTGCCCGTGCCAAAGCGAATACCGCGCCTGTTCGCTCGTTCATTTCGGCTTGGCTGCGGGCAACTTGTCGCAGAAAATCAGCCGCACGCGCATCATTTTCAAACTTTCCCAGAGCTGCAATCGCTGATGTTCGTACTCGCTGTTCAGGGTCACGGTTGGATTTCATGAGTGCATCAACCGCGCGCTGATCGCCACTGTTGCCTAGGATGGTTGCTACCTGCATCCGTATGGCAACATTCGGGTCATTGAGCGCTGCCAAAAGCGGGTCAACGATTGAAGCGCTCATGTCATATAGGGTTTTGAACGCCTCTCGCGATTGGTTTTGATCAACGAGTTGTTGGATAAGCTTTTGAATATCGACCATCTGAGAGTTCCTCAAGCATTATTTTTTGCCGCGCAATAACTTCTAATTATCCCGCGATCCCTTGCCTTGTGCTAACACCTATCGCCACATAATCGCATAGCAACCGTAGCGGAAAATTTCCTATTTCCAACGTATAGTTTTGCCTATCACAAAGGTGGCTATCTATGCGCTTCAAAACCATCCAGCCCAATAACCCTATTCTGCGTCTCGAAATCAATTATCAGCGTCGTACTATACCGCGCTGGTTGCAGTGGTTTGACCGCTTTGGTGTGATCGTCCTCGCGGTGGTGATTAGTTTGATTTTATTATTTGCTCCGCTAAATGGTGATCTCTATGGGAGTAATGCAGGGCTAGGGCCAGAAACACTTTATTTACTCGTTTATTGTGTCTGGCTAACCCAACTGGTCGTCATTATTCGATGTGTTATTGCTGGTGTTAATGTAATGCGACATCATAAGGCATGGTGGCATAAAGATATTTTATCCCTCTCCGGCATCACAAGAAAGCAGATTTTAATAGGCAAATTTTGGAGCTCCCTTTATCAATTACGGGGCTGGATCGTTGCCTTTGGCATCATAAATTTGGCTGTTGTAGCGCTCATGTCAACAGATTTAGCTGTTTACTGTTACCGTAGTTCTTTGGAAGATGTACGAGGAGAAGCTATACGTGGTGTAGTACTTTCACCTTATACAGCATATCAACTACAGGCTGAATATTGCCCTAATCCGCGCCAAGCCAATCAATATCTATTGATTATTATCCACGCGGTTGCTACGTCTATATTAGGGATTATGGCATCAACTGCCATAGGTCTTGTAGGCGGCCTTATTGGCAATCAAGTAGTTGGATTAACGATAGCCTTTTTTTGTCGTTTTGTGCCGGTGGTTATATTTACCATATTTCCAGATTATCCCATGTGGAGCGGAAGCATTATTATACGTTGGTATGAATCTGCGTGGTTCTCGCTGGCTGACGGCGGATTAACAGGTAGTTTGAGATCAGGCAGTTTTTGGTACGGCCCAGATGGTAGAATGATGACCATTGAACCTATTTTACGGGCTTTTTGGGCGGCTATAGGCATGTATATTGCCTATTTAGTGTTCGCCTTTTTCGTCAGTCACATTCTGCTGCGTCGACAAGGTTTTCTCTCCGCATCATCAAAGTAAACAGTCTCAAGCTAAACTTCATCCGCTATAATCCATTCCCGAACTTAATGCTCGGAGCCTATTTATGTCGCTACCTTCAAAAAACTCGGTACAGGGTACGCAGTACTCGGTACTCTTTCTCGCTCTCATCCTGATCGGCTACTTCATTGTTGGCGGGTTGTTCGCCATCAAAACACCGGCTTGGCAAGCGCCGGATGAACCGGCTCACTATAACTACATCGCGCAGGTGGCTTTTAACGGCTGCTGCCCCAAAATCGAACCCGGTGATTGGGACTCGGCTTATCTCGACCAATTAAAAGCCGCCAAATTCGCGCCGGATTTGCTGGTGAAGCTGCCGACTGTTCAATATGAAGATCACCAACCCCCGCTTTACTATTTGCTGGAAGCACCTGTTTTCACTTTGACCAACGGCAGTCTGATTGCGCTGCGGCTGCTCTCGCTGATTATGGGCGCGGGCATCGTGCTATGTGCTTACGGATTGGTGCGCGTTTTCTTGCCCGAACGTCCACAGGTGGCGTTGGGTACAGCGGCGCTGGTGGCTTTTCTGCCGCAGCATCTCGCCGGATTAGCCTCGGTCAGCAACGATGCCCTTTCCAATTTATTGATTGCCGTCACGCTGCTCGGCACAGTCTTATATCTCAAAGGCGAACCGTCGATCAAAGAATGGCATCTCGGCTTACTGGTGGGACTCGGATTGCTGACCAAAGTATCAACCTTATTTCTGATTGGCTTCGTGCCATTAGCCATTCTCGTGCGTTGGTGGATGGATAATCGTCCCTCTACGGATGCCAGTTATCAATTGATCGCCAAGCAGATTTTGCCGTTGTTAGCGGCGTTTTTCATACCGGCATTGATCCTCGGCGGCATCTGGTGGATTCACAGCATCCAGACCTACGGCTTCCCTGATCTTTTTGGTCTGCGCCAGCATGATAAAGTGGTTACCGGACAACCGCGCACGGCAGAACTGATCGCGCAAATTGGCTTTGTAAGCTATCTAAAGACGGCTATTCAAACGACATTCAACAGCTTTTGGGGACAGTTCGGTTGGATGGGTGTGCCGATGCCGGGTTGGATTTATACAGTGCTGCTGGCGCTGTTGGCGGTGGCAGGCAGCGGCTTGATTATCAATGCTACAAATCGGAATGGTCTCAGACCATTCCCTACAAATACATCTGAAATAATGACGCGACGGATTATCTGGATGTTCATTCAATTGGCGATCCTGTTGGCGGTGCTGGAATACATTTACTACAACACCGTTTTCCTCCAATTTCAGGGACGCTACATGTTCACGGGCATCATCCCGATGGCGCTGGTGATCGTGCTGGGCATCGACGGATGGCGCGTGTGGTTATCAAAGCGTGTTCCAGTGCTATATCCGTTGGTGACGGTTATTCCTTTCGCGCTGTTTGCGCTGCTTGATCTCTATTTGTTGTGGCGGGTGATTGTTCCGGCCTTGGTATTGTAAAGGATTAGCGATTCTTTGATTCACAAATTGCAAATGATGCTGTTGATGTTGTTGTTACAACATAATTTCGACAGCGGATTTGAGGGAGCGAAGTGCCGAGTCTGCGGAATATGCTGCAAATGCGGCAGATTCGGAAGTCGTTTTGTGTCGGAAATGTCGTCATTATCGTCACAGTCGCAGGTAGTTAAACGGTTTTGTGGCGGCACAGTGCCATAAAAGTTGTAAATGTTAGAAATGTTGCAGTTGTAAAAAGTTGGTTTTGGTAACATTTACAACGATTGGCGTATGTTAAGGTGCGACGGGAATACCCCTAACCCCAGCCCTTTCCCCATAGTAACAGGGCAAGGGAGCAAATGCGCCAATGACTATCGTACAACAAGTGAAAATGAAATGGGTTACCATTTGGAAGAACATTTTGTAACTGAGTCACAGGGGCGGCACTAACGGTTTTGAGGGAGTAGGACAGGATGGCTGGTTGAGAGATAGTTAGAGAATAGTTTGTCGGGTTAACCGAAAGTAAACCTGAAAAATAGTACTGAGTTCTGAGTGCCGAGTACTGAGTCAAGAAAGGGAAATGCGATTGAACCGCCAAGAACGCCAAGTTTAATGCAGAGCGTTATAACGATGGGGGTAAAATATCGGTCGAGTTTTGCCGCTAGGGGCTAAAGCCACCCAGCTAACAGCCGGACAAGTCTGCTAAAGCGACTTCGATGGCAGATGGTGATGTAAACATCTCACTTCGTTATAAAGTTATGAGAAGCGCATTTACAATGAAAAAACGCGAAAAACTGGTACGTGGAGTGATAGTGGTTATGTGTATTCTCATTGCTTTAGTAATTATCTCAAATTTTCTATTTCCTAGATCAGAGCCATTCAATCCTAAACTGCCATTTATAGTTCTACCTACACAGACAGCGCCATAGATTTTAATTTTTTGACGTTCAAGTGATACCTAAATATATAGGCTCTTTTCTTTTAGAGGACGAGGGTAAGAAAAACGGGCGTGAGAATTAGGAGGCAAAGAGGAACGATCTGAGAACCTTCCCTATGAAAGCCAATGTGGATATTGGGTTGGTGGCCAAAAAGGCGATGGTAGGACTGCACTAAGTGGTGGACGGTGAATTTTACCCCCACCCCAACCCCTTTCAGGGGTAGGTATTTGCTCGATTAGGCATGGATCGTTAGCGATTGCCGGAGGATAAACCCTCCGGCAACATGAATAAAGCCCCGTAAACGGGACTGAATGAGCCTTTAACCGTATGTCGTCCATTAAGCAGATATTA
>JBBSBM010000052.1:0-49633 GCA_038251275.1 Aggregatilineales bacterium
GATGTGCTGGCAGCACTCAAGGATGAGCGATTCGCTAAAGATAAACGCAACGGGATGACCCCAGAGCAGCTTGGCAAGCAGCCGTATACACCGGCAGCTTTCAAAGCGCTTGAGCGAACGATGTTGGATTTGGATGCGCCGGATCATACACGGCTGCGAGGGTTAGTACACAAAGCCTTTACACCCAAATTGGTGGAGCAAATGCGGACGAGGGTTGACCGTATATCGAATGATCTGTTGGATTCAATTGAACGGAAAGGCGAGGCCAATCTAATTAAGGATTATGCGCTGCCTATTCCGTTGACGATCATTGCGGAAATTTTGGGCATTCCAAAAGAAGACGGTCATAAATTTCATGGCTGGGCGACGAAGCTGCTGGCTATTCAATCACCGATTAGTGCTTTGCTGGCGACACCATCGTTGTTGATTTTTATGCGCTATTTGCGGAAGCTGTTCAATGAACGACGATCTGAACCACAGGATGATCTGATTACAGCATTAGTACAGGCGGAAGAAGCGGGCGACAAGCTGAGTGAAGATGAACTGCTGGCGCTGGTTTTTATCCTGTTGATTGCGGGTCATGAAACCACTGTCAATTTGATTGGAACGGGGACACTGGAACTGCTGCGTCATCCAGACCAGTTGGAACGTCTGCGGGAAAATCCAGCGCTGACCAAATCGGCAGTCGAAGAGCTACTGCGGTTTGTAACACCAGTGGAAACCGCAACTGAACGGTATGCGCGGGAAGATATCACAATTGCAGGTGTCACTATTATGAAAGGTGAGATGATATTCGCGGCGTTGGCTTCGGCTAACCGTGATGAGCATGTGTTTGATCAGCCGGACAACTTGGATATTACGCGTGAACCAAACCGTCATTTGTCGTTCGGGCAAGGGGCACATTACTGTGTTGGTGCACCTTTGGCACGGCTGGAAGGTTCGATTGCCATCCATAATTTGATTGAGCGGTTTCCAAATTTGCGGTTGGCGACAGCATCAGAACAATTGGTGTGGCGCAAGGGAATGACACTTCGTGGATTGGAAGCACTGCCAGTGAAGGTTTAAAAGTGGAATGGGGCAATTCGATATTGCCCCAGATATTGTTCATTTTTTATTGGGTTGCGTGTTCGTGCGGGAGAGGAAAGCGGGCTGCGAAGGCAAAGTTTTTACCATCCAAACGAACGGCGTTTGCGGTTTTCCGCAGCTTGATATAACGGTCATAGTCTTTAATGTCCACATAGATGCTATAAACCGAGTCACGTTTGATGGTAGTTGGGTTAGTTAGTGTAGGCCAGTCTGAGGGCCATGATACAGCATCGGCGGTGTCGTATGACCACAGGATGACTTCAAAATGGTCGGGCAGCCAAGTTTCGGCTTCGGGATGGCTGTAGCTGGTGAGCGTGTCGAAGAGGTCGATGAGGCGTGTGGGAGCAGCGTTTTGACGGGCATCAGAATCACTAAACAAATCACCATAAATCGAGATGGTTTTGTCACCTAAGATGGGGTCAAACAGGCGGATGACGTTGGTGGGTTGGTCGGTTTTGGGAAAGTAGGTTTCATCAGCATCTAAAGTGTATAAGCCTTTGTCGATTTTCAGTTTGGTTTTTAGGGCTTTGAATTCGTCAGTTGTTAATTGGATAGACGCAAATTCAGCTTTGTTCTTAGCGATGGTGCGTTGATAGATGACCAAGCCGTTGTCATAAAGGGCGAATGTCGGTTCATCAGAGCCTATGACCATCAGCCAAGGATTGTAAATCGTCAGCAAGACAATCGGTTTGAGTGGTTGATTATCCGGTGTGGGGCTGGGCGGAAGGAATGTGGTTAAGAGTCGACTGGATTGAGGTGGGGCAGCGAAAGTTGCAGCGATGCTGATGGAAAGCATCAAGAGTATCGATAAAGCCGTTAAGGTGAGTCGGGTTTTCATGAGCAAGTTCCATGTTGTTCAAACTGAATTATTGATACAGACGAGCAGGTCATCTATTTTGTTCCGTTGAGGGAGCGAAGATGGACTGATCGAGCCATTTTGTCGGCGTTTTTGTGGGATATAGGTATGGTGTTGAGGGAGAAAATTATGCAAATGACCTGCTTTGCAGGTAGAGCAGGTAAAAAGAAGTGTTTTTAGAGGCATTTATGAAGATAACGCTTGAAAGAACAAACCGGATTCAAACCAGAGCATGTGAAGAAATAGGTGTTATTGGTTGCATTCAGCGGATGAGGCACGCCTCATCCCTATGAAAAATTCAACCGATTATGGAATTAACTACCATTTTTGCGCCCAATCGGGTGAGGGCTGCGGATCGGGTTTGTTGGCGTTGAAGTCAGCGAGTTCAGTGAGTTTGAGTTCACCGTTTTCGAGTGTGCCTGCGAAGAGTCTGCCTTGTCTGGCGAGTACGAGGCGGCCTTGCTGGTCGAAGTCTGCCCAATTAACATTCTCTAAAACAGTTTGAGTTTTACCATCATCTATTGAAAGGCTATAAATTAATTTATTTCTATAGCCTCCGGGTTGATGATCAAACACATGTCCGGCGTAATTTATGTACAGGGTGAAAACAGGCGATAATTTGCGCCAAATGTAAGGCGGGTTAAAATTTTCATAGCGATATTGGTTGCCCTTCTGAATTGTCTCCCAACCCTGATTAGTCAAAAAGACATCCTTTTCATGAGGTAATCCACCTTCTGATTGCCTCTCAAGTAACTCAATTTCAATATTAAGCTGCGGCACGGTTCGTGTTGCATGCCATCCACTGAAGCTGTAAAAACTAATCGTTGAGTTATCAATAAATTTGCCGCCAGGGCCATCCAAATATTGCCAAAGGGCGAGCACTGTAAAATAGGGTGGCTTACTAATTGCATCATAAAATAAAAGTTTATCTGTCGTCAGCTTCTGCATTTCTAAGGCGTAGGATAATCTTGTATTGGAAAAACGATAAAACAGCAAACGACCATCAGGGGATAAGTCGCCTGAATACTCTTCAATTCCTCCCCGAAGCCATTGCCCTTCCTCAAAAGTATCGGTACCTGTATGCCATTTGATCATTTGAACCCAGTCTTTGGGGCCGCGTCGTAAAATCACACCTACAGAGGCTTCTCGTGCCAATAGGATAAACAGACGGGCAGGACGAATCGGTGGATTTTTTACACTCATCGGTTTCACCACTTTTGCGCCCAATCGGGAGCGGGCTGCGGGTCGGGTTTGTTGGCGTTGAAGTCGGCGAGTTCTGTGAGTTGGAGGTCGCCGTTATCGATTGTGCCTACGAATAGTTTGCCTTCTTTGGCGAGGACAAGGCGGCCTTGCTGGTCGAAATCTGCCCAAGTGGCGTTTTCCAACGAATAATAATGACCTGTAATCCCATCCACATAGAAAAACTCAAAAAGATGAGGATATTCTCCGCGATAGTGTCTTTCAATAGCTTTATCTAGGAATTGTCTAGCAACAACTGAAAGCTTCACACTGCTACTAATATTTCTCCATTGAACGTAGTCTTTAGTTTCTATTTGGGCACTTAAGTCTTCAGTAGATTCATAACTAAAAATAACCTTTATGCCTTGTGGTTGATGATTAGGGTGAGCATCTCTTTTATAGCCATTTAATACTACAACACTATTATTAACAAAATCCCCTCCATTTCCATTTGGCCATAATGCAAGTGCTGAAAAGTACGGAGGTTTGCTAATAGCAGTCCATTCTTTCTCATATCCCAATTCTGAAGGAGTATTGGGTTTGCTAACGTGATAAATTAGGAATTGTCCATCAGGAGAAAGATTACACAAATGCTCGTAAATTCGCCCTTTGAGCCATTGACCCGCTTCAAACTTGTCGGTATCGGTATGCCATTTAATCATCTGTACCCAATGGCTTGGGCCACGCCGAAGGATGACTGCTATGGGTGCTTCACGAGCCAGCAATATAAAGAGGCGGGCGGGATGTATCGTCATGTTCGTGCACCTTTGGTCATGTCGAGGATGGCGATGAGGTTACCAAAAGGGTCTTCGATGACTGCACATTTGCCGATGACAATATCAAAAGGTTCGGCACGGATGATGCAGCCATTTGTGGCAAAATGGTCAACGGCTTGAATGACATCATCGACCAAATAATGGACGCTGATTTCTTTGGGCAGCGCCGGGTTATCGTGTAAAACGATTTCAGCATCGGTTTCGGGCATACCCATGCCAACGGAGTGTTCGTCGTGCCAGAGGCGTTTGAGGCCGAAGACCGTTTCATAATAAGATGCGGCTTTTTCAAGTTCAGATACCTTGAGCATCACACAGTCAATTTTACGCAGCATTCGCTCTACTTTCTTGCAACACTGATTATCTGTAACAGTGTATCATCGTTCATATTAGGGCGGTCAATTAATGCTGCGAACTGATGTGTCAATAGGGTAAAAGGAATGCTATGCAGGATGATTTGGCTGAGGCAAAGGTACAATTTACTTCTGGAGATTATGAAGATGCGCTGATGCGTTTTCAAAATATCAGCAGCAATATGCCTATGGAAACTGAACCGATTGCGGCGATGGCTTTATGTTACTATGCGCTCGGCAAAACACCTCATGCACGGCGCATCTGGAAAATTGTGGTCAGCCGCGACGAACGTTATCTACTGCCGCGTTTTTTGCGTGTTGAACTTCATTGGCCTGACGCGATGCTGACGGTCGCGGCGAAGGTCAGTGAGATGGTGGTGTAAAAATGCAAAAACAATACCCCTAACCCCAGCCCTTTCCCCATAGTAACAGAGCAAGGGAGCATTCGATGGTTAGTTAGCACAACTTTTAGAGCAGACGCAAAGAACGCTCAAACTTCAAAGCGAAACAATCTATTCTTTCAGCGCCCAATCGACAGCCGACAGCGCATGTAAAAGTGTCGTGTCATATAGGCGAATAGATGTGTGTTCGGGTTTGACGAGCAGCGTGATTTCAGTGCAGCCAAGAATAACACCCTGTGCGCCGCGTGCCGTCAGATCATCCATGATGCGTAGATATTCTTGCCGTGAATTATCCCGCACATCCCCTAAACATAGTTCACCATAAATGACATCGTGGATAATTTTGCGGTCGGCATCATTCGGCGTAATCACCTTCAGACCGAAGTTATCAATCAGGCGACCTTTGTAAAAATCCTGTTCCATTGTAAAGCGGGTTCCTAGAAGGCCGATGGTATTCAATTCGTCGTCATAAATCTTTTGGGCAGTGGTATCGGCAATATGTAAGATGGGAACACTAATCGCGGCTTGTACTTGTGGTGCGAGTTTATGCATGGTGTTGGTACAGATGACGATGCCATCTGCGCCACCCCGTTCCAACGATTGCGCGGCAGCTATCATTTTTTGCGCTGCGCCATCCCAATCGCCTGCCATTTGTAAGGCTTCGATTTCGGCAAAGTCGAATGACCAGAGTAAGCACTCTGCCGAGTGGAGTCCACCTAATCGCTGCTTCACTTCTTCGTTGATGATGCGATAGTATTCGAGTGACGATTCCCAGCTCATGCCGCCGAGTAGGCCGATGGTTTTCATAGTGATGTTTTCTCCTATAAATCGTCAGAGGCTCAAGCCTCTGTCTGAGTATAAAAAGGCCGCTAAAGCGGACTGTTCAAAATTTGCCACCGCTAGAACAGCTAAGGAGATTCTTCATCAATCTCTTCTAGCTTGGGAATGGTCGTGTTCTTAACGTGATGCTGTTTTTGATGAATGATATAACTCTGAACAAAGGGTAGATTCTTTTCGCCAAATGTAACAAGGCCATAACCCTCTTGCCATTTGAAATTTGTTTCGAGATCAACGAAATGAGCATTAATTGCGTGCGCTGAAAGTCCTTTTATATGTCGAAGCCATTCGGCAGCAGCAACGTTGGGGACAATGCATACTGCGACATGGACGTGATCTTTTACAGCATTCAACTCTAAAATGGGACAGCGCAGCTCAAGTGATTTTTGTCGAATGGTCGAGAATAATATACCCTCGATTTGATGATTGATCGACGGTTGGCGATGTTTTGTTGCCCAAACAGCATGATAGAAACATTTTACATATGGCATAACATTCTTCCTGCTGTGATTCGTTATGCAATAATCATAAGAGGAATTTGTAACAGGCTGGATAAAGTTTTAGTAGTCCGCTTTAGCGGCCTTTGTTCACTCAGACAGAGGCTTGAGCCTCTGGATTTTGTTTCATCATTTCCTCATACACCTTTACCGTAGCCACCGCGACCTGATCATGGGTGAAGTGGGATAGCACCCGTTCCCTTCCGGCCTTGGCTAAGCGTACCCATAAATCGGGATTGCAGCGGAGGTTATCGAGTGCGTCACGTAAGGCTTCGACGTTACCTTCGGGAAAGATCAATCCGACCTCGCCAATAATATCGGGGATCGCGCCGCTGTTTGAGCCGATGACTGGAACGCCGCTGGACATGGCTTCAGTAATCACCCGACCAAATTGTTCTTTCCAGTTGGGACGTGTGAGCGAGGGGATCACCAGCACATCCAGCAGATGATATTGGTTGGGCATATCGGTGGAGGCGACCCACTCAATCCAGTCGATGCGGTTGGTGATGTTGAGGCGTTCGGCTAGCGATACCAGTTCGGATTTATAAGGGCCGCTGCCGACGAGTCGTAAACACCAATCGCCTTCGAGTTGGGCGGCGGCTTGCAGAAGCAGATGGATACCTTTTTCTTCGACCAATCGTCCAACGTAGCCGATGGTGAAGTTTTTCCGTTCCCCCTCCTTGTTTACGGGGAGGGGGTTAGGGGTGAATAATTGAGGGTCAGTGCCGAACTGCGGCACAACTGCCATTTGACCGGTGTAACCTTTTTCACACCAAACTTGTGCGGCACTGTCTGTGCCCGCCAACGCGTAATCAACATTGTTCAGCACCCAGCGTTCACCCCATTTGAAGGGCGGCGGATAAGTACGATTGATATTTTGCCAGCTAAAGAAAAGCGATTTCGCTTCATTACGGCGGGCATGATAAAGCGCCTGCCATGAGGCGAGGTTATAAGGTTCTTCATCAATGTGGACAATATGCGGGCGAAAGCGGCGTATCCATTCGCCTAGAGTTGGATAGTAGTGGAGATGGAAATTGCCGTTAAAAGTTATCGGGATGACCTGTAATTCATAACCATCGGTGTAAACCCGTTCGAGTTTGGTTTCGCCGCGTTCATCTTTCCATGAGGGCGGAACGAGCGTGAGTAAATCGACACCCAACCGCGCGATGGCTTCCAATTTGCGTTGATAGATGCCGACAATGCAGGCTTTGGAGAGCATCAGCACGCGCAGCGGTTTGTCCGTCACCAGTTATTCGTCTCCCGTTATTCATCATCATGAATAGGCATCGCTTCACCAATAATCAGCCATTCCTTGGGAAGTGAAGCGCCAAATATGCTCAGTTCATCCTGTGTATGCACCAGTTCTTGTGGTGCGGCATGAGCAAATACACGGCTCCGTAGTTCGACACCATCTGCTAGATCGGATTGTATCAGGCTTAAATCTTGCAGGCCGACGAACTCGCGATAAACCATTTCGCCTGCGTTATTCAGATAAACGGTTTCCTGAGCTTTGCCGACTTTATACGCTTTTTTGTAGGCTTTCTCGGCAGAGCGAGCCTGAATGAGTCGAATTTGTTCGTCACAAGTGTAGGAGTCGTCATGATCTTCAACCCTGTCGCGAACGATCAAGGTTGCAGCATACCACTGCTTTTTGTCCGGTTTGGCAGTTGAGGTTTTTGGGCTCATGTTTACACCTGATAATTCGGGTAAATCGGTTTCGATCCGGCGCACGGCTTTTACTGCGTATGTGGCGATGGTCATGATGAGTATAACCCCACCGACCACGACTAGCACCAAACTTGGACTAAAAATAACGCATTAGCAGAAGTTAACCTTATTCTCTTGCACAAATATCAGCCATGAAATAGAATGTCTGTACTACAATTATGTTGGTAGAGCCATTTGAAGTATGAATATAATCACGCCTGAACAAACGATTGAACCAATTCTTAAGTGGCCTGGAGGAAAACAGGATGAACTTGGAATAATATTGCCATCTCTACCAGAGACTATCAATAACTATTATGAACCTTTCTTGGGTGGGGGCGCGGTTTATTTAACAATACCATCTGCAAGTCACGCATTTGTAAATGATAAATCTGAAGATTTGATCAATCTTTATCAAATGGTAGCAAGACAAGATAAAACATTTTTAGGAGTACTCTATTTTCTTGTGGATTACTCAGAGTTTTTAGAAAACATACTCGATGACAATCTTGCTTCGTTGCTTAAAAAATATGGAGAGTACATAGAAAATAAAATAACTGAACTTGAGATTCGTGAAGTTGTTAATCAGTTTACTTTATCAATTCGTTCTGATCTGATTGCCGTGTTAAAAGAAAAACTACCACAGGATATAGAATTTTTTGTTAAAACACTTGCAAGTTCATTGTTCGAAAAAATTAAACGAATGCGTAAAATCTCTTCGGAAAAAGGGCAACTAATTAAAGCTGATATTCAAGACAACTTTGAAGCCGCTTTAAAAGCCTCATTTTATTATTATCTTAGGCACATACATAATTACTCGGCTAAATTTCAATTAAGCCGAACTCATCGCGCTGCTATATTTTTCTTCATTCGTGAAAATGCCTACGCTTCTATGTTTCGATTCAATAAAGATGGTCATTTTAATATCCCCTACGGTGGTATCAGTTACAACCGTAAGAACCTAAAAATAAAGGTTGAGAGGCTTCAAAACCAATTGCTAGTTGAGCGTTTAGTTAATACACAATTTGGAAATACAGACTTTGAGGAATTTCTAAGACAATTTCCTCCTCAATCTGGAGACTTTTTATTTCTTGATCCCCCTTATGATACAGAATTTAGTAGTTATGATCAGAACACATTTGATAAACTTGATCAAGAGCGTTTAGCTAAATTTTTGATTAACCATTGCTCTGCCAATTTTATGCTCGTTATCAAAGACACCCCTTTTATATCTTCTATTTATAATGGACAGAACTTAAATATTAAGTATTTTGACAAGAAATATATGTATACTGTTAAAGAGCGTAATAATCGTGATGCTATTCATCTTCTAATTACCAATTATTAGGCAATATAATGGTTGATAATAGGCCTCTTAGTGAACCTGATCTAATTTTGCCAGCTTTGTTTTGTATAAATAATGAAGGTGAGATTTCAACAACTCTACTTTCACAACAATTGCGAACTTTATTAAACCCACAGGGAGAAGATAAAGAAATTCTAAGTGGTCGCAAAGATGACAAATTCTCACAAAAAGTTCGTAATTTACGCTCTCATGAAACCTTAGAAAAGGCAGGATTAGGTAACTACGAAAGTCGAAGTGGGCAAGGTTATTGGACAATCACCGATAAAGGTAAATCTCTCCTTGAGGATAATTTGCCCTTGTTAGATTACTTAGTGCAACAGAAATTTGATTATAGTACCCAACAAGAAGCACTTTCAAAGATCAAAATAGGAACTTCTAGTAAACAAGAAGAAGTTAATCTTTTTGAGGAAAATGTGGAGGATAAAACAATTCCCGTTGCTGAAGGCAAAGTACGAAGAGTCAGTTTGAGAATCTATGAGCGATCAGCAAAGCTTCGGGACGCTGCAATTAAGCACTTCGCAGTTAATGACAAGATTTCTTGTCGCGTATGCCAATTCGATTATGAGGAAGTATATGGATTACATGGAAAGGGTTTCATCGAAATTCATCACTTGAAACCAGTTTTTTCGTATGGAAATGAAGGCATTGAAAAAACACTCGATGAGGCACTAAGTAATCTAGTTCCTTTGTGTTCTAGTTGTCATCGGATGATACATCGAAATCGTGATCATATGTTGAGTATTGAGGAACTGAGAAGAATTTTCGAGGATGCAAAAAATAACAAATAATTATTATTTACGATATGTAATCGGGTAAATCGGTTTCGATCCGGCGCACGGCTTTTACTGCGTATGTGGCGATGGTCATGATGAGTATAACCCCACCGACCACCACAAGCACCAAACCCATTCCAGCGCCGGGTTGATCGCCAACAAAAGGCGTGAACAGCCAACTGGGTTTGACAGCGGGTTCGAGGACGCGATCCACCAACGGCCCGACCAGCAAGAATGAAGCAGTCGAAGCCACAAATCCCAATTGATTAAAGACGCTGAATACACGCCCCTGCATATCGGGCGGTGTTTTGGCTTGCAGCAGCGCGGTGAAGAGTCCCCAGCCTAATGGCAGTGTGAACATTAGGAAAAATATGCTGATTGCCAATGGGATTGGCGTGCGACTCGTACCATAGACGATGAACATCGCACCTGTCAGTAAGAAGGCTGGCATAAACACGTTGACACGTTTCCATCCCTTACGTCGCAAAACGATAGCCGCTCCGCCGACCAATGCACCGGCGTTCATTGCTGCCAAAAGTAAACCGGTTAAAGCTTCACTGCCTGTGACTTTGATGAGATAAGGGATGCTCAAGTCCAGCGGGCCGTTTAACAGGAAGTTGAACACAGTGAAATAGATGATTAACCCCAGCAGTGCTCGACGTGCGCCGAGATAAGCTAATCCGCCGCGCAGTTCACGCCAGAAGCCACCGGATGCCGCTTTACCTTCCTCGCTTGGTGGCGGCTGTGGGATGTGCATTCGAAATACAACCGCTACCGCGATTAAGAATGTGACCATATCGACCAACACAACGCCTGCAATGCCAACCAGTGGATAAATTAAACCCGTGATGGCAGGAGCGATAACACCTGCGAGCGGGAAAGCCATCTGTTTGAGTGCATTAGCACGGTCACGATGGGCATCGACCACCAGCACACTGGTCACCGCGTCTTCAGCAGGTGATTGAAACATAGCAAATGTGCCTTGCAGGAAGACGATGAGGTACAGATGCCAGAGTTGGAATGCCCCCGAAAGAAAACTGGCTAACAGTATTAAGCTGCCAATAGCTTGTCCCGCGTCGGAGAGCATCATGACCCAACGACGATCCCATCGGTCGACTAAAACGCCAGCCGCGCTGCCAAAGAGCATCGGTGGTAGTTCGTTAAAAAAGGATACGAGCAGCAGTGGTGCAGCTTGTCCGGTATCAATAGTGACGCGTATGCCAATGGCAATACTGGTCATTCGACTGCCGATGAGCGACAGGGTTTGTGTGAGGACGAGTATATAAAAGGTGCGGAGTGTTGGCGCGACTTGTGTGCGATTAGGGTTCACGGATTTACTATTAATCTATGGTGTTGGTATAACAGCGGAAGGACGCAGCAGGTCGACGAGAATCGCTAATATGACCTTGAGCATGTAGTAGGCTGAACGCAGGGTCGTTATGGACGACTGACCCGCAAGACGCGGTTGCATCGTTACTGGCATCTCACGCAACCGTACACCAGCACGGTACAGCAGCACAATCGACTCCGGTTCAGGATAGTCATGGGGATAAAGCAGGGCGCAAAGGTGAATCGCCTTGCGGTTGCAAACGATAAAGCCGCTGGTCGGATCAGTCACACGTTGATGAACAATCAGCGAAATCAGATTTGCCAAAATCAGGCTGCCCAGCCGACGCATGGGTGAACCGACATAACCGCGATTTTCGATGTAACGCGATCCAATGACGATATCGGCCTCGCCCGAGGCCAGAACAGCCATCATCAGTTTGATTTCGGCAGCATCGTGTTGACCGTCGCCATCATTGCGGACGACGATGTCATAACCTTGCTTGTCAGCAAATTGAAAACCGGCTTGTACGCTTGCGCCAATGCCCACGTTATAAGGCATATGCAGAACCATTGCACCAGCGTCTTCAGCACATGCGCCCGTCGCATCCGAAGACCCATCATTCACGACCAAGACATCCGCCTGTGGAATTTGTTGGCGGACGCTATTAATCACACGTTGAATACTTTGCGCTTCGTTCAGCGCGGGAATGATGATGAGAATCTTGGGAGTCGGACTTTGGGACATGAACCGTTCACTTCTATTCATATTGGCTCAATACGGCTCGATTCTGGATGTTAGTAGGCAGCATGTCAATGCTGAGTGGTCTATGGTATAGGGGCAGTAGGGATGTGCTTAGGTATAATGTCCTACAAAGAATTAAAAGGGAAGGTGTTCCAAATGAAAAATGTTCCTATTGCAAACTGCGATCTTAAAGCATCGGAAATATCATTAGGATGTATGCGAATTGCGGATATGCCGAAGCAAGACATCGTAACGTTACTTAATACAGCGCTTGATGAAGGTATTAATTTCTTTGACCATGCCGATGTTTATGGTGGCGGAAAATCGGAAGCGAACTTTGCCGAAGCGCTGGGTATGAACGCCCAAGTGCGCGAAAAACTGATCATCCAAACCAAATGCGGCATTCGCAAAGGCTCGTTCGATTTTTCCAAAGAACACATTTTAGAAGCAGTTGATGGCAGCTTGAAGCGCCTGCAAACTGACTATGTGGATGTGCTGCTCTTACACCGACCGGATGCATTGGTTGAGCCAGAAGAAGTTGCCGAAGCTTTCAATACTTTGGAAAGCAGCGGCAAGGTCAAGTATTTTGGTGTGAGCAACCAAAACCCGATGCAGATCGAACTGCTGAAAAAATCCGTCAAGCAGCCCCTCATTTTCAACCAGCTTCAACTGAGCATCACTAACACAGGCATGATCGACGCGGGCATTAATGTGAATATGGAAATTGACCATTCCGTTGACCGTGATGGCAGCATTTTGGATTACTGCCGCTTACACGACATCACCATTCAACCGTGGTCACCATTCCAATATGGCTTCTTTGAGGGTGTGTTCTTGGATAATGATAAATTCCCGGAACTAAACGCGAAAATCAATGAGATCGCAGCGGCTAAAGGTGTGACCAATACGGCGATTGCAATTGCGTGGCTGCTGCGTCATCCTGCACACATGCAGCCCATTATCGGCACGACCAATCCGCAGCGGGTGAAGGATAGCTGCAAGGCTTCCGACATCACCCTCAGCCGCGAGGAATGGTACGCCATTTATCTGGCGGCGGGCAACAAGCTGCCTTAATTGGTGCTTATTGGCTAACAGCTAAGATTTATCTGGCTAACGTGCGAAACACCATTTTCATACGTTAGCCACTAAGTATTTGGCAGTGTGCCACTTACAAATTCAATTGTTTAACAAATTGGTCAAAATTTTCTGCTACTTGTTTCCAATAAGATCGCTTATCCCATATAAGGTGAACAATCCGTGGATCTGTCAATGAGTTACTATAGTCCAAGCAAATAGGCTCGTCTATTTCCGCATCGCCAATGCATACCGCCTTAGAAAGCGTAATTTTATCAGGCACATTATCAAGCTCGGCCAAGGCGTATGCATCACCAAGACCAGAATTGTAGAGATAGTGTAATTGTTGAGTTTCACGGTGCATTTTGTCGGGTTCAAGAGAGAGAAAACCATCTCGATAGTGTTTAGTCGTTATTTTGTTCTGTGAAATAGATGTCATTAATGTTTTAGGCAACGGCAACCCGTTGATAAAAATCTGATCTTTGCTCCCGTCAAATTTCGACCAAATATCCACATTGAGCGGTGGCTCAATTTCAAACTGAACTATCACATGACTAGGAAAACCACTACCACCAGCTCGCGAGGGACAATTACACTCAATAACATGTAGAGTACCTAAATAAAGAAACAAAGTTTCATCTACACATTTGGCAAACAGATGTAGTGACTTAGTTGACACTCGGTACCTTGAAGGGAATGAGAGCATGATCGAGTTATAAAAACCCAATTCAGATTCGGAAGTAAACCATTTCAATGTATTGTTGGTCAAACAATATGTCTCATGCGGTGGTTTGCCAATAGTGGCAAATATGACTCCAATATCAGCAGACATCACAAATTCACCTGAGGAGAATTCTGTCACCATATCTTGTGAAGATAATAGAGTTATAACTTCTTCTCGTGAATACTGTTGGTAAAGTTCTAACGAATTTAAGTCCATATCCCTTAACCCTGATAGATTTTACCTAAAGCACAAAGATAATAAGAGCGAAGGATGATTAGCAGTTTATGAGCTTGCCATAGCCTTTTAACCGGTATTAATCTCGCATCATATAAGACTCAAGCCGAGCAAGCGTCACATCAAGTGGTAAATCGCCAACAGGCGGCAGTTCTACTTCCAAGTTTTGTCCTGCGTTCGCTGCTTCGAGTACAGTCAACATTCGATTGGCAATTCTGGTTTGGTCAGCTTCACGGTAATGATCAAAATGAACAGGAAACTCGCTGTAATCTGACCACTCAAGACCATATAACGCATCGGTCAATGTTTTATGATAGGGTGCTGCAAAATCGAACTCCAGCACATCATTGCCGTTAAGTGCAATATTCATCCTCGGTATGATTTCATCAACATCAAATTCTTTTACCCGAACCACACCCTCTATAATATTTGGGCGCGGATCAACTATCAGGATACGGTAAGGATGCGCTGCTGATTCGGAGAGATGATCTTTTTTCGTGTGATAATCAGGTAAATCTCGTAGTGTGGGCGCTGATTCGTGCAGATAATCCAGCTCTATAAAGACTAGACCGCTTTCGATGATTTTGATTCGCTTGTTAAAGTAGTCACGCACATCACGCCCGCCGGGTTTATTGGATGGCGACAATAATTCGATCCATGCAACAGCTTCGCCACGTCCATCTCGTCCGGGTAAGATTTCATAAATGCCAATTGCGTTGTAAGTTTTCTCAGAAATTTGATTGTCGAGCAGCACATCAGTGATCGAGAAAACAAGTTCCCCAACCATTCCTGCGGGTGATGCATTCAAGGGGCGCAGCGGACGTGTTGGATTTAAATCATAAATACTAACATCTGACTCTGGATATTCGGAGGGTTGGGGTGAGTCAATACGGCGAATTTGCAGTGATGGTTCGAGTGCAGCCGTGTAACCCATTGGCAACAAAACAGCTTTTAGCGCATCTGCTAGATGCACAATATGGCGAGTATGAAATTCTACCCAACCGCCTTGTGCTTGCCATAAGCTGTGTAAATGAGCGTTAATGTCCATGTATTGATTTTTGATGGAATGGACAGCCATTAGCAGACTCCACAAATGCGTATCCATCTATTATAACGGACTCTAGATCACCAGCAGCACTTTGCCGGTTGTGGCGCGACTTTCGAGCGCGCGGTGGGCTTCCGACGCTTGTTCCAATGATAAGGCGCGGTCGATGCGGACTTTTATCTTGCCGCTTTCAACCAGTGCGAACATAGCCGCTGCACGGTAACGGATTTCGTCAACTGTAGCAGTGTAATTACCTAATGTCGGACGTGTTAAATAGAGCGAACCTTTGCTGTTCAACAGTTGCGGATCAAAAGGTGGGACTGCTCCGCTGGATTGCCCGAACAACACCATATACCCGCGTGGTCGTAGGCAGTTTAGACTGCGATCAAAGGTGTCTTTTCCAACCGAGTCGTAGACCACATCCACACCATAGCCGTTGGTCAGCCGTTTGACCTCGGTATCAAAATCGGCATAAAGAAATACTTCATCCGCGCCAGCTTCACGTACTAGATCGGCTTTGGCTTCAGTCGAAACCGTACCCAAGACTCGTGCGCCGCGCAGCTTTGCCATCTGCACCAACAGTAATCCGGTGCCGCCTGCGGCTGCATGAATGAGTACGGTTTGTCCGCTGTGGACTTGATAAGTATCAGTCACTAAGTAATGAGCGGTCATGCCTTGGAGCATGAGGGCGGCAGCAATTTTTGAGTCGACACCATCTGGAATGGGAACAACTTTTTCGGCAGGAACAATCGTATATTCCGAATATGCGCCAATTGTGAATCCATAAGCGACACGATCACCAACTTTGAAGTCATAAACGCCTTCACCGACCATGTCGATGACACCTGATGCTTCCTGACCGGGTGTGAAGGGCAGCGCAGGGCGATATTGACCGGAGCGCTGGTAAATGTCGATGAAGTTGACACCGATAGCCTCAACCTTGACGCGTACCATGCCGGCTGTCGGTTCAGGCGGCCCCATATTTTCAACCTGCATGGCTTCCGGTTCACCGTATTCATGGACGCGCACGATTCTCATGATTTATTCCTATGTGCATGTGATATAGCGTTAATCATAATGCTTTTGGCTAATTGCCGCTTATTTCGTGCAGCATCCATACGTTTGGCTCGACGTATATGCCTTTATCAGCCTCGCGGTCAATGGTCACCGGTGAGAGCGCTCCCGGCACGATATAAGACCCGCTATCAGGAAAGCGCATGAGTGTCCAGCCTTCCCATGCCGCGACTGGCGCGGTGATGGTCATTGAACGGGGACAGACTTTGAGAATTGATGCTCCCATACGTGTGTGCGTTCGCAGCCACGGATCAAACTCCGAACCATCATTACGCTGCCATTGGATGTATCGTTCCATTGGTGTGAGGGGATAAGCATGTTTGAGATTGGGGCGTACTGGTGCGATCAGTTTATTAAGACCTTGCCTGACGACTGTGCCACGCATCGCTCTAATGATTTGTTTACTGATGCCTTGCCCCATATGCTCCGGCGCGACGACTGCTTGAATGGCCGAGACACAATTAGGGGCAACTTGGTTGCGGAAGTTCGTTACGCCGCGCTCAAGGATTGCGTCCCAACCGTCATCCGGCAGGCCATCTAATGTTCCATCCCATGTGACCGGAATGGTGTTGCCCATCGCTACCAATTCACCATTATGATCCAGCAGCATCACTTGATAAGCAGGAAAGGTGTCGTACAGTCGCCAAAAATACTTCGAGGCTATCGGATCATGGAGCATAAACTCGGGCCATGCGCCGGTTTCACTGGCAAGTTTATCGGCTGCTTCAATCAGATCAGGGCGCTCTTCAAGGGTGACAACAATGAAATCAAGCATGGTCAATGGACTCACTTCAACGAATAATAACGAACGACATTAATAAAGCCATCCGCATACTATAGCGAGTGATTTTCAATCATCACAAATACAAAGTTGTTATCTAGTCGTTGGCTCAGTAGCCGACGGCGGATGCGAGTTTATTCACAGCACGCCAAACATCCCAACGGAGTAGAGGATAGAAAATAATTGTTCCTATAATGGGGATTAAACATGCTGATAAAGCGGATTGTAGAGTATGAGTTGACCAAACGTTACTCGAGTTTGGCGACACATAAGCTGACAAGAACGGAAGCATGAATCCTATCAAACCTGCAATAATAAACGCGATTTCGACGAAATAGAATGATCCATCGAATTGCGATAAACCAATAAATAGTGAGGTTTCATCAGTAATTTGTTGTACCGATCCTGTTACGATTGCATTGTTCATAACGAGTTCAAATGATGAGGCATCATTGTCGGATTCAAGTTTCAGGGATGGTCGCGTTCCGCGATTATTGGCATGTGCATCATAATCAGTCTGTAATTCGGTCTCTAACGCTCTCAACCGAGTCAAACAACCCTCATACGGACAAAGTACGCTGAACTCAAATTGATCCAAGCCCCATGTGTGACGATTGACAATGAATTTGCGTTTACGAGTCATCGCTATTCCCCTGTAGGTAATTATATGGTCTTGCCTGTTTCGGAAAAAGTATCGTGGATAAGGTTCTCAAGTCGCTGATAGTCGGCATAATCGCGGATAACGTAATAAATCACAAAAGCGAACCACAGGATATAAAAAACTAAATAGCGCCAAAAAAGATCAATCCTGAAAATAATCAAAACGAGGGGAACTAGAAACAAGATGGGCATTGCTAAAAAGTAGAGACCGAAGCGTATATTGCCATTGATGATTGTTCTGGCGGTTTTGTCAATTGTCGCTGTAATTGTTCCAGTTGCCTTGACTGCATTGTAAGCGCCACCACGACCATAACGCTCAATACAAACCTCAAAACGAAAGTGTCTGTCTTCTTTAGTAAGGAACACGCTTTGGCTGATGGCATTCACGAAACCCGTTTTGGGTTGTGATAAACCCCGTAAAAGTTGTAGACAATCTTGCGGTGACATCTGAACAATGTAATTGAATGACTTTCTCAGCAAGAGAAAATTGAAAAGTCGCTTTAAAGAATTCATGATTGATTGTTTCTAAAATCAGTACGCTAAATATATATTGAGTATAAGTCCACCTTACAAGCAAACAGCCCCGTTTTCTGGGGCTGTCGCACAAACATATTGAATGTCTATTACTTACTCAGCCGTAACCTCGTAGGCCACACCATCGACCACGGCGATGACCTTATCACCAATGGCGAAGTAGGGTGCAAGTTCAGGTGTCTTTTCCAAAAGTGTGAAGTATTCATCGCTCAGGAAGATGACCTTCTGTGTTTGCATGGTGTCCGGTTGGAAGGAGGTATCCGTCCATACACCGTTTTGCAGCAGGAAGGTTTTGCCATTCACGGTTTGGATCGGATTGACGCTTGGTTCGGCCAATACATTGGCTTCGCCACTTGTACCGCCAACCGTCATCGTTCCGGCAGGTGAGGCGGTTGCCATAATCATCGGCATTTGTGCCGGGGCGGCTGCGTTCGCCATGCCTGCGCTGGTGTCAGCGGCGCTCACAGCGGCTGAACCGGTTTTATCGGTCGCGAGGTTTTGGGCTTCCTGCTCGAAAGCAGCTTGAGCGCGATCACGTCCATCGGCGGTGAGAATGTCGTTCTCGGTAATCAAGAAGCTGGTGTAGGGCGTAATGATGCCGTAACGCACGCTCAAGCTGACAACACTGTCAATCAGTTCTTTGTTCTCACCGTTCAAGCGGATGCTATTCAGCAGATCACCGATGCGGCGAGTTGCCCACAAGCGTGCGATGAACGAGTCACCGCCAGCCCGTGCCGGGAAGTTCAAGCCGCTGTAAACGAAGGTTTGGTCTTCGCCGTTCACCTTGCCCTTGAGGGTGAAGCTCAGGTTGCTGGCATCGCCACGATAACGCCCAACCAAGGTCAACTGTGTACCAGCGAACAGATCAGGCAGCGGTTGTACCGGATAGACATCACCTGTGTTCAATCCGCCTGTTTCAAGGGTGATGTTGGTCAACACAGGGGCGCTGATCTTGTTGTATAAGCTGGCGACTTCTTCGTCGATGCGTTCAGTTGGGCGGACATAAGTGCCTGTACCATGTTGATCTCGCACGATGGAGTCCAGCAGTAAGGTATCGACATCATCCCCCACGCCGAAGCTGAAGACGCGCACATTGGGACGGGCAGCCGCCTTCAAGTTCGAGAGGATTTGAGCCGACTCAGTCGTGCCTTCGGTCGCCAAACCATCAGTTAAGAAGAGTACGGTTGTTGGACGTTCTTTGTCCGCCATATTCAATGCGGTCGTTAATGCACCGTTGATGTCTGTGCCGCCAACGGCTTCTTGCCCACGTACCCAATCAATCGCGGATTGTGCTTGACTTGGCGCTTCCATATTGTTGCTGAACACGCGCCAGCCAGTACTGAATAGTATCACGTTAAAACGGTCATTCGGATTGAGCTTCTTTAGCACATATTCAGCAGCGTTACGGGCTTGATCCCATTTATCGCCAAACATGCTGCCGGATTGATCCAGCACAATGATGACATCTTTGGAAATGGCTTGGCTGTCAGGGAGTGTTACCGGCGGCTGTACCAACAGCATGAAGAAACCATCTTCATTAGCGCTTTCGCGATAAGTTATCAAATTCGCATTGATAGTTTGTGTTGAAATGCCATAGTACAAACTGAAGTCATCGCTGGGAATACTACCCGCGGATTCATAGCCAACGGTGAACTTTTTATCACCATCGCGGCTGATGGCAATCGGATGGCTGGGCGAATACACGTTGCTGATAGGATCGTTACTATCCACTTCCACACGTATGCTCATCTTATCGACAGGATTTTTGGAGAGCAGGTTGGTGACTTTCAGCGGATAGACGAAATGCAGCAGGCCATTATCCGCCGTCAATACCTGCGAATAACGGATTTCAACCTTGCGTGATTCGCCCGGTGGGATGGGGAATACGTTGGCTTGGATGGCGCTGTCACCCACATATTCTAAGAGTGCAGGATCACGATATTGGCGCACAATTTCGTTGTAGACCTTACGTGCTTCATCCGCCGCTAGAATCTTGGCCTCGATGACAAGTCCGTTGATCGTCATGGTTAGCTTATCGACTGCCGCATTACTCGGCAGTGGGAAGACAAATGTACCTTCTGCCATCGCGTTGCCTTCATTGCGAAATTCCATATCGACGCTGGTGGTAGCGATTTGGTCTTTGATGCTCACTGTCACCTGATGATGGTCAATTCGCAGCCATTCGGGATTGGTGAAGACCCCCGGTTGTCGTGGCGGGCAAGCTGGCATTGCTGGACAGGTTGCATCGGCCGGACACGGCGGAGGAACAGGGCAAGGCGGTTCCTGTGCAGCAACAGGCATAACAACTGCTAACAGCAGTATTAGAAATGCGGCTATGATCGGTATCGGTTTAAATTGGGGTTGAATTAAGTGCTTCATCTTTGGCCTCCAAAACTGACTTGTGCTTTACGTTCTGGAGGCTAAGACGTTAGTGATGCGGGTTTAGTTCCCAAGTCTAAGACTTTATTTAACCACAGATGTTATCCATAATGTTTTTCACGATAGCGATTTCCACCTCCGTATAGACACACAAATGAATACTTTCCAGTGGAAAATCCTTGGTCTTTTTATGGCTAACTAGAAAATTCTTAAAGCAATCAATCATCGGTGGTGCGACTTCGATTGTAGAACGCCCTCCTTGTCCCGCGCCAAACAAGGGGAAAACAATGCTCTTTATAGGGTTAAGTGTATAAGCATCGATCTGTTTTTGTTCTCGTTCATAAGCTTCAGTGTTCGTAGGCGAAATGACACCTTTGTTCTCGTGGAGTTCCAAAAACAAATTCAGACAATTGAGTACTGTTTGCCGAACACTGTCATCTGTCTGGATCGGTGTAACTTTGCGATTACGAGGATGAACATACACGGTTGATGCGTGAAAAATATAGCGGGCACCATTTTTGACCAGTTGGCTTTTGGGATGTCCCGCATGGGTTGCAATAACCTGCTCTGTTTCAATTGGACGGCTGCCGAAACCCTCACCTTTGACGACCTGCTGGTCTAACGCCAACTGAACCGTATCCTCAAGGATTTTGCCATTACGAATATATGAACCTTCCCGCCTCAGTGCCGATGACAACACTGAGCCTTCATAAATCCGGGCCATCTGCATGTAGTTGTTTTCGGTGTTGACCAAGACATCGATGTTCTTCAATTGAGTCATATCGCCGCTGGCAAGGCATATTTTGTGTTCCGGCAGTATTCCATATGTCGCATATTCCGGGTCGTTGTTGGTTGCCTTACGGGTGTAGCGCAAATCGCGCAAACCTTCAATCCATGCTTTTTGAGCATCACGTGTCCGCTTGGAAAGACTCTCGATGCTCTCGATAATCGGTGAATAATTGGGATTGCTGCTGGAAAAGTTCAAAAACTGCATTTCCGTAATTGCTAATTTATCTTGGACTTCGCGTACTACTTTCGCGAGTTCTGCTTCTTCAATAATTACAATTGGTAGAATGGCAACATGTGCGCCGCGTGCTACATCTACTTCACGTTGTACCCATTCAGAAAGATGTGTTTCCTGTTCCAGTAGGACAATCAATACATCACTATTATGGATATTGTCGTATATGGTTTCTGCCCATTTGATCCCACCTTTGTTCTTGAGTTCTTGGGTATCAATGAATACTTCGTATCCAAAATCATTTTTGAGCACATTCGCTAGAAAATTACCTTCTTTTTTACTCAGCGGAATATTCCGGTAGCTGATGAACACTTTAATGCTTTTAGGGTTATTCGAATTGGGCATCATGATCTACCAGTTGATATAAGAAAGTGAAATTGGTGGACAGCGTATGCAATAGGATTGCTGACTGTTCTTGAAAGGCTTATCCTATTCTATACTGACTTCAGCATTTCTATAGGAATGATCCAAATTATGCCGCGACAAGTCAAAATCATCAGCAAAAACCGAGTCTATGATGGCACGTTCAAAATCGATGAAGCCCATTTGCAACATGAGCTTTACAATGGCGAGATGAGTCCAGAACTGACACGACTCAATTTCGAACGTGGAGATAGTGCGGCAGTAGTGCTGCATGATCCCGTATCAGACACCGTCATTATGACGGAACAATTCCGGTATCCAGTTTATACAAAAGAGGCTGCCAAAGCATGGCTTCTTGAAATTCCAGCCGGATCAATTGAAGAGAAAGAAAATGCCGATCCAACCATAACCTTACGGCGAGAGTTGATGGAAGAAATCGGCTACACCGTCAACAGCTTCCGTAAAATTGCCTCATTTTTTGTATCACCGGGTGGCACGTCAGAACGAATACATCTTTTTTACTCCGCCATTACGCCAAAAGATAAAATTGCTTCGGGTGGTGGATTGGTCAGTGAAGGTGAGGATGTACATATGGTGTCTATCGGTGTGCAGGCGGCAGTATATAAAATTAGCACTGGCGAAATCATGGATGCCAAGACCATTATTGGTTTGCAGTGGTTGCAGATGAACCGGCAGACTTTAACACCGGGACGTTAAGAACTCGGTGAATCAGTAACAGCCTGACTTTGCATGTATGCGTTATAATCGCAGTGTTCGTTTGCAAAGTGAGGAGGAACCGATATGCGTAAAGTAGCTTTTTTAACTGTGACATTTATAGCAGCTTGTATCATGTTGATGCTGAGCAGTGTACCAATGAGTGTGGTGACTGCTGGGCCAGCGATGGTTGCGACGTATGATCCAAGACCTTTATGTGCTGATCGTACCGGGGCGACAACACCGATTGTGCGATATGACATTCCAGCGGGTACGGTTTCAAGCGGTGGTATTTACTGCCGTCCATTGGTGCAAAGTGGTAAATATCTGGTGAATGCGGCTGAAATTGGCAGTCAACAAGCCATCAACTTGGGCATTAACCAAGCGGTAGATGTATACGCCATTTTGTTCAGCGGTGGGACAGTAACGACCTTCAATAATCCTGCGAAGATTTGCTTGTTGGGCGGCGGATACATCTACTTTTTGGATGCAAATCAATCACCACGGCAGTTGCAGCAGTTAACGGGTGAGTCAGACGGAACCTATACCTGTGTCAATATATCGACAGCCGGAATTGTGATGCTGACAAATTCAGGTGGAACTGCACCAGCGGCACAACCGGAGGTCACAGGGACACCGGGAACACCAGTGCCGGGGGCAACATTAGAACCGGGTGTGACAGGGACACCAGCAACCATTGGGGCAGTGGGCAACTGCACATTGACCATCAGCAAGATTGTGCGGCTGAGAGCAGAGGCCAATACGACCAGCAAGATTTTGACACGACTGGCATACAATACGACATGGAAAGTGACCGGACGTGTGCTGGGTTGGTACCAGATCGTGTGGACGGATAAACAAGGCTGGGTGAGTGATTCTTTCGTAAGGGCGACAGGGCAGTGCGGCAACTAAGTAATTTGCTGTAAAACTGCATAGCATGATAAAAGGCACAGCTTCGGTTGTGCCTTTTTATTGCCTGTTGATGATGGTAAGCCTGATAAACAGGCGATAACAGGTAACATTACGGAGAAACATTACGTTTTTTGACCTGCTGTGCAGGTGAGAGCAGGTCAAATGAACCTTTGTGACCCTGATTTGTGAAGGTAAGGCTTGAGGATACAAACCGAAATCAAACGTCAGTTGAAGGTTTTTGAAGCGCATTGGCAATGATGGTTTCGAGCGCGGTGGATGCTCCGGTTGTCCATGCCTCCGACCACACGGCGGGATCTAACTGGCTGCGGGCAACACCCAGTGTATGATCATATTCAATTTGATCAGCAATATCCAACTGAATGGGAATGCTGTTCATGAGCGTATTCGCCGCACTGAGCATCCAAACGGCTTGTCCGAGCGCCCCCGTGTGTACATAGACGCTGCCGATACCCGCCAGACATTCAACGATGATCTGAGTTTCTTCAAGGCTTTGTAAAAGGCCGAGTGCTTCTTGAAAATAGGCTAGGGCTTCCTCATCGTTTCCGATTTTAAGGGCCACTTGCCCGAGGTTATGCAGAATGACCGCCTGACCGACGTCGAAACCAAGTTGTTGATAAAGCGTTAGGCTTTCTTGATACAGCGCTGCGGCTTGGTCAAATTTCTTTTGGGTGCGGAGAACTTCAGCTAAATCATTCATGACCATCGCGATGCTTTCGGTGCTGCCATAGTGACGGATGAGTTCGAGACTCTGTTGAAAAAGACTTTCCGCACCGACCAAGTTGCCTTCACGAACGGCCAATCGCCCTAATTGTCCCAAGCAGCGGGCAAAACCGGCTTGGTCATCGAGGGTGATATAAAGCGCTAGCGCACTTTGAAAGCGACCTTCGGCTGATAAAATACTGTCTTGGCGTAGAGCAATTTCACCGAGGCTCACATAAACCGCTGCCTCGCCTTGTTGATTGCCGCTTTGTTCATAGAGGGGCAGACTGGCTTCGAGATATTCAATGGCTTGAGGATAACGGTGCTGGATGAATAACAACCTGCCTGCACCATGTTTGGCTCTGGCTTGAACATCGACTGTCAAGGCTTGGGAATGGGCGAGAACCTGCCCGATCCAATAGCTGCCAACACTCAGGCGGCTGTGAGCGCTCCAGAATCGCCACAGAATCGCCACCATCCGGCCTGCTTTTTGAAAATCCTGATGGCTTAGGTGCCCTTCAAGCGCGGTTTGGAGGTTGTGCTGCTCAATTTCCAGCCGACTAAACCATTCCGCCTGTCCTTCACCAGTGAGGTTAGGTTCTGCGACTTCGGTTAATTGAAGATAATAATCGGCATGTAGACGCTGCATCGTTTCGAGTTCGGCGCGTGCTATAAGCTGCTCCAAAGCATACTCGCGCAGGGTTTCGAGCATCGTAAACGTAATCGGTTCTTCATCGCTTCTTTGCTGGATAAGACTCTTTTCTGCGAGCCGGTTGAGTGTTTGCGCTCCAGTGATCGCATCAGCCGCCTCGGCAGTAAATGCACCCACAAAAACACCCAGACGCGCAAAAGCCTGTTGTTCCTCAGCAGGAAGTATATCGTAGCTCCACTCAATCGCGCCGCGCATGGTACGCTGCCGAGAAGGGAAATCACGCGGGCCTTTACTCAGGGTTTGTAGGCGGTTGCTGAGTTGTTCTGCGATTTCTTTGATAGAAAGATCACGCGCACGTACCGCTGCCAGTTCGATTGCCAGCGGTAGGCCATCTAAACGGCGGCAGATTTCGACTACATCAATGCCATTGTCGGAATCGAGCGTAAAATCGGGTTGGGCAGATTGCACCCGTTCGACAAATAAAGCAACCGCCGAATATTCAAGTAGGGTTTTGGGAATGATAATCTGTGATGCGTCAGGAAGGCCGAGTGGCAAAAGGCGATAGACATGTTCACCGTAAACGAGCAGTTCTTCGCGGCTGGTGGTGAGTATTTTGATGCGCGGAGCCGCCGCTAACAACTCATTAACGAGTGGTGCTGAATCAATGACCTGCTCAAAATTGTCGAGTACGAGCAGCACCTGTCGATTATGGAGGTGGGCTTTCACAGCCTCCAGTGTCGTAGCGCTTCCGGTTTCCTCAACCTTTAGGGTCTGTGCAATGGTTTCGATGACGGCTTCAGGACGGCTCACAGGCGCTAAGGCCACAAAGAATATCCCGTCTTCATATTCATCTTGCAAACTTGCGCCAACCTGAAGACTGAGCCGCGATTTGCCGATACCACCCGCGCCGAGCAGCGTCACCAGCCGATTATTGGGTAATCGTAACAAGCGGCAAACTTCGTCAACCTCAGCGTTACGTCCTACAAATGAGGTCAATTGCGCGGGTAAATTGGTCACACGCGGCGAGAGTGATTTGATGGGTGGAAAGCGGCTGACTAAACCGGGTGATAATACCTGAAAAATATGTTCCTCATCTTTCAGATCCCGTAAGCGATGTTTTCCCAGATCACGGAGTTCAACATCTTGCGGGAGTGCGTTCTCAAGCGTGTCTTTTGTTGATGCGGAAATGAGCGTTTGTCCGCCACTGGCCGCCCCCATTAAGCGCGCGACACGGTTCAAAGTCGGGCCAAAATAATCGTGGTTCTTTTCTTCGGCTGGACCGCTGTGCAGCCCCATTCGCACTTTTATGCTGATTAAATCGGTGCTTTCCGAAGGTTGTACATCATAAAGGCTGTGCTGTGCCGAGAGCGCGGCGGATAAAGCATCAAGCGGCGAGTCGAATACCGCGCAGAATCCATCGCCAACGGTTTTGAAAACGATGCCGTGATGCGATTCGATAGCTTGTCTGAGTATCTGGTTGTGCTGCGCCAGTAAACGCGACATGGCCTGTGGATGTTGATCCCAAAGGCGGGTACTGCCTTCGATGTCGGTAAAGAGGAAGGTGAAGCGTTGCTCCATAAATACCTTCAAATCCTAGAGGTTAATAAAATTGAGGCCGATTGGTCAAAACGGCAGGCACTATTAAGTTTAGGTTACACGTAAAAGTATATGTCGAAAATAGGGCATCTGGAGTCGCGGTATTTTTGAGCGTGGGTTGCAGGGGAAGGAAGCAAAGGCACGATATTCATCGTGCCTGAAGTCATTCATTTATGGGAACTGATGGCTTCTAATAGCTGACGGCAATAACTTGCCCGGATACGCCACTAACAATTTGGCGGGTAAGCCCATCGCGATTGCCAAATTTCATGGAATTGATGGTTGTTGGAACGCTTGCTGTTCCAGTCGTGACAAGTGTCAAAATCATATATCTGTTTGCGGGTTGGTCGGCAATGATGGTGACGCTTTCCTTATTACGAGCCCATTGGGGTGTGTAAATGACACGGTTCATAGTCACATTTGCCGGTACATGCACTTGATACTGGATGCTGACCAAATCAGCGAGTGAGGTTTCTACCGTAACACCGATTTGGAGCTTAATGCCATCCGATAGAAAAATGATTGGGTCACTGCGGCAGGTCATGGAAGCTGCATTGACTTGTGCGATGACTAAGCATAGCGCAATTAACAACGCTACGGTTAATCTTGTTTTTTTGACGAGTCGGGAAAGTTGTCTACCCATCATGTTACCTATTAAATAATTGATTTAATTTACTTTATCACACTCTGGTTAATTTTAAATCAATTGTAAGTCGTATTTACGCAAAATTCGTAAATTTTTACGGCTTCAATTTCTAGGGGAGAAATAGTTATCAATCTCCCTTCATTTTTGACATTCCTAAGCGGATTTGCTACAATATTTAAGACCGTTCGGTCTTAAAATTAATAGGAGCATGCATTACGGAAACGCACACGACGAAAGGCGTACAAACACGCGAGATGATTATTCGACAGGCGGCAGTCATATTTAACCAGCGCGGCTTTTTTGGCACATCAATAAGCGACATCATGTGGCAAACCGGACTGGAAAAAGGTGGCATTTATAACCACTTCAAAGCAGGTAAAGAAGAGTTGGCGTTAGCGGCCTTTGATTACGCAGTGGCACACATCAACCACAAAATGGAAATCGCACTTCGGGATAAGTCGAATGCAGTGGATTGTCTGTATGCGTTCGCGGGCGTACTGGAAAGTTCATTTGATGACACTGAACTACCGGGCGGTTGTCCTATCCTCAACACGGCAATTGAATCAGACGATGCTCACCCGACGCTGAAAAAACGTACTGAAGCGGCGATGTCCAATTTAATCATACGTTTACAGACTATTATCGACAGAGGCATCATGCGCGGGGAGATTAGTGGCGAAGTTCACAGCCAAGAGGCGGCGGTGGTGTTTATCTCTACAATGGAAGGTGCATTGATGATGAGCAGGCTTTATAATGATCGCCGCTATATTACTTATGCACTGCGGCATATTGAGCAGTTTATCGAACATTCGCTGCGTCGCTAAGTGTTGCGACCTTATATCAAGTTTGCGTGGAAGGACAGTAACATGAAGGGAACACGGGTGGTCGTAACCGGACTGGGCGTTATCAGTCCGTTAGGCAATACGGTCGCGGAAACATGGGAGAACGCGCTGGCAGGGAAAAGCGGCATCGAGTGTTTGGATAACATTAAAGACATCAACGATAATTCTCGTGTAGGCGGCACAGTCAAAAATTTTGATGCGGTGGCACGCTTCGGTGCGCGTGAAGCCCGACGGTTGGATAAAGCCAGCCAGTTCGGGATGCAAGCCGCGGAGCAAGCCCTGATTGACAGCGGTTTGCAGATCACCGATGAGAATATGTACGATGTCGGCTGTGTCATCGGGACCTGCGTTGGCGGTATCGAGTCAATGGTGGACGCGACCGTAGACTTTGAAAATCGTGGACAGCGCGGTGTGAGTCCGTTAGCGATCCCACGTATTTTGGTCGATAGTCCATCGGGGCGGGTGTCGATGGCACACAATTTACGTGGGCCAAATTTCGCCATTGTCTCGGCCTGCGCGACCGGTAATAACTGTATCGGTGAAGCAGCAGATATGATTCGTTTAGGGCGGGCGAAGGCTATGCTCAGCGGATCGAGCGAAGCCACGTTAATCCCGATGGTGTTGGCAGGCTTCGATAATATGAAGGCGCTGGCGCATTATACCGGCGGTGATCCAACCACCATTTCACGTCCGTTTGATTTGAACCGCAGCGGCTTTGTGGGCGGCGAAGGTGCTGCTGTGTTGATGCTCGAAGATTTGGATTACGCGTTGGCAAGAGGCGCACATATTTACGCCGAGATTGGTGGCTATGGACACACATCGGATGCCTACCATATTACTGCCCCTCGTGAAGACGGTGTGGCAGCATCCGAGGCTATGAAGCGCGCCATCAAAGATGCGGGATTGAAGGCCGAAGACCTCGGTTACATTAATGCACATGGCACGAGTACCCAGTTAAATGATAAGAGCGAAACCACTGCCATCAAATTGGCATTGGGTGAACATGCCTATAACATTCCAATGAGTTCAACTAAGTCCATGACCGGACATATGTTAGGGGCAGCAGGGGCAATTGAGGCGTTGTTCTCAATCCTCGCTATTCGTGACAATATGATTCCGCCGACCATCAATCTGGATACGCCGGATCCTGACTGCGATTTGGATTACACGCCAAATGTGGCACGCAAGCAAACTGTCAACCATGCCATGAGCAATTCATTTGGCTTCGGCGGTCATAACACCGTGTTGGTCGTCAGCCGTTACGATGAGGCAAAAGCCTAATCTATGGAAAACAGATTGGAAGTGCTGAGGCCTTATATTGGTCAAGAACTGAGTATGGTGCCGTCGCCTGTGGCTCACTGGCTGAAAGGTGTTTTACAGGAGATCAGTGAGAACGGACTGAAGATCACCTTCACAGTGCGCGAGGATATGACCAATCCAGCTAGGATTCTGCACGGCGGCATCATCGCGACTATGTTGGATGACATTATGGGTATCACGGTCATGGTTAAATATAATCCTGACCTCAGCACGTTTTACTCGACGATTAATTTGCATGTGGATTATCTCGCCAGCACACGCGAAGGCGCGACGGTCATCGCCAGTTCGAACGTCATCAAGGCGGGTAACAAAATCGCCAACGTAGAAGGTTGGCTGCATGATGGCAACGGCAAGCTGCTCGCACACGCCACCTGCAACATGCTCAAGGTTGAAATGCGGTCGTGAGGCTGCAACGATTACTGTTTCGGATAGCCCGTTCGCGGGCTGCTGGTTTATTCATTGGATGGGTGTTCGCGCACATGAGTTTCGCAATTCCGGTACAGCGCCTCCGAGAAACCGATACGTTGATGGCGTTTGAACACCCCAAACCGATTTATCCCGTACATATTTTAATTGTGCCCAAGAAGGCCATTGCCTCAATGATGGCGATTACGGCTGCCGATGCGCCGTTTATGACCGATGTGTTCCAAACCGTACAAAGTTTGGTGGTCGAATATCAACTAGAAACGCGGGGCTATCGACTGCTGTGCAACGGCGGCGAATATCAGGATGTGCCGCAGCTTCATTTTCACCTTATATCGGAATCCCATGCGTAAATTCATTGCGGCCCGTAAGCGCCAACTGATTAGTTTCCTGATTGCGGTCGTTCTGATTGTGGGAATCGTGGCGGGTTTGTGGGTGACCAACGTCTTCGGCTGGCGGGTGTGGCGGGTTCAAGAGGCGCAAGGCTTCATCGGCGCGACCTTGCCCACAGGCGCAAGTGATATTCAGTTCACCACACGCAACCAATACACACGCATCATCTGGTTGCGCTTTAGTCTGCCTCCGGATACTGATCTCTCACCTTTCCTGACACAAATGGGTATCACTGATTCCTTGAAAACCGGATTCACACCCTTTCCGGAAGCGAATCCACAGGAAGCGGCGATTACATGGTGGCAGCCAACTACCAGCACAGACTACAGCGGTGTTTATTGGAATACTGGCTCGAAAACAATTGAACTGCTCATTGATAAAACCGATCCTGCCAAACAAATCATTTACCTGCGGGCATATTCGTTCAGTCAAAAGTAACCTTATTTTAGAAGAGGAAGGCAAATGAGTAGCGAGTTTAAGACTCTACAAAAAGATCAAGCCACCGCCGCCGCCAGTACCTCCGGCGACGAACCTTATACCCTCAGTATGGACTCGATGCTGCTGGAAGATGTTCCGCGTGGAGAATTCACCCAGTATCATTGGCGGAGTGAGCATATTTACGCCGGAACAGAACGTGATTATTGGCTGTATGTTCCCGGGCAATATGATGGAACGCAGGCCGCCTGCCTGATGGTGTTCCAAGATGCCGAGTTTTATCTGAAGCCCGAAGTGAATGTGCCAGTTGTTTTTGATAATCTCATTGCCCGACAAGACATGCCAATAACGATTGGTTTATTTGTCAGTCCGGGTGATAAAGGACCGGGGAGTCCCGCTTACGGTGGGAATGATAATCGCAGATTCGAATATGACTCACTGGGCGATCAATACGCACGCTTTCTGATTGAAGAATTAATACCGGAGGTTGAGAAGCACTATAAATTGGTCAATGACCCTAAAGGACGGGCGATTTGCGGCATGAGTTCCGGTGGCATTTGTGCTTTTACTGCCGCGTGGGAGCGTCCTGATGTGTTTGGGTTGGTCGTCAGTCATTGTGGCAGCTTTGCCAACATTCGCGGCGGGCATAATTACCCTTCGCTCATACGCAAAACGGAAGCTAAACTCATTCGTGTGTTTTTGCAGAGTGGATCAAAAGACCTTGATGTCGTTTATGGCAATTGGCCGCTTGCCAATTATGATATGGCGGCTGCGCTTGCCTATAAGGACTATGATTACCAATTTGTCTTTGGCGAAGGCGGTCATACGCTCAAACATGGCGCGGCTATTTTCCCCGATACCATGCGCTGGCTGTGGCGGGATTACCCGAAAAACGAGTGAGTGCGGATGCCTTCATCCCTCCCCGATATTAAATATCAATTAACCTGAATATCCCCACAATTTAGTCACACTTTTCACAATGTATTGAGAAAATTACAAATAACTCCCAGAATTTACGTTTAATTCACGGTAATATTAATTTTTCGTCATATAATGACAGTAAGTTGTAACATCAGACTGTAAAGTCAAAAAGGTATCACATGTTGTCATTGAAGAAACGCCTCATTGTTTTTGTCGTTCTGGTAATGATGTTTGTGGCAACGATTATTCCGGCTGCTGCCCAAGACACTAGCACACCATCACCAACTCCAGATACCACTACTGTAACCCTTCAGATTACAAAGACTGGTGGCATAGTGGTGTCACTGTCGCTGCCCGTTCGATGTGGTAATGATTGTTAGGCAATCAGTAATTTCAGTGTTGTAACTCACAGAGCGTATTTGCCAAGTACGCTCTATAAACGGTAGATCATTTTCGGCTTCTTCGCACTGTATTGCTGGTTTGCCTCATTTCTTCTGCATCATTCTTGCACCAAACATTCTTGATGAAATAATAGGTTATATTTTGCGCTGTTTTGCAGCCGTTTTTTGTCGTCTCAATTCATCGTTACTGATATAGGTTAGATATTGTTCCATGTCAAGTTCGCAGCGTGATCGTGAAATTGCTCTTGAACAAGCAAATACCATTGAAACCAGATTGGCTGCATTAAACAGCCTATCCGAGGTATTGTGTGAAGTAAACCCAGAACGTGCCTTGGCACTGGCGTCTGAAGCGTATGGTTTGGCTCGGCGTTTGGGGAATGCTGATAGCGCGGTAATCGCGCTCCTGAACCGTGCATGGGCACAGTACAATAAGGCGGATTATAGCGGTTCGGTGATGAGCGTACAGGATGCATTGCGCGAAGCACGCAGCCTGCATCTTGAAAAACAAGAATTTGATGCACTGAACATTCTCGGCAACAACTATCATGTCATTGGAAATTGGGCAGATGCTTTGGGTTGTTTCACACAGGCCTTAACTTTAGGTAAAAAGCTCGGCAATCCCCGAAAAGTCGCAACTACATTGAGCAATATTGGCCAAGAGTATAGCGCATCTGGCAATTATACAGAGGCGCTTGATCATTATCTTCAGGGCTTAACAATTTTACGGGGTACACGTATTAGTCCCGTCACATTGACCCATGTGCTGCTCAATGTGACCGAGACTTATGACCAGCTCGGCGATTACCAGCAGGCGATTACCTACGCTGAAGAGGGATTACAAACTGCTCGAAGCGGGAATTATGGCGTCGGGCAGGCACTCGCATTGCTTTACACCGGCAATGCTTATCATCATCTGGGTGATACCCATGCCGCGATGTCCTATTACAATCGGGCGTTAGAGCAAATTGCAGAAAGCAATGCCACATTATATGAAGGCCATATCTATAAGAGTATGGCAGTACTGCTGGTTGAAATGGGCAGTACAGCGCAAGCTTTAACTTACCTGCACAAAGCATTGACGATTTTCCAATTGTTGGATACCAAACCTGATATATTTGAAGTTCATCAGCAGTTGGCGCAAGCTTACCGTCAGATGGGGGATTTTGCGCTGGCGTTTGAGCAGTTTGAAGCTTTCCACGCTGTTAAAGAACAAGTCTTCAATGAACAGGCTGATAATCGTCAGAAAGCGATGCAAGCCTTATACGAAGTTGAACAGGCTCGTTTAGAGGCCGAAACCCAGTACAACCGTAATTTGACACTACAGGGCGAAATCGAGCAGAGTGAACAGATTATCAGAGAATTGGATGCTTATGCCGATAATGTAGCGCATGATTTACGCAATCCGATTGGCGTGATTGTTGGTTTTGGTAGTTTGCTGGACATGAACTTGAGTGATAAGTTGGATGAAGAGTCAAAGACCTACCTGACTAACATCTTGATGGCAGCTGACAAAATGAACGAGATCGTTGAGGCGTTGTTGACTCTAGCACGAGCACGTAAGGAAGAAATTCTGCCGAAAGCGGTGGATATGAACAGCGTGCTAGATGAGGCATTGAAACGAGTTCAACCCTTAATTGCACAACAGAAGGTCACCATCGAACGTACGACATCACTGCCCAAGGCAATGGGTAATGATACTTGGCTAGAAGACGCATTTGTCAATTACATCACCAATGGCATTAAATACGGAGGTGTTAGCCCACGTCTTGTCGTGGGTTCGACACAAGAACAGGGCGGGTTTGTTCGCTACTGGGTCAGAGATAATGGTCCCGGATTAGATGAAGAAGCCATGAAACTGTTGTTTAAGAAGTTTGAGCGCTTAGGCCAACAGAAAATTGAAGGACATGGTTTGGGACTAACCATCGTCAAGACCATTGTCGAAAAATTGGGTGGTCAGGTACAGGTCGAAAGCAGCGGCGTCGCAGGCGAAGGCTGCACCTTTAGCTTTACACTGCGCCTGCCGTCCAAGGGTGATTGATTTAGATGTATATCGCCAGCGGTTGTCCTGAAGGCTATGAAGGATGGCTTTGGCTGACGAGAGTCCAAAATGAATCAAGTGCCTGAATGAGCTCAGGTAATTTCTCAAATTGGGGTATGCCGAGTGTCGGCACAATACGAGCTGTGTGCCAATTAGAATGTTGTGCCACATGGTCTGGCAAAGCGTCGAACCGGACGAAATTATCCTGATCATAAATCACCAGTGCTGGTACAGTCACTTTGGTATAGACATCCTCTCGGATGTTTGACTCAAACAACTTGCCACTGACGAAAAAGAGCGGCGCATAACGCGCACCGGGTTGATGCGCAGTCAGGTAATCATAGGCCTCTAATCCCTGATCTACCGTACCCACGAAACTGCTTTGAAGAAACCAATGAATGCTGGATTTTATCGTCAGTAAATCGTAAATAGCCTGACTCCACAATGGGAAAGACAAGACACGATAGACGGAATCGCTGGCTCCGCTTTGCTCCGCACCGGCTGAACTGGCTTTAGTCAACTGCGTGTTGAACCCAGCCGGCGAGATCATGCTGAGCGAACGAAAATATTCGGGATGTTCAACAGCGGCGCTGGCGGCAAATTCACTGGTTAGCGAAAATGCAATGACATCAGCAGGTTTACCGATGCGGCTGAGCAGGTCAATGATGGCTTGCTTGTAAAGTTCCTTGGAATAGACAAGATCAGTGCGATCTGAAAAGCCAAAACCGGGCATATCAATGGCATAAACATCACGCTTGCCACGATAAGCTTCAAACAAGGGTTTCATTTCGTAGGCGGTCGCGGCGGCATTAATGCTGTGAAGTAATACCAGCGGCGGTTGTGGGTTTCCCGTAAGTGGTTGATCCACATGATCGACATAGTAATGGATATTGCGGCTGGTTTTTCCATCAAAATGGACACGATCTGAATCAATAGCGGGTGGCAGGGGTAAGTGGTGGTCAATCCCAAAGCGGCTGTATACAATCCATCCACCAACAGCACTGGCGGCAGCGACCGCTGCCGCCTGCAAAACGGTTATGAAGGGAGAACGCTGACTCATGAGATTACACCTCGCCTTAAACAAAATTTGTAATCATTGTAGTCTTCTATAGAGTCAGCATTCTTCTTTCTCACCCAACACTCAAACGCTGGCAGAGAGGCTGCTCATACGGCGTTCATGCCCCGGTGTGCTACTCCGGGAATGAGAGTGTCTTTAGTTAGCTGGTGGCAAGAAGGCCAGCACACGGGCAGGACTGCCTGATCCACCGGCGATAGGTAAACCACCGACCACAACCGTCGCACCGACTGGCGGGAGTTGGTCAAGGCCACCTAAGCATTCGAGAATTAAACCGTCTGCCGTGTACATAGCCGTGCTGGCAGCGTATTCAGTATCATTGCCGGGATCAGCGCCGTGTGTATCTGTACCGAGGGCTTTGGCTTTACGTTCGGTCACAATATAGGTGGCGGCTTCCGCACCAAAACCGGGGAAGTGCAGCACCTGATCCTTATCCAGATTGAGGAATGCTTTAGGATCACTCCATTTAGTCTGCCAACCTGTGTAAAGGATGACAAGGCTTCCCGCCGGAATGTCGCCGTTGGTCTTTTCCCAATTTTTCACATCATCAAGCGACAGGCGATAATCAGCATCTTTGGCGGATTGGTCGCGGATGTCGATGACGACTGCCGGAATAACCAGTTCATCAGGTTTGATCTGGTCTGCGCTGCGACCGCCCTCAATGAAGGTGTTGGGCGTACCCCAATGGGTGCCACTGTGTTCACCAATGCTGAAACGGTTGATGAAATAACCATCTTTGGCGTAAGAAGCCCACGCTTCGACTTCAAATTGGGGATCACCGGGCCACAACGGTAATGCAGTGGTGAGCGGTTGAGTGAGATCAACGACTTTCCAATCTTTGAGGGAGACTGGTGTTGGGGCGCTGAGTGTGGTTGAACGAATGCCCCAGAAAACGGCGATCAGCGCCAATACAAACGGCGTATAACGAACCAAGCGTTTCATGATAATTTTCCTTAATCTATAGCGGTGGAAGTAGAGATTATAGCAATTCTTGAGCGGAACAATTGGGTAAAAATTGCATCAGAATTTAGCAGTCACCTGTAGACACTGCTAGAAAGTAGTGTATGATATGAGGGTGTAATTTGGTTTGATTTGAGGTATTGATCCCTATGCCCGTGTATACTTATCGCCGTGAAGACGGTACGACATTCGATATTAAGCAAAGTTTTTCTGATCCCGCCCTGACGTTTGACCCGGAAACCGGGCAACATGTGTCACGCGTGGTTTATGCTGCGGGTATCGTGTTCAAAGGTTCGGGATTTTACGTCAATGACAGCAAGTCGAGCGGTCGTAATAGTGCTACCAGTCCCGTAAAGGCTAAAGAGGGCGATGCGCCCAAGACTGATGGCGCGAAGAGTGAGGCTCCTGCGGCAGCGACCAGCAGTGAAAGCACACCTGCGAAAGCTGAAACCAAGTCCGAGGCTAAAGCGTCGAATTCAAGTAAGTCGGCAGCAGACTAATCTTTAGTTAAATACTCATAGACATGATGAAAACGCCCGCAGCAATGTAGGCGTTTTTAGTTGGGTAACGTGGGTTGCACCATAGCCCGCC
Organism: Aggregatilineales bacterium; assembly: GCA_038251275.1. Taxonomy (GTDB): domain Bacteria; phylum Chloroflexota; class Anaerolineae; order Aggregatilineales; family Phototrophicaceae; genus CFX2. Next base: position 36,488 of record JBBSBM010000052.1, read on the forward strand.
ACAGGATGTTACCAGCATCATTGCGGGTGGCAAAGAAATCTTGCCAACCGTTTGTAACTTGTGGACGACGCGTAACAAAATAGGTTTTTGAAGGTTGCCCATCACAGTTGGGGATGGGCGGCGCGTCTATCTGGTCAAAGTCCGGCGCACCAAATCGGACATTATCCATCCACTTGATATTGAGCCACAAATCGTCATTTTTCTCGGTGCGGGCGTTTTGAAACGCCTCCGGTGGCATGCGCGTCAAAAATAGATAGTACATGTAAGGTTCTACCATTCGATCTATCCAGATAATGTCGCAGTCTTGAGCGGTCGCATGGACTTTTTCCAGCACCGGACGCAAGCCGATGTTGTCGTAAACTTCTTGTCCCTGTGGAGCAGCATGCCACAACGATGGTGCGAAGAAGTATGTGAGGAAACTAATGTTAAATAAGCCGAATACTAAAAAGATTCCACCCAACAGGACGTAGGACAAGTTTCGCTTCCAAGGGACTGCCGCACCCCATTCCCAGATCAGCGCGAGGCCATAACCGGCTAAAAGTTCAGGCAGTGGCAGCAGATTATAAGTGCGGATTTCGTGCGGAATACCTTGATTGGTGAGGCTGGCTGCCAGTGGAAAAGTCAGCAGCCAAACGATCACCAAAATGGGAATCACAAGTTGTGTCCGCTGCCAGAAACGGCGGCGCACTAACCCCAAAGCCGCGATGAGCATCAAAGGTGCTTCCAACCAAAACAACTCACCGATGCCAACTGGATGAACGGCGACACCATCCTTCAAACCATCAATGAACCATGCCTGCAAATCATAATGAGCGCGATAATTTCTGAACCACGCCTCTAACCAATTGGCTTCGCGGAAAACACTGATCGCATCGAAGCGTCCTTGACTGCGCTGCCAATTAATGACTTGATTCAGCGCGAAAGGGCTGATGAAAATTGCCATGACTATCAGCCAAACGAGGCCGATGCGCCAGTTACGCCACCAGACGAATACCCCCGCGAGGATGCAAGCGGCAATCAACAGCGGCGATTCCATCTTCATCGTGGAATAAGTAGCCGTAAGAATCGCAAAACTCAAACCGCAAGGCACAAGCCAATAAAGACTGCGACGTTGCTTATCCGGTGTGTCGCCCGCTAAAAGGCCGACCCCGCGTGTATAGGTATAAAGCGCGACAACCGTAAAAAAGGGAACGAATCCGGCTGGAAACGCGATACGACTGTAATTGAGATGCCACGGCTCGAAGGTCAGCATCAGCGCAGCTAATAATCCGGCAAGCTCGCCAAACCACAATCTTCCCAACAGGCCAACCAAAGCCACCGTCGCGATGCTGAATAAGGCAACCGGCAACCGCGTCGTGGTTTCATCCATACCCAACAGACCAACAAATGGCGCAGTAATGTAGTTGGCGACAGGCGGAATATAGTCATTGAAGTTGCGGAATTGCAGCGGGAATGGTTCGCCATGTTGATCGCGTCCGGTGCGCCAGATGCTCCACGAGTCGTAACCCTGCGCCATCTCATCCTGATTAAACCGTTGGGGATATTGTCCGAGTTCGACCAACCGCAGCACCGCAGCGATTAGAACGATTAGTGTCAGCATAAGGTTGAAACGCTGTTTCACGAATAACACTTTCCAACTGTAGGGGCGCAAGGCCTTGCGCCCTCCGGCACATAACACTCAACTACATTTGATCTTAATGTGAATCAAAAGGGACAGAGTCGCTGCTCTGTCCCGCATGTTAATCGCATTATAAAACGGTCTGCACTTAGAACTGGAAGTCGCCTGTGACACGCACGACTTTCTGCTCGTAGTTGCTGACATAATCCATCAACCGTTCCTGCAAACGTTTCCAATCACCACTGTCAAGGATACCACGCATGGAAGGCAAATCTTCTACCAACCCCTCAGTGAGAATCTGCGACTGTTTGTTATGGCTGTAAGCGGTATACCACGCGCCGGTCGGTTCCATACCCATGCGTGTGATGCCCGGAACCCATTCGCGGACGACGAATTCAAAATAGTCCTGTTCACGTTCCGGCTTAATATCCCATCGCATGATGAGTTTAACATTGTCTTTGCCTAGCGATGCCATAACCTAGTTGCTCCCTATGCCTGCACTTGTTGTTTGAGCAGGACGACCTGAGCCTGTTCGGGGAAATCCGTACTTGGAACCTTAAATAAATCGGTCTCGTGTACGGTGCTGACACCCATTGCTTGCAAGAACTTATCGACTGGCTCCAAGTCGAGGTTCACACCCGGCATACCGTAATGCATGGGAATGACATAAGCCGGTTCGACCAGACCGACGACTTCCGCAGCCTGATTCGCCCGTAAGCCCATGCCGCCACCGACTGGCAGCAGCAGCACATGCACTTGGCCAAAGTTTTCGATGGTGGATTGATCCGGCACATGTGCTAGATCACCGAGATGCAGTACCGTTAGGTTATCATACTCGAAACGGAAGGCAATATTCCAGCGTGCAATTTGTCCATCAATCTGATGCAGTTCAATTCCGGTGATAAACACGCTGCCAATTTCATATTCGCCCGGACCCGTCAGGATATGTGATGCACCCTTCACGGCTTCGGTGTTATTATGTCCCGGTTCGTCGTGGCTGATGGTGATCACATCCGCCTTGAGCTTGGGGACTGCCAGACCGATATTTTCTGAAAAGGGATCGGTCACGATTGCTGTTCGGTTACGTTCCGCGATGCGGAAGCAGCTATGACCATACCATGTAATATCCAATGGAGTGTTACCTCACTTTTTAGTGATCGTATCCATTTACATCCCATCCAACCTTCTACAGGGATAGATGGACATATCTATGGATTAATTGTATCCCTTAATCATACCGAATTAGGTGCGTTTTCTCAAGCGTTGCTCGGATGAAAATTGACCATTTGTTCGGATTGCTAGCTTCCAATTCTATAGTAAATCATCCACTATATGAATCACGTTAGGGCGGCAAATATAATTACAATACTTCTCAGAGATTTAACGAATTTTTGTAGGGGTGCGATAATGAACTATAACTTTTTAATACGGGGTATCCTTGTAGGGGCGGAACAGTGCGAAGCCTCCTGTGGATGTTCCGCCGTCCCGTATTGCTCCCTTGCCCTGTTACTACGGGCTATCAGCGGTGGAGCCTGCGACCGTAGCTGATGAAGGGCTGGGGGTTAGGGGTCTGATTTTACTTTCTCCGTTCTAATTTGTTAAACATCATCTTGCCGTCCGTCGACACTATTTATCTTTAGATGACATCGAATCCTTATGCACAATAAACTAGACCTTCAACATCCCCTAACCGCTCCTTGGCGTATTACAAACTACGGCGCGGGACAGGTCATACAGCAATCGGACACGCTGCATTTTAACATCCCTTCAACCGATGCTTCTCGCTATCACGATGCCCAATTGACCGATTATGCAGCCAAAGCCGATTTCCGTTGGCAACCGCCGCTGCGAATGCAAGTCACTGCTTCTATATCATTTCCATCTGCTAATCCTCTATTGGGTTCTGAAAATTCAGGGTTCAATTCCCCCTCTCTGCTTGCGGAGAGGGGGACAGGGGGTGAGGTTCTTAAATCAAACCCACCTGTTGGCACAGCCGGATTTGGCTTTTGGAATCATCCCTTTGTGCCGGGGGAGCGAGGTCTACGGCTGCCCAAAGCCATTTGGTTCTTTTTCTCTGCACCACCCAGCAATATGCAGTTGGCGCAGGGCATATCCGGGCCGGGGTGGAAAGCCGCCACCATCGACGCGACTCGCTGGCAATTTCTGACACTCGCCCCAACCGCACCACTTGCCGTTTTTTTGATGCGTATTCCGGCGCTTTATCGTCGCATTTGGCCCATCGGTCAGCGGGCAATCGGTGTCAGTGAACATCTACTGGACTCATCGCTGCTTTTAGAACGTCATACCTATAGCATCGACTGGCATCCAGATCACATATCGTTTGCAGTAGATCACATAACGGTTCATCAAGCGCCGGTTAGCATTCGTGGCCCGTTGGGATTTATTGCGTGGGTCGATAATCAATATGCCATCGTCACACCCCAAGGACGCATCGGCTTCGGCTTAGTTCCCATTCCTCAACCTCAAACCCTCAACCTCAACCGTATCACCATTGAATCGCTCATCCGATAACAATTAATCTCAAAATGTATTAATGTAGGGACACGGCATGCCGTGTCCGCCGCTAACTACTGGAAAATTCTGGCTGCCATGTCGGAAATCCATAAGAGTTATTTATATCAGGGTCATTAGTCACTTGGACAATTTGTGGAGTATTTGTTTTGAGGGTTTCGGTTACATCTACAACAAATATGTCTTCGCTTGTCGCATTTGTAACCTCTGGGTAATTGGACACAAAAATAATCCTGCTTGCGTCGGGAGACCAACTCAGCCCTAATGCGCCATCCTCATTGACCCGACGAGTAAGATTGAAGTATTGAATATCTTTGGTTTTTCCTGCTAAAACAACATCTATGCTAAACGTGAATATGTCCCAATTTATAGTGCAGTCCAAAGCTGCAAATGCCAGTTGATTATCTTTAGACCAAACTGGATTGAGATAATTTTCGCCTGCTGGACACTGATGTATGGGAGATGTTAAATTAAGTATTTCTATTTTGGCAAAGCCATCTGTATCTTCAGGGACATCCACCAAATACAGGTTCTCATCTTCATAGTTCCCCGTAGTGAGGTTTCTACCTTGATCTCGGTTACTTACGAAGACAATTTTACTGCCATCAGGTGACCAAGTTAGTCCGTGAATACCATCATCAGCTTCACCGCTGGTCAATCTCACTTGATCTGTCCCATCAACGTTCATTAGAAAGATCTGCCAATTGCCACTACGGTTTGAAACAAAAGCGATTTTGTCTCCTTTTGGAGACCAAACGGGCAACAAATTGTCATAACCATTACTGTTTGTTAAATTGATCGGATTAACATTGTCTATTTCTGTCATGAAAATATTTGCGTTGGCACTAGACCCGTTCGGCTTATTATTTACTACGGCATCAAAAGCAAGTTTCCTACCGCTGGGCGACCATGATGGATGATCTGTTGGACCGGGAATCATTGAAGTGAGTTGTCTCTGATTTGAACCATCGGAATCCATGACATATAAGTTACTAGCTCTGATTAAGGCTATTGCAGTGTGGTTATCGGGATTACCTTGCGAATAGACTTTGACCGATAAAGGAATAGACATAAAAATTAAAAATATGACAATAGCGTAAACAAGTCTATTTGCACGGAGAACGTATCGTGTTTTGTTCATAGTAGTTTTTAATTCCAACAATATTATGGCTTAGGTTTAAACCTACAAACCATCATAAACCTGATTACTACCATTCCCCAACCTACTTAACAACCCCACTCCCTCAAAATGGTTAGCGCTAACCATCTAAAAGAGTTACAAAATGTTCTTCCAAAATGTAACCCGTTTCCTCTTCACATCTGCTATGATTTTCGTAGGGGCGGGATACAATCCCGTCTGGCATCTTAACATTTTAATATGACTTCTGGCTTACCCGTGCGCTTTAGCGCCCTTTGTTTACTCAGGCGGATGCTTGAGCATCTGACGGACGGTGACACTGACGACAACGACGACATTTCCGATAAGCGAAGCAATCCTTTAGGGCATATTTCACTCTGAAATTGCAGTAATTGCAGCAACTTCCGCACATTCGGCAGTTCACTCCCTTAAATCCGCCATGAAAATGAGGTTGTTACAACAGCATCAGCAGCATCAACTGCAATACTTTGAATCAAAAAACGGCAAACTCATGCCTGCCGCTTCTTTCTATAGACTACTGACTATCGACTATTTATCATCTTTCTTATCGGGAGGCAGCCAGCCAAACGGCGTTTCCTCGTCCAGCAGCTCAAACGGATGCACTTTTCGCTGTTGCGGCAAACTTTCAGCTGGTAAGACAGGCGCGGCACGGCGGGCTTCGCGGGCGGTATTGCGTTTGCGTAGGTCGGATGCGTAGTAGATGGTTTTGTTTCGGCTTTTATCGAGTGTGATACGGGCGACACCCCGCGCTAACATATCTACCGGCATCGGTGCCACCCGCCCGAACCAGAACCACGACACAATCGGTGTGCTGCCCAAAATGGTCATCATCAAATAGAACGGATGCCGACGCTCACCGCGTACATAAGCTACCGGCGCACGAATAACGGTAGCGGTTAAACCCACCCGTTCCATATAAGTTTCGGCTTCGCGTTTGGCGCGTAGATAATTGTTGTTAACCCACGGCGCGCGCACCGTGCTCATCAACACCATATGCGGAACACCGTCACTCACACACATATTAGCGACATTACGGGCGGAAACAAAGTTTAGGCGGTGGTGGTTTGATCCTTGTGTAGGGTCTGCGATCATACTGCCGACGGTGTGGATTACACTGGCATGACCGCGTGCCCGTCCCCGCAAGCTGGCGGGATTCCAGACATCGGCTGCGATCCAACGGACACGTTGGGCTAACGGGCCGAGTTTGTCCTCCGTGCCGGGGCGAACAAGCAGCGTAACCTCTGCGCCTTCAGCCAGCAAAGCTGCCGCGATGTTATCGCCCAGAAAGGTGCCGCCGCCGGTCACCAATATGCGTCGATCTTTACCAGCCATTTAAAATTGTCTCGCAAGGGTAGGCGTGAAGAATATGCATCGCACGATTGTAGCGGAAAGAGGTCATTACTGGAAAGGATAGGGGCGTCCTGCTGTTCAAACGCCCTCTATCTTTCAGCTAAAAATGGTGAGCTATAGCTTATTTGCCCACTTTGGCAATACTGATGTTGATCTTGTGGTTGCGGATACTGGTGCTTTTCATCGCCAGCAGCACATTCGGTACTTGCTTGGTCGGTACGTCCACCATTGAATAATGGTCATGTATTTCAATCGCGCCGATGGCTGAACCTGCGATATTGGCTTCGTTGGCAATCGCACCCACAATGTCACCGGGGCGAACGCCTTCTTCACGTCCAACATCCAGTTTGAGGCGGGTTGAGTCACCATCATGGACAAAGCGTTTGTTGTCTTTATAGCGTCGGGGTTCACGCTGTTCACGGTAAGAAGTCCGCATTGGTTCAGGTTCCATGATCGCCAACCGATCTTCGGTCACATCTGGTGTATCGCCCAACAGCAGTTTAAATGCAGCCGCTGCCATATCACGCGGGCTAAACTCCTCACCCAGTTCATCGGCCATCTTGAAGTACAGTTCGAGTCCTTCTTCAGCCAAAGTTTCGCGCAGCGTTTCCTTAAAGCGGTCACGGCGGCGGTTGACGACATCATCGAGGGTAGGCAGCCGTTCCTTCTGAATAGGTTTGCCAACCGAGCGCTGGACAATCTGCCACAAACGCGCTTCACGGTTGGTCACTAATGAGATCGCAAGACCAGTCCGTCCGGCACGTCCGGTACGTCCAATGCGATGGACATAAATTTCCGGGTCTAGCGGAATGTCGTAGTTGATAACATGCGAAATATGATCAACATCCAAACCACGCGCCGCAACATCTGTCGCCACCAGCAAATCAATTTGTTCGCTGCGGAACTTGCCCATCACACGGTCACGTTGCATCTGGTTGAGGTCACCATGCAATGCTTCAGCCGTATGGGAACGGGCGGTCAAACGCTGTACCAATGAATCGACTTCTAGCTTGGTACGGCAGAAGATTATGGCGGCGGTCGGGATTTCGTAATCCAAAATACGTGAGAGAACTTCGAACTTGTCCCGCTTGCCCACTTCATAGAAGCTCTGGCGAATTTGGGGCATATTCTGTTTTTCGGCAGACACCGTGACGCGCTTGGCATCGTGCATGTAACGACGGGCAAGGGCCGCGATGGGTGCGGGCATCGTCGCCGAAAACAACGCCGTTTGACGGTCTTTCGATGTTTCCTTCAAGATGATTTCGATGTCTTCGATGAAGCCCATGTTGAGCATTTCATCGGCCTCATCCAGCACCACCATGCGAACAGGTGCCAGTCTGAGCGTCTTACGACGGATATGATCCATGACACGTCCCGGTGTGCCGACGACCACCTGAACACCGCGATCTAATGCACGTAACTGCCGGTCAATCGGTTGTCCGCCATAGACGGCAAGAATAGAAATGCCTTGATGCTTGCTGTAGGACTGAAAGGCTTCCGCGACTTGAATGGCGAGTTCACGGGTGGGGGTGAGGATCAGAGCCTGCGGTGTGCGAATGCCCGGATCGAGATTTTGAATGATTGGCAGGGCGAAAGCGGCTGTCTTACCAGTACCGGTTTGTGCTTGGGCGATGACATCACTGCCTTCAAGCATCAGGCGGATGGTTTGCTCTTGCACAGGGGTTGGTTCTTCGTAGCCGAGTTCACTAATGGCTTTGAGCGTTGTCTCGCTCAAGCCGAGTTCAGAAAATGATGAAACCACAACTTACTCCATATGATGATTCAACTTAAGCCACGTAGCAGCTTCTCCGGGGAGGAGTGTTGACTTCTCAATGGGAGATCTCAGACTGTTATGATCTGTGTGTGTCTGCTTGATGCGGCATTGCCTCAGCGAGGTGTTGCAGCATCATACCACAGATTTAGTGCATTTCAGCCAGTGAGTATTTAAAACCCATTTATTTATTGTGCAATGAGTGTTTTCTGGTCGCCAATTTGGAGATAAAGCGCGTTGGTGGCAGTATCAAGAGTCAACAGCGCAGATGGTTCATGAGTACTATCGCCTATAATTGGATTAAACTTTCTCCCATTATGCTCAATATATAAACAATGGTTCTCATCAGAATCGCATCGAAATATCCAAAATGTATCCCATAACAATCCACTGTCGATTGTGCGGACGCGGGTGAGTTGATAAGTGATTTTGTCCTGATGAAGTGTCTGCACATGGGCAAGTTTCGATCCATCGCCGCTCAGAACATAACTTGTAAAACCACCACAAAGAACCACACAAGATAGTAAGGCAATAATTGAGGCTGCGACTTTAGATGCATTTGCATTGGCGAGCGTTACGAAAAACATGATGACTGCAATCAAAAGGATGATAAGAAATTGTATCGCTGGAAAATCACCATACCGAGATAGTAATTCAGCGTAGTTTATGGTTGAGTGACTATCAAAGGGCATTACCCCAGAAAACTTAAATGGTATATCTGAAAACATACTCAACGCACCGATGCCAATGATACCTGCCACAATTAATAACCAATTGTGACGCAGATTGAGGCGAGTAAGCACGGACACTATTTCCCCTGAGCCGCCCCATACAGTGCGATGCCAATGGCGACCGAGAGATTAAGCGAGTCGATTGCTTTGGTTTGAGGGATAGTGACGGACATGCCGAGCTTGCGATAGGACTCTGGTAAACCGCTGCTTTCACTGCCGAAGACCAGCGTATAGGGAGGCTTAAATTCCGCGTTAGGAAGCTGTACTTCACCGTTGGTCATAAAAGGATAGAGGTTATGTGTGAATGCCTCTTCATAATGTTCGATAGTTTCGAAGTAAGCGAAGTTCACCTGAAACAGCGCACCCATTGACGCACGAATGGTGCGCGGATCGAAGATGTCCACAGCAGGCTTAATGATTGCGAGATCGCGGCAGCCAAAACCCAATAGTGTCCGCAAGGTCGTGCCGAGGTTGCCCATGTCAGACGGGTTGACCAACAATACATGATTGGCTTCCGGTTTCAGGTCGACATCGTATTTTTCGAAGACACCTACTGCATAAGTATTTTCCTTGGATTCGAGCCGTTCCACCAGTTTGTCATCGACGCTGATATGGATGCCGAGCTGCTGGCAAACAGCCTTAATTTTGCTGATGCCTTCGTTGCGAACACCGGCTGAATGCAGTAACACCTCACTCACATTCTCTGGTTGATGTTGTAGCAGTTCAAGTGTGGGGAATACACCAAAGGTATAAGCGTGGGAATTGTCACGTTCGTATTTTCGGAGGCGCATAATAATTTTTTGTATCCATGTTAATAGAAAATCTCGTTTGTAAATTCATTCTAGCAGAGAAGAACCGGCGTAAATGTGAAAGGTTTATCAGGCATGAAAGCTCTCAAAAGCTGTAGAACGTATTCCATAAATGCAAATCTGCTAGGTTTTGAGAGTTAGGCTGTGCTATATTTCGATAATGACTTTGTGAAATATGGTACAGGATGTGTTTATGCGCGATGTAGCCGTCATCGGAATCGGTCAAACTCCTATTGGCGAATTGTGGAATTTGAGCTTGCGTGAGTTGGGTGCGAATGCTTTGCGGCAGGCGGCTGAGGACGCAGGCATTGAAAAGCCGGATACGTTGTATGTTGCCAATATGTTGGCTTCTCGCTTGAGCAACCAAGCACATCTGGCGACCTTGATTGCCGATTACGCGGGTTGGCGCGGCATCGAAGCCGCAACGATTGAGGCGGCCTGCGCGTCCGGTGGTATGGCTTTCCAAACAGCAGTGCGAGCAGTTGCCAGCGGTATGGTGGATGTGGTGGCGGTCTGTGGTGTCGAGAAAATGACCGACGAAACCACCGCACAGATTACTTCAGCATTGGCGACGGCTGCTGATGCTGATTACGAAGGGGCGCATGGCGCGTCGTTCGTGGCACTCAACGCGCTGATTATGCGGCGTTATATGTATGAGTACAAAGTGCCTCATGAGGCGTTCGGCGCTTTCAGCATCAATGCCCACAAAAATGCGGTCAATAATCCGAACGCCATGTTCCGCAAAGCGATTTCGCAAGCGGTGTATGATCGTGCGCCCATGATTGCTGATCCGATTAACTTGTACGACAGTTCACCCATTTGTGACGGCGCGGCAGCCATTATTTTGGCTCCGTTGGAGATGGCTAGGCAAACGGGCAAACCGGTTATTCGGGTACGTGCCAGCGCATCAGCAACCGATACGTTGAGTTTAGGTGACCGGCGCAACATCCTGACGTTAGAGGCGGCTTCGGGCAGCGCTCAAAAAGCCTACCAACAAGCGGGCGTAAATCCGAGTGATATTGATTTGTTTGAAGTCCATGATGCCTTCTCAATTATGTCAGCCTTGAGTTTAGAAGGTGCGGGCTTCGCTGAAAAGGGTACGGCTCCATACCGCGCACAAGATGGCGAGTTTGCGATTGGCGGGCGACTGCCGATTAGCACGATGGGTGGACTAAAAGGGCGTGGTCATCCGGTGGGTGCGACAGGTGTTTATGAATTGGTTGATTTGATTACTCAATTACGCGGCGAGGCGGGAGCCAATCAGGTGAAGGACGCGACACTCGGTATGACGCAAAACATCGGTGGTACAGGCGCGACGGTGGTGGCTCACATTTTGGAACGGGCGGGGTAAACGGCCTATTTCAGAGAATGGTCAATCTAGGCCACTATGTTTTTTCAGATAATAGTCCGAGACTTTTTTATGAACTGCCATTGAGACTTCGTCATCAAACATTTCATTTGTGGCCAGGGCTGTACGATTCGAAGCTGAATTTTGGGGGCGTGCTTCATAGTGGGCTAATGCCGAACGGAGCACTGCTTCTACCGAACGTTGTTCATTATTCGCAATCTTACTTAACTGCGTTGTCAAATCATCTGCAATTATCAAAGTCGTCGTCACTTAATATCCTATTTGCTAAACCATCGATGTCACCTATTGTAACACAAGCTGTCATTCTTTAATTTTTCACTGCTCCCTCAGCCAACGAGTACTGCTCATACCGACTATGATGCCAGCAAAATAAAGCTGGTTGAGTTGCGCCCATTTTTCAGTACGGTTCAACTGTCTTCCGTCCTATCATTTTCATGAGCTTCGCCTCACCCCATTCTTAATGTTTCCCGTGTATACTCACCATAATTATGTCCATACGTGAGGAGAAAATCATGTTACTGGTTGGCGATATTGGCGGGACGAACACGCGTTTGGCTCTATACAACGTTGATGGTGTGCGACCTGAACGCAGCAGTGAGATCAAGACCTATTCCAGTCAGGCTTTTATGGGGCTGACGGCTATTGTGGATACTTTTCTGCGCGAAACGGGTACGGTCTGCGATCAGGCAGTTTTCGGGGTGGCAGGGCCGGTAGATAAGGCAAAAGGCGAGTCGCAGATTACAAACCTGCCGTGGCTCATTAGTGTGCGCGATTTGCAATCAACCTTGAAAACTGAACGTGTGAGTTTGTTGAATGACGTGGAATCGATTTCTTATGGGTTGGCGCTGCCGGATGGTATGAAAGAACCAGACGACTTATTCCAGCTCAACCGTACCTATGACTCCCAACTAAACACCTTGCCGGGTAACAAAGCCTTGATTGCTCCGGGTACCGGATTGGGTGAAGCGATATTGATTTATGACGACTTGGGTGGCAAGGGACGCTATATCGTGAATGCTACCGAAGGTGGACATACGGATTATGCGCCGCGCAGCACCTTTGAAGCGGGGCTGTTGCACTTTCTACAGAGCAAATTCTGGGATGATAGCTTCGGGCACATTAGCTATGAGCGAGTGTGTTCAGGGCAGGGCATCAAGCACATCTACGATTACTTGAAGGAAAGTAACGGTATGCCGGAAAATCCCGATGTAGCACGGCGGCTGGCACAGGCTGAGGAACCCGCGAATAAAATCATCTCGGAAGCTGCACTCAGTCATTCATCCGAATTGTGCATGAACACCTTGAACACCTTCGTCAGCATTCTCGGCGCGGAATGTGGCAATATGGCACTCAAGACTCTGGCATTCGGTGGGGTCTATTTAGGTGGTGGCATTCCACCCAAGATTATAGAAAAGTTGAAGGATGGTTCGTTCATCGCGGCTTTCTTAAACAAAGGACGCTTTGCCAGTACTCTCATCAAAATACCGGTGTACGTTATTTTGAAGGAAGAACCCGGCTTGTTCGGTGCGGCCTGCTACGCCAAGATGATGCATAGCCAAGCATAACTTAATTTATTTATCTTGTACGAAGGCCACACCGAAGCGTAAATCTTCACGGACATCACGTATTTCGGACACATATTGACCGGGTGTGCGGTTGCTAAAGGTGTAACTACTCAGGCCGGTAAATGTAGCGAAAAAGACAGCAAAAGCAGTATAGTTGGGGGATGATTGAACAAAGAGATGAGATGAAGCTAGGGGAATTGGATCAAGGGAGTTTGATCAGCATCATTCTGGAGTTGAGAGAA
>JBBSBM010000053.1:0-48819 GCA_038251275.1 Aggregatilineales bacterium
GGTAGGTATTTGCTCGATTAGGCATGGATCGTTAGCGATTGCCGGAGGATAAACCCTCCGGCAACATGAATAAAGCCCCGTAAACGGGACTGAATGAGCCTTTAACCGTATGTCGTCCATTAAGCAGATATTAAAAACAGGACATTCTTGCCTGACTTAACGAATACCTACCCCTGAAAGACCCCAACCCTCCCCCGCAAGCGATGGAGGGAGCCAATACAAGATTGAGGGTCATTAAATGCACATTTTCAGCGAGAAAACCAAATCCACCGTTTAGTGTGGTGCTACCAAGGCGATTTCGGCTTGCAAAATTCGCACTTTTGTTCTAGAATTAACCTGCAAAAATCGGTATTTAAACGGCTTTTAACCTACGGCAAATATGCGAGTGACAATTGTCCACAGCCGAGTCGTGTAAAATACAATCTACCGTTACAATAGACAGGTATGTTCTGCATCCAGCATTAAGGAAGAAAACCCATGCGTGAAATCACAGTGGCGACGGTGCAAATGCGCCCCAAATTGGGCGAGGCTGAAGACAATCTGGTTAAGATGTCGGAAACCATCGCCAAGATCGCATCACAACAAAAAGTAGACTTGATCGTTTTCCCCGAACTCATCACCAGTGGTTATGAATTGGGTGTGCGCTTCACCGAATTGGCGCAGCGTGTACCGGGGCCGACCATCAACTTAATTGCCCAACGCGCCAACGAATACGGCGTGTATATCGCCTTCGGTATGGTGACCAAAGAAAAGGTCGAGTCGGTGCTGTATAACTCGGCGGTATTGGTCGGGCCGGACGGCGAACTATTGGACGTTTACAACAAAATCCATCTGCGCGGTGAAGAGCGTATGGCCTTCCGCGAAGGCTTCAAGCTGCCGATTATCCCCACCGAAGTCGGTAACATCGGCTTGATGATTGGTTACGATCTGGCGTTCCCTGAAGTTGCCCGCAGCCTCGCCTTGGATGGTGCGGATATTGTTTGCGTCTGCGCCAACTGGGAAGCCGCCAACATTGACGAATGGAAAACCTATGTGCGCGCCCGTGCTTATGAAAACTCGATTTTCGTGGCGGCGGCCAACCGCATCGGTGAAGATGTGACGCTGACCTTCGGCGGCGAAAGTATGATCGTCGGGCCGCGTGGTCACATTCATGCATCGCTGGCGGCTGAAACCGACCCCAAGACGGGTGAGCCGTTAGAAGGCTTCTCGGTCGCCCGTATTGACCTTGATGAAGTGCGCAAGAACCGCGAAGAATACCAGTTCATCCAGAACCGCCAGCCTGCCGTTTATAAGGCGCTGGTGCGGAAGTACTAACCCTCATATGATAGGGGCGCACAACCGTGCGCCCCTACAGGCAATGGCTACTTAAGCGCACTGAAAGCACTTAATTCGTCTGTCAGTCCACATTTGTACACTTGCAAACACACTTTTTGAGCAAATGCGCGGAAGAGGCATGCCTCTTCCCTACCATCTGATCGCTCCGTTATAGATGAATAATTGCATCACCCACTATAACCTAATCAAATTGGGGTTATTTCGATTCCCCTGCGTAATTGGGGGACACGGTATGGATTGATATTGAGAGAATAACCTCACTTTATCCAAACAATATTTTCAGTATTTATAGAGGTAGACCCATGACGCTACACGTTGTTTACAGCTATAGTTGCCCTCAATGTGAAGCTCACTATATCCCTTACACGGCGGAAGTCGTTTGCCCGCGTTGTGGTGCTGCATCAACTGAAACCTTCGATTATATTCCGCAGGCCGCACAGTCCATCGCCTACAATCTTGAGCGTTATGGAACTTATATTCCACCTGCGTGGTGGGTTGGTTCACTTGGCGATTATATCTTGAGTGTGATGTTCCCGGTGTTTGAGCGCTTTCGAGTGCAAACGGCCACCACTGATTTTTCCGAGTTTGCCCTGATGAGCTTTTCAGCGATGAATTGGGGCGACCAGCAGTATTTGCGTGACCATGTGATTCGGATTGCGGGATTGGTCTATGACGAAATGCAGCGGCAGCCAAAGCGCGATCCTGAATAGCAAACACGATTTCTGTTCCGTTTGATAACATGATAATGATAAATGATTAGCGGTTGAGGCACGCCTCAGTCCTACATCTTACAATTACGCTGATTTTGATGACAATAAGAGTCAATTCCCGCTTAGCAATCAACAGCATACCAGGGTAATCGCATCAAATTCCAGCAATACTCTAAACATCTCTTAAGAGCTACTCTGAACCAAGTGTAATAGTCGACTATACAGAAATTCCTATGTATTCCTACGGAAAGTCGGTTCAGTTTAGTTCAAAAGGCTTCAAACCAATTTTGATGCGATTACCCTGAACAGCATACCAGAACACTTGTGCAATATGCCGCTATGAAGTAGAATTTTTATACTACTCTGCTTCTTTGTTTTGCCTCAAATCTGTACAAGTGAAAGGCTGTCATTCAAATGGACGCAAGGCTGAAAACAAGTCTCTGGCTACAATATGGTGCTGCACTTGATACGTTGGAAGATGCGCTCAATTTATGCCCTGACGCGCTTTGGACGGTTGCACTTTGGAATGATTCAGATGATGCGCGATACGGGCAATTCTGGTATATTGCTTATCACACGCTGTCATGGACTGACCTATTCCTCGGTGGTTCCTTTGAAGATTTTAAGCCGCCTGCGCCTTTTGTTCGGTGTAAGCTGCCGGATCAACTCTATACGAAAGACCAAATTTACACGTACCTCAAAGTTTGTCGCGCGAAAGCCCAAGCGATCTTTGAAGGGCTGACGGATGAGAAGGCGTACAACCTTTTTGTATTGGAGTGGATCCAAGCGCCCTATATCGAGATGCAGATGTATAGTATGCGTCACATTCAGGAACATGCAGCGCAGTTGAACATGGTGCTGGGCGAAAAAGGTGTCACAGGGCAGGATTGGGTTGCACAGGCTAGAGACAGGGTATCGTAGCACGTGATACACTCTCTGAAAAAGCACATACTGCATCTTCGGAGGATATTCCATGCAAAAATCACACCTCAATCCTGATGTTGTTTCTAATCCCGGTGGACTCTACTCACAGTTGGTCAAAGTGGATGTGGGCGACGCGACATTTCTTTATCTAGCCGGACAAGTAGCTGAGGATAAAGAGGGCAACGTGGTCGGTAAAGAAGATTTGGCGGCACAGGCCGAGCAAATATACAAAAACATCGAAGCTATCCTCGCGACACAAGGCGCAAGCCTCAGTGATATTGTCCGTGCCACCACCTACATCACTGATATGTGGCAGCGTTCGGTGGTAAGTGACATCCGCAAGCGCTTGTTTCCGGTCAATCCACCGGCTACTTCGCTGGTCGAGGTGAGCGCGTTGGCGGGCGAAGAATGGCTGATCGAGGTTGAAGTCACTGCTGTTATTCCGCGCAAAACGGTCTAAGATTTAAATAGGACATCGCGGCGGATGCCCTTTATCCCATAACGACCAAGGAATTACACATGTCCGATGTCAAAATCAATGAACAGCAGCTTGATGAGCAGCTCTCGCAATTGGAGATGGCTCGTTCGTGGAGTCCGCGTGTAATCTCCAAGTTGGAGACCTTTATCCGTACCGCGACGGACTTTGATTTGCTCCGCGTCAATCCTGTCCAATATGCGGCAGAACGCAACATGACCGAAAGCGAAGCATTGGATTTGTTCCTCCATGCCGCCAAAATCGGATTGTTTGAAATGGATTGGCATATTGTTTGCCCGCACTGCGGCTTTATCGTCAACAGTATGCACAACATGGGACAGCTTCGGTCGCATAATGTATGCTCGGTCTGCGGCATTGAGCGCGATTATTCGCTGGATGATTACATACTGGTCGCATTTTCGATTTCCCCACAGGTTCGGGACATCCAATATCATCACCCCGAAACGCTCGACATTGAAGACCTGTACTTCAATTACCGCCTGAGTAAAGACTTAATTTCGCCGCTGCCTCAATTTTCTTCATGGCGCGATATTGCTAAATACATCACCAAATATATTGATTATGTACAACCCGGAGCGAAAATGACAACGGCCTTCGAAATCCCTCCGGGGCCGCTGCGGGCGACTAACGGCGAAAACCAAAGTTGTATTCAGATGTCCGTGACTCATGAATTTGATGAGAATGCCAGTCGGATACCGATCAAGCTGGTCAACGGCAAATTTCAATCCGACGATCCAAAGATGCAGCCGCGTACCGTGACTGCGATAGCTGCGGATAATCAGCCAGTAACTTCTTTTTATGATCTTGAATGTGAACTGCCCAACGGCAACGTTGTGATTGAAATGGAGAATTTGCAGGATCGCCGCAGTGCATTGTGGATTTATCAGCCGCCCGATATGCCGACACCGGTGCTGGCATTAAAGCCAAGTTTGAGCGGTAAAAAGCTGTTGACGACCCAAACTTTTAATAATCTGTTCCGGTCGCAGGTCATCAATTCTGCCGAAGCCCTTTCGATTAAAGACATCACGTTCCTGTTTACCGATCTAAAAGGTTCGACAGCTATGTATGAGCAGGTCGGTGATGCCAAAGCCTATTTTCTGGTACACCAGCACTTTGACGCGTTAAGCCGCGTCATCCATGAACGGAATGGTGCTATTGTGAAGACCATCGGTGACGCAGTGATGGCGGTTTTCGACAGTCCGGTGGATGCCACCAGCGCCGCAATAGAGATGATTGATGCGCTGAAAGCGTTTAACCAAACGATTTCACAGGAATTGATCCTGAAAGTGGGTATCCACCGGGGGCATTCGATTGCGGTGACGGTTAACGACAAGAATGACTATTTCGGGCAGACGGTCAATATCGCGGCGAGGGTTCAGGCGCTGGCTGACTCGAACGAAGTGTATATCACCGCTGAAGTCTACAATTCGCCGGGGGTTAGTGAGACGCTCAAGGCGCATCACGTCGTCCCGGATGAAGTGTTGGTCAAGGGTGTCAGCGAAAAACTTCAGGTTTATAAAATTGGCAGCCATCCCAACAATTAGATGTAATGTTTTATCGGTACGCGTGACTATAATATAATGGGGACAACACCCGTTATGTGAGCTTAGTATATTTGAGATCGGTTCGTATCATGTACACCCTAAAATTGGTTGCTCGTCCCCCTAATTAGTCTTCAGCTTGTAGACTAAGTCAACATTCCTCACCAGCCCTATGGGCTTGTTTGACATGCCGTAAAGTCCGCCTAAAACCAGAACCCGAAGATCTCGACGGTACTTGACCCCGCCGAACTTTTTGCGTTCATTGTGCCCGCGCACCGCCTACCTGTTTTGTCTTTCCCAACTTCACCGAAACGACAAACAAAACAGGAGGTTAGAATGGAAATCATTCGGGGCAAACACGCCTCGTTTATGGACGCATCGGTGCTTGCCGAACGCTTGAACGGATATAGAACAATTCATATTGACATTGGTACAGGTGACGGACGCTTTGTGCAGCACATGGCGCAGGCTGATCCCAGATGCTGCGTCATCGGTATGGATGCCTGCCGCGAAAACTTACAGGATGTTTCACGCCGCGCTCAAGCGAACACGTTGTTTGTGATTGCGAACGCGCAAGCCCTGCCGAGTGAGTTATATGGCCTAGCATCACAGATTACGATCAACTTTCCGTGGGGGAGTTTGCTCGAAGTCTTACTGGGTGAGGATGTAAGTTTACTGACAGGACTTGCAGCTATCAGCCGACCCAACGCAATGCTCGAAGTCTGGTTGAACGGTGGTGCATTGGCTGA
This sequence comes from Aggregatilineales bacterium, assembly GCA_038251275.1. Classification (GTDB taxonomy): domain Bacteria; phylum Chloroflexota; class Anaerolineae; order Aggregatilineales; family Phototrophicaceae; genus CFX2. Next base: position 5,756 of record JBBSBM010000053.1, read on the forward strand.
AGCCGGTTGGTCATTAGAGGACGGTGTGCAACGGGTGCAAGAGGTGTTATCGGCAAATGGTTTCGCGATGCGACCCGCACAAGGGATGTCGGGGCATGAACTCAAAATGTTTCCTACGACGTGGGCGAAACGCATCGCCTTCGGTCGTGATCCGCGTGCGATGATTTTGTGTGGGGTGAATAATCAGCATCGGGTTAGTTACCAGTACTTGACGTTGTAATGGGAAAATATGGCAAAATAATTAAAAGGGCGCACAGCCGTGCGCCCCTACAATGTGTCGTATCGAACGTTTAGCCGTTCTTCAAACCGTGCGGCGGTTCGCCATACTTACCTGAACTGAAGACGTAGACATAATTCATGATGCTGCCGTCGTCAGACGGTGTTGCACCAGCCGTCCAATTGAACAACCACTTGGCATCGCTGATGCTCAAGTTGACACAGCCGTGACTGCGGCGATAGCCGAAAAAGTCATGCCAATAAGTACCGTGCAGACTGATCGAACCGTCAAAATACATGACCCACGGCACACTTTGCAAATCATAAGCGCTAGGTGCGCCGGTCGCACCCGACATACGGTCATCGGGCATCTTCGCCCAGATGTTGAATAAGCCTTCGTTGGTATCGTGGTTAGGCAAGCCGCTGGCGATCAAGGTGGCAAAGACAGGCTTATTATCTTCATAGGCGACGAGGGTTTGCTCATAAAGATCAACCGCCACCCAACGTCCAGTGATTTCTTGTTGGGTGCTATCTTTAGGATGCGGAGCAGGCTGCACTTTGGAGACAAAGGTTTGCTTCAACCATTGGTTCGGGCCTGTCATGTACCACAGCCAACCTTCCGCGTCGGTGGCTTCGGCATAGATATTCACCAGATCATAACGACGGGTCAGATAACCGCTCTCTTTGTTGCCGGGGCCACCGGGAACCAGTGAGGCATAAATGCCGGTGGTATCCAGTACCCACGCAAACGGTTGATCCCAATTTTCGGGCAGTACCACGCCTGTGAACTCGGAGGCAGAAACCAACTTGGTGTTGGCGCGTGGAATCCAGAGGCCACCTAAGATTTGCAACCAGTCGGGATTGTCTTCATTCGTTGCATTGATGAAGTTGAAGCCCTTGGGAATTTCACCGACGATATTACCACCGGGTGCATCATACTTGCTGACCGGATCAGGCCCTACGCGATAAAAACTAAAGTAACCAATGGTGGTGCCGTCCAATGGCGCACGGTCGAACTTCAATTTGTCGCGGGAGGCCATTAAGTCAAGGCAGGCTTGGCTGGTGGGTTGGCCCTCTTTGTAAGCACAAACGGCTGGCTCAAAAAGCGGTACAGCAGGGTTAGCATCCTGCGCGAAGGTCACGGCGGAAATGGTCAGCAGCATCACGGCTGACAGGGCGATGAGTCGTTTCATCCAGTAAATTCTCCACTCATTCTGAGGTCTATTGGCTCACATGATACCATAAGCACTTTTTGTTGTGATGGGTTGCTGGCTGACGATTGGTCTACGATGCGGACATGGCAGATATACGATCCGCAGTTCATAATAGACATGATAACGGTGTGACTTCATTAAAGAGAACGAAACACATGGGTAGGTAGCAGCGGTGGAAAATAGTGAAAATACCGTTCGAAATCTTTAGTGTCATCGCGGGTATCTGGGCTGGGTTTGCTTTCACATTTGTTAGTCGAAACATTATCAACTTAGATTCATCTTGGTCACATGGACGACAGCAAAATTTTCTAAATCGAATTGGCATACAAAATGTACTTTTAGGGATTACTCTTTTTGCAGTTGGGAAACTCTTTGGTTCGGGCATTGTGTTTGGTATTGATCTTGCCGGAGTCTGTTCGTTTGAAAATATTGTCCAAGGTAATATCCTTGCGGTGCTATTTATTGGAGCGAATTTCGGTTTATTTATAGGTATTTGGATGTGGTTTGATAAAAATATAAATAACAATACGCTGTTAGGATATATCGTTTGCTTGAATATAGCCGTATGCGGTATGTTCTTTGGATACACTTTTTCGCGGCTATTTTCCACACCATTTATTTTTACAGTCGTCGTGACGAGGCTATTAAGCAGCATCTTGTTATATCAGTTTCCTAGCTTTAAATATTGGAAATTGGGAGGTAATAGTCTAGCTTTACTCGGCGTATTCCTCTTACCGTTGACGGCATACGGCTCCAGCCTCATGATTGCTTGTCCTACTTAAAGTAGCACGTTTATTGATGGGTATCCTTTGAAGTTTTCTTTTACGAATATAGAGTGAGACACTATGACATCAAAAATCACTGGCATTTTCAACATTCTAGCAACACCCTTTACCACCGATGCGGCACTCGACATCGACAGCTTGAAAAAACTGGTTGAATTCCAATTGGATAAAGGTGCATATGGTCTGACGATCCTCGGTGTGTTAGGTGAAGCCGCCAAAATGAACGTCGATGAACGGCGGCAGGTGGTCGAAACCGTTATTGAAACGGTGGCTGGACGTGTTCCAGTCGTTGTGGGAACCAGCCACGAAGACCTTGCCACCTGCATCAGCCTGAGCAAAGCGGCGTTCGCCTCCGGTGCTGCGGGTGTTATGATCGCCCCGCCGCGTATGAACAAACCGACTGACGACCAGATTATCGGCCTCTACAGTGACATTGCGGCGCAGATTGACCAACCGATTGTGGTACAAGATTTCCCACCTGTGAACGGCGTGTTTATGTCGGCGGATATGCTGGTAAAACTAGCGGACAAAATCTCCAACGCGCGCTACCTCAAGTTGGAAGATCCGCCGTTGATGGAAAAAATTGGTGCGATTCGGGCGCGTACCGACAAGTTTGAGATTTTCGGCGGCTTGGGGGGCATGTTCCTGTTGGAAGAATTGCGGCGCGGTGCATCCGGCACGATGACCGGCTTTGCTTTCACCGAGATTTTGGTGGCGATTTATCAGGCTTTTGAAAAGGGCGATTACCTCACCGCCGAGCAAATCTTCGACAAGTATTTGCCGCTGATTCGCTATGAAAACCAGCCGATTATCAACCTCACCATCCGCAAAGAACTGCTCTATCGGCGTGGCGCGATGGCTACACCGACCCTGCGTAATCCCTTTGTAGCAATTGATGCAGGCACACATGATGAACTTGATTGGGTACTCAAACGGGTAGGCATCACTGATCCGACGAAAAAGGTCACTTTATAACAGAGGATTTGCCAGCGGCAAATCCCTACGAATTATATTTGGAGGATGTAATGGATTTAGGACTTAAAGGTAAAGTAGCATTGGTCGCCGCCGCCAGCAAAGGGCTAGGCTTCGGTGTGGCACGGGCATTAGCCGCTGATGGCGCGAAAGTTTCGATTTGCAGCCGTGACAGTGCTTCTGTGGATGCTGCTGTTAAAAAATTGATCGATGAAACGGGTGCTGAAGTTATTGGATCTGCTTGTGATGTGACCAACCCCGACTCGATTACCGCGTGGGTAGATGCGACGGTTGCCAAATGGGGTGTGATCGACGCGCTGCTGGTTAATGCCGGTGGTCCGCCCGGTGGCTTGCTGCTGGATATGACCGATGCTCAATGGCAGGCGGCTTTTGAACTGACATTGATGAGTTCGGTTCGCATGATCCGCGCGGCGGTTCCGCACATGACCAACGGCGGCTCGATCTTGACGGTTACTTCATCGTCCATCAAAGAACCGATTGAACGCTTAGGCTTATCGACCGTGATGCGTTCGGGTGTGGCGGGTTTGGTCAAAACGCTAGCCGATGAATTGGCAAGCAAGAATATTCGCCTGAACAACCTGATTCCCGGTCGCATTGATACCGACCGTGTGGCTCAACTTGACGCGGCAGCCGCCAAGCGCCAGAACATCAGCATTGAGGAAGTGAGAGCGCAAAGTGTCGCTCGTATTCCGCTCAAGCGCCTCGGTACGATTGATGATTTTGGTGCAGCAGCGGCCTTCTTACTTTCACCGGCTGCCGAATACATCACTGGTGCGACTCTGCGCGTTGATGGCGGACAGATGCGCTCGATTTAGCTCATAAATCTCTTTCGTAGGGGAAGGTCACAGACCTTCCCACTTTTTCTTTTTATCCCAAACTGCTTTTTTCAGCCCGCCTGCCCACGCGCCTAACCTTGCTAATGCTACAGCGGTTTGTTTGCCAATCCCGCTGGTGCCGCCAGTAATCAGGGCGATTTTTTCATTTGTCTTGGGCATCTATTCTTCAGAGCGATTGGAAAGCAATTCAGGAACAACGAACAGAAAAGGCATGACGATGATGATAATTAAAGTGATTGGAACCCAGACAAAGGCCAATGCCGCTGATACGATATTGACGGCTGTTGCGATTCGATCTTGGCGAATGCGCTTTTGTTTTTGTTCTTGTGTTAAGGTGTTGGGGGCTAGGTTGCTGTCCACAAAAGCATATTTCCAGAATGCGCCTAATGCGATAGACGCACAGGCCATATTAAGCGGGTAGAGCGCAACGACAAACGGATTGCCGGGATAATCGCCAAGAAACGCCGTCAAAAATGGAAAGAGGCAGGCGAAGAAAAGCCATATGATGTTCAGCCACAGGAGCTTTGAATCAACCTTTTCGATTTGATGTACGATATGATGATGATTGACCCAGAAAATGGCGATGATGAAAAAGCTGAACAGGAAACTCAACAGTTTCGGCGCAAGTACACTCATCCCTGCAAGGAATGCTTGCAGGGAATTATTCTCTAAATGAGGGATATGTAATTCAAGCACCAGAATGGTGAGAATAATAGCAAAAGTGCCATCGCTAAAGGCTTCTAGGCGATTCTTACCAGTGACCATCATGGCTCCATGCTGATGTCTAGAATTGGCATACTTTGTTTATCTTGAACCGTGGTTAGCCTTCGCTGACAAGATCGTAAAACGAGGCGGACATGCTGCTCATGTTTATAAAAGACATGAATTTTTGAGAGATGTCGCTGGTATCGGATTTTCCGGCATTGTGGGCGCTTTCCATATCGGTGTAACGCAAAACTAACAACCACTCGCCGTCAGCCGAACAGGTCGCTTCACGCCGCACCAACCCCGGCAGCTTTGGCGCTACTTCGCGCTGGAAGCGTTCATTAAGGGCGCGGAATTCGTCCTGATTCGCGCCATCGTTGACACGGAACTTTACAATTTGAATTGTTGCCATGTGAATTTCCCTTTCATGAGTATCAGTTACATCTCAAGAGTAAGTGTTTTCTTACTACGGGAAAAGGTAAATTAGCGCCAAATGATGGTAAATCTGCTCCTAACTTTGAGCGAGTACAAGTTGTTCACGAAATGCCAACGGTGTCTGTTGGGTATAACGCTTGAAGAATTTGACCAGATTAGTTGGTTCATCAAAACCTGTTCGGTCAGCAATCTCTTTAATCGACAAATTGGTGTGGATGAGAAGACGTTTGATTTCCAGAATGACCCGCTCATCGACAAATAGCTTCGCATTTTTGCCCAATACAATTTGGGTTACTTGATTAAGCTTCTTGGGTGAATAACCCAATGTGGTTGCATAATCCTGAACATTGCGCGTTCGCGAAAAATCAACTTCAACCTGTTCTCTAAGCCGAACAAATTCGCCATATTGAGCAAGTATAGTGGGTTGCGCCTCGCTCCGTTTGCGCCGCTCGGCAAGTAGTAAGATGGTTCTTAATAAGTTACGGTAAATATCATGTTTGAAAACGTCTACCTCAGTTTGGTCAAATTCGTGCTTGAGTTCTTGAAAGATTGAAAGAAAGCGCTGGTAATCTTCATCTTCCAGCGTCAATGTCGGAGATTCCAGCGAATAATCAAAAATACGATAACTGTCCAGTATCTCTCTGTCTAGCGAACTCTTGTATAAGAATTCTTTTGAGAAGGCTAACACGAATGCATCATTTTCAGCGTTAATTTCCCACTGATGCACCTGATTCTCTGCCACAAACAACAATGTTTTTTCCTGATAAGGGTAGGAGGCAAAGTCTATTGAATGCCATCCCTTGCCTTTTGTAAAAAGAACAATCAAATAAGAGCGTAAGCGTTGGGGAGTGTCCATCGGATAGCGCTGATGGTTAAACAGCGTTTGCAACGGCAGCAGCATACACTCAATGGCTTGCTGCGGTTGTGGAAAGGGTCGAACTTCTAGTATCTCTTGCGACATGGATTCTCCTCTAAGACATCTTGAAGCAACAGTAGTATGAGTTTGCACCTTATATCCTAAAGGGTTCCATTTCCTCGCACAAGCGTTGTGTTATTACACGATGACAATCATCTTTGTTCAAATATTTGAAGGCACTGAAGACTAGTGAATGTTCATTTCTAAAGCTACATATCAACTCCAAATTGCTCCTTCAAGCCTTTTTGACCACTGTCGGTGATGCGAATGGCGCGTGTTCCAGCGATACGAACAACCCAGCCTTTCTCGAAAAACTTAGCTGCTACACTTGCACCCAAAGCACCCGCCAGATGATAGCGTCGTTCGCTCCAGTCAAGGCAGGTACAGGCAAATTTACGCCGTCCTTTGTGCAGTTGGCTTTCGTCGATTTCCCATGCTGCCAACCACTTTGATCCGTCTGCGGTCACTTGATAATCAACTTCATCCAAGCGAATAAGTTCTTGGTCGAGCAGCGATTGGGTTACCGCAACACCCAGCTTGCCTGCAAGATGGTCATAACAGGTTCGCGCCAGATGCAGTTCGCTGAGTTCCTCGGATTGGGCTGGTGTCTTAACGCGTGCTGGCGGCGCGACCACGGCCAATGCCTCTAATAAATGGGCGACTTCCGCATTTTTCAGTTGGTAGTAATGGTGTCGGCCTGTTCGCTGCATGGTGAGCAATCCACCGTCAACCAGCTTGGCGAGATGGCTGCTGGCAGTTTGCGCGGTAATGTGTGACCGATAAGCCAACTCACTGGCGGGTAAGGATTGCCCACCCAACAACGCCGAGAGCATAATTGCCCGTGTTGGATCACCGATTAAGGCTGCTATTGTGGATAAGTCCGGTTCCGGTCGCATCACTCACCTCCATATTTTTTTCGTATAGCGTCAGTATACTACATCCATACTTCGATGAAAACCGAAACGTGCCTGTGCCGTTTTGTGCTATGCTGTGGCTGTCGTTCGTGATACCCATAGGTCAGTGTTATGTCACCCGAAAATGCTATCGCTGCTGCTACCCATTCCAATCCTTATCCTTTTTATGCCGGTCTTGTGGCTGAAAAGCCCATTTACTATGATGACGCACTGCACCTGTGGGTCGCTTCGAGTGCCAAGGCTGTAAGTGCTGTGCTGAGCAATGATTTATGCCGCGTTCGTCCGGCTGCCGAACCTATTCCACGGGCAGTGGTCGGCTCGACGGCTGGTAAAATCTTCGGTGCGCTGGTTCGTATGACTGACGGTAGAGGTCACTGCCCGTTGAAAAAAGCGGTGACCACCACGCTCGATATGCTTGATCCAAACGTGATTTTTGAAGTCAGCCTGCGCCACGCTCAAAGGCTTATAGATCAATATAACCCTTATCGTCTCACCGACTTTGCTTTCGATTTGCCTGCCTATGTGATGGCAAGTTTGCTCGGCGTACTTGATGAATATTTATCCCAAATTGCTGCTTGGATGGCCGATTTTGTCTACTGCTTGTCGCCCATTAGCACAGATAAACAAATCGAACATGGCAAAGCGGTGGCTGAGCATTTATTTGATGTGTTTCGCCAATTGTTAGCCGAAAAGAATCCCACATTACTCATTTATTTATCCCAAGTTTTATCCCAGGTGGGTGTAACGGATGACTCCCTCACGCTCTCTAACGCAATCGGCTTTATATCCCAAACGTATGAAGCCACCGCCGGACTCATCAGCAATGCGCTTCTTAGCCTTTCTACTCATCCCGATCTCTACCCAAAAATCAGCGCTGACATGAGGCTGTTAGACCGTTTTGTGGCGGAAGTTGCCCGTTTCGATGCGCCTGTTCAAAACACACGCCGCTTTCTGGCTGCTGATGGCATCGTGGCTGGACAATCCATGAAAGCCGATGATGCGATTCTGGTGCTGTTGGCTGCTGCTAACCGTGATCCATTGGCTAACCCGCAGCCGGATAGCTTTGATATTCATCGCCAAAATCCTGTTTGCTTCACCTTCGGCTTAGGCGTCCACGCTTGCCCCGGTCAATCCATTGCGGAGATTATCACTCGCGCGGCACTCCAACATTTGATTAGCTCCGGCTTGGATGTCAGCGCCTTCCCCAAAATGGTCAGCTATCGTCTATCTACCAATACCCGCATTCCGTTACTCAATCAGGAGAAATGATTATGGTCGCTGTGATCTTTGAAGTTCTACCCGCTGACGGACTCAAACAAACGTATCTCGATATTGCCGCCGATTTGCGCCCTTTGCTGGATGGCGTTGACGGTTTCATCTCGATTGAGCGCTTCCAAAGTCTGACAACCCCCGGCAAGATGCTCTCGCTTTCCTTCTGGCGGGATGAGCAAGCCGTTGAAGCGTGGCGTAAACTTGACCCACATCGAGCCGCCCAAGCCAAAGGTCGGGCTGCGGTTTTTGGCGATTATCGGCTGCGGGTTGCCAGCGTCCTCCGTGATTATGGCATGTTCAACCGTGATCAAGCGCCCGCTGACAGCCGTGCGATTCACGACCCCAAAGCAGCAATTACAGGCACTTGGTAACTGTGGAATAACACCGAAATGCGCTACAGTTGATTGAAATAATTCAATTAGACTTAGCGCAAAAATGCAACCTTTATTACTCGGCATCGACATCGGCACGACCGCTGCCAAAGCGGCTCTCTTTGGATTAGATGGGCGTTTGCAAGCGGTTGGCAGTGCTGAATATCCGCTGTATCACATTCGGCCCGGTTGGGTGGAGCAGCAGCCAGAGGAATGGTGGCAGGCGACCGTTATCGCCATTCGCCAAGCCTTATCCCAAATTGAACAGGGAGCAGAAGGCATCGCTGGCATTTGTGTCAGCGCCCAAGCCCCGACGCTGATTCCACTGGATGCCGATGGTCAACCGCTGCGTCCCGCCCTGATTTGGATGGATCGCCGCGCGGAAACCCAAGTCGCTGAACTGGAAAACCTACTCGGCGCCGAAACCATTTACCGCGTCACAGGCAATCGACCGGATGCCTTCTATGTGGCAGCCAAGCATCGCTGGTACATGCAGAATGAACCCTCATTATTGGCGCGTACCCAAACCTTCCTGCAAATCACGGGTTATATCAATTATCGCCTCACCGGATTGATGAGTCTTGATCTCTCTCATGCCGCGCTCTTACAACTCCATGATTATGCGACGGGCGAATGGTCGAGCGATCTCATGAGCGCGTGTGGAGTCGAACCGCGTCACTTTCCACCTGCGCGTGCAGCACATGAAATCCTCGGTGGGGTCAGTGCATCAGCCGCCCAAGCGACAGGCTTGCGTATCGGTACGCCTGTGATGGTCGGCACAGTCGATGGCGCAGCCGCAGCCCTCGAAGCGGGAGCGGCTGGCGCAGGTGTTGCTGCCGAGATGACCGGAACCTCGACCGTCATGATTATGCCCAACGACAAAGGCGTGACCGAGTCGGCCTTCATCGCCATGCCGCATGCCTTGCCGGGGATTAACCTCTTACTCGGCGCGATGGTCTCATCCGGTGCGAGTTTGCGCTGGTTTCGTGATCAATTCGCGGACGCTGAGCGCGAAAAAGCTGCTCAGACTCATGTAGATGCTTTCGATTTGCTGACCACGCAAGCCGCGCAAGTCTCTGCGGGCAGCGATGGCTTGATCTTCCTCCCTTATATGATGGGCGAACGCTCACCCTTATGGAACACTCATGCACGTGGCGTATTGTTTGGCTTATCGCTTGCCACACCCAAAGCGGCTGTCATCCGTGCTATTTTGGAAGGGACAGCCTTTGCGCTGCGCCATAATGTCGAGGTTGCCCGAAAGGCAGGTGTACCGATTACGGAAGTTCGGTCGGTCGGAGGTGGCACACGCAGCCCCCTCTGGAACCAGATTAAATCGGATGTGCTGGGCGTTTCCGTATTGTTACCAGAAGCATCGGTTGGAGCGCCCTTTGGAGATGCGCTGGTTGCGGGTTTAGGTGTGGGCTTATACACTAACGTGCTGGAAACCGTCCGCGACGTGGTTAAGATCAAAACGCGTTACGAACCCGATCCGGCTAATCATGCCCGATATACCGAGCAGTACGCCTTATTTCGGAATATCTACGAACACCTCCGCACTGACTTTGACAGTGCAGCTCGGTTCATGACCATCACTGGAGACAGCTAAATGCTTGATTTGAACTTAACAGGCCGCGTTGCCCTCGTCACCGGAGGCTCACGCGGGATTGGTCGCGCCATCGCCATGGCCTTAGCCGAACAGGGTGCAGCGGTCGCTGTACATTATCGCAGCCAAGAAGCACAAGCGCAGCTGATTGTGGATACCATTCTCGAAAAAAGAGGACGGGCAGTTGCCTTACAAGCTGATCTTTCACAGGCTGAAGCACCCGATTTGCTGGTGCAACAAGTGACCGACCAACTGGGTCAGCCCGATATTTTGATTAACAATGCGGGCGAATTTACAGACGCGTTGGTTGCCGAAATGACTGACGAGATTTGGGCACAAACCTTAGCCTTGAACTTGACAGCTGCTTTCGCTTGCACCCGTGCCTGTCTGCCCTTGATGAAGTCCCGTAATTGGGGACGCATCATCTCGCTCAGTTCACAAGCCGCATTTGTCGGATCGAGCAAGCATGCACATTATGCTGCTGCGAAGGCCGGACTCGCTGGCTTCAGTTACTCGCTGGCGAAAGAGGTCGGTGCGGAAGGCATTACGGTTAACATGGTCGCGCCCGGTCGCATTGTCACGGATATGCTGGCTGATCATATTCCCACCCGCGAGTCCGAGTGGATCAAGCAAACGCCGCTGCGCCGCCTCGGTCAACCAGAAGAAGTGGCTGGTGCGGTCGTCTTCCTCGCCTCGAATGCCGCTTCCTACATTACCGGCACGACGATCCATGTGAATGGTGGGGTTTATATGAGCTAAGGTTAAGGTGTTGTTGCCGATGCATCCCGCTCAGCTTTCTTTTGTGCCAACAACATATAGGCTTCCGCTACCGAATTGGCAAAAACCAGAGGCACTTCGCGCCGGAGTGTGCCGCCATACAGGGCTGTGAATACCTGGAACATCGACCGTTGGAAACCGCTTGCGCCCACAAGCACGAGGATGCCGGTATTTGAGGGGCGATTTTGGGATAGGGATCGGAGGTGTATCATGGCGTTGGGTGGTAACGATGAGCTGTGGCTAATCATTATACTATCAACAATTTGATCGACTTTCGAAATTTGGATCCAACTCTCAGCCATTACTTGGTTGACTTCTTCCCACGACCAATGCTCATCGAGTTCGTAACGGCCTCGTGTTTTTTCAGCATTGTCCCAATCAAATTTCGCAGCCATCTTGTCCCCAACAATAATTAGTAATCTTATAACGATTGTACGCTTCTTTGCATCATAACACTCGAAATATTGTGAAATCTTTATAAAGAAAAGGATGGTCGATTAGCCGAATGCTAGCGTTTGTACGTGAGCGGCAGCACTTTTATACGCTAATTAACTCTTTTTATCGTTTTTTGCTCACACCGTTAATAACGAACATAAGTATCTGCATGATGAGACCTATTCCAAAACCAAGGATTAGACCACCCATAACAATGATCTGAAGAACTAGGCTTGGGTTCGCCCAAGAACTGCTGCCATTTGGTGTCAGCGCAAACACTACAAAACCAATCACGGCAATACCACATAAAATACCCGATGCACCAAATATAAGTGCGCCGATCCCTCGCAGTGGAATAGTAAAAATGGGATGATTGCCTCCTCGCCCAATTGGAATATTCATCCGTTTACGCTGAATTAGTAGACTCCCCATGATGAGGAGTAGTACTCCGAGGCAAAGTGTGGCGATTTGCTCAGGTGTTGGATTGGTCATTTTGATTTAACCCGAACTGCCTTGAATATAAGAGGCATCCTGTAAGCGAACTCAGCAACGATTTTTTCGGTGTTATCACGAATTGAATATGATCAGGATGACTATTGCAACGGCGCAGCATCCGCGCGGGCATGACGAATGTGGCGGTAGATGTAATAGGCCAAGCCGATCAAAATCAGAGCGATAATCGGGTAATCGAAGGGGCGCATCACGCGGCGGAGTTCTTCCCAATGTTCACCGGCGACAAAGCCGCCATAAGCCAGAACCGCGCACCAGATGAACGAACCGAGGAAGCTAAAAATCACAAAGCGGGTGAAGTTAATCCGTACCATGCCCGCCGGAAACGAGATAAACGTCCGTACGACAGGCAGTAGTCGTGAGATAAAGGATGCCCAATCGCCCCATCGAGCAAACCACTTATCGGCGCGGGCAATATCTTTGGAGCTGATGAGGATATAGTTGCCGTAGCGCTCTACAAATGGACGACCACCATAAGCACCGATGGCGTAATTGATGGTCGAGCCGATTAAACAGCCTAACGCGCCGAGGATGCCGCCCAGCAGAACGGCTTCTAGCGCTGTGCCGCCGCGTGCCTGCACCAGCAGCCAACCGGCTAACGGCATGGTGACTTCCGATGGAATCGGGATATTGGCACTCTCAAGCGCCATAATGACCACAATTCCGAACCAACCTAAAGTTTGAATGATGGTGGTCAGCGTTGTAATGATCTGGATTTCAAGTCCTTGGGGCATGAGTTGTTTTGACCTCGGCGAATTGACTGAATTGAACTGGGGGATTAACGCCGGTAAGTCACCTGAAAGCGAACCAGACTCAGCCTGGAAATTTCCGCGTCGCCAAAGGTTTCGAAGCGCAGTTCGGTTAAACCGGCATCTTTGAAGTAATCAAGTTCGGTTCGTATTAGCGGCCACGGACGTTTGACCTGCTGTTCAGCCGCTTTCGCCAATCGCCCAATCGCCAAGAGTGTACCACCGGGGACAACCAATCCGGCAATCGCGTTAAGCACTTCGCGCCGAACAGCCACCGGAATCGCTTGAATAGTGTTGATTTCCAGCACGAAATCGAACTGCCAATCGGTTGGCAGCTTAAAAAGATCAGCTTGGGTGTAATGAACTTTGGAATCGGGGAAACGCTGGCGACACCAATCGACTGCCGTAGCCGAAACGTCGAAGGCTGTCACATTGTAGCCGCGACGTGCCAATTCTTCGGCATCATCACCCAATCCGCAGCCGACCACTACCGCCGATTGATTTTGGGTATCCGGCTCAACAGTTTCCAGCCATTCCAGTAAGAAAGGGTTGGGGCGCAAGTCCGCCCAAGAGATGTTGTTCGTCTCGCCCTTAGCCTTCACATACACCTCTTCGAACCAGTGTTGATCGCCAGATTGTTTCTGTTCGGACATAGGAAAATTACTCTCCCATTATTCAATGATAGAGCGATTATAACGCAATGGGTGTTTCATTCCAGACAGGACTTATGGTGGGCAAATGATGCAAAGGTTGAAAAGTGAAGGCTTCACCTTTTAAGATGAAGCCCCATTTTTCATGACCTGTAACTTAATCAGGCAAGGATATTTCAATCGTATTGATGAGGGTGTTTATAGCAAGCAGGGTTGCTTGCGCGGCATCCGGTGAATAGCCTTCACCCCATAATGCCAGCATCCATTCGTCATTCAGAATACACATTGTATCTTCTCCAAAAATCCCACTCGTTTCAGTAAAGGTTTTTGCACGAAGTGTCTGATAATCACCAACGGTGGTAATCCGGAATTTGTCTATTCTAGAGACGATATTCGCCATCATGGATTTAAGATCATCAGTGGTGATAGGACTGATATTGGCAAGCGCGTTGAGGTTGACCAGTTCAATCGTGATAGATGCGTTTGAAGTAGATTGAAGACCGGTTGGGCGTAAAACGAACTTGTAATAATTGTCGTTTTCATTAGCCATTCCGCTCAATACCCAATCCTGCGGTAAATGAGTATGCAGTACCGGTGAATTAATGACTGGCTCTCCTAACGCGAATTGATATGATGCGAGCACAGCCACAACTGATGCTTCGTAGCTTGCTATAATTTTGCTCGTTTTGGCGTTTATCTTGGCATCCACCACCCAAAAATCATTTAGGGCAACGTAAATATGCTGCTCCGCTTCATCCTTTTGAGATTTGACAATACTCACCGCATCATCATCACCAATTCTAAATTGGGAACCTTTACTGGCTGCCTGTCGCCGCTGTTCCTGCATGAATTCTTCCGCAGAATTCTGATCGAGCGGTAATCCAACTGTATCCTTGCTAACATCCATGACCACGATGACAATTTCGGCATTCTTATTTGGTACTGTAAACCCAAGAATATAAGCTGATGGGGGATCAGCATACGGTTCATCACGCGTAATTTTCCAGCCTGCCGGATAGCGCAGCGTGAGATTTCCATTGGCTGTGGTATGGGTTTGAGGCAGGCTTATTTTGCTGACATCATAATTTTGGAGATTACGTTCAAATTTGATCGAGGCTTTTTTCGCATCAAATACCAGTGACTCGATCAGTTTCAGCAGCGTTTGTTCTCCAGTTTTTAACCCTCCAGCGGGCGTACTGATACTCGCGAGAACGATCCATCCATCGCTGCGTACTACAGCATACATCACAGCTAGTCGTTTAGCTGCACTCGGAAATATGAGTAGGATTCGCGAGCCCTGATATTGATCAACGGTTGTTGTTTTAGAAGTTGATTGGGTTGCCCGATACCATACTGGCAATTGTACGCTTGTATGCCAATCTTCATTGCCCTTGCGGCTGCTGGTTGTGATCGGAATAGGCATGAGGGCGAAAGTTGCGTGATTGAGCCGGGAGTTGGTATCGGCTACGGCTACGGCGTGTTCCGCGTAATCTAAGGGTGTCACAACCCCTTTAGGATACATAGCGGTAAGAGGATTTGTGATTTCGAGCAAAATACGACTGCGATCAGCATTCCCGAAATACATAGCCATATCATTTGAATCAGTCCAAAGTTCGTACAAGTAGCGCTGGTTAAAGATTGTTAGCTGCTCTTCAATTGTCCAATTTGTGGGATAAGTAAATTGCACTGCGCCGTCATCACTGGCAAAACTATTATGAGTGGAAACCTGAGCTAATGTGGGCCATGTGAGCAGAAACAGTACTATCAAAATAACTATTTTTCGCATCATTACCTCCTTAATATTTCATCTGCACGGAGGTGGCTAAGGAATTTTTATTTAAAAACAAAAGGCGCTCCTGCCATCGCGGGAACGCCTTTGTTGTTATGAGATACTATCCTGCAAATGGCAGAGAAAAATTCACGCCACCAAAATTTATTTTCCTATTATTTCTATTGTGGTATAGGTCTGCCAAAATCACCAGTGATATTTGTCACATTTCAACGTCTTTGCATATTTTGTAAAGTGAGCGTAAACCAAAATAGAGAAGGCACTTCCTTCTCTTGTGTGGAAAATAATGTGGGATTTGAGGCTAGATTTTCTCGTGTTCACGACGCAGACGATCAGCCATAATTCGCATGACTTCGAGGGCGAACATGGGCGTTTCCTGTACCATGAAGGTGAAACGGCTTTTATCAATTTTCACCGCCTTGACTTCAGTTTTGGCGGTCGCGGTCGCGCTGCGTGTCTGATGATCGACCAGTGCCATTTCACCGATGAGTCCACCGGAACCAACGGTTTCCAACTGATGACCTTTATACGAAACCGCGACTTCACCTTCAATAATGACAAAAGCATCATTGCCCGTTTCATCTTCAGTGAAAATCACTTGCCCTTCCGGGAAGGTCACTTGATCTTTAACAAACTTAAAGAGATTCAGAATTGCCATTATCATCACCTTATTTTATAAATCCGATGGATTGTATCCGTAACCCGGTTGTGTAGTCATTAAATTCGGGTTAAGTAATATTAAGTACCCGTAAATCTCCGTTAATGTGGCGGCTAAATTCGGCTATCGCTATAATCATCTTCATCGGAAGTCGTGCGAACTTCTACACTAAAGGTTTACCGATATGATTTATCGCCGCCTGTTCAACGCCAACACCCCTCCCCCTCCCGCCTGCCTATAAGCCGGCGGAAAGGCTGTGTATCTGACGTGTAAATCGACACGTTTGTTTTGCGCTGCCGCGTCCCGTTTTCAATACACATCACGCTTATTCAACTGCACATTGAGGACTCTATTTTATGGAAATCGTAGCACCTTCGCGTGAAGGGCAGCGCCGTGGCTTTGGGATGGTCGCGGTCGCAGGGACACTTTGGGGAACAATTGGCCCGGCAACACAGGCTATCTTCGCTTTATCAACAACCACACCGCTCTCAGTCAGCTTCTTCCGTGCGGCTTTTGCCACACCCATTTTGCTTATCGGCTGCTGGTGGTTATTGGGAGCGAAAGCCTTCCGCATTCCGCGCCGTGATTTTGGGGTGATGATGCTCATCGGTATCTTGACCGGATTGAGCCAAACTGCTTATTTAATCGCTATTCCGCTGGCGGGTGTGACCATATCAACGCTCGTCGGGGTCTGTACCGCGCCGGTATCGGTGGCATTGGTATCGGTGCTGTTTCGTTTCGAGCCATTCAATCGCAAAGTGATGGTGGCGCTCATCTGTGCTTTGATCGGCACTGTGTTAGTCGTCGGCATCGAACCGGGAATTGAACTACCCCATAATGCCATCATCGGGGTGTTGTTTTCAGTTGGATCAGGCTTAACCTATGCCGGGGTGATCGTGTGTGGACGCTTCCTCGCCAACCGCGCCCATCCGGTACAGGTCAACGCCATCGGCTTTGCCACCAGCGCCGTGATGTTGTTCATCATCGCTTTGCTGACAGGCGGCTTGCAGCCCACATACAACGTAGAGGGTTGGCTGTTGTTACTGTATCTGGGGGCAATCCCTACGGCTTTGGGTTATGGATTGTTCGTGGCGGGAATGAAAACCACACAGGCCACCATCGCTGGAATTATCACATTACTCGAACCTGTAACCGCAGCCGTTCTCGCTGCACTGTTGTTTGGCGAACGACTCACTGCATTGGGCATTTTCGGCGCACTGCTTCTCTTGGGTGCGATTGTGGTGCTGGCACGCGGGGAATAAAATCAATGATGTTTATCTAGAAAGGATTGAACAATGAGTGAAACATCGGAGCAGGTGTGGGATGAGCAATTAGATGCACTAATCGCTTCCGCGAACCATCACCGTTTGCTGATGGAAAATGACAAGGTGCGTGTGGTTGAAACGTTGATCCCACCGGGAGAACGCACGAATGTTCATACCCACCGCTGGGAAGGCGTGCTGCACGTCAAAAGTTGGAGTGATTTTGTGCGCCGTGATGACAAGGACAATGTTCTGGTGGATACGCGTACAAATGAAGCGCTGAGGAACCCATCTGAGGTGATATGGGGCGCGGCACTTCCACCGCACTCGCTGGAAAACGTGGGCGATAAGGTTTTACGGATTATCGCGGTTGAGTTGAAGGACTAAAGCGCACTTCATCAAGTACATAAACATACAAACAACGGCTTGATACTACTGCCGTTGTTTGTAGGAAAAAAGCATGCCTTTTCCCTACACTTTTCTCACTTTAGTCTCACCCTAAACCCGGTTGGATGTTCAACGGGCGATTGAGAGGCCAGCCCGTGTGCTTGGGCACATAAGCGTTGTTCTCGATGACCATTTCGACACCATAACCCGCACAATTCACATCCGGCAAATAGTTGGGGATGATGTGCAGCGGTTTGAAGCCCATCTTAATCTGCTTGGTGAGGTTGTTGTCGAAACGACGACCGGCGATCACATCTGCGACGTATTCTTCAACAGGAACCGCATCGACAACTTTGTGGTAACTAATAATCGCGCTGCCAGCCACCATGCCGCGCAGGTTCAAACGCCGCATGGTTTCGAGGCGTGCATTGGTCAACTGCTTGCCAATGCCCTTGCCCTGATAATCCGTATGAACCGCTGACTCGACCCCATATAACCACTCGCCAGTGGGCTTATGAGTCGTGAGCCAACCCTCACCAATCAACTCCCACCATGAGGTCAACATGGGTTCGTGTGGATTGAAGTGCATACGCATACTCACGGTCAAACCGACGACTTTATCGGTTGTCGTATCCACCGCCACAAATTGGCCTTCGGGGAATATAGCCAGATGTTGACGGAAATGGGCTGCGCTAAACAGTCCAGCCTTATCATCTGGGTCAAGGCTATATACGGTCGCCATCAGCGTCTCCATTTGCTCGGCGTAACGCTCGGCGCTGGGGACGATCTGAATGGCGTTCTTACTGGCAGGCTCTTCTTGGCTTAACATGATTCTTTCCTTAAATCGCGATTACTGACACTTATAAAATTGGCTGACATCGGGGCGCACAGCCGTGCGCCCCCCACAAAGCTTCGATTTAATTAGGCTGATTGCGGCATCAACGGTGCTGGCATCTGACGCACCACATTGGGGCGTGACGCAGCAGCAGCCGGATATGCACGGCGCAATGGGCGATAATCAGGGTTATCCCAGACGATCTCCACGCCATAGCCGCCACAGCTTTGCTCAGTCGTATAATTCGGAATCAGGCCGTGAACTTTAAAGCCCTTCCGAAGTTGTTTGCTCAGGTTAGTGTCAAAACGCGTTCCAGCGATCACTTCGCGAACATATTGTTCAATCGAAATGTGGTCAGCGACCTTGCTAAAATCAATGGGGATGCTGCCCGCGACCAAACCACGCAAATTCAGTTTGCGGATAACGTCGTAGCGAACCTCAATGAGCTTGCCGCCGACACCTTGGCCTCGACATTGCGAGAGGACTACCGAGTCCACTCCATATAGCCATTCGCCAGTTGGGTTGTGGGTCGTCAGTCAGCCGTCGTTGGTCAATTCCGCCCACGACTTGGCTGCGTCGTGCGCTTTTAAATCCACGCGCATACTGACTGTCAACCCAACCACATGGTTGGTTGCCTTGTCCAGCGCAATGAATTGTCCTGCGGGGAAAATCGCGAGGTGTTTGCGGAACTTTTCCGCGGTAAGGGCTTCGGCATCCACTTCGGGCGCATTGTCCAGTGTATAGCCGTAAGCCAGTTGGTGGCACTTTTCCATCTGCCCCAGATATTTACTGGAACTCGGGATGACAGCAATCTGTGTATCCCGGTTCTGTCTGGGCCGCGTCAGGAAGTTGCCTTTCAGGTTGGCGTTCATATTGTCCTCTTTCTATTCGCTTTACGAGTGTTGTACATCGTTGACATTTAGAGTCGAAGGTTTTGTCGCCGTCCACTGCCGAATCATGCCGCCTGATTCATCTTGCCGTGTGTCTAGCACATGGCAAAGCAAATCATCCGTCATGCGGACGAGCGATTTATTCGTTTTACGCGATTCGAGGAGATGAAGTCCGAAGTTGCGGACAAGCAGTCAGGTCGGAGCCAATTCACCTTGTGTGAATGTAACGCCGAACGAAACGGAGACACCTGCGAAGTCGTGGTCTATCACTAGGGTAGACATAAAACACCTATACTCAATTACGCCAATTTGCGTACAACAAACCCACTATAACATGCCTTTTTACGGCTGTCTAGTAGGTTCGCTCTCTATTCTAGTGCGGTTCTAATACCTTATTTGACGGTTAATCGCAGCTTAATTTTCTCAACCGTTACAGTCCGATTGCGCACTGACTAGCCGAAATCCAAATCACTCATGGATGTAACCCCTGCTTTGTCACAGACCGCGTTCAAGCTGCTGAGTTCGGTGTAATCGGAGTTGTCGGCAGCAGAATGGGCAGCAAATCTACAACGTATAATTCTGTATGTCCACCGATTTCTTTAGTGATCGCGACCGAGTCCGCTGTTGGTGAGAAGTAAACTTTGTCCACCCAATCAGCCGTTATATCACTTCGAATGACGACTAATTCATGCGTTGAACGGTTGTATTCAATCAGTCCAGCATTCGCGATCATCCGAAGACGATCTTCAGTCTGTGGAGAAAATGCTGCTCCTTTGATATTTTGTTGCTGGGGTGGCGTAATATCAATGCCATCCAAACTTTCCGAATCCCATAGATACAAATGCCGTTCATTGGAATAAGGAGAATTAGGAACGGTTGGGTTACCTATAAGCAATACGGATTTTCCGTTCTCAGATAAATCTTCAACCTGAGCATATCTCGCATCAAAATTTTGACCGAAATCGCCGATTAGAATATCAAATGCATCCGATATATTGGATGCGTATCCTGATACATAAAGTACACCATATTCGTCACTAAAATCAGTGGCGTACATGACGGTAAATGCTGAGCTATCCGCACTAAAAAGCACACGAAAGGAATCGGGGCCATACCTTGGATCGAGTACATGCAGTTGAGGCGACAGTGTAATAGTCTGGTGCGTCAGCCGGTCAGCCAGCGTCAAACTGAAAACTTCCTCACCACGAGCAAACACCAAGTATCGCTGGTTGGGCGATTCATAAATAAACGATAGTTGATTGCTTGCGAATGGAGCGAATAGTGCTAACTCTGCTTGAGTCAATGTGGGTTGCAAAGGCCAAACTGTACTGTCACCGATTGATTGGGACAGCATATCGTAGTGTATCCAATCTGATGACTCTAATGTAACGGCAATCCGATTACCTGTATCAGTGAAAGTAAATTGTTGACTATTGTTAGACCAAGCAATTCCTCTGAGTAAACCACCTTGAAAGACTGGAATAAGCGGATTGGATTGAGCAAGTAGCAGTTGCGGGATTGTGCCACCAATCAGTGAAAGTATCACGATTAGGAAACAGACCAATCGAAGGATGCTCTTGTATTGTGTCATAGGTGATTTCCCCACTATCTCGACTAGTTACTGAATACGTCATTTATCGGTCAAGCTTAGGTCAATTTGCTAATCGGTGCAGTGCTGATTGCGCACTGACTAGCCGAAATCAACTCATATTAGCCATCCGGAGCGCATTGCGTCCATGTCCGTAAATCCAAATCAGCTTTTGTGATCGTTCTAAATTGCATAGATAATGGCTTAATCATTGGAATGTAAGTGTTCAAAAAACGAAATTTGTAAATTTATTGTAAATTTATCACTTTTCCCGTAATAAATAGGCTGATTGTCCTAATCACTTTGAGGAGAAATCGATTATATTATTTCTTTAATGGATGATGAAAGGTTGCAAGACAAGAAATCCAACCAATACATCAACAGCGTATTTTGGGTTATCAACGATGAGCACTGTAGCTATACCTTACAAAGCGCTTGCACCTCTCTAAAATGGCCTGTTACAAGCAAATAAGTGATTATACAACTATGTTTATTTTTGCAAGTTTTATGTAAGCATATCCCAGCTATAAATAGGCCAACGAACGATAGGTGTACATCATGGAGGCAACAAGCATGATGGAAATGGTAGAGGAAAGACAGGAATTGAGCGAAAACGAGATACATGCTCGCGTCGAGCGTATACTCTACATATTGCAGGAAAGTATCAGCGCACCGGTTATACAGGTGTATAAAGAAAAGCTCAACGCCACACTCGATCTTAAAGCGCTTCGGGGAATACTAGATGCCGTTGATCCCGAAATTCCAAAGGATGCCTTGGATGAAAACGCTTTGCTTGATCAGTTAGACTTAAACGCGTGGTTGAGTCTGATACTCGGACGCTGGGGTTTGTTTGAGCCGATCCTTAAAAATACAGGTCGCAGCGGCGTACAGATCCTCAAAAATGTTTATAGCGAATATGCCCATGAAATTCAAATCGTTTCAGTTCGCGATGCACGTAATGTTGCCTTATCTGCATACGAAATGTTAGCGGAATTTCATTGCAAAGACGCTGCAAACAAGGTTGCTGTTATCCGCGATGAAGTATTGGGGCTTACTCAAAGTAAGGAAACTCAAACGATGGAGTCGCTCAAGGACGCAGCGCCAGAACTCCCGACGATGCCAGCCATAAATAATAAGTGGTTAGGTGTTCACAGCACCAGTGAACAGCCTATTGTCAACGCTAATAATCATGACGGTGAAAAGAGTCCGGCGCGGATCGACCACAAACGGACTAAGCTGGTCAAGCCGCCGGGTGATTACGTCTTCCTTAAATTGGAAATCGTGGGGAAAGATGGTTCGGCTTCTGCACAAACGATTGATCTTAAGAAGCCAAGCATGATTATTGGGCGCAGCCAAGTGGCTGACATTGAACTCACTGATCCGCTGGTTTCCCGCGTACATTTGTTAATTACGGGCACGACCCCGATTGACATCAAAGTTACAGATCTCAATAGTTCGAACGGTTCTTGCCTTGATGGAGTCCCCCTAAAGCCTAATGAATCGGTTTATTGGGATGTGGGTAAGCCACTCGTCATCGGCGAAACATGGATGATTCTTCGTCAGACCTAGAAGTCATTATTTAATGGGGTGAGCTTAATGGTTCGCCCCGGTTATTGCTCCCAAATCATGCTTTTGCTACTATCGGCGCATGATGTTTAACCGCTTTTCCCCTCATACACGTGCCGTTAGTCAAGCCTTGTTCGTAACCTTTTTATGGGCGACCTCGTGGGTACTCATTAAATTCGGCCTCAAGGATATACCACCGCTAACCTTTGCTGGATTACGCTATACGCTGGCTTTCGTTTGTATGTGTGTACCTGTACTCGGCTCGTCCAACCGCCGCGCTCAATTGCGGTCTCTTCATTTAAGCGATTGGCTGCAACTGACACTTTTAGGGCTGATATTCATTGCCATTACGCAAGGCGCACAATTCATTGCATTGTCTTTTCTTCCGGCGACAACTTTAACGCTCTTGCTCAATATGAGCGTGGTTGTGGTTGCGCTGCTGGGAAGTTTCATGCTTACCGAGCGCTTGATGTTCCGCCAGTGGATCGGCATTGGTGTGTTTTTTGTTGGGATTGTTCTCTACTTTTTTCCTGTCAACATGCCCGCAGGTGAACGGTTGGGTTTACTCGCAGCCGCTGTAGCCATATTCGCAAATGCGTTTTCCTCAATTTTGGGACGGCATATCAACCGCCGCGCACACATTAACCCGCTCGTGGTCACTTTTGTCAGCATCGGCATTGGTGGCATTGTTCTACTGATAATCGGGCTGGGACAATCTGGTTTCCCACGACTAACGCCGCTGAATTGGCTTGTCATCATGTGGTTAGCTGCCATCAACACCGCTTTCGCCTTCACTTTATGGAATCACACCCTGCGTTCCTTATCGGCTGTCGAATCCAGTATTATCAATAACACGATGCTGATTCAAATCGCAATTTTGGCATGGTTATTATTAGGTGAACGTATCTCGACGCAGGCTGTTCTAGGGCTGGCATTAGTAGCATTTGGTGTGATGTTGGTACAGTTCAAACGCCGACTCTTCAAACGGGAAGCAGAGGTCAACATGAACGAAGGCTGACCACTGTTTAATTCGTAATAAATCGCTCTTTAATCGCGTCTATAGAACAATGGAAATGGATTATTTTCGCACGGCGTATTATCCCCGTTCTAGCCTCTTTGACTTGAATTTTACACACAAATGTTCTACAATGAGTTGTGAGACGACATTTGTGGTATGATTTCATTATGGAAAATGTCGGTAATAGCTGTTCAGACCTCACAGCAATGTGTAGGTAGGGGAACAGAGGAGTAACTTTTGCTCCTGCTTATCCCAATAGTTTGTTCCCAGATTGTCGAATAAGTTTTGAACAGGTGAGCCACTATGCGTTACGTAGGCGGCGATTACGACCAATTTGACGACGATGACGAAGAAATCGAAGACGATGATGATCAGAGTGATGATGAAGAAAGTAGTTCGTCATCTTCTCAGTCACGCGTAAATCCCTTCGGTAGTTCGAGCAGTCGTCCAACTTCAAATCTACCGGGATCAGGCGGGCGTACCAGTCCTGTCCCGAGCAGTTCAGCTTCATCAGCGGCACGGCCTCCCCTCGGTTCGTCAACACAGGGAAGCCGTCCCACATCTCCCGGCGGTTCAACTACATCCAGCGGTGGAACATCGCCTTTTGGCAGTGGTAATCGTCCGCCGAGCAGCAGCCCATCAACACCCGGCAGCAGTTCAGGCAGCAACTTTGGCAGCGGCAACCGTCCAGCTAGCAGCGGATCATCCTTTGGTAGTGGATCAAGCAGTGGGAGTTCTAGCGGTTCCGGCGGTTCTTCATCTTTTGGCAGTGGTAATCGTCCGCCGAGCAGCAGCCCATCAACACCCGGCAGCAGTTCAGGCGGCTTCGGTAGTTCATCCACAACCAATCGACCAGCATCACCCGGAGGTGGTTCATCGTTCGGCGGTGGCAGCCGCCCTGCTGGTAGTAGTTCCTCCCCATCTAGCCCTAGTAAACCGGAGGAAAAGAAACCCGGTGTATTAGGCGGACTTGCCGGACGTTTCGGGGGGGGCGGTGATAAATCGGCAGATAAACCTGCCGCTCCAAAAGCCAGCAGTGCGCCCAAAAGTAATCCTTTAGGTGGCATTACCAGTGGACTCGGTAGTCTCACGGGACGTTTCGGTGGTGGCGCAGCAAAAGCTGGTGATAAACCGGCAACACCTAAAGCTAGCAGTGGTCAAAAATCTGGCGGTTTGCTCGGTGGCATCACCGGGCGCTTCGGCGGTGGCGCAAAAGCTGATGATAAGAAACCCACAGCGTCCAGTAGCAGCGCGAGTAGTAGTTCATCATCCTTTGGTGGTACACGGTCAACCGGTACAAATCCAGCAGTGGGTGGTGCTAGACCTGCATCGAGCACGGGTGGCTCGTCACCTTTTGGACGGTTGGGCGGGAATTCTTCGCCCGGTGCAGCCAAATCCGCTACAACAAAAGCCAGCACAGGTTCAAAGACAGGCTTTGGACGCTTCCTACCTTCTTTCCTGAGTGGTGGTGATGCATCAGCCAAACCCGCGCCCAAGACCCGCGCCAGCAAAGCGCCTACATTAGACGATGGCACGGGCATATCGCTCGATACCAAGCTCGATATTCTCGGTGTCGCTTTGTTGTTGGGTTCGTTAGCGTTGATTTTCAGCCGTCTATCCACAACCCAAGGCAAACTGACTCAAGCCATTAACGATTTCCTGATTGAATTGGCAGGCTGGGGTTCAATCGCCATTCCAGTTGCCATGTTGATTATTGGTGTTTGGTTGATTGCGCGGCACTTTGGTGAAAACGCGCCCGTCATTCCGCGTAAACGGATTATTGGGATTGTGATTACCTATATCGCTGTGTTGACGGCGATGAGCTACATCGACACCTTCAATTTTGTGGGCAGCCGCGCGGTTACCAATTTTCAAGACCTCAGTACGCAGATGGGGCTGTCGCTCACGCTGTTTCATACGGGCGGCGGGCGTATCGGTTGGGAAATTTATTATTTCCTCGTATCTAACGTTACCGAAGCCGGTGCGTTCTTCATGATTTTGCTAATGTTGATTATCGGCAGCATGTTCACGCTCGATATTGGCGTGGCAGAACTGGCGATGATTGTCATCAGTAATGTACGCAGCTTCCAAGATACGCGCCAACGTCGTGCCCAACAACGCCAAGCCGCCGCCGCTTCGCTCGAACAACTCACAGCGCAAGCTGCTCCACCGGCGTTGAGTGTTAGCAAAGAGACCTCGCCTGCTTTACCCGCTGCACCAATTGCAGCCGCTTTACCAGCAGCCAGTGAAGCCGCCGCTTTACCTGCCGGTGAGCCTGTCCGCGCCGAACGCCCAATTGCCATCAACATCGGTGGTAGGAAAGAAATCGGCGGTTTTGGCGATTCTGAGATGGTTTCGGTCGAACGTCAAAATGCTGCACCTGCTGCTAAAGCACCTACACCCTCGCCAGCGGGCGGCATTGCTGGACGTTTTGGCAGTATGATCCCCGGAAGGAAGTCGCCGGAACCTGCTTCGCTTGCACCCACTTCGGCGAAAGCTGAAGCCGCATCGGATGCTAGTGCTAAACCCTCAATAGCAACCACGGCTGCCGCGGTCACGGCAGGAGCTGTTGCTGGTGGTATCGGTCGCTTGTTCAATCGGGGTGGCAAAGATGACAGCGCCAAGTCAGCCGATAAAACGGATGTAGCCGCAAGTAATGTGCCTGCATCGTCCCAACCCGCAGCCGCGCCCATCAACGCGACGGCTTCGGTTGCTTCACCTGCCGCGCCCGTGCGTTCATCGATGCCACCGCCATCCAGCACATCGGCTGCACCTAATCGGCAAGAGCCGCCCCCCACCCGTTTGGGTGAGTTGATGAAACCAGCAGCTGCCACACCATCGGGCAGTTCATCTTTCAGCCCACCATCACGCTCATCATTAGGATCAGGCAGCGCAGCAAGTGGATCAAGTCCGGCTTCGCCTCCTGCCCGTACTTTTGGCGGCGACGCACCTAAACCTTTTGGTACATCAAATGCTGTGGCCTCCGGCGCACCCGCGATGCCTGCTAGATCGCCAATGCCAGCCGCAACACCCTATAAATCACCTTTCTCGTCACCGACCAGACCTGAAGATGATCTCGACGAGATTGATGATGTGGATGAGATTGAGGACAGCGAAGACCTTTCCAATCTGCCACCAGCGACACCCAAAGGTTTGGGCGAACCGCAGCCGCGTCAACAGAACAGCCGCTTTGGTGCAACCACATTTGGCTCAAACCGACCCGCTGATGCGCAGCCCAACCCTAATGACCGTATGGGACGGCTGAACGAAATCCGGCAGGGCGGGACTCCTTCATCGTCGCCTTCGTCCACCAAACCGAATGGACAAGTTACCGACAAGCCAGCCATGCCCAACAACCAACCCGCTGCGGCCTCGGCTGCACCTACTAACGGGAATGGCAGCACTACACCGGCAAGCAGCAGTCCGTTTGGCAAACCGACTATGCCACCACCCACTACAACCAGCAGTGCCTTCGGTAAACCGGCTGTACCCGTTGGTGATAACAAAACACCACAGCCCGCCGCTGCTTTCTGGAATGATAATAAGCCTGCGGTTTCGGCTGCAACACCTGCGAAAACTTTTGAGCCGGAGAAGTCTGAAGCACCACGCCCGAAAGCAGAACCGGCTGCACCTTCCTATGGCAAACCACCTGATCCTGCCGGTGTGACCATCAACCCCGGTGGACGCGATGGTATGGCTAGTGCTGCATTGACATCACCGCCACCGCCACCAGCACATACTGCCGCGTCCGCCGTACCGGATGCCACACCGATTGGTCGTTCGGCTGAAATTCCAGTACGACAGGCGGGTGTCGGAACAAGCGCACCGACCAACGTGCCGCGCAAACGCAAAGAATGGCGTATGCCCAGCATCAGTCAAGTGTTGATGCCCGGTTCGGAAAATGACTTTGACCGTAGTGAACTGCTGCGACGAGCGCATACTATCGAAGAAACATTATCCAGCTTTGGTGCGCCCGGTAAAGTGGTCGAGGTCAATACAGGGCCAGTGATTACCCAGTTCGGTGTCGAGCCGGATTACCTCATAACCCGCAGCGGCAAGAAAAACCGCGTCAAGGTCGGCGCAATTGCTCAGTTGGATAAAGATTTGCAGTTGGCCTTGGGTGCGAAGTCCATCCGTATTGAAGCGCCTGTTCCCGGTAAAGGATACGTCGGTATCGAAGTACCGAACGATCATGCCTCACTCGTCAGTTTGCGCGATGTGATGGAATCCGATCAGTTCAAGAAGCTGTTCACCAAGTCGCCGCTAGCAATCGCCTTGGGACAAAGTGTAGACGGTACGCCGATTTCAGCAGACTTGGCCTCGATGCCTCACTTGCTGATTGCAGGTACAACCGGTTCCGGTAAATCGGTCTGCGTGAATGCCATCATCACCAGTATCATCGCTATGAACCCGCCTGATAAGGTCAAGTTCATCATGGTCGACCCCAAGCGCGTTGAATTGACGGGTTACAACGGCATTCCACATCTGGTCGCTCCGGTTGTGGTTGAACTAGAACGTATCGTCGGTGTACTCAAATGGGTCACGCGCGAAATGGATGAGCGTTATAAGAAGTTCAGTCTGGCTGGTGCGCGTAATATTGAGGATTACAATAAGCATCTTGGTACTGAAGCGGAACAGATGCCCTACATCGTCGTTATCATCGACGAGTTAGCCGACTTGATGATGCTCGCGCCTGATGAAACTGAACGCGTCATTACCCGTATCGCAGCTTTGGCTCGTGCAACCGGTATCCATCTGGTGATCGCTACTCAGCGTCCGTCTGTCGATGTTGTGACCGGTTTGATCAAAGCTAACTTTCCGGCACGTATCGCTTTCGCTGTAGCAGGCGGTGTTGATAGCCGCGTTATTCTCGACCAACCCGGCGCTGAACGGTTGCTCGGTAAGGGCGATATGCTCTACATGAGCGGCGATGCACCGGCAGCGCTCCGTTTGCAGGGTGTGTATGTGTCGGATCAAGAAATCCAGAACATCACCCGTTATTGGAAGTCACAGATTACCGCCGAAGATGTGGGCGCACGTCCGATTAATGCCTTGGTAGTTGATAACACGGTCGTTGAGCCATCTCGTTCTGTAATCGAAGGCAATGAACGCTCACAGGCGCAGCAAGCTTTCTGGGACAACAATAAGGGTGCCTTTGGTGGGTCAAGCAGCAACGGTCACAATGGCGATGAGGATGCCTCAGGTGATCAAGAAGACGTGTTATATGAAGAAGCAGTTGAAATGGTACGCCGTTTGGGCAAAGCTTCGGTATCACTGCTACAGCGTCGTCTCCGCATCGGCTACACCCGTTCTGCCCGTCTTATCGACCGCATGGAAGAAGAGGGCATCATCGGGCCAGCCGTCGAAGGTGCTAAACCGCGTGAAGTTCTGCCTATGAAATAACAAACAAGGTAACATTGTGGGGGCTTGCCACTGGCAAGCCCTTTTGATTTAATTACTCCGCGTCAATACCCAGCGCATAAATCGCACGTCGCTCCCAACCCGACTCACCGGCCAACGCGCGGGCAGCACTGCTAAGTGATTCGCCAGCCGCGACACGTTCGCTAAGTGCAGTACGGATTTGTGCTTCATCCCACTGGACAGGCTCAGTTTCCGGTGCGCCCGCCATTACCAACACAATTTCGCCGCGTGGTGCTTGCTCGATGAAGTGAGCCAACACCGCGCTTACCGTTCCCCGCTGAAACTCTTCAAACATCTTGCTGAGTTCCCGCGCTACACAAATGGGTCGATCACCGAGCGTATCTTGTACCGCCTTGAGCGTATCGACAAGGCGATTTGGGCTTTCATAAGCCACTAACGTTCGCCGTTCGCTGGCAAGTGTGCTGAGGAAGTCGCGCAGCGCACGATCTTTGCGCGGCAAAAAACCGAGATAAACGAATCCATCTGTCGGCAAACCCGATCCGACTAACGCTGTTGTAATCGCACTCGCACCGGGCAGCGGTTCAACACGGATGCCCTGCTCAATCGCTTGTCGTACCAGTTCATAACCGGGGTCAGAAATACCCGGTGTGCCTGCGTCGGAGACAATCGCAACGTCACCTGTTTCCAGCGCGGCGAAGATCGCATCCAATTTGGCTAGTTTGTTGTGTTCGTGGTAACTGGTCAGTGGAGTACGAATCTCATAGTGTTGCAGCAAGATGCGCGTCGTGCGTGTATCTTCAGCCGCAATCAACGAGACTTCACGCAAAATACGCAAAGCTCTTAAGGTGATGTCTTCTAAATTGCCGATGGGTGTTGGGACGATATACAGAGTTGGCACAGATGGCGGCCTAAGCATACATAGGGGCGGGATGAATCCCGCCCAAATTTGATCCCTTATTTTAGTTCGAGCGTCACCGGAAAATCAACCGGATCTGAAAATGAATAAGCAACCTGCTGCAACTTGATGACGTAAAATTTCTTAGCTTCCAGTTCAACCGTTAGTGTCGCTTTAGTGAGTTTGGAGGTGTTATCCAGATTGGCAAGGGTGTCGGGATAGCCGTTTTCATCCCAACTCAGCACCCTGAAACCAGCATAATTTTCACCGGGAGTCTGGCTCATTGTAATATCGACTGAACTAGCTTTTTCGGGACGCATGATATAAATTTGTGAGGGGGCATTGAAGTCACTGCTGACCTTGGCATCAATCGTCGAGCCGGAGCCAACCAGTTTAGCAACACTGACACGCAGCATATAATCACCTAAACTGTCGCCGTCTTCGCCACCGCTGCGGCCTGCGACAACGATATAATCACCGTCAGAAGGCAGTTCAGCAATCGCCAAAGCCAATGGGTAGCTGAAATCGTCATTTTTAACGATGGTTTGCCCATCACTGTTACGGAGTTCGACGGTTGGGTCTAGGTCGGGTTGTGCAGGATCAGGCATAATTTCGAGAGTCAGAATATCCCCTTTTTTGGCGCTAAAGCTGTAACTCTGTTCGAGAACTTTTTCGGTGATCGAGCCTTTGACAAATTCACCGAGTTTGAGAACGACCTTATTTTGCGCGGCGACTGCACCCACGCTTATCATGCCCAAACAAACCGCCACAATGACTATCAACCCTAATTGTTTCCGCATCTATTCTGCTCCTTAAATAGTAGAGAAAAATTCTTCCATAAAAACACTCTAGTCGAGAAGGAAAAATGAGGCAAGTGAACTTAGGGACTATCGACGTACAAAAGTCAGCTAAAGGCAGGGTTTTAGATAATCTAGCCTTCTTGTAGGGAAAAGGCGTGCCTTTTCCGTCCTATGTCCTATGTTTAATGGTTTTATTTGTTTTGCAAGCAAATCCGACAACTCCCGATTACAATAGATTTTTACAGTCTTACCGAGGAATAACCAATGTCCGATTTGCTCATCCGCAACTGTAACGTCCTGAATATCACCATCGACGCGCGGGCATTCATCCTATTTGACCATGACATTCTCATCGGCGGCAACCGGATTGAAGCTGTCCAACCCACCGGCAGTGCTGATCCCAGCCAATTCACAAAGGTCATTGATGGCAGCGGCTTGCTGGCGATGCCCGGACTCATCAACACCCATGCTCATGTGCCGATGGTCATTTTTCGCGGCTTGGCTGAAGATGTGACGGTTGAGCAGTGGTTCAACGATTATATGTGGCCGATGGAGAGCAACCTGCAAGCTGAAGATGTCTATTGGGGGATGCAGTTGGGCTTGGCTGAGATGATCCGTGCGGGCGTGACATCGGTTGCCGATCATTATTTTTTCATGGATGAAGCCGCCAAAGCTGTTGATAAAGCCGGCACGCGGGCGCTCTTAGGTTGGGCAATCTTCGGCAACAACGGCACTGAAATGATCGAGCGCACCGGACGTTTCGTCAGTGAATGGCAAGGTGCAGCCAATGGACGCATTCGCACCATCATGGCACCACACTCCACCTATCTGTGCGATGATGATTATTTACGTGCCTGTGTCAAAAAGGCCAAAGAACTGCACGTCGGCATTCATATTCATGCCTCAGAAAACTTAAAGCAGACGCACTCCAGCCTCGAAAAGCGTGGCATCACACCGATGCAGGTACTCGAACAAACTGGCGTGTTAGATGTGCATACCATCGTCGCGCACGGCTGCGGTGTGCTGCCCGAAGATATGCCCATGCTCGCCAAACATGAAGTTGGATTTGCTCACGCGCCCAAAACCTATATGAAATTGGGACACGAAACCACGCCGGTCGTCCAGATGCGTCAGCATGGCATTCCGGTTGGATTAGCCACCGATGGCGCGGTCAGTAACAACACCCTCGATATTTTTGAGTCGATGCGCTTAATGGCGATGAACCAAAAGCAGGTCAATGCGTCCCCCACATTGCTGCCCATCCCCGAAGCCTTGTATATCGCCACCCGCGAGAGCGCCAAGGTTTATGGACAACCGGACGAACTCGGTGCGCTTGACCCCGGTAATCTAGCCGATCTCATTTTGGTGAATTTGAACGGGATGCACCACCAACCGCTGCACAGTATGACCGCCAGTTTGGTTTATAACGTCCGCGCCAGCGATGTACAAACCACCATTTGCGACGGCAAAGTGTTGATGGAAGACGGCAAACTGCTCACCTTAGATGAGGCCGAAATTGTGTCGCAGGTCAAAGCTGGCATGGAACGCCTTGCCCAGCGCCAACCCGACAAACGCATTCAGGTCTATAACCCCTAGAGTGTGTTATGCCCTTTGGTTTAAATTTTTGCCGCTGCATTTCTCTCATGTAGCTAGAAAGCCGAAACAGCAGTTTTTGAAGTCCTTCGCCCTGAGGGAGAAGGATTTAGGATGAGGGTAAAGTGCGTAGGGTGAGTTACTAATGCAAGAATATTCAACCGATTCTTTTGCAATTTTGATGCGCACGAAGAGGCAGCTAAGAGCAAGATAGCCGAGGGAAAATATTCTTGAGACTTTTAGGTAAATGGCTACTTGGCTACTGTAGAAACCGTGTGAATATGTTATACACTGAATAAAAACTGCCATAGATCCGTTTTTACGCAGTTTGACATTACCATGAGTTTTAGTGAGGTCCTTGGATGCCAGACTTTTATCGTCTTGATACAGATGCAAGCCTAGCAGAACTGCACGTCAATCCGCAATCGGGGTTGCCACCTGAAGAAATTATCCGCCGTCAGCAGCAGTACGGCACCAATAAACTTCCAACTGGAGCGAAAGTAAGCCTACTTCAACTCGTCTTCAGCCAATTTAAGAACATCATGGTCATCGTTCTTATCTTAGCTGCGGTCGTTTCGCTGTTGCTCGGTGATGTAAAAGATGTAATCGTCATTCTTCTGATCGTAATTGCAAACGCTGTGTTGGGCACATACCAGGAGTATCAGGCGGAACAAGCACTTGCTGCGCTGAGTTCGATGCAGGTGCCGCAGGTGCGCGTTCGGCGGCAGGGTCAGGTACAAACAGTCAGTGCGCAAGATCTCGTGCCCGGTGATATTGTCCTACTTAACGAAGGCGACCAAGTACCCGCCGATGGACGATTGCTCGTCAGTGCCAATTTGCAGATTGAAGAGGCTGCACTCACCGGAGAATCGCAAGGTGTATTCAAAAATATACAGCCAATTGACCAAGAAGGTGTCGGCATCGGTGACCGACACAATATGGTTTTCATGGGTACCGCTGTCACCTCCGGACGGGGTGAACTGCTCGTTACTACAACAGGATTACAGACAGAACTGGGCAAAATCGCCAGCCTGTTGATTGATGTGAAAGAAACCAAGACTCCTCTGCAAAAGCGGATTGACCATCTCGGTATCTTGCTAGTGCGCGCCGCAGTTGCTGTCGTAATCATCGTGTTCATCACTGGCGTACTGAGAGGGATCCCTGTAAGTGAGATGTTGCTCACAGCGATCAGTCTCGCCGTTGCCGCTGTGCCGGAAGGTTTGACAGCCGTGATTACAGTTGCCCTGTCGCTCGGCGCATCGCGGATGATAAAGCGCAATGCTCTCATCCGTCGTCTTCCTGCCGTCGAAACACTCGGCTCGGTCACAACCATCTGTTCCGACAAAACGGGGACGCTCACCCGCAACCAGATGACTGCTACTCTACTTGCTCTGCCGGGTCACGATGATGTGGAAATCACGGGTATCGGCTATCAGCCCGAAGGCGAATTTGTTCAGCGTACCGATAACCGAACAACCCATCAGATCGACCCGCGCGAAGACCTGACCGCTGGGCGCTTTCTGAGGGCAATGGCGCTGGCAACGGATGCTTATCTTAAACAAGAGGAGGATGGTGAATTCGAAGTCGTTGGTGACACTACCGAAGGTGCTTTGTTAGTCGCTGCACAGAAAGTTGGCTGGACACGCGCCGAGCTGGAACGCGACCTTCCGCGCGTCGCCGAACTGCCCTTCAGCAGTGAGCGAAAAGCGATGACAACCATCCACGCCATCAAGGCTGATGAAGTGCGTAAGCAGTTCTCTGACCATCCCTACCTGCTAATCACGAAAGGTGCACCCGACAGACTGCTTGAATGGGCATCCGGTGAGCATATGCCGGATGGCATCGTACCTATGACTGCCGAACGTCGGCAAATTTGGCAGGAGGAAATTGACGAGCTGGCGAAAAAAGGGTTGCGCGTTCTTGGGGTTGCATATCGTCCGCTCGACAAAGTTCCTGAACAGATTGACGAGAAAATTGAGCGCGACCTCAATCTGCTCGGCCTGATTGGAATCTTAGATCCAGCCCGACCCGAAGCCCGCGAAGCTGTCAAAACCGCACGAGCGGCAGGGATCAAGACAATTATGATCACCGGTGATCATGCTTTAACCGCCCAAGCGATTGCCACTGACCTCGGCATTGGTGTTCCGTCGGTGTACGCGATAAGCGGTAACGAGATCGAGAAGATGTCCGACACACAATTAACCGAAACCTTGAAAACGCATAATGTCTTCGCCCGTGTCGCGCCGGAGCACAAGCTGCGTCTCGTTAAAACGCTGCAAGCACAGGGTGAAATTGTCGCCATGACCGGTGATGGCGTGAACGACGCGCCGGCGCTCAAACAAGCAGATATTGGTGTCGCTATGGGCATCACCGGAACCGATGTCAGCAAAGGTGCGGCTGACATGGTGCTGACCGATGACAACTTTGCATCGATTGTCGCCGCCGTTGAAGAAGGGCGAACTATCTATGACAACATCCGCAAGTTTATATTGTTTCTATTGAGTTCCAACCTTGCTGAAATATTGGTCATGTTCGTCGGTATCTTGGTTGGGCTGCCTGTGCCGCTGCTGGCGATCCAGATTTTGTGGGTTAATCTTGTCACCGATGGTCTGCCAGCGATTGCACTAGGCTTTGACCCGACTGAACCGGGCGTGATGCAACGTCCCCCGCGTCCTCAGACCGAGAGTATCTTTGCTCATGGGGTTGGCCGCCAGATCATCACCCGTTCAATTCTACTGTCTGTTTTGACACTTGGTGCGTTTCTATATGCTCACAGCGCACATGGCCTTGATCCGTTCAGCCCCACCCTCGGCCTAGAGAAATTAGACGGTACTCAGCTTACCGAATTAGTCGGCTCCACGCCTGCTGGTTGGGACAGCTTGAGCGAAACCGAACGCCGAACACACCTTCAAACCACAGCCACCGATAATCATGAGGGGGAAAGCGAAATCGTCAGCCAAGCTGACCGCATTCCTCGTACCATCGCATTTACGGTACTTGCCTTGGGACAAATCTTCCATGTCATGTCTATTCACGCCGGAGATAAACGCTCATTCTTCCGTGTCTGGTTCAGCGACAATCGTTTCATGCTCTGGGCGGTACTTTCGACCTTTATCTTGCAGCTCGCAGTGATTTACCTTCCCTTTTTGCAGTTTACCTTTGAAACCTACCCGATCCGTCCGCCTGAAATGATCGCTACGGTGCTGATTGCATCGGTGATGCTTTTCGGTGCTGAGGCTGAGAAATGGGTAATGTCCAGAAGACAACCCGTTTGAGAACTGCATCAGTAGGCCGCGAGTACTACTGATGCAGTTGCCTAATGTTTCAACTCTTAAATAACGATTGAAGCCAACATTAAAAATGTTGGCTGTATTAAATTTCTTCTATCCCACAAGAGAATACCCTCTGATAACCCCCGTTTTTCGTTATCTGTTAAGCTATCTAAAGTGGGGTATTTGAATTCTATTCCTCACCTCATAATGAGCAGCGAAAACCTCTTCGTAAATAAGTTTATTTTCGGTTAACCCGACAAACGGTTCTCCAACATTCAACCAACATTTACCCTTGCTCTGCTCCCTTAAAATGGTTAGCGTCAACCTTGTGAAAGAGTTACAAAATGTTCTTCCAAAAGGTAACCCGATCACACCCGAAATCGGCTATCATGCTTATAGGGCTTCTTGTAGGGGCGCAAGGCTTTGTCCCGATTTTTCTCCCCTCTGCCATGAAATGGAGAGGGGCAGGGGGTGAGGATTTGCTCCCTCGCATCTTAATAATCATCAATCGCTGCAAATGAGATAAAAACACTGATTCTCAACTGCAATAACTGCAATATTTTCAACATTTGTCTGCCGCTTGTGCTGCTTTCGCCGCATATTTCGCTTTGTGAGTGCGCTTCAGCGCCCTTTTTTTACTCAGACGGAGGCTTGAGCCTCTGTCGCAATCGCCGACACAAAATGGTTTATTGTCGTCCGCCGCCATCGCCGACGACAACGACACAAAATGCACTTCCGAATCTGACGAAATTGCAGTAACTTCCGCATACTCGGCACGTCGCTCTCGTGCATCCGCCGTTAAAGGCAGTCCTAACAGTTCAATTTTTGCAATAGTTTCAACTTTTTGAATCATTTTACCGTTTTGTTCGCAATCTATCGTTTACGTTGAAATCCTTTCGATGCCTCTATAATGCAATTTATAGCGTATCGTCGTAATCACTTATAGGGGAGATCACAATGCAGCAGGTCACGCCACAAGTTTTCACATTCACAGGTTTAATCGCTGGACGTGTTTATGCCCTCCAAGATAGCGATGGCCTCACACTGGTGGATGCCAGCATCAACAACGCCGGAGATAAAATTCTGGCACAGTTGCAACAAGCCGGACACAAACCTTCTGATGTAAAACGCATCCTGATTACCCATGCTCATCCGGATCACGTCGGCTCACTGCCCAAACTTAAACAGGCAACCGGCGCGGAAATCTGGTGTCACCCTCTAGAAAAACCCGTTATCGAAGGCAAACAAGCGATTGTGCGCCCACCCTCCGGTATACGTCCGCCATCGGTTACCTTTCCACCGATTTCTGTAGACCGCACCTTGAACGAGAATGAAACTCTGCCCATTCTGGGTGGTCTACAGGTCATCTATACACCCGGTCATGCCCCCGGTCACAGCTCATTCTGGCAGCCTGAACGCCGTTTATTGATTACCGGCGACGTGGTTTTTTATCTTTTTAATCGCATGACTCAACCCCTCGCCGCCCTCACAGCAGATGCCCAAGAAAATAAACGCTCTATCAAAAAGCTGGTTGCCTTAAAACCAGATACCATGCTCTTTGGTCATGGTCATCCGATTATTGGGGAGGCTGCCCCAACTTTAGAAGCCTTCGCCCGCCGTATCGGACTTGCGAACACCCTAACTCCCGCCTACGAATAAGCATAATCGCTGCCTCGTCGCGCCTCGAATCAGGTTAAGGAATATGCACAACAACCACCTTAACCTGTGCGCCTTGTCCATATCGCTTGCCTGATGATTGCGGTAATATTTCATTTATCGCCTCATTATTCAGGTGAAATGAAGTAACGTAGGGAGTGAACGGATGACGAACCGGATTCAAAATGGTGTCTTGGCTTTGTTGATGGTTTTGGTAGCCACAACCGTTAGCATGGTGGGCGCACAGGATAAAGCGCTGACGATTTGGACGGTTTATAACTCGGACAGCCCGCAGAACGACCAAGATAAGTGGATGGCTGCGCTGATTGAAGACTATAAAGCGGAAGGCGTAACCCTCAAAAACGTCACGCGCCCCTTTGATACCATCAGCACCGATTTGAATCTGGCGCTGTTAGCCGGTGGCGATGTACCGGATGTCTCCTATGTGAGTGCAGCCGCCTTGAGTCCCTTTGCCATCAACGGTACACTGCTCGATCTGCGTGATTTTATCAGCCAAGCCTCGTGGAAAGATGATCTTGATCCGGTCGCGTTAGCGGGTTGTACTGCCCCGACGGGCGAAATCTTGTGCATTCCAACGACGATGGCAACCACCTTAACCTACTATTGGACGGACGCTTATCCGAAGGGCTATGACGGTAGCATCGAAGGGCTTGCAGCCGATATGACCACCAAGTACGCCCTCACAGGCAAGAGCGCCGACGTGTTTGGTTTCGATGTGTTTTTCTTCCCCTTACTCACCAGCTATGGTGTGAAGTTCGCGGATGAAAAGGGGTTAGCGAGTTGGGCATCGCCGGAAGCAGTCAAGGGTATCGAGGCTATTCGCGCACTCTACGCAGCCCAGAAAATCCCTGATACTGCACTCGCCACTGGATTTGATTATGAGACCAATTTCAAGGACGGTTCAGCCGGAGCATTCCTCGCGGGTTCGTGGTCATATGTGTTCCTTAATCCCTTAAAAACACCGGGCGGTAAGGACTATCCAACCGACTCGACTGCCATTGAGAAGGCGCTTATAGCTGGTGACTTGCAGCTTGCCCCTCCCATTCACACCCAAAAGGGTGAGCCCGCTACCTTGCTCGTACAAAATGGTTGGGCTATCCCCAAGGATGCGAAAAATATTGAAGGTGCGAAGGCTTTCATCAATTGGGATATGACAACTGCCCGAAACGTGGCTTATGCCAAATCCTATGGTGGACTGCCTACCCTCAAATCCGGTTTAGCGGATGAAGCCTTCAGAACCCCTTATTGGACAGGTGTAGCAGACCTGCTTGAGAAATATGGCGCACCGCCACCTACCTTCTTTGACTCCAGCGCAGCCAAGCAAAAATTCGCGGATACAGTGGTTGACCTTATCCAAAATCCTGATAAGGATATTATGACCAGCTTGCAAAACGCGCAGGATGAATACAACGCTGAGGTCACGGCTGCACGAGGCGGATGATTGAGTGAGCTCGATTCCAATGAAAGTGAAGGGCGAGCCAATGGTTCGCCCTTTTTGTGTAAGATAGAGGAATGAGAGTAAGAGATCAAGGAAGGCTCGATGGAGAAGGCGTTCAATAGGGAAAGGGTTCAGAGAACAGAAACAAGACGATCGAATTTATTTTCGGGGCGTTTTGTTCCCTTGTGGTTCTTACTCCCTGCCATGTTGATTCTACTGGTGTTACAGGTCTATCCGACTATTTATTCTTTTGTATTGAGCCTGACACGTCAGCGTCGAGGTGGATTTGACTATGTAGGCTTACAAAACTTCCAACTTTTATTGGGGCAAAGTACCTTCCGCGAGAGCTTTGGGCGCACGTTGATTTTCTCAGCGTGGTATATCGTGCTGGTCATCGGGTTAGGATTACTGGTAGCACTGCTCATCAACCGTAGACTTAAGTACACCGGTTGGTATCTGGTCGCGATTTTTATCCCGTGGGTGCTTTCGGATGTGGTGGCTGGAACCATGTGGCGTTGGATGTTCTTGAAGGACTATGGCTTAATCCAGCAGTGGCTCACACCCTTATTTGGCCCTTCAATTTATGTGAATCCATCGGGTGCAATGGGTATCGTGATTTTGGCCTCGGCGTGGAGGGCAGTGGCTTTCACAGCCGTGTTATTTCTCGGCGCATTGCAGACTGTTCCACATGAAGTGGAAGAAAGCGCAGCCTTAGATGGCGCGAACCGCCGACAAATCTTTTTTCGTGTGATTTTTCCCTTGATACGTCCAACTTTTTTGATTGCCTTACTGCTGACCACCATGCGCAGTATTAACACGGTCGGGTTAATACTCGCGACAACTAAAGGCGGGCCGGGTTACGCAACAACCACCGCGTCGGTCTATCTGTATCGCTCGGCATGGGGCGAGTCGAATTTTGCAAGGGGCGCAGCGGTTTCGGTGCTGTTGTTTTTGGTCAACGTGGTGATTACAGTCGTTTACCTGCGTTTGATTACCGACCGGAGTAAACAAGAGGCATGAGTGGCATGGTACGCAGCCCACGCGAGAAACGATTGGATATGCTCAGCACCCATACCATTCTGCTGACCTTAGCTCTGGTGTTCATCTTTCCCGTGTTTTATACCCTGACAACCTCGTTTAAATCTAAAGGTGATGTGTTAACGACTCCGCCCAGTATCCTACCGCGCACCTTCTCATTGGAAGGTTATGACACAGTGATTAACGGTAGCGATATGGTGACGTACTATCTACCGAACACGTTTATCAACTCGTTTTTTTCGTCCCTTTTGGTTGTGCCTTTAGCCGGATTAGCAGCTTATACCTTCTCGCGCTATCGATTTCGAGGCAGCCGGACACTCGAACTTTTGATACTGGGTTTGATGATGATTCCACGATTAACCAGCTTACTACCGCTGTACCGGATGGCAAGTGATGTTGGCGCACTCAATACCCACGAGTTGATGGTGGCTGTTTATACGGCGGGCGGGTTACCTTTCAGCATCTGGATCATACGGGCGTTCTTTGACGCGATCCCAACTGAGATGGAAGAGGCGGCGTTGATTGATGGTTGTACACCGTTTGGAGCGTTGTGGCGGATTATTGTGCCGTTGGCGCTACCGGGATTGTTCGCAGCATTTCTTCTCAACTTTGTTGATACGTGGAACGAGTTTCTGTTCGCAGTGGTTTTGGCGATTGGGAGTAAGACGGCGACGGTTGGTTTATATGATTTTCAATCTTCATTTGAAGTGGCTTACCATGTGTGGGCAGCAGCCGCGATTATCATTATGATTCCGGTACTGGCGTTGTTTTTGGCGATGCGAAACGTGTTCTTCCGCGCGATGTTGGATGGGGCACTCAAAGGATGATGAGAAGTCGATAGCTGATAGTCTTTAGTCTCAAGCAGTTTTGAGTTAAAGATGGTGAGTTTTAAACTAATAACTAAATTGGTTGGCGATTTTTGTCAATTTGCATGGCGATTTCGGCAAATTTAGCGTCATTTTGGTGGGTGGCTCGGCTAGAACTGCTGTAATTTTGGCGATGGGACTGCCGCCATCTTCGCCATAACCCAGTTCTAGTTTTGGTTCTTTAGTGTCAGCCAATCGAACAGCGATAAGCCCAAACGCTGCGCTAATTTATGGGCATGATCGAGGTTTAATGCCTTTTGACCAGCCTCGTACTGCTCCATGACAGCATAAGGAATAGCAAGTTCGTCGCTCAAAGTGTCTCGAGACAAGTTCGCTGCTACGCGGGCTTGCTGCAATTGTGCGCCGATTGAAATATTCCGCGGGTTTATTTGCCAGCGTCGCAGCATGTTCGCAACTTGATAGTAGGCCACATAAGCCCACGCGTAACCCATGTAAATGGCTACTGGCGCTAAATCCAGCCACGGAAGCCAGTCGCTACCTTTAGTGGTGATCGCCAAATAGTTATAGAGGAAGGATTGCCACGTCACCAAATAACTAAAGCGCAGAGTCAGTGTGCGTAAAGGTGCATCATCTAAAACGGCGGCGATAGGCAGAATCCAGATGAGATACCAGCTATAGAACCACAGTGAAACCACTAGCAAGTAAAACAGCAGTACTCGCCCGATAATCCGAATGGGTAACAGTGTGTCTTGCTGGCCGGCGCGCCACAAACGAATTAACTGCCAGAGATAAAATAAACCAAACAGAATTATTGAGCCTTGAGCCATGAGTGCGTTGGTTATTGGCGTATCAGTAGGGCTGGTTTGAATAGGCTTATTATCCAATGTGGGAATCAGCAACTCGCGTATAACGGTGGCGACTGAACCGGTGTACATACGGTCGCGTCGTTCTAAACGCAGCGTTTCCCAGCCATGCCAATAGGGTGCATAAGCTGCCGCCGCCAGAAGAATGCTCAAGAGTGCAGAGAGAATAAGATAGCGTAATAGCGACCGTCCACGCAGTTGGCGCAAGGCAATAACTGCGATGATTGGAACGAGCATCAATGGAATAAATTTGAGTAACGTACCTAGTACGAGCGCTAAGGTTGCCGCGACATACCAGCGCCGTGTCAAACTAAAAATCGCCAAGGCAATGGTGGAAGCGACTAAAGCATCATGATGTCCGATGCCCGCTGTCATATAGATGAGTAACGGATTCCACATAAATAAATAGAGGCCACCGAGCAAACGGCGCGGCGCGATCTTGATTAGCGCTAATCCAATAAAGAGAGAGGCTAGACCATAGCCTGCGACGGCGAGTAATTTAAAGGTGATGACGTTTGTGGTGCGGTCATCACCTGCTAAGCGACTCGCAAATCCTGCTAGAAGTTCCCACGCCGGTCCATAAGCGGATGGGACACTGCGCCATGATATGAATTCGTAGAAGGAATCTTGTTTGATCTCATTTGGCACATCTTTAAGCGGGTTCAAACCATATACGGAAGTCATCCGTCCGCGCAGGATGTAATCATAAACATCGCTGGCATCGGCCGGATACATCTGTATCATGATGAGATTGAACAGCACACTGAAACCCACAATGATGACCAAAAACCTGCGCTGTGATAGGCCACGTATGATTTGATAACCCAACCAGTAGGCCGCAAAAAGCAGAACGAATACAACGATATACAACAGTGCGCCTTCGTTCGAATATTTGTTGAGGGTCGCAATTGACTGGCGGGGTAGATTGCCAAATTGACTTAAACTGTAGCGACCCGCAAAGCCATAAAAGAAAAGAATCCCAACTGCTATTCCACAGATGGCGAGGCCAAAAAACGAGACAAGTGGGCGACGTTGAGACACGATACTACTTTCTTGAGGTCAAGAACAATTTGTGCTTGTGAATAGACCCCATTCATTGAAGGTGCTTAGCGCAGCAGCGTTTGGCAAATCGGTGCGGTACAGCTTATACAATACCCTGCAAGGTTGTCTGATGACTAGCGGTAGCATCTTTCTCAATGTCAACTTTAATCTTTGTCAAATGGATGAGTCCAGTATGAAACAATTTGCTGCTGTCTTATCTACACTATTTACTCATCCGGACAGGGTGTAATAAGGGTGATGCCGCGTGCGATGCCTGAGTCACGCGAAATGCGTCCTTGTCCTTGTAGATAGTCAAGGTAGCGGTACATGTTTGGACGCGACATATAACAGGCTTCGGAGACTTCGCGCAAGGTAGGCGAGTAGCCAAACTGTCGATTATATTCACACAGGAAGCGAAACACATCTTCCAGTATTTGTGGGTCGAGGGTTGACTTGAATCTACGCATTGTTAGCAGCCATCCATTTCTACTTCGATAAGCTCCTCCAGCCCCGCATAATAAAAGGGATGGTTGCTTGTTCCGTTTATGCAAATTGTGTGAGAGACACCAATAGCGCAGTTTGGTCTGCGCCTTGGTTGGTGATATAACAATTTTCCAACACACAGTTATGATAACACTGCTTAGAACTTTAATTCTATCTTTTTACGGTATGAGTTTAGATAGAAT
This sequence comes from Aggregatilineales bacterium, assembly GCA_038251275.1. Lineage (GTDB taxonomy): Bacteria > Chloroflexota > Anaerolineae > Aggregatilineales > Phototrophicaceae > CFX2. The sequence continues at coordinate 48,642 of JBBSBM010000053.1, forward strand.
ATGGTTAGAATTTTTGTTCGCTGTGTGGAAATATACCACAAAGTCACATTAGATGTCTGTAATCAGTTTACACAATGCCTCATTGAAAAATAGAGGTTGGACGGTGACCTAATGACTTATCCGTTGATCACATCATCTTGTATGAACTCCACTGATTTTAAAATGCGATATGGCACAA
>JBBSBM010000054.1:0-47974 GCA_038251275.1 Aggregatilineales bacterium
ACCAAATCTACCAAGTCGGCTTTTTCTAGCCCTTGTAGTTGTTCTTTGCTTAACGGCTTCTCTGTGGGTTTCATCCTTATGACTCTAGCTCGTTTTTATCTTTTTTGGTACTTTTTCCCCACCTGAGTAGTTACTAAATTTCTTCAAATTCGTCAGATTCACAGTGAAGTGCTTCAGTCGTCAGCGTCAGTGAATAAAGGCGAATTTATGTCAGAAGTGTCGTCACAGTCGTCAGCGTCAGAGTGACATTTGGACGCAAAATAAGCAGCAAAAGCGGCACAGGCGGCAATGCCAAATGTCAGTTTTATTGCCATAAAGGATTGCTTCGCTTACTAGATTTGCTATGAAGCAATGTTAAGATGCCCAGAATTAGAGAGGTTTGCCGTTGGCAAACCCCTTCATTATTCCAATCCCAATCGTACAACAGGTGATGGGCAAAGGGGTTACCATTTGGAAGAACATTTGGTAACTCTTTTGAGCGTTTGGTACTAACTTTACAGGCGAAGGTTGGAGCAGGTTGGTTACTAGACCGTTTGAGAATGGTTAATGGCACAAACTAAAAATAAACTTAATTGATAATGACGATATTATTTATAAGTGGTGGGCGCAACAGTTGTGCCCCTACATTGAGTGGACTTTAAATTGGGTGTTATAAGCGCGGTAAATTGATATGAATTTATTCGCTTTCATTGGCGCGATAAATCCATATCCTCTTCCATTTACCCTAGTGGGTTAAGATGCTAAAATGCGTCACAGCTAACATAGGGAGCTGGGATTTGCACTTCGTATACTACTCCGAGAAAACGGTGTCGCAATGTATGCTGGCACTCAATGAAAGACTACACCAAAAAAGTGGCAAGATGGATGGGTGGGTTGAGAAAAATGGTAATTTCTCGATCAGTGTCAGTACAACCGTTTTGCGCCGATTTTCACGATCAACACGCTTGAATGGACACGTTGCAAAAGAGAACGGTGTCACAATCGTTCGCGGTTATGTATCGGACGGCGCTGACCCACAGAACCGCTATATAATCTATGGAATACTGCTGCTGCTCGGAGTGCTGTTAGCGCTTGCGGGTTACCTGCTCATCGGATTGGCGATTATTGCCGTAATTTTACCGCTTAATATTCCATTAGAAGGTGATTACCTCAACAGTGCGACATTGACGAGTGAAGTTCAGCGCACGCTTAAAGCAAAAGCGAGTTTACCCGCTGCTCTACGAAAAACGACCACTAAAAAAACTGATAAAAAAGAGGGTGCGCGGTCAGCCAGTTCGGGTGGCAAAACGTATCGGTAAAATCCTACAATTCAAAGACGTGCTGTACTTCTGGATGACTGTATTCTGCACCACCTGTCATAACTAGCAGATTATCCAATATTTGGACTTCAATACGCCCATGTGTATGCCCGCATAACACCGTCAGTTTCTTAGCAGGGTGCATACGCATCACGCGCAGCAGCGCATCGCCCACAGCTTTGGATGCGAAATGCGGTAGCCAATCATCGTTATAGCTTTGGCTATCATGTACGCACGCTTCAGCAAAGGGTGGCACATGGGTCATGAAAAAGACATGATCGTAACGTGCAAAAGCTTTTGGCAACCATTGCTCGACGTAATGTGCGACTTCGTCACCTAACTCATTTAGCAGATTCAAACGACGTGCCTTGGTCATACTCACGAAATCACGAATGGCAACATAATCGTTCAGCATGACTCTAGAGCCTTCGTAATCCCCATAGCGACCGTCGGCCCAACCATCATGTCCGATTAAACCCACATTTGGAGCCAGTTCGGCTATGCCACTATGGTTCAACCAATGTAACGTTGATGAGTCGTGGGTTATATCTTGAACGAGAGTATGAACATCTTCAATCGACGCGCCATAATAGTCGTGATTTCCCAATACAAAATAAATCGGATACGGCAAACGCGCTTCAAACTGCTGAAAGGTATACTTGAGGCGCGGTGCTTCACTAATATCCCCTGAAATGAGAATGCAATCCGGCTTGGCATCCTTAATTTGTTGATAGAACTTTTCAAACTGGACTGGTCTTAGAAAGTTGAGATGAATGTCGGTCAGCCATGCTATACGTGTCATAGATTATGCTCGGCTCGCAAACGTTTCAAAAATGCAGTGCAGCCCTTTGTAACCAGCTCATAAGTACGGTCATATTGTCCATCATACCAAGGATCAGGCACTTCCTCGTAAGACACTGTTTCCGCCTTGTGCGCGTCACTGAGAAATAAATCAACTGTTGCCTTGCTATTGCCTGAGCGACGTTGCAGATAACCTAAATGTCCGCGATCCATCGCTAACAGATAATCAAAATTTTGACTATCAGCAGCCGTAATCTGGCGGACGGGACGCATGTCATCATGCTCGATATTATGTTTTCGCAGCACACCAACGGAACCATTGTGAATAGTGTTACCAACTTCTTCAGAGCTTATACCAGCCGAATCAACGCTGATTTTGTCACTTAGTCCAGCTTTAGCAACCATATCTTTAAGTACATATTCTGCCATTGGCGAACGACAAATATTACCCGTGCATACCATCAGCACTTTAATCACAGATGCCTCTTTCGTATTTATGTCGTTGTTGAATTTTAACAGGCGAGGTTCATTATACGAGAGCCACAAAACTAAGCGCAGTTATATTTGCTGATGATAGCAAAGTCCGACAACTGAGGGAGACCGATACCAAGTGCGTGCCAGTGTGATCAGGTCAGTTAACACCTGAAGCAACACTTCACAAAAACGTGCATCCGCTGATTCGAGCGCCAGCTTAGCCGCCGCCTCGACATCTGCTGATTCAGCTTTCAACAACAGCGGCCAAAATTCTTCAGCAACCACATAAGTCGCAGGCGTTCCAGGTTCGGTTGCGTCATAGCGATCATCCAGGCTGCGGATTTCGTCCGTGATATTCAGCGGTATCCATTCTGGAGAACCCTTCGCGGGTAGATTTACGGCGTCAAGAATATTGCGACCATCCAGTCGGCGAATGCGTGCCAATAATTGCAGCGCTGCCGCCGTATACATTACTGATTGATCGTAATGAGCTACCAGATAACAGTTGTAAACAGACATGAAGAGTGCGCTGCGTTTGGCGACAGGTGACTCGGCTTCAGGATACATTTCCAATAGATATTCATCGGAAAGATCGCCAAGAGCAATACGAGTCGGGTCACTTAAGGCCGGGTTGCGGCGGTGCGACAACCATACTGGTGAACGTTGAAGGCGGGAAAGACGCGGTAGCAAATCCTCTATTTTAAAACTATCAGGCGACGGACGAAATGTAGGACGTGCTTCTAAACGGGTAAAGGCCGTGACAATTGGCCTTCTACTCCAAATTTCTTGCAACTGGAGCAAATCGACCACATCCAAACTGATCTGCATACTAAGCCTCTAGCGCCATTGGACGAGCCACACGCACATTCCGTTCGCCCAAATCAGACAATGCGGCAAAAGCATATTCGCGCACATCTTCGCTCTGCTCGACCATTAACAGCTCAATCAATGGACGGATAGCGCGGTTGTCCTGACTCCAGCCCAAAGCACGAGCTACATACTGACGTACATACGCATCCGTATCCTTCAAACCTTCGATCAAGCCTTCAATTGCATTTTGGTCAACAACCCAACAGAGCGCACGAGCAGCATAACGCCGCACATATTGGTTCTCATCATTCAAGGCCACTAGCAAGGGCTGTACGGCTTCGTGTCCACCAACCCACCCTAAAGCTGTGGCCGCATGAACACGCACATCCTTATCATCATCCATCAACAGAGCGATTAACGGATCAACCGCTTTGTCACCAAATTGAATAAAGTCCATGACGACTGACTTGCGAACTGCTGGATCAGGATCGACCAATTGCTCTTGCAACTTGCGGAAATCCGCCGTATGTCGGGGAACTGAACCAGCAGGTTGGCCCGCATTTTGGGCGCGCAACACAAGTGCCCGGTTCAGATAATGCTGAGCATTCTTATAATTCTTATCAATCGAAAGTATGCGTTGCAAGTCATTAATCACCTGCACAAGATTGGGATTATCACTCAACATTTCACGCATACAACGGAAGTAAAGCTGTTCAATTTCGCCAACCAACGAGCGCGGAATGTTGCTCCCGCGCTTGAGCTTAAACCAGCCAAAGATGCGATCCAGCATAATCACAATGACGAGAATAATCACCGCTAATTGCAATGGATGCGTCGCCACGTGATCGGGTTGAAGTAAGGTAGCTGTTCCCGCAGCTCCTACACATAAGATAAAGAGAATATTTAACAAACGGCGCATAACGATCTCCGGCAATTCAGGTTACACAACGAGAAATACAAACTCAGAGTGTCGGTGTAGAGTCTTCATCTGCTTCAATGTCTGGTTCAACATTGACATCAACAATCTCCTCATTAGCTTCGCTTAATGGTTCCTGCGATTGCTCTACCGCGTCGTGCATGTCTTGTATGCTCTCATCAAGAGTCGGAGGGACGGCAGATTCAGCAGGTCTTTCACCGACATTCAAAAGAGCATCAGGTGCAACCGATGATTCATGGCCGACCATGGTGATCTTGCCATCAATGAAAGCGCCTTCTTCGGTGGTCAGCGCAGTTGCCCTTATATCACCCCATACACGTCCTGTTCGCAGCACCTGCACTTTTTTGCCAGTAATATTGCCGCGCACAGCACCAGCAACTGAAATATTGCGGGCGTTGATGTCTGCTTTGATTTTGGCAGTTTCCCCAACCAGAATGTTTCCATTAATTTCGAGTGCGCCGCTAAAAGTGCCATCCAAACGGACATTGGCGTTGCTTTGGAATGTACCTTCCAGCACGCTATTCGGCCCTAAAACGGTATCAAAGCCCACGGCGGGCTGCGGAAGCGACGGTTTTGTAATTTGCACAGGCTCGCTTGTCGGGGGCAAATTAGTTTCGACTTGACGACGGTTTCCAAAAAATGACATGCAATGACTCCATCATAACTGTTGTGGAGAATATCTAATCTACACTATACAGCGAGTCTTAGCGCCTTTCAACCACACAAGTCTTGGGAAATCATTCTGGATATATGCACAAATTCATTAACTTTGTATGATTGATATGGGCTTACACTTATCAATAAGTCAACAGCAAAAGTAGGGTTATCAATTTCGTGACATATGGCGTGTGTTGTTCAAATGCTCGTCAAACCATACTGCTCCCCGCACGTATTCGTTTCGTTTCTATAAAACACAATCCAATCAGCTATACAGGACATTTCGTTTCACATGAATGCTTCACGCGTTGCGACCATGACCCTTAAAAATGAAAACTTAAACTTTCGTCACCTCGTCTTTGATGTCTTATGGTTCGGGCTGGCATTCCCTGCTATTGACCGTTTCCGCGATGTGTATGCTATCCGGTTAGGAGCAGATGCCTCTCAACTCACGTTGATTGCGTCCTTACCGGCTTTGGTGCTGCTAGTTATGTCTTCGATTGCGGCGCGTTGGATGAGCCGGTATTCTAATTCGCGTGATTCCATCCGCATTCCGGGAATCATATTCCGGCTCATGTTTTTGTTTCCAGCACTCACGGCTTTTGTTCCGACCAACTTTCAATTGCCGTGGCTAGTTCTTTCGTTTGTACTTCCTGCGGTCGGTCAGGGTATATCCGCAGTTGGTTTCGTCGTGATGATGCGCGAAGCCGTTTCAGGCAAAATGATTCCATCACTATCCGGTCGGCGCACGATGATGATGAATGTTTCAGTTGCCATCAGTGGGTTAGCGATGGGCTTCTGGCTAGAAAAAGCGCCATTCCCTTTCAACTATCAGGTAATGTTCGTAGTAGCATTTCTGCTCTCGCTTGCCAGTTGGTGGCACGTGAATCAAGTTAAGCCCATTCCAGAACTGGTTGCGCCTCCTGCGCCATCAGGTACGAAGGTCAACCCGTGGAAATCGTCTAATTTTCAATTGGTCGCTGTCGTTATTGCCCTGTCTTTTGTGACCTTCACGGCTATCCGCCCACTGATCTCCCTCTATATGGTCAATCATTTACACGCAGACGAATGGTTCCTAAGTAATTTTGGTTTGGTCGAACTGGTAGCTGGTGCGCTCGTTGCGGCATTTGTAGGAACCATTATTGACCGTATTGGTATTCGAGCGATGATCGCCATCGGTCTCATCGGTACAGGTATAGCAGCGGTGATCATCGCCGCGGCGCAAACGTTACCTGTAACATTGATTTCAGCTGCGGTCGGCGGGGCAGCTTGGACGATGGTTGCAATCGGTCAGTTTTCATATTTCAGCGAAATGACCCCCCATGAAAATAAAGAAGCTTATACGACGGCTTATCATCAGGTAGTCTTCACCGCGATGTTTATTGGCCCGATGCTCGGTAATTTATTGAACAACGAAAGCATTCCGATTGTCACAGCGTTGTGCATTGGCGCAGGGTTCCGCGTGTTGGCAGGGATATTGACGCAAGTACATCCACGGCAACTCTTCAACCGTGCTCTGCAACTGGCTTATAGTCCAGATGCGCCCTAGGCGTTTTGACGCACCGGTTCGATAGAGGGTGTTAAGGTTATTTCAGGAGCGTCAGTTGGATTTGGCGTATCTGATGCAGCTAAAGTTGGTGAAATGGTTGGTGTTTGAGATGGTGGAAGTGTCAGCGTAATAGTCGGTGTACGGGTGATGGTTGATGTGCGCGACGGGGTTAAAGTTGGCAAAGGAGTCACACTAGGCGGCGGTTTCTGAGTCGGAGTCGGAGTCGGTGTAGGATTCTTGGCCGCGATGACACTCTCGTGCATATAAGCAATATCAACACGGCGTGTTTCAGGCTTCCAGTCGATAATGTACCACTCACTATCAGGCGAGACACGTCCTTCGACACACACGGGATCATTCATAAAAAATGAAGTCAGAATCGCCCCGTTGTCAGTGGGTGCACCCCGCACGCGGGCATTCGGGACAATCACGATAAACGGATCGCAGGGAGGGAACGGAGTCGTAGTCGGACGAACAGTTGGAATGCCTGTCTCAATAAAGGCGGCAGTCGCCGTCGAAACTAGTGCAGCACTCTGAGTTGACTCGAGGATACCGCGTCCGCCACTCCGCAAAAAGCTTTGGACACCCAACCACACATAATAGATGCCAAATACCAGCGCGATGCCCACCAAAAAGATTAACCATGCTGGTAAACTATCTCTTCCGCGCCGTCCGGTTGGCCTTCTACCCAGTGTCATCCTGCTACCCTAAATCTTCATTTCAAGGGCTTTTTGTACCAGCAACCAGTATACAACGCTAGCCTATCCTATGATTCGGTGGGTAATCGTCAGGTTATTGAGCGAAGAAATAAATATTAACGTGCAATGAGATGATTAATTTGTTCAAACATACGTGGGATATTAAACGGTTTCGATACGAACCCGTCTGCGCCTGCTTCGGTAGCCTGTGCAATATTTTCTTCATCATCCATTGCAGTCATCAACAGCACAGGAATATGTTGGGTAATCGGGGAATTCTTAAGCTGATTACACACTGTATAGCCACTCAGTCCGGGCATATTGACATCCATCAAGATAATATCGGGCTGTTGGCTAGCAGCCATTTCCAACGCTTTTGCACCGCTATTGGCCAGAATGACATTGTAATGGGCATTTTCCATATGAGCTTGCAGCAGTTCGCGGTTCATATAATCATCATCCACAACCAGAATGGTCATCTTCAATGCCCGTCTTCCCACGTTATTTGATTTAACCCAGTTATTCTAATTGTATTACTGACTATACCCACACAGCAATTAAATTTTGCGCCCCACCCTATTCCATGATAGAATAGCCTTATGTCATACCCTACTCCTGACGAAACACTTCTCGGTTTGCTTATGGCCCAACCTAAGCATGGCTATCAATTGCTAGAAACCTTTCAGGACAGCAGCACTTTGGGCCGCGTCTGGAAGCTCAGCACGAGTCAGCTTTATGCAGTACTCAAACGGTTACAGATACAAGGGTTTATCACGGGTGAAGAAGTCTTTTCAGTTGATGCTCCACCACGCACCGTTTACAACATTACCAAATCGGGCAAGGCCTATGTGATGGCATGGTTGGCTGAAGAAGAACCTTCACCCAGTGTACGGCGCGTGCGGGTTGAGTTTCTCAGCCGCTTATATATTGCACAGATTCTCAATTACTCAAACGTCAATATCCTGCACTGCCAAAAAGCGGCTTGCGAACACAAGTATCATCAACTCATCGCCGAGCGTCAACGCCCCGAAAACACAATCGGTGGTCTTGCGCTTGAACTCGAAATTGCCCAACTCGAAGCCATTCTCGGATGGATCACTCAAATGGAAATGCTGTCAGCATAATTTAGAGGGAGTCAATATGTCTCGCAGGATTTTCGCAATCGTTTTGACCACAGCTTTATTGGCAGTATCGGTCGTCGGAATCACAAACGCCCAAACAGCACAAACACTTACGGTTTTTGCAGCTTCTTCATTAACTGATGCTTTTACCGAAATAGGCAACAATTTCAAAACCGCACACAGCGGTATCGATGTGGTCTTCAATTTTGGCAGTTCATCAACCCTCGCGACGCAACTGACTGAAGGCGCTCCAGCAGATATTTTCGCCAGCGCCAACGCTAAGCAAATGCAAGTTGCCGTTGATGGCAAGCGGATTGCAGGCAAGCCCAAAACCTTCGCTAAAAACCGCCTAATCCTAATTGTCCCATCGGATAATCCAGCGAAAATCCAAACACTGCATGATCTGGCGAATTCAGGAATTAAACTGGTTATCGCTGCGCCTAAAGTCCCAGTGCGCGATTATACCGATGCCATGCTCACAAAACTCATCGCTGACCCTGAATACGGCGAAGCATACCAAACGGCCTTCATGGCGAATGTTGTCTCCGAAGAAGATAATGTGCGTCAGGTTTCGGCAAAAGTATCACTGGGTGAAGCCGATGCTGGTCTAGTTTACAAATCCGACGTCACACCGGATATTACCGATAAAGTGATTGCCATTCAAATTCCAGATGCGATCAACACATTAGCCGCTTATCCGATTGCAATCACCGACGATGCGATTTATCCAACACTGGCGGACGAATTTATTAATTATGTACTCTCGGACGAAGGACAGGATATTCTCGTCAAATGGAATTTTATCTCGGTTCGTATTCCGGCGAATGATGCGACAGTTACGCTTCCCGCTGATGGTACGCTCTCAGTTGATGGACAAGTCCTGAACCCAGTGAGTCTAACCAGCGATATGATTAAGGCTAATTACACCTCAAAGACGATTGATGTCACTTACCCCAGCGGTACTGATACTGTTAAAGCCTCATTCACCGGTGTCAAACTGTGGGACATTCTCGGCGCAGCCCAACCGAACTTTAATGCCGATGTCAAGAACGACAAATTGGGCATGTATATCGTTGCTACGGGCAGCGATGGCTATCAAGCCGTCATTGCGTGGGGGGAAATTGATCCCGACTTTGGTAACCAGAACATTCTTGTGGCTTACGAACAAGACGGCAACGCCCTCGATGGTTTGTGGTTGGTTGTGCCAAATGACATACACAGAGGACGTTATATCAGTGGTTTGGTCAACCTGAGCCTGCGCGATGCGCCAACAGTGGCTCAATAAAGCTAATTGTCTTCTGATATGATTACCGGCACCGGGAAAAACTCCGGTGCTTTTTATTGAAGAAAGATTTGATTAAGATTTTCGGAACAAAATAACTGATCGAAACGACTGATACCATTCGGAGGATATTATGCTGCGAATCGAAGGCGCGGTTGCCAACCCTATGAACCTGAGTCTTGAGGATTTACGCGACCATTACCAAGCCTATAGTGTCGACACAACCTATGCTAATGATGCACGTATCGCACAGGCTTCCTTCACGGGAGCGCGACTGTGGGAGATTCTCCTCCTTGCAGGTGTGGTTATGAATACTGAGCAACCCGAATTAATGCGGGTTATGGCACGGTCTGTTGACGGTTTCCGCTGCATTGTCAAATGGCAGGAGTTCGCGCCCGATGGCGACAACAACCTAATTTTGGTAGGCTATTTACAAAACGGAGAACCAATACAAGGCAAACACGGCCCGCTGCGCCTCGTCGTACCGGGTGATCCCCAAGGTCTGCGTTACATCGGCAACCTTACCATGTTGACCGTCCTCAATGACCGCACAAGGGATGAATAAGTCGCGCTATGTCGCCCAATACGCCGCCTAAAAAATTCACACAAGCGATTAGCGATGCCTTACCCGGTCGAATGCTGCTGACTATTATCACAACTGTCGGATTGCTGTTTCTGATTCTTCCTATTGTGGCATTGATTATTCGCGCTATACAAACCCAAGCATGGCAAGAAATGGCGGGCGGAAATCTTCTACCTGCCGTGCTTCTCAGCTTGCTCACAACGACCATAACCCTCTTGCTAACGATTCTCGTTGGCACACCCCTCGCTTACTTCCTTGCCCGTCGCCAATTCAGAGGCAAACAATTTATCAGTGTATTAGTTGAGTTACCAGTCGTCTTGCCGCCAGCCGTAGCGGGTTTAGGATTACTGGTTGCCTTTGGAAGACGTGGGTTATTTGGGGCAGCATTGGGAACTATTGGCGTGAGTTTGCCTTTCAGCACTGCGGCGGTAGTACTGGCACAAACTTTTGTCGCTGCCCCATTTTTCATTAGGGCTGCACAGGTCGCTTTCCAAATGGTCGAGCCTGAAATTGAAGCGGCAGGACGCGTTGATGGTGCAGATGGGCTTGTACTCTTTTGGGAAATCACACTGCCCCTTTCCAGCCGTTCATTAGGAGCAGGCTTAGCACTCAGTTGGGCACGAGCTTTAGGTGAATTTGGCGCGACCATCTTATTTGCAGGCAGCTTGCAAGGTGTCACCCAAACCATGCCGCTGCTCATCTACAAAGAATTTGAGCGCAATATCAACGCCGCTATTTGGGCAGGATTGTTACTCATAACTCTCGCCTTATCCGCCCTTCTCCTTGCCCGCTACCTGAACAAAGCCGAATCTTTATGAATAACAGGCGAAATTTTAGGCACTCACTATGCATTATGTGGCGTTTATTTGCGTGTAAGGTCTGCAACGTAGGCTAAATTTGCAATTCTAATCATGCAGATTTGAGGCCAATATGACTGTTCAGCCTTCCAGACGAACTTACGCTATAACACTTTTTTTGATATTGCTCATTTGTTACGGCTATTTTCTTCCGAAATGGGCGGATTGGGGCGCAAATTCGCGTGCCGATATCGTATACGCTTTTGGAGATCAAGGTTCGCTGATCATTGATGACTACCACACCAACACGGGAGACTTAGCCTGTTTCCCCGGACCGTTTAAGGTCGATCCTAACAATGTATTAGGCGGTGATTGTACCGGACATTTCTACAGCGATAAATCACCGGGGCCTTCATTGCTTGCCTTGCCCTTCTATATGGCATTCAAAGCCGTTGCCGCTTTGCCCCCGATCCAGAAATTCATCAACAGTGGCAAAGGCATCGGCAGTATGAGTGATACACTCAACCCCGATGGCAAAGGTATTCGGCCTGACGCAGTGTATCAATATATGGCACTGGCATTCATGACCTTTTTTGCCTCAGCCGTTCCATCTGCACTTTTAGGCGTAATTGTCTTTTTGATGGCAGCCCGTTTCGCAAAAAAAGATAGCTATGCCTTTCTGTTGGCCTTAGCTTTCGGCTTGGCGACAATGGCCTTCCCTTATAGCAACGCGCTTTATCAGCATCAATTGGCTTCTTTTGGTGCTTTCACCGGTTTCTATTTGCTATGGCGTGTCATCTACGAGAAAGCCAACTTGCGTTGGTTATGGGTCGTTGGTTTGTTATTCAGCTTCGCCGCCATTACCGAATATCCGATCGTTCCCGCGTTGGGTATCATCTTCCTGTGGGCGTTGTGGCGGATGCCTAATCGTGTTGCCTTATACCGCGTCGTCATCGGCGCAATTCCGCTGTTCATCGTTTTCGCAGCTTTCAATTTTGCAGTCTTTCATACCATTCTTCCCGCTGGCTATGAATACTCGACCAACTGGCAAGGTGAACATCAAACTGGTTTCCTCAGCCTGCAATTACCATCGTTCGATAATCTGGTGCGTTTGTATGGCCTGACTTTCAGCCCTGTGCGCGGTATTTTCATCACCTCGCCCTTCTTGCTACTGGCAATTTGGGGTTACTACCTCATGTGGAAAGAACTCAAAGACAAACGTGGCGCGATCATCACCATTGGACTGTTCATCGCATTCTTCCTGTTTTACAACTCCTCTAGCGTGATGTGGTGGGGAGGCTTCACCATCGGGCCACGTTACCTCGTGCCAATGCTGCCCTTCTTCGTCCTACCTATCATTTTTGCCTTCAATCGACTGTTGGATAAGCGATGGGGGCAAATCTTAGTTACTGTACTCGTTGGCTTTTCTGCCTTCAGTATTTGGGCGATGAATATCGCAGGCCAATCATGGCCGGAAGTCGGCGTATCTCCGACGACCTTCGCCACTATGACGACATCCAATACACTCGTCAATTACTCGCTGCCGTTACTACGACAAGGAAATGTTGCCCGCAATTACGCTATGATTTTAGGACTGCCCGGTTTCGTCAGCCTCATCCCCTTATTCGTCTTACTAATCGCTGTCTACCTGATTGTCCCACGCCTACTCAACCGGCGTGAGGCACAACATCAACTTCAAAACCAAGGTCTAAAGAACGCTATCGGAGGAACAGATTGACCACTGCATTTGACTTCAACAATCCACGTAACGCCCGTTGGATTGCACTCGCACTTTTTATTCTAGCTGTTATTAGCCGACTGCCATTCCAGAGTGTGTACCTGTATCATGGCGACTCGGTTAATATGGCCTTCGGTATGATTCACTATGATGTGATGAACGGTGCGCCGCAGTTCCCCGGTTACATCGTTTATATTGTCATCGCAAACGCACTCAATGGGATTTTCAATGATCCCCAGCGCACCATGATGGCGATTAGCATCGTCAGCAGTGGATTGGCTGCCGTTGCTATGTTCTATTTAGCAAAGGAAATATTCAACACCACTACGGGCATTATCGCCAGCTTATTCTTGATTAGCAGCCCACTTTTCTGGTTCTATGGCGAAATAGCACTGCCACATGCGCTTGACCTGTTTGCAATAACCTTATCAGCTTGGCTGCTCTACCGCATCATGATGGGGCATACGCGTTTGTTATGGGTAACGACTGTGTTTCTCGCGCTCGTTGGCGGATTCCGTCAGCAGGATTTGTTGTTCCTTGCTCCCATGATTATCTTCGCTTGCTACCGTATCGGCATTTGGCGGATTATTGGTGCGCTCATCATCGGTGCGTTGGTATCACTCGCATGGTTCATCCCGTTGATGGCACTCAGCGGTGGTATCCGTGCTTATCTTGATGGGTCGTCGGCCTTTTCTGCCAGCTTCTTCACCACTACATCACTGTTGGATGGCGCGGGTGAGTTCGGCCTCAAACGCAACATCATTAATAAGCTAATTCCTTACACACTCTATGCATGGTCATTAGCTGCCCTGCCCGCGCTTTATTGGCTGCCGCAAATTCCCGCGAACTTGCGCCGCTGGTTGACAAGTCGTAAGATGTGGTTCCTCCTGTTGTGGATTGCTCCCGCGCTAGTATTTTACGCTTTCATCCATATGGGACAGCAAGGTTTGGTGTTCGTCTTCTTCCCGGCGCTGCTGGTCATCAGTGCGGAAGGACTTCAACGCCTGTTCAAGACTCGCCTAGCAATGATGCAAGTTGCTACTGCTGTGATTGTCCTGTTCAGCGCAGCGGTTTTCATCATCGGGCCAACCTATCCGCTCGGCAAGAACAGCTTCAAGCTGCTGACCTACAACACTTTGCGCGAACATGATCAATTGCTGGAAAACCAGATCACCTCGGTGAAATCTAATTTCAAGCCAGACAATACCTTGCTCCTCGCCAGCAGTTGGCGTTTCTTCGAGTATTACTTACCCGATTATAAATATGCTCGCTTTACACTCGGTGCAAAGTTTGAAGTGGATGAAGGTCAAGCCAAAGAAGCCGACTACGTCAATCATCCAGTCAGCGCCACTGATGTCGGATTATCCAGTGGGAAAGATTGGCAGGTTGTCCTTGTAGACAGTGAACTTGATACGTTTGCTACTGATCCAACCGCGCTCCAAAAAGTATCATTGCCCAACGGCTATGTCATGGACTATTTGCCAATGCAAGCCAATGAGCTTTATGTCACTGACGGCAAGACATTTACCGCCAGCACCCAAACAGCCAGCTCAAACTGAACTCCACATTCAATAGAAATAAAAACAGAGAGGCGTAACGGCCCCTCTGTTGATTCTTGGTGCTGAAACTAACTTTATGCTAGCGGGATTGCAAACACGAAGCGTGCGCCACCCATAGGTGAAGTTTCGTAACGAATTTTACCACCGTGCGCCATCACCATGCGGTCAACTATCGCTAATCCAAGACCAGTTCCGTTGGATTTACCCATCGTGACAAATGGCTGGAACAACGAGTCGATGATCTTCTCCGGTACACCCGGCCCGTCATCTTCCACCACAAATCGGATCATGTTACCAACTGACTCAACCCTCAGTTCAACCTGGCTGCCACCTTGTGTCTCAATGGCATCGACCGAATTGTTCACCAAGTTCTGGAACACACGCACAAATCGCTGTGCATCAACACTAATGGTGCGATCACGCACAGTGTCATAGGTAATGATAATCTTGGTATCACGGTCAAGTCCCGGTGGATTCAGCAAATCAGCAACATAGGTCATGAACTTTTCAACGCTCGTTAGCGATTTATTCACGCCAGCATCACCGGATGTATAATCCAAAACTTCCTGCGCCATTGATGAAAACACTTCGATGTACTTGATAATCTGTCCTGCAAATTCGAAGCGTTCCTCATGTGTCAAATCAGTTTCTTGCAACAAACCGGCATAGCCCATGACATTAGAAAGTGGCTTCCGCATATCATGAATGAGGCTACCCACTGTTTGACCAACTATCGTTAAGCGTTCATTCTGGCTGAGCTTGTCTTTGGTAGCTTGAAGCTCTTTCAGGGTTTTTTCCAACTCTACTTTTTCATGTGCCAGTTTGGTGACTAAACGTGCTACATAAATAAAGAGCGCCGTATTTTGTGTCAACGTGGTCAGCAGGTTGATGTCACTTGCTTGAAAGCGCTTATCATCACGTTCATACACCAGCACCAGAGAACCCAACAGTTCGTCGTTAAAACGTAATGGCGCACAAATGACACGATCCGCCTCAAATAATTGCGCTTGGTCGTAAGCGTAAAGCGTACTCAGTGCTAACTCACGCAGTCGCCCATCCCAAAAATCGGTTGTGCTTTTATTTCCAAAATGGCTTACCGGTGAGATGTTCGACTTTTCCGAATCCCAGATGTAAATCACCCCCGCGTCGGCCTGTACAATGCGGTTGGTTTCGGTCAAGACAAACTGAACAATTTCTTCTTGCCCAACCCCTTGCGCGAACTTTGTCCCCAATTCATAAATGAGGTTCAATTCATCATAACGGGACAGCACTTCATCGGCCATTTCGTCACGGCGCTGCGATTCCTGTGCCAGTTGGGACAGTGAAGTCGCAAAGAAAACCAATGCCCGTTGTAATGTCGGATCAGCCTCATTACAGTAAACAGCTACCGAACCAACCGGTTGGTTGTTGATATGAAACACTTCACGATATTCGGGAAACATGTCATCATTGTTTGCGCCATAGATGCGCGTGTCATCAGCATCAAAAATGGCGACTGAACGTTCCAAACCAAAAATAGCCTCAAATTTCGTGACTAGATTCTTGAGGACATTTGGTGAAAAATTCAAGTTCATAACAGCTTTTGTTGCGACAGATTGCATAATTTGCTCATCGTAAATCGAAAATGATGCGAAAATGATTTCGTTCTATATTTCACTATTATAATAAGTGAAATGCTGAAACGCTACAAACCCCAAATTTGGCTAAGTTGGTTCATCAATCGTGCAGGGTTAAAAGGTTTCGTCATAAAATCATTCGCCCCGATTGCCTGCGCCCGTTGACGGTCGTTGCTATTGCCACGAGCCGTCAAAATCACGACATAGGGACTATAGTCCGCAATCCGCCGTACTCGTTGGCAAACATCATAACCATTTAACTTGGGCAGCAAAACATCGAGCAGTATAAGTCCCGGACGTTCCTCGTTTGCCATACGAACAGCTTCTTCGCCATCCTCTGCTAAAAGCACTTCGAGTCCATCCACTCGCATCCGTTGAAGAATATGTGTGAGCAATACGCGAGTCATATCTTCATCATCAACGATAAGAACTTTTTTTAAATTATTCAGTTGATTCATCTGGCTCTCATCAGTGGCCTAACTTTCTAATCTTACATATAGTATAAGCCTTCTTTACCAAATTGATGCAAAAAAGATAGGCTGTTTAATAGATATACCGTCAAAAACGTAAAGATGTTACAGATTTGAAGGTGAGTGCTTTATTAATACGCAAAACAACCCCGCGACAGATGTATTAATCGCGGGGTTGTTTCTTAAATCACTAAAACCGAAATACTACGTAGTTTACGCCTACATATTTGCGATAACGGCGGTTGCAAACTCGCTGGTCTTAACTTCCTTCGCGCCGTCCATCTGGCGGGCGAAATCGTAAGTTACAACCTTCTGGTCAAGGGTTTTTTCATAAGCTGACGTGACCATATCCGCAGCTTCTTGCCAGCCGATATGTTCCAGCATCATCACACCGCTGAACAGCAGTGAACCGGGGTTGACCTTGTCCAAGTTGGTGTACTTGGGTGCAGTACCGTGTGTCGCCTCGAACAGCGCCACTTCGTCACCGATGTTAGCACCGGGGGCAATACCCACACCGCCAACTTCAGCTGCAATGGCATCGCTTAAGTAGTCACCGTTCAGGTTGGGGGTTGCCAGCACATCAAATTCGCTTGGGCGCAGCAGCATCTTTTGGAAGCTGATGTCGGCAATTGTATCCTGAATCAGAATCTTGCCTTCAGGAACTTTACCGCCATGCTTCTTTTCAACCTCATCCCATGAAATGGTTTCGTTGGGGAATTCTTGAGCAGCAACCTCATAGCCCCACTTCATGAACGCGCCTTCGGTGAACTTCTGGATGTTGCCCTTATGTACCAGAGTTACGCTCTTGCGCTTGTGGTCAATTGCATATTGAATTGCTGCGCGTACCAATCGCTTGCTGCCGAAAGCACTGATTGGCTTAATGCCCAAGCCTGCGTCTTCAAAGAAATTCGCGCCGAGTTCTTCACGCAAGAACTTCGCCAGCTTCTTGTTTTCTTCGCTGCCCGCTTCGTATTCAATACCCGCATACACGTCTTCGGTGTTCTCGCGGAAAATGACCACGTCAACTTCTTCTGGATGCTTAACAGGACTAGGAACACCACGATACCAACGTACAGGACGTACACAGCTATATAGATCCAACACCTGACGCAAGGTCACATTCAAGCTGCGGAAACCGCCGCCAACGGGTGTGGTCAATGGCCCCTTGATGCCGACGATATATTCACGAAGCGCGTCAAAAGTTTCTTCAGGCATATAATTGCCATCATAAATACCTGCCGCTTTTTCACCGCAATATATTTCCATCCACGCAACTTTACGCTTGCCGCCGTAGCTTTTCTCGATGGCAGCATCCCAAATGCGCTTGCTAGCGGTCATAATGTCATAACCAATGCCGTCACCCTCGATAAACATCAAAATTGGGTTATCGGGTATGTTCAGCTTGCCGTTTTCGACGGTGATTTTCTGCCCGTCCTGCGGGACAACGATCTTGTCGAATGCCATAAGTCCAATATCTCCTTAACCTGACCAATAGGTAATTAAAAACCTAGAAATTATACGCGCATCACGCCATTTCATCTATCGCCATTTTTCCAATTGCCCAACTGGTGCTACACTACAATCCGTTGATCAACAAAGGATGCGACACTTTTAGCAGCATCCTGTTGCAGACTGGAGCAATTCGAGTATGGCCCCTATCATACAAGTTGCAATCGGAATTCTCTTCGTTTTTAGCATCATCAGTCTCCTCGTTACGCAGATGAATACATTCATCGGTAACCTATTGAACTGGCGCGCCAAAAACCTAAGAGAAGGGGTAATGCTGCTTATCGGTGACAAAGAAATGCAAGCTAAAATTCTTGCACATCCACTGATTCAATTAGTAGATGCACGCCTGCACAGCCTAAATTTAGCTGAGCCAACTGCTTCGGCTGATCCCAATAAAGGCATGGCTGCCAGCTACGACGACATCATCAATGCCCCAATCACTAAAGTAACCAATATTGAACCCAGCACTTTTGTAGAAGCCCTGATTAGTATTCTTTCGACGCAAGGTGGCACTGCGATTTTTGATTTAGTCGAACAAGGCATCGACGCACTGCCCAACGACGACCTCAAACTCCGTTTACGCCAACAATTACGTGACCTTAAAAGTTTCAGCGATACCGATACCACCCAATTGCGGGATACTATTATGAAGTTACCTGATGGTGACCAGCGCAATTTGCTCTCTTACGCACTCGAAAGTGCTGAAGACACGCTCGGACGGGCATCCGTCAAATCAGGACAAATGATTCCGCTGTTGGAGGGAATCAATAGGGTTGGCGATCAGCTCTTCCGTGACGCTCTTAAGACCATCCTCACTACGGCCCAAAGTCTGGACGATGCCCGTAACAAACTCGAATGTTGGTTCAATGATGGTATGGGTCGTGCCAGCGATTTGTATCGCACCAAAATCGCCTATACTTCATTTATTATTGGTCTGATAATTGCAGTCGTGCTCAACATTGATACGCTGCATCTATCTAAATCCCTATGGAATGATCAGACCCTACGACAATCAGTAGTAGCAGTCGCCAACAACGCGGTTCAAAACAGCACTTTAGCGATACCCACAGCCGTAGCACCATCTAGCACTTCACCCGAAGCGCCATTAGCTACAGCAACACCGGATGCAGCCGCAGCAACCGCTCAATCGGCTGAAGCCCTCCAAAAAACGCTCACGGACCTGCTTTCGCTTAACCTGCCCATCGGCTGGGAATATGTGAACGTCAATGATGAACTGCGTCAGGAGTGTATTAAGTCCTTCGGCACTGCAACTATGAGCGATGCCGACATTGATAGTTGCGTTCAAAACAGCATCCAATCCTCTATAGACAGTGGTGTTGGCGATCCGAGGGACAATGGTCGCAATTTCTGGACGATGCTCCCCGGTAGTGGCAACTGGCTCACCAACCTTATTTGGAAAATTATCGGTTTGGTAGTGACAGCCATCGCCGCCGCGCAGGGTGCGCCATTCTGGTTTGATCTACTCCGACGCTTGACCGGAAGCAACAACTCACAGTCTGCGCCAACGGTTAACGTCACCACATCACCCGCACCTGCCCCGATAGTCAATATCACCGCACCTGCTCCTGTTGTACAACCACCGCCCGAACCGGAAACACTTTACCGCAACGCCGAGATCCTCATGCCGGACGATACCAGCGTCGGCTAAATGAAAATTGGGAGCAAACCGTTTCTATTGAGGAATTATTGAGCACGATTCCTCAATAGAAAGTGGTCTCATCAAACCTAGTTAAAGCGGTGCACCTGTTCCAGAACCGAAAACGGCTAAAAAGCCAAGTTCTTGAGTCTTCACTAAATCATACCAATTTGGGACTCGGGCTGGCACATCCTTAGGTGAGTTTAATGCCCCCGCTGGAAATTCAAGTGGAGGATCAGGAACACGTAACATAACGACAGCAATAGATTTACCTTGAGATTCCACACTCATGGCACCAAAGTCTTCCAACCCGTAATCCAAGACATATTTCTTGGGCGACCAACGAGATTTGAACTGCTGGAGCCTAAGCTCAACTGATTTGGCAGCGGGTTCCGCATTAACGCCTGTTGGAAAGACGAGCATCACCATCTGATATGAAAAACCAGCACCGTGTATAGTTACTAGCGCAGCCAAATCATAAGGAGGCAGAGGTGGCATTTCGCTCATGATACGATTAATTTCTTCAGGGTATCGTGATGGCAGTGTTCCGGGACGAATAGCTAAATATGGGCCGAGTTCTGATAGCAGTTTCCCGTCAAGAAATAGCACGCCTGTTACTTCACCTAAATCCGAAAACGCTTTAGTATCTAACGCCTCCACTAAGGCTTGATAATTGAGATTAGCACTTAACGGAAGTATTTTATTTCTCTGGGTAGCATTCACAATGCCAATAACATCCAGTTCCCGCGCCATGAGAACTCTATTCGAACCCATGAGGAGAATGTTATTAAATCCTGTTAGCAGATTGCCCAAGCTATACAGTTTTCCTGTATTTGTATTTTGTGAAGTATAACCGGTGGATTGCAAAACAGTCGCAACTTCGTCAGTGGATGATGAATGCTCAGCCACAATAAAACCAGCCTGACCACCTGCACTGATAAACTGTTTAATATTATGCAAGTCAAAACCGACACTTCGTTGAATATTTCCATCCTGCAAATAATTCAACAAAGGCGGCGGAAAGGTTTGCCTCGATAATATTGTTGACCAGTAAGCACGCTGATATTTGTCTAATCCTTGAATATCGGCATAGCTGCTGATAGAGGGCATATTCCAGCTTCTCTTCCAAGCTTCAACATCCCCAAAGCCTACAGCACTGTTATAATCAGGCAAATCAGGAACATAATGCAAAAACTGCATTAATGTAGACATGTCCTCTGTATTTTGGGCATGAATCGGTACAACAGACCAATTCATTAAAACAATGAGTGTGATCAACAGGTAAAAACGTCTCATTTTTACACCTCACCAATTAGTTTGCACTACAAGATAGCTTTCTGTCCCAACTCACTGCCCATCTTTAAAAGTGCATCGCGCATATCGGCTGTTCGCGCCTCAGCGTAAATCCGCAGCACAGGCTCAGTCCCACTCGGACGAATCAGCAGCCAACTATGGTCAGCCAGATAGTACTTCACACCGTCTAATGTATCGACTTTGACAATGCTCTCGCCGCCAACTTGCTTTGGCGCGGCATCCACCAACATCTTGACCATCTGCTTCTTCGGCACTTGGTGAGCTAACCGCACGTCAATCCGGTCATAAAGCGCAGGGCCAAACGTCGTTTGCAAATCAGCGACAATTTCATGCAACGGCGCACGTTTTTCCGCCATCACTTCTAGCAGCAGCAGACCCATCAGAATGCCATCGCCTTCGGGGATATGCCCACGCACACTGATGCCACCGCTTTCTTCACCACCAATCAGCACGTCTTTCTTATCCATCAAATCAGCAATGTGATTAAAACCGACGGGTGTTTCGTGTAATTTCAACCCATGTTTCTCACAAATACTGTCAATCATTAATGTGGTTGAAACCGTCTTCACCACATCCCCGCGTTGACCTTTACCCTCTACTAACTGTCGCAGTGTTAGCGCAAAAACGGTATGTGGGTCAATAAAGTTACCCAGCGCATCAATCGCACCAATTCGGTCAGCATCGCCATCTGTCGCCAAGCCCACATGAGCTTGGTTTTGCTGCACGGCCGCAACCAATTCTTTTAGATAACGTGCTATAGGCTCGGGATGAATGCCGCCGAAACCGGGGTTTAATTTATCGCGAATTGAAGTCACATGACCACGTGAACGAGATAGGATACTCGGAAACGCACCACGTCCCGCCCCCCACATTGCGTCAACCACGATATTCAGTTCTGCCGCCGAAATTTTATCAAGGTCAACCAGTGTCGCCAGATGTTCATAATACGACCACGACGGATCAAAAGTTCGGATCAGTTCCTTTTCAATCGCTTTCTCATAATCCATCATATTCGGTCCACGCGCTTCACGTTCCATCAATTGCAACGCTTCTTCAACTTGGGCGCAATCTTCTGCCACCGCACTCCCACCATATGCCGCCTTGAGTTTAAAACCATTGTAACGTGGCGGATTATGGCTAGCGGTGATGACGATTCCCGCATTCGCACCCTTCGCCTTCACATTGTAGGACACGGCGGGTGTCGGTGAGTCCGTACGTGTCAGCCATGCTATGATGCCATTACCCGCCATCACCCGTGCTGCTTCAGCCGCAAATCGGTCGGATAAAAACCGCGTATCATAACCGATCACCACTTCCGGTGGGTTATTGCCCGTGTGATTTGCATTCACCCAATCAGCCACCGCTTGCGCAATCAACCGTAAATTAGCAAATGTAAACGTATCAGCGATAACTGCTCGCCAACCATCTGTCCCAAACCGAATCATTGTTTAATAATCCCTTGTTAATAAAATAAAAGTTTGCTCATTGTACCTGACCACTTTCACCAAACAAAAGAGGCTGCCCTGTATTGAGCAACCTCTTATATTAGCTTTAGGCCAATGACTAATGACGATCCCTATCCATGCACATCCAAACCCGCTTTGCCCATCACTTCGGCAATCTTCTCATCCGTGAGGTTGATGTCGTTAAAAATGCTGTAAGGTAAATCATGCTGTTTGACATATGCTGGCATATTCTTCAACGTTTCGCGCACATCGTCGGGCTTCAGTTGATCCAAGCGAATTCCCGCAGATTGAATCGTATCACGAATAGGCCCAATATCCTGCCCGTGCAACGCCGCCGCAATCAAAATGCCCGGGCCAACCAAATCAGCATACGGGATGCCGTAGCCGCTGGCTGTCTTACCCTCAATCGCATATGAGAAGTATTGTTCACTGCCCTCTTGTGGACGATTGTGGTTCAGTTGGTTAGTGAGCGCCACTTCGGTACACATCAAGTCCAGCAAATTCCGCAATGACTCGACTTTCCCTTGCCCAACACCTTGAGCAATCTTGAAGGCTTGTTGGGCGATACCGGCTGCTAAACCCGCCGCCCAGGGTTGGAAGCGTGTTTCCTGTGTGGTCTTATTGCGTTCCGCCGCATAACGCCAATCCAGCAACCCTGTGACAATACTCAACAATTCACATATGCCCGTACCGCGCAGGTTAGCCGGCGCACTGCTAATAATGTCCCAATCAATGATGATCGATTCGGCTGGGCCGGTCGTCACATAATGGACGCTGCCCCCTTCACGCACAGCCACCAACGCCGTAAAAAATCCATCGACACTTAACGTAGTCGGAACCGTAACAACCGGCAACTTGTGTACCCAACCAATGTACTTAGCACAGTCGGAAACCAAACCGCCCCCTACTGCATAAACCACTTCGACCTGTGGCGGTAAATCGGCAGCTAAAGATTTGAAGAAATCATGGTCAGCTTTATGGGGTTCTGCCTGTATCACCAATGGCAAATTCATATATTTGCCCGCAACATCCCACGAATTAGCACCCGTCAGCAATGCCGTTGGGCGCGTTTCAGTCACAGTTTTTAAATCACGAATTTCAATTCGTGGCAAATGCCAAATAGTTTCCATGGGCGGCTCCATGCGGAATAGATAAGGACAGAACTCTCCATACTATAGACTGAAACGCCTTATTTTTCCAACCGCTCTCCACAAGAGTATGACACACGCTTACAATCCGTAGCTTTTAGTCATAAAACTCCGGCAACTTCTTCAAGGTGGCCCATTGACCACCATCATGTCCAAAGACCACCATTGCTACATTTTCCTTCGCAGCTAAATCCATAAGCTTTTGGGTGCTGGCAATCATTTCATCCAGATTGTCATCCACTGCTCGAAGTTTTCGTTCTAGTGTGTAGGCATTTTTATCCGGTATAGCATCAATCGCAAGAATCACAACACCGGTATGTGGTAGCGTCACCATCACCGATTGATGACCTTTGGCGTGTCCGCTGGTTTTAATAACTCGCAAACCGGGGAACAATTCGATGTCGCCATCCAAAAACCGGAAGTGTAAATCAGGGTTTCCCCATTGGTCTTTAGTGCGTTCAAATCGTGGGTTTGTTTGGGCATTTTCATAATGTGCCCGCTGCACAATGAATTCCGCATCTTTAAACGCATCCAACCGTCCAGCATGATCGCCATCAAAATGAGTTGTGATCACATATTGAATATCATCTGGTTTGATACCAATGCTTGCCAATTGCTCGACAACATTACGCTCTACCGTCGGCATAGGCAAACCCACTGGCGGTTGTACCATATCCGGTAAACCTGTGTCGATTAACACATTTCGACCATCGTCTAATTGCACGAGATAACACACGAACGGTAAGTTCCGTTCCGCGATTACCCCTACTTGTATCAGATACAATCGCTTCACATCAGTCATCTTTCACGACCTCTTTAGTCACATATATAAATACACAAACTACACATAAAGAATACGTAGTTTAAAGAAAAATTTTTACTGACCGATAGTCCTCAGCAAATCTTTAATAGTCACTGTATGTAAACTGGCTTTCATCTGGTTTTCTGCATCTAACAATACATTCACCACACTGTGCTGTACCCGTGCTGATTTTTCACTACGCTCCGCGATATTAACATTGGTCGGGAACATCGGTCCCGACTGCTCTACCGCATTGAATATATCCAATACTGTAATGGCTTCTGGCTGTTTTGTCAGCCGTACCCCGCCATTGACACCCTCACGTGCTTCGATCAGTCCGGCTTTTTTCAAGCGTCTCAAAATCACACTCGACGTAGAAGGTGGAATATTGAGCGTATCCGCGATTTGCTGGGTGGATATGAACTCGAACTTCTTTTGTACATCCATCGAAGCCATAAACAGCACAATGTAGAGTGATTGTGAAAATGCGAGTGAGTAGCTCAAGCGCCACCCCATTCACACCAAACTACACACATAGTATATCTAGTTTCAATCTTTGTCAATTGGTTCGCATACCCATCATTATTACGGGGCTTGTATGAATGCCATCCATCAGTCAAAATAACCTTATATTTTAAGTCGCACCGCCATTTTTCGGGAGTATTGTTATCATGGACTCGCCGCTACCGAGCAACCAAGAACTTTTAGACTTTAGCACCAGTGTACCTTGGCAAGAAATCGAAGCCCAAAAGCGCAAATTCAATCAAGCGCTCGCTGACATTGCTGTTTATGACTATAATCAATCTCTGCCGCTAGAGCAATTATCAGAAACGCTTGGCGTACCTGTTTCGACTTATTATGATCCGACTGATACTCGCGCTGCCAATGTTGTACTGGCCGAAGTAGATGGAATCAAGCATGTATTAGGGTCAGCCGTCAGCAGTCGTTATCGGGGGAAAAAAACCTTTCCGCAGTCGATTGTCCCTTACAACTTTAACCCCAGTGTTAACCACACTAATCTGCACGAAACTGACGATCCAACCACCAAACTCCGTTATCTCGGTGCGGAAATTGAACTAGGGCTGGTACATGGTAACGGCGATTATCCTTCCGAAGATGACATGCAGCGTTATATGCAGGTCTACCGTGGTCATGCCCAAAAACTAGGTTTCACGCCGCAGATCGACCGCGAAGCAGGACAATATCAAGTCGAAACGCATCTCTCACCCGTGCTTGGCTATCACAAGACCCGCGAATCACTTTCAGGTATCCTCACAACATTGACCAAATCCAGCGAAGAAACAGGCATGATGACTGCTATTATGGCAGCATATCCCTTCGACTCAGATTTCAAACTGACTGAAGACCCCAAGGTACAAACAGCGGTTGACCTCATGCAAGAAGTCAATGGCTTCTTCCCTGAATATGCCGAGCGCTTGCATCAAGCCCATGCCCGCTATCATGTTAGCCCCGCAACTGACAACTACGTGCAGATGTTCCGCAATCAGGGCTGCCACATCCATCTCGATTTGGCTGGTCGTTGCGAAGCCCTTGGATTGTTAGCTTTCTACACCATGCTTCGCAGTGCCTCGGCGGTAGCCAATTCGGCTGTGCTAAAAGGATCGCCGTTTGTAAACGGCACACTCGATCCTGAGCTGCTCTGCACCCGCGAATATCTACGCAGCGTAACCGCCACCGGTCGCTATTTAGAACTGCCCACCAGCCCCCACCTGACACATGATGGACTTCAACGTTACAGCACGCTCCTCCGTTCCGAGCGTGTCAATTCCCCTGCCCGTGCGATGTTGTTTGACGACGGATTGGGACAAATGATCTCCGTGATGCATAACCCCATCGGTCGCATCCGTCCTGACCTTTCCACTAGCAAGCGCATCTGCACCTTGGAAAGCACAGGCATGCCCGCTTCGGTCAGTGCAGCTCGGATGGCCTCTGTGTTGATCGACTTCGAATACAGCCACATCCTAATCGAAGATTACTTCCGCAAATATGGCTGCAACCTCGAACCGATGCACGAAAACAAACTCATGTGGTCAATCCTTGGGCCACTCGATACCTCTACCTTTATTGCCTGCCAGGACGAGTCGGATCGCCACTGCACCGATTCACTGGTGACCACCGCTACCGGTGACCGTATGACTCTAGTGGACTTTTATGATATGAAGCGTCGGTTTATGCACAAGGCTCTGTACGACATCGATGTCAATATTCCCCCGCGTGATATTGATGATGTTTATATCAGCTTGGCGCGTATGCTTGAACCACCGCATGGTCACACTGCCCAAACAATCAAACAGTTTATTGCTGATCCTAAACTTAAGAGTACTGGCAATTGGGGACAAATCCTCAAGAATGCCTTCATCGAACTTGGCGGTACCCCCGGCGAACATCGTCCGGAATTGGTACTCAACATCGTTCATCAGATGCATGACGCCTTGCGCATGCGCTATCTCGAATCCTAATTAAAACCATTGGAAATGGGACGATAGTTTAACATCGTCCCCGTTGATTCAGATTTCCACATTTTGGCTCATCAAGTTTTAAGCAAAACGGCACGTGGCTTCGCCTATAATCTTCAGCACAGGTAAGAATTCGTGGTATAATGTCTTCAAATGGAAATAATGAAAATGTGCCCCGAAAATTACTACGTTTATTACAAAACCTGTTTAAATTATTAAGCGTGTACGCTACCCACACAAGAAGAAAGGAACCAACTGAGCGCTCACAGGTTGCGCACTGTTGATTTTCGCTATATGGCTAAACAACCCAAACTCAGAATCATACCTCTCGGCGGTCTAGGGGAAATTGGCAAAAACATGACCGTGTTTGAACTGGGCAATGATGCCCTTATTCTAGACACAGGCATCATGTTCCCCGCCAACGATATGCTTGGCATAGACTATATTATCCCCGATTTTAAATACTTAACCGAACGCAAAGACCTTAAAATTCATGGCATTCTCTACACACATGGTCACGAAGATCATGTCGGTGCGGCTCAACATGTCGTTCAAGCCTTCCCCAAAGTACCTATTTGGGCAACACCGCTCACCGCTGGTTTGATTAACGTCAAGCTTGCCGAAGCAGGGCTTGATAAATCGACAACCACCAACGTCTTTCAAGCAGGTGATATTCTCCGTATCGGCCCATTCGTGGTCGAAAGTTTTCATGTCTGCCACAGCATTCCGGATTGCGTTGGCTTCGGCATCAACACACCTTTCGGCCTCGTCGTTCACAGCGGCGACTACAAATT
This sequence comes from Aggregatilineales bacterium, assembly GCA_038251275.1. Taxonomy (GTDB): domain Bacteria; phylum Chloroflexota; class Anaerolineae; order Aggregatilineales; family Phototrophicaceae; genus CFX2. Next base: position 27,558 of record JBBSBM010000054.1, read on the forward strand.
TGACAACACACCAGTTGACGGCAAGAAACCCGATTACGCCAAATTGGCCGAGTTTTCCAAGCGCGGCGTATTGCTCCTGATGGGTGACAGCACCAACGCTGACCAACCCGGCTGGACTCCTTCTGAAAGTGTCATCGATAACGCCTTCGATCAAGTCTTCCGCAACGCCAAAGGCCGTATCATGGTAGCGACCTTTGCATCTTTGATTTCACGTTTTCATCAAGTTGCCATTGCCGCCGAACGTTACGGACGTAAAATCGCTGTCGCCGGACACAGCATGTCCAACAACATCAAAATGGCGCGCGAATTAGGCATCCTCAATGTTCGTGACGACATGTTTATGGACATCAACCGCATCAATCAGGTGCAGGATAGCAAAGTCGTGGTATTGGTTACAGGCGCTCAAGGTGAACCCTCCGCCGTACTCAGCCGCTTGGCAACCGGACGGCATCGCCAATTGGATGTGAAGCCCGGTGACACCATCGTCTTTTCATCACACACCATTCCCGGCAATGAGGAATCCGTCAGCCGTACCATCAATCGCCTTTTTCAACGTGGCGCGGATGTCATTTATGATCCTATCGCGCAGGTACACGTGTCGGGTCACGCTCGACAAGAAGAAATGCGCCTGTTGATCAACCTCACCCATCCCAAATTCTTCATGCCCGTTCATGGTGAACTCCGTCACCTCCGAGCCCACGCTAAATTGGCAATGACCTGCGGCATCTCGCATGAAAATATCTTTGTTGTGGAAAACGGCTACGTCATTGAAGCTGACAAAAATGGCTTGCGAACCACTGAGCGCGTTCCCGGTGGTTATGTCTTTGTCGATGGCAGTGGCGTAGGTGATGTTGGCCCAGCCGTCATTCGGGATCGTGAAATTCTCGCCCGTGACGGATTCATGATGATCGTCGTCACCGTCGATAAGAAGAGCGGCGAATTGGTTGAAGAACCCGAAATCATCTCGCGCGGCTTCGTCTATCTTAAAGATGCCACCGACCTCATGAAATCGGTCAAAGCGACCATCAATGATGTCTTTACGCACTCGCAAAATGGCAACCGCCGCGACAAACTGAATGATAACCTTGGGCGCGTCCTTTACAATGAAACCCGCCGCCGCCCGATGATCTTCACCGTCATCAACGAACGATAAATCAGCCCATTTTCCTTGCTGAAGAGATTTCGTACGGGCTTGCCACTGGCAAGCCCTTTTTCTTTGCTCTTCGCGTTAAATCTGTCTTTATCTTTTCTTGCAACTTAACTATTCCCCTAACCATTCGTCCAGTGCCTCACTCCCCACAAGTTGAATGCCATTCCACGCCTTCTGTGCGAAGATAATGGCATCAGTTAAACAAATCGCATTGAGCCAATAGCCAACTGCTAAAAGCCAATCGCTACAAGGAGCTTCAAATGGCAGACGTACTTCAAACCCTTTCGGACTCAATGGCTGGCGCAGTCGAAACCGCTGGCAAAAGCACCGTCAAAGTCGCCGCCCGCCGCCGGATGCCCGCCAGTGGGATCATCTGGTCAGCCGATGGGATCATTGTCACATCCCATCATGTTGTTGAGCAGGAAGACAACATCAAAATTGGCCTTCCCGACGGCAAAACCGTGACCGCGACTCTGGTCGGACGCGATCCCGGTACAGACCTTGCCGTCCTGCGTGCCGATGTCGGCGGCTTAACCGTTCCTTCGTGGGCAGATTCTGAATCCGTCCGCGTAGGGCATCTCGCCCTCGCCGTTGGTCGCCCCGGTGATGATCTGCAAGCCACACTAGGTGTCATCAGTGCCTTGATGCACCACAAAAATGAAAACAAGTTCTTCGCTCAGACTGATGTGGTCATGTATCCCGGTTTCTCTGGTGGCCCACTGGTCAGTGCCACAGGTGATATTATCGGACTCAACTCCTCTGCCCTCATGCGCGGTGTCAGTCTGACTATTCAGACCTCTACCATTCAATATGTGGTCGAGAACCTGCTCAAGCATGGCAAGATGCGTCGTGGTTACCTCGGTGTCGGTGTCCAACCCGCACGTCTATCAGAAGCATTGGCTGCATCGCTTGGACAAAAGTCCGGCGCACTGATTGTCTCGGTCGAAGCAGGCAGTCCCGCCGAAAAAGCCGAACTATTTATGGGCGATACCATTGTGGCACTCGGCAGCAATTCAGTTGGCGACATGGAAGACCTGCTCGGCGCACTCGGCAGCACCCAAATCAGCGCGACCATTACCGCCAAAATCGTGCGCGGTGGTCAGGTGCAAGAACTCCCTGTGACCATCGGCGAACGCACCTAATTGCAATAATTGCATCCATATCCTCTGCATAGATATTAATTTCTTGCTCCCCTCTGCCATGAAATGGAGAGGGGTTGGGGGTGAGGATTTGCATTAAAGCTATAGACTAACAACTAAAGACTATAGACCAAGGACTCTCTCATGACAGACATCATCCAAGAACTCAATGATGCCCTCGCCAACCGCATTGATAACGTCCACGAAAGCCTCGTGCAAATCAGTAATGGACGCGGTGCAGTGACATCCGGTGTCGGCGACCAACTGCCCGAAATGGGGCAGATGCAGCCCGGACGTGAGTGGATTGCCCTCAGTTTGCACATGCGTCCCGGTCATTCCGGTGGCCCAGTCGTCGACTCAGAAGGCAAACTCGTCGGCATCAACACCATGATTACCGGCCCTGATGTCGGCTTTGCCATCCCTGTTCATATCGTCAAAGCCTTTCTCAAGGAAGCCATCGGTTCAAAGACCACCGCTTCCGTACTCTAGCAATCTGGACGCTTTTACCGAATATTTCGAGAAAACCCCGTCACTGAATTTGCATTGATTCCCTGCCCTGTAGCAACAGGGCAGGGTTAGGGTGGGGGTCGGCCTCCCGCTGGCAAGCCCTTTATGTAGGCACATTTGCCAATTTCTTTACATTATCCTCATAATTCCTCATCGTAAGAATCCAAATCAAGAAACCATCAAGATTGGTGTCTTGTGTCCATAATCTACTAACCTTATCATCTTCAATAGAACAAGTTTATCGGAGACTCATTGATGACGAGCGTCTTTTCGACTCTACGTGATAGTTTTTCGCCGCTTCGTTTTCCCAATTTTCGTATTTATCTTGGGGGTCAAACCGTTTCCCTCATTGGCACATGGTTGCAAGTAACTGCTCAAGCGTGGTTGGTCTGGACGTTGACAGGCTCAGAAGCTGCCAGCGGTATCGTCGCCATGCTCGGTGCATTACCCTTCCTTCTATTCGGTCCGTGGGCCGGTGTTCTGGCTGAACGCACCGACCGCCGCAAATTACTTATTGCTACCCAATTTGCCGCAATGGCGCTAGCTTTTGTACTTGCTTTTCTGGTGCAAACGCAGTTGGTTCAGCTATGGCATGTATACGTGCTCAGCTTTTTACTTGGCACTGTCAACACGCTGGATGTACCGACGCAGCAAACTTTTCTTGGGGATCTTTCCGGTACAAGTGAATTGCGTAAAGCAGTCAATCTTAATGCCATGATTTTGCAGGTCAGCCGCATCATCGGCCCTGCAATTGCCGGACTTGCAGTCGCTCGTATCGGCATTGCCCCTGCTTTTTGGATCAATGGCCTCAGTTTCCTTGCTGTGGTGGCCAGCCTTGTCGCCCTCAAGTCGAATCAAGTTCGCAGCAACAAAACCAATGTCCAACCCATGCGTGACTTAGCTGAAGCCCTCCGCTACCTTAAAACGCAGCCACGTATTCAGGATCTCTTTATTTTTTCGACACTTGCTGTATTGCTGGTAATCTCGATTATTGCCAGCCAATTACCCGCAGTGGCCGATAAACTTCTCAAAGGCGATGCTGAAACACTCGGAACTTTACAAGCGGCTTCAGGTGCAGGTGCGCTTATCGCTGTGCTGTTCATTATGCCCATCTTCCAGTCGATTCGCCGCAGTGGAATCGCCTTGAGCGTAGCATCCATATGGATGGGCATTTGGTTGTTGGTCTTTTCCGCATCAAGGTCATTGCCGCTTTCGTCATTGGCTTTATTCTTTGGCAGTATGGGCGCGCCGACCGTGATTGCCACCGCTCTCGGCATGGTTCAATTTATGACACCCTCCGAAATGCGCGCTCGCGTCCTCAGTCTCTTCACCATGATTAGCTTTGGATTACAAACCTTTGCGGTACTCATCGTTGGCTATGTCGCCCAGCAGCTCGGCATTGCAACCGCTATCGAAATAAATGGCATTATACTAATTTCGGCTGCCGTGCTCATGTTCATATTCCGCACCGAAATGCGCCGATGGGAAATGCCTCAAGCCACAACCACACCAGCCATCGTCACTGAACTCCTCTAAACGCATTAATTCGCCCTATCCGTACGGGCTTGCCGCTGGCAGGCCCCATCCTTAAAAAGCAATCCCATGAATCACACTGACCACGTCAATCTCATCCATGCTGCTATCCCCAAATCCGGTGGGATTTGGGCGGGTTTCGGTGCAGGCAGCGGTGCATTTACACTCGCCTTAGCTGATTGTATAGGCGGCGCAGGCACAATCTATGCTATCGACCAAGACTCATCCGCCTTGCGCCAAAATAAACTAACTCTTGCATCCCAATTCCCGAACATCGAATCGCATTACCTCACGGCTGATTTCACAAAACCGCTGAATCTTCCGCCAGTGGATGGCCTCGTCGCAGCCAACACCATCCACTTCCACCGTCACAAAGAACCCATCTTGCGCCAGATGATGAGTTACCTCAAACCCGGTGGACGATTCATCATCGTCGAATACAACATTGATCATGGCAACCAGTGGGTTCCCTATCCCTTTACCTATTCCGATTGGGAAACCCTCGCCGCTGCCGTAGGCCTCTCTGATACCCGCCAACTCGCTGTCCGTCCCAGTCGCTTTCTCCACGAAATCTATAGCGCGGTTAGCATGAAACCAACTCTCTGAATCTCTGTGGCGAAATCTGTATTGATTTCCCCCTTTTTTCCTTGACTTTTTTGCACATATGTTCTATACTCAGGCTTCAATCGAACAGCACTCAAGAGTCAGAGTCGGCAGAAAATTTTCTATTGTATGCAGTGTGATTTATCGGTTTCTAACTTAACAATTCGGCTTTGCATTTGTGGCGAGAACTTCCCTCAAATCCGCTGCGGTCATATACACAATTGGCACGCGGCGGACGTGACCGGGAATTCCGCTGCACTCAGCGGCTTTAGCCGAGCCACCTGCCAGTCATTTGTGCTAATTCAGCGACTTGCTCCCGTGTTCCCGCCTGCTATTTCAGCGGATTATATGCAAAATCTGCAATACTTTTGCACATTCCGCATTTTGAATAGGTCAAATCGCTAACTGCTTTTCTGTATTTTCTAAAATCTATCAACTACTTGGGCTGCATCCTCACCGCGCCATCCAAACGGATCACTTCACCGTTTAGATACGGATGCTCGATGATGTTTTGCGCTAACTGAGCATATTCGTCCGGTCGTCCTAATCGGCTCGGAAACGGAATCTGGCTGGCTAACGAAGCTTGAATTTCAGGTGTCATTCCGCCCACCATCGGTGTTTCAAAAATACCCGGCGCAATCGTCATCACCCGTATGCCCACCCGCGCCAACTCCCGCGCAATCGGTAGAGTCATACTGACAATGCCACCCTTAGATGCCGAGTAAGCCGCCTGCCCGATCTGCCCATCAAATGCTGCTACCGAAGCCGTGTTGATGATTACACCCCGTTCACCCTCCGCATTTGGAGTGTTCTGGCTCATCCGTGCTGCCGCCAACCGGATCACATTGAATGTCCCGATCAAATTAATCCTGATCACAGACTCAAATAAATCCAGTGGATGTGGCCCTTCTTTCCCCACCGTCCGTGATGCCCACGCCACGCCCGCGCAATTAATCGCCACATTCAATCCACCAAACGCTTCCTGAGCCAGATTAATCGCCTTTTGAACTTCACTCTCGCTGCTCACATCTGCCTGTACAAAGCGCACATTCTCACCGAGTTCGCTAGCCAGCGCTTTCCCTCGCTCCTCATCCCGATCAAGGATGACAACCTTCATCCTCTGCCCACTAAATCGCCGGACGCAAGCCGCTCCCAACCCTGATGCTCCACCTGTCACCAGAGCTACCTGATTTTGTATTTCCATATTAAAAATCCCCGCGATAACCCACGAAATCTATTTCAAACGTATGGGAAAACCCATGTATTTTCCCACTTTTCTGTCTTTTCTCGGTACTCGGTACTTCTTTATGCCTTCCCTAACTCATCCACACTGAAATCTAGCGCGATCAAATACGAGTCATCAATCCCTAACAAACGCATATTCTGGGAGCGCCCATGCTCATCCTGCTCGTCATACATCCGGCTCTCGTCCAATGTCGCCTGCATCCCATGATGCGCCAGCACCCGTGTCATCCGTTCAGCGCCCGGCTTGGGCATTGTTCCCAAAACACCGCTGCCACTGGTCAACAAATTCACCAACGGTTGCGTCCGGTTGATGTCTTTCGCCAGCTCACGCCACGGCCCAAACGTACTTAAATAGGCTTGGTTAATATCCAACACCAACTCATTCACATCGTCCGGTTGGCCCGTAAACTGGATGACCGCCCTCGGCGCGTTGTAGTGAAGCAGTACCGGATGCTCGTCTGCGATGAACAAATTCCCGAACACACCCAAACTCACGCGATGTTCCACCACACCCAACGCCCGGATCACATATTGGTTCTTGGGTCGCAAACCTTGAACAGCTTCATCAAACACCGCTGTCTGTACGATCAGTTGCAGTTCTTGGGGAACACCGCCCATCTGCGCCGCCAGGAAAATGCCGTAATGGTTTTCACCCTGTAACTCAGCCAGTAACGACTCACGCTTATCCCCAAAATCCATAACCCATCACCGCACTTTCTCTAAAGGGTTGTCCCATCTAAATTATGCCCGCAAACGCCCTGCAGTCCAGTCCACCGATGGGTAACCCACCTTGCCCAGTTCCGTGATCACCGCCTCCGCGTCAAACGGAACACGCCGTAGATCAACCTGCACATGCCCATTCTCGAACGTGAATAGTCCCCAACCGGCTTGCCCTTTCACATCCATCGGCGCACCCACACTGCCCACGTTTATCGCTCGCCAACGCCCCAATGGCCTGTCCATCTGCAAATGCGTATGCCCACCTACGCCTAGCCAGCCCTCGCGGTCAAGGAAGAAATCCCGCGCCTCGTCCTCTGGGGTATCTGGGAAAAGGGCTGTTTCATCGTTTCCCGGTATGGCGTGGTAACCAATCACATATCCGTAACCATCAACCTTTTTGGACAGTTCTTGCTCGTTTATCTTCTTCAGGAACTCATAATCCTCGTAGCCTAATTGGTCAACTGCCCACAAAAGAGCGTCGTTAATCGAGTGCCATTCTGACTTAAAGCGGTTCAATCCCGCTTCGTCCGCAGGAAACGGAAACTTCGGTCGCTCACCCGTTAGGAGATAACGATCCGTGTTTCCACCAATCACTTTAAACTTCTTACCTTCATCAGCTTCAGCCAACGACTTGACCCGTCGCAGGCACTCCACCGGTCGCGGACCAAACGCCGCAATATCCCCTAAACACCATGTCAAGTCAATCCCGCCGACCTGCTCCATATCCTTTAAAACGGCTTCAAGCGCAGTCAAATTCCCATGTATATCTGAAAATACTGCTAATCGCATAATCCCTCCTGTGGAAATAACCACCGCACAGTCAATATGACTCCCTCCATCGCTTGCGGGGGAGGGTTGGGGTGGGGGTTTGCAAACTACTATCGAGAACCAACTTTGTCCATTATTGCTTGCGGCTTTCAACTTATTTCTGAAATAGTAACACGCCGCACCCTAAATCATCACCTGCAATCCTTAGCACTTGGTGATTGGTAGTAGATAACCGAAAACGCCTATGGTATCGTATCTTCATCAGCCTTACTTCACTAGAAAAGGGAAAGCTATGGCAATCCGTAAAGCACAAGCAATTTGGAACGGTACACTTAAAGAAGGTTCAGGCACATTCAAAGGTGGTAGCGGCGCACTTTCGGGCGGCTACACCTTCAAGACCCGCTTCGGAGAAGACACCAGCCAAACCAACCCCGAAGAACTCATCGGCGCGGCTCATGCCGGTTGCTACGCCATGTTCCTCGCAGGTCAATTGACGACTGCCGAGTTCCCACCCGAAAGCGTCACGGCGACTGCCCTTGTAGACTTTGGTCGTGATGATAAGGGGCCAATTATCACTGGCATCACCCTCAATGTGGAAGCCAAGGTTCCCGGTGTCAGTCAAGAAAAGTTTGACGAACTCGCCCAAAAGTCCAAAGAAGGCTGCCCGATTTCGCGCGCCCTCGCCAGCATTCCCATCACCCTGAACGCTAAACTCGTCAGCTAAAACGTCGTGTTTTCACAGGGGTTTGCCTCGGTAAACCCCACTCGCTTCAATATCCAAACTTCTTCAAAATCTGATCAACCGCACCTACATATCCACCGCCGAACAAGCGCACATGTACCAATAATGGATACAGGTTGTAAATATCACGCCGTTCCTCAAAGAAACCTGCTGCAATCGGCCTCAGATGATGATAGCGTTGGAAAAACGGCTGTCCCAACGTCCCAAAGAGTGTGCCAAACGCCAACTCGATTTCAGGATGCGCGTAATAGATCGCAGGATCAAGAAAGCCCGTGATCTGGCCGTCCTGCGCCAAAATATTGGTCGTCCACATATCGCCGTGTATCAGCGATGGATACTCCGGCTCAATCAACCATTTTTCCAAATGCTCAGCAAATCGCTCCACACGCCCTAATATCGCTACAGGCAACCGACCGACCTTCGCCGCTTCGTGCGCCATATAGAGCAACCGCTGCTCGCGGAAGAAAGGTATCCATTGCGCATATTGTTTATTCGGCTGGTGCAACCCACCAATTACCGTATCACGTTCCAATCCGAATGACTGCCCACGTATACCATGCAAATCAACTAATAACTCTGCCGCATGTTCTTGCGCTCCGGCATCCAATTCACTCTCACCTTCGATGTACTCCATCAGCAAGAGTGTGTCCGCGCTGTGATAAACTTCCGGCACAGGCAGTCTGCTGTGTTCACATAAATATCGCAGCATGTAACCTTCAACGGCTAATGTAGCGCCTGTTCCGTCTGCCATCTTCGCCACAATTGACCGCCCGTCCGCTAGCTCAACTCGATACACCTCACCAATACAACCGCCACTTAATGGCTCAATTTGCTTCACGACAACAGCCAAAATATCAGTTATTTGCCCTCTCAGAATTTCAATCATTGTTAGGTTGAGTTTGTGAATTTGACTTGAAGATAGACTAATTAAGTTCTCTCAGCCACCGTTCAATTGGTGATCGAATAGAATTTTCAACATCTGCAAGATCAAATTTTTCTCTAAGTGTACCTAAAATATCAGCCCTAAGATTATTAAAATCCTTGTCGGCTAGTAATAATACGGGTTTGTTTAATGCCCGCATGAAGCCGTATTCAAGAGCCACATTTGGATTAAATTCATCTTTTACACGATCCTCAAGTATCGCTATGCCATACTTGCAACAAATCATATAAATACATGCATTATCCCAGAGATTACGATCTAAAGAATATGTTTTGTCGTCTGCACGTAGCGGATTTAGAGAATATTCCCTCAACACAATACGAAGTTCAGTGTCCAGTTTTTCAAGTAATTTATTTTCTTGGTCAAAACGTGTCATTATGAAAACATTCTTGTCAAAGTTAGGATGATCTTTTAAGAAAGCAGCACAAGAATCTTTAAGCTTTTGGTATCCAGCAGGTATAAAGAAATTCGAATTCACACTCAATCCTCGGATAAAATAGTAATGTCTTTCAATAGTCCGTTTGATCTGATAATCCCAAATTAATTTAGCTTCTGCGCTCCAACTATCCCAACTATTTACAATGAACTTATCGCTCTTTTGCGGGAATGACGTAATATAGGGAATGAGTAAGGAAGCATCTTGGCTACGAATTTGGAGTTTTGTCTCTAAATAAGTTAACCAAAGCATAATGTCAGTAAGTATAAGTTCATAGGATGGGCCATCTGACAAATCGAGAGGAATTATATTGTCATCAATGTGAGGAACCTGTGTAGTCGGCCTATCATAAAGAACTAAATATAGAAATCCCTCACCGCAACCATAAACTTTCCCCTCGAATGACTGTCTAAGTGGCCATTTGACCAAATCATTTGGATATTCTTTCGACACTATTTCCAACATTGTCTCTTGTACAGCAAACAGCCAACTTGTCGAGTACCCCATTTTGAATCGGCCTCCAGAGAATTAGAAAGGGAGCAGTTAAAAACTTGCTCCCTTACAGAAATCAATTGCAAATATATTGATTGGGTTGTAGCTTACTTCAATTCCAGCGAGTGACTTTCGATTAAGCCTTCTGCCTTAGCAATGAAGTCTGCCAATGGCATCGCGCCCAAATCCTCGTCCGTCCGCAGGCGAACACTCACGCCACCTGCTTCAATATCCTTATCACCGACGATCAACATGAAGGGAATATGCTTCTCCCGCGCCTCGCGGATTTTGCCGCCCATACGGTTCTTGCCCGTATCAATCTCAACGCGGATACCCTTCTTGCGCAGTTGGCTAGCAACGCTCTGCGCATACTCGACATGGCGGTCAGCCACTGGAATGAGCATTACCTGTACAGGAGCCAACCACACCGGGAATGCCCCTGCAAAATGCTCAATCAAAATGCCGATGAACCGTTCCATACTGCCAAACGGTGCGCGATGGATCATTACTGGACGCTGACGGCTGTTGTCGTCCGCCACGTATTCCAATTCGAAACGGGCTGGCAAGTTATAATCAACCTGCACCGTCCCCAACTGCCACTCACGCTTCAGCACATCACGCACAATGAAGTCCAATTTCGGCCCATAGAATGCGGCCTCACCCTCTTCCACTGTATACGGCAGCTTCAATTCCTCGCAAGCTTGGAGGATGGCGTTTGTTGCATTGTCCCACAACTCATCATCGCCTACATACTTTTCACTCTTCGGATCACGTGTTCCCACCCGTGCGCGGAAATCGACCAATCCCAACGAGTTGAAAATGTTCTGGATGAGGCTCACAACCTTTTTGAACTCTTCCAGTAGTTGGTTCGGCGCAACGAACAGATGTGCGTCATCCACTGTGAAACCGCGCACCCGCGTCAGACCGTTCAACTCGCCCGACTGCTCATAACGGTAGACAGTACCGAACTCGGCAAACCGTAGTGGTAAATCACGATAAGAATGCTGCTCGCTCTTATAAATCATGATATGGTGCGGGCAGTTCATGGGCTTGAGCAAGAACTGTTCTTCATCCACGTCAATCGGTGTGTACTGGCTGTCCTTATAATAGGGATAATGCCCCGACGTTTCGTACAACTTGATGTTACCGATGTGCGGCGTAACGACTGGTAAGTAACCATTCTCGATCTGAGCATCACGCAGCCATCGTTCCAGCGTATCGCGTAATATCGCACCGTTCGGCTTCCACAGTGGCAAACCCTTACCGACCAGTGGACTAATTGTGAACAAGCCCAGTTTCTCGCCAATAATACGGTGATCGCGCTTCTTGGCCTCATCCAACAAATTCATGTAAGTCTGTAAATCTTCAGGCGTTTCCCATGCCGTGCCGTAAATACGTGTTAGTTGTTCACGGTTCTCATCCCCACGCCAATATGCACCGGCTACCGGCTTAAATGTGATGCTGATGGCTTCCGGATTGATTTCCTTTGTGCTTTTGACATGTGGTCCACGACACAAATCCGTGAACGTATCCTGTGTATAGAACGTCATCTTTTCGGCAGGTGAAGCGATCTCGTTGCCATTTTCATCGACACGCCCATTCACCAAATCGTTAATGAGTTCCGTCTTATACTTCTGATCTTTGAAGAACTTTAACGCTTCTTCCGGTGTAACGACTTTCTCTTTGAAGTCATAGCCACCCTTGATGATTTCCTTCATCCGGTTCTCGACCCACTTTAAATCCTCTTCCGTTGGCTGACGAGGCAAACCAAAGTCATAATAAAACCCATCCTCAATCGGCGGGCCAATCGCGATTTGGGCATCGGGAAACCGCTCCAACATCGCCTCGGCCATAATATGAGCCGTCGAGTGTCGGATACGATAAAGCTGACTATTCACGTACTCTTGCTTGGACATAATTGCTCCTAAATGTAGCGCTGATAGCGGTGAGCTATTTCATATAAGCTCATCCGGGTTGATACTAATTGGCTAGACAAATAAAAACGCCAGATCAGATGTCTGGCGTATTATAATCGGCTTAGGGTGGGTTCGTCAGGTGTTTTCCTGTGCGTTAGCCCTCAACCACCAGTACATCTGAAATAACAACCGCAGCCACCTCGGTAGTGGCGCGTTTGCCAGTAGTCGTAGTTCGAGTTGTTGTCTCATCCTCTGTCACCAAAGTGAACACGCTTTCAAACATATCCTGTGTGAAGAGGTTATCAATCGTATCTTCAATCGTGTCGCGTTCGAGGTTTTCCACCACCACATGCGGCGTTTCCAATACCGCAAAACGCACAGGCAGCGCATCTGGAAACTGCTTACTCACCGTGTAGCTCAACTCCATCTGCCGTTGTAAGTAAGGGATGGTGATAAAAAGCGAAGTATAGATTTTACTATTTTCAATCTCAACAATCACATCGCACGAATCCGATTCACCGGAGTCATTCGTGTGCATTTCGATCCATACATGCTTTGGCATCTCAATCATAATAATTCACCTGAACTTATTACTAACTAATCGTTCGTTATAAAAAGCAATATTTCAGCGTTCATTTGTAATTTTTATCACATACCGTTGAAAGCATAAGACAAATGAAGGGCGTTTGTCAAGCACTTGAAGACAGCTTAATGCACATTTCTTTAAATGCCTTAGTAAATGAACATCAAACGCATTGGGAATCAAAAATACTGCGCGAACAAATGGGGATTGGCAAAAATTAACCGCTAATAAAGCCTAATCCTCGCGCGATTAGCCATAGTCCAAACACCAACATAATTACCAATGTTAGCAAAACGATGATTCGTGTCACACGTTCGTCGATCCGTCGCAAACGATCAAACACCACTACATATAGCCCTAAAATCCCAATGAACGTGCCGTAAAAGCCGATTAGAAAACCTAAACCAGACAATGGCGACTCGTTTAGCCCGCGAACCAATATCGGCCCATTCAAGGTTGCCCAAAAAATATACGGGCCGGGACTGAGCCATCCCATCATGGCTCCCTGAAACAATAGCTTACTTTGACTAACTCCAACCGATGAGTCATCCGCTTTAAAAGAGATCATACCCGCTCTAAATTGTTTCCATGAGCCGTAGGCAATCCACAACAGATATAGCCCACCAATAAGTTCGATTACACGCCTCAATTCTGGAGGGAATTGTTTGAGCACAATCACTGCCAGCAGGATAATCGGCACATCTGTGACTAGAGGCGTGAATATCAGAATGATGCTCTTGCGCCAGCCCTGCGCCAATGTCCTGCCAATTAAAAATGTGGTGAATGGCCCCGGTTGTGCGCCCGCAGCAAAGGCAATACTGACACCCTGCGATACAAAATAAAACATAAGATCACTTTCACATAAAATAAAAATCGCACCTTAGAATTGACTTGGGCGCGATTTCAAGCATCCATTATTTCAATTACAGAAGCGGGATTGAACCCGGTTTCTCTTCTACATATTCTTCTTCTTTGCCGCGCTGACGGAAGCGCCGGATTGGTTTGACCACCAAGCGCATCCGCTGCTTGCCTGCCCAGCGTCCAATCGCGCTCAATTGGCGCAATCCCGCTTCCATTGCGCCGCCTTCGTCGTATCCAAAGCGGTAAGTTAAGAAATAAGGGTTATCTTTGAGGTAACCCAACGCTGCATCACTGGCATCGGCCAATTTCACCGGATCATGTTCAGTATCCAGCGCTTGTAAGGCTTGTACCGGCAGTTTCAAATTACGGGCAAATACATCCAGCAGCAGCGGACGATGGAAAAACTTCGCCAACATTTCTGGTCGGCTGATTTGCAATTCGGGCGGCAATTCTACTAGTTGCCCGTCAGTGCCCTCGACTTTGAGTTGCAGTTCAAAACGTTCGTCAACAATACGTCGCCAGCGTTTTTTATCAGCCTCAGGTATCAAGGCATCAACTTGTGCCATAATGAAGCTGGCTGCGTCTTCTAATGCCACCTTACGGGGTTTATCAGTGGCTTCAGGGTCAATCGCCGGGATCATATGCCCGACGTTCATGCTAACTTCAGGACGCTTCAATTTGACTGCTGCTGCCAACGCACCATCAATCCCACCAAACCCAATCGGCACAATAGGCGCACCGGATTGATAACTCAGCCACGAAACACCTGTCTTGCTTTTCTTAGCGGTGGACTCCCAGATTCCACCTTCAGGAAAAATCCCGACTACTCCGCCTTGCTTGAGGACATCCAATGCCACCGTGAGCGCGCCGCGATCCATTTCACCCCGTCGTATTGGAATATAACCCCACGCATGAACTGCCCAGCCGTACTTGGGATCAAATGGAATATCCCCGTTACCGATCAGTTCCACTTGCGTTGGAGCACACAGCACCATCATGACCGCTTCCAGCATGGCAACATGATTACCGACGAGAATAACAGGTCCTTTGCGCGGCAAATTCTCATAGCCGCTCACACGTAATTTTGTCAACACGCGCAATAAGCCATAGCCGAGGAAGCGCAGCACAGCACGCGACACTACCCGCCGGGGGTAGCGTATCGAAAGCGATTCAGAAGCCATATCGAATTAGTCTACCTGTTTAGTAATGCTGATGTCTGTCGCATAGGCCACAAACGGCGCACTTGAAGCACTGTTCGCCACGTCTAAATCTACATACATGCCACCTGCTACTGCGATATCATCGGGATTGGAGCCAAGTTGGAAAACCTGCACCTTGATTCGTGCGCGATTAAATGACCCAGCAGCGATCGTGAAGCTTTTATAGTCAGCTTCATTTACCAAATCAAGCGAGGCTTCCTGTGGACGTGTGGGGTCGGCATTCACCAATGATACCCGCATAACCACATCCACTACATCATTCAATTCATGTCCACTCGCGGATGGATAAAAGCCAACATGGAATGCTGTCGGCACACCCGATTGTAAGGTCTTCGGGACGACAACCACCATCTTACGGCTCACTTTTACTTCCACCGGTGCTTTACGAATGGCATTCTCAGCCGGAAAATCAGCATCATATTCGGTCAAATCGTCGACAGCATCCATACCGCTTTCACTTAAGCGGTATGCTTGGTCACCATCCATCTGGAGATAACCTTTGGTCACCAACCGCCGGATAACTTTGCCGAAGGTGCGGTCGCTTAACCCAACCTCATCAGTGATCTTCATGGCATGTGCGACGGGATCATTTAACTTCCCAAAGTAACGCAAAACATCCAATGCTTCGGGCGGAAGTGCTTTGAGGTGGAACGGTAAGTCCATAAACCAATCCTGACCTAAAATATTTAAACAGCGGAATAATTTCAGTATAGCGCAGATTACCCATCATACAACTTGAGCTATAGCCCTATACGAATCCTTATTGAGTTGAATACGCTTACAAAAAAACATTACAGAAGGACAACCCGTGCTTTGCCAGTGCGCGGTGGGGTGACATGTCGTGTATCCACCACCAATTTAGCGTGATCAAGCACATGCTGATAATCAAAGCGACTATGACCAGTCGTAATCACAACGCAGTCGGTTCCATCAACTAACTCGTCGTTGTATTCCACATTGTGCATGACCGTTCCATCCTCCAAACGCAGTTGTGCCACGTAAGGATCATGGTAAACAACCAATGCACCTTTTTCTTGTAAAAGTTTTAATACATCCAGCGCAGGGCTTTCTCTCACATCATCAATATCGCGCTTATAGGCCACGCCCAGAACCAGCACTTTTGACCCACGAACCGCTTTTCCATCGTCGTTCAGGCCGTTCATGATTTTGTCCATGACGTACTGCGGCATATACGCGTTCATTTCGCTAGCCAGTTGAATATAGCGCGAGTTGTAGTGCAGCGACTTCATCTTCCAACTCAGATACAATGGGTCAACCGGAATACAATGCCCACCGACACCGGGACCGGGGTAAAACGGCATATAACCAAACGGCTTGCTGGTCGCGGCTTTAATCACTTCCCACACATTCACGCCCAACATGTCACACATAATCGCCATCTCATTGGCAAGGCCGATATTAACAGCGCGGAATGTGTTTTCCATCAGCTTGACCATCTCGGCAGTTTTCGGTGATGAAACAGGAACAATCGTATCAACCGCCGCACTGTATAAAGCAATCGTTACTTCCGTGCATGCCGGTGTGACGCCACCAATGACCTTCGGTGTATTGCGTAAATGAAATTTTGGATTGCCGGGGTCGATGCGTTCCGGTGAGAAGGCCACGAATACATTCTCGCCCACTTTGAAGCTATTATGAGTCAAGCGCGGCAGAATGGTTTCTTCGGCAGCACCGGGATAAGCCGTACTTTCCAGTACAATCAACATGCCGTAGTGACATATTTTCGCTATCGACTCAACCGCATTAATCACATAGGACATGTCAGGTTCTTTGATGGCATTCAACGGTGTGGGCACGCAAATGCTCACGGTGTCAGCATCGCGTAACTCCTCATAATTTGTGGTGGCACACAGCTTGCCGTTTTTCACAAGAGGGAGAAGCCGTTCCGAGGAAATATCAATAATATAACTCTCACCACGATTGATACTGTCAACCTTTTCCGACGCTACATCTAGCCCGACCACTGTGAAGCCTGCTTCAGCGAATTCAACCGCAAGCGGCAAGCCCACATAGCCTAACCCGATGATGCCGACACGGGCGCTGCGGTTGTTCAAACGGTCGAGCAGTTGTTGTTGAATACTCATTACTTCTACTTTTCACTAGATCGCAAATGAGGTTCATTATAATCGCCTGTATATATCCCCTTCAAGCGTCCAGTGAAAATAAAACGCCCGACAGGACATGTCGGGCGCTTTCAATGCTGTGATTCAGTTGTTGGAGCAGCTTACATTGCTGAACCATTCGATAGTGGAGATGATGGTTCTGGTGTCGGCATATGGAATGGAGAGCCATTCATGCCCCCTTGATCCGGGAATTGGAACATACCACTCGCGGGCATTTGATCCAGAGTCACATCAAGCTGAGATGTCTTGCCGTCCCGCACTACATCCAATTTGATGCTATCACCGGGTGCATGAGTCGCCAGTAAATCGCGCAAATTGTGTTCGCCATTGACGGTATCACCATTCACGGATGTCACCACATCATTGATCTTCAAACCGGCTTTTTCGGCAGGTGATTGGGGCATGACCTGAGTGACCAATGCGCCAACTGTTTCGGTCACGTTATGTTCTTTGGCAACCGAGGGGTCAAGCATAACAAACTGCACACCCAAGCGTGAGCCGCCCATGTTAAAGGGCATATTGAAGAACGGTTCGTTGCCGAAACCCATACCAAAACCGCCCATGCCCAATGTTTGTAGAGCTGTGGCCGGAACTTTGATTTCCTGATCTTTGCCATCGCGAGTGACCGTCAAGGTCACATCGGTAGTAGCCTTCGCCACATAACCCATCAATCCAGCCGGATCATAAGCGGTTCCGTCAAACTTGGTGATCTTATCACCTTCGCGCAAACCTGCCTTGTATAGATCGCTATCGGTCGGTAAGGCACTAATCGTCCACGACTTATCACTGCCGTTATAGGCGATTCCTAGACCATTACCATTTGGCATCGGGTTCATGCTCATCGCAGGAGCGGCAGCCAAGGTCGCATTAACGGTTACAGTCTTGCCATCACGAGTGACTTCGATTGCAACTTCGTCACCAATCTTGTGCGTTTGAACGGCTGCGCTAGCGGATTGAGCGTCTTTTACTTCAGTGTCGCCAATCTTAGTCAGCACATCACCGACCTTAAGACCGGCCTTTTCAGCGGGTGAAGCTGCAACAACATCACGCACAATCACACCGTTAGCGGTATCTTCAAGCTGTACGCCCAACATCGGGCGGTTAGAAATAGCCGGATTAGCTGGCATCGAGGGCGCGGTCGTGATAGAAGTGCCAGCAGCCAAAGTCACATTGACGGTTACGGTCTTGCCATCGCGAGTAACTTCAATTGCAACGTCATCACCCACCTTATGGGTTTGAACGGCTGTACTCGCAGATTGAGCATCACTAACGGTAGTATCACCAATCTTGGTCAGCACATCACCAACCATCAAACCAGCTTTTTCAGCAGGTGAGCCGGTAGCAACGACGCGAATAGTCGGGCCATTAGTTGTATTTTCGATCTGGATTCCCAACACTGGACGTGTTGCCAATGGGTTGGTTGAAGGGGGTTGGGCAGCGGTGGTTGAACGTGCCGCTAAAGTCACCTTTACATCCATTGAAGCCGTACCACGGGTGAGCGTCACGGTGATGACATCCCCAACTTTGTGACCAGCAATCACACTGCCGATGGTATCTGATGTGACCGCTTTGGTATCAATCGCAGTAATCACATCATTAACTTTGATGCCAGCTTTTTCAGCGGGACTTCCGGCCTCGACTTGATCAACCTGAACACCTTTATCAGCCGATGTTACACCAATGCCGAGAAACGGTTTCGCGCTGTTATCTTGTGCCGCTACCAAGCCGAATGCTGAAATGACCAGCACAAAAATCAGCAGTGCTCCAATTGCCCGAACACCTAGACGATTATTAAACATATTATTGTACTCCTCCCAGAGTAACCATTCTGATAAGCCCTTGTGAGTATCATTGCTTACCGTATCTAAAAATAGACTTATCATCTAAGGAATGGCTGAAGTCAGGATAAACGCCACCTAAAAACTAGATTGGGAGGATATGAATCGATAGGGCTGCTGTCCGCATTCTGTCCAGTTTTATAGAAGATTTGATTCGGAATATTGCAAAAAATGAATAATTTGAATCTGTTGGAGCGCTTTTGATGGCGGATTTAAGGGAGACAAGCGCCGAACATTCGGAAAATTCTTCAGATTCTGCAAATTCGGAAGCGAATTTTATGTCGTCGTTGTCATCGTCGACGGCGCGACAAAAGGCGGGTTTTATGGCGGCGGTCGGCAGAGGCTCAAGCCTCTGCCTGAGTGCAAAAGGCCGCTGAAGCGGACTGAGGAGACAGTGAGACGGTTTTGTTAAGATGCGTGGAAGATGGTTATCTCCACCACCAGTTTATAACAGATACGGTGGAAACGGGTTACATTTTGGAAGAACATTTTGTAACTCTTTCAAGGTATTGGTCCTAACTATTTTGAGGGAGTGGAAGTGTTAAGCGGGTTGGTAGATGGTTAGTGATCGGTTTATGATGGTTTGTGGGTTTAAACCTAAATCATAATAATTAATATTGAATAACCACAATTTATGATTACAGCCGAATCTGACACTCCTACAGGAGATAGCACAATGAAAAACCCGAAGCATCAACCCATTATAATTCTGGCAATATTACTGCTGCTTCTATTAGGTCCCCCTCTCAGAGCCGAAGACGAGAATACAATCTGTAGCGATATGGCTGTGGTCGATACATCTGATGGACTGGTTGCGAAACCAATCAATGATTTTAATCAGCCGGGAACTCCCTTCAGCAAAGATATTGCTGACCTTCAGCCATATGATTTTGCGTGGTCTTCCGCTACAAAGTCCTTAGCATTTATCAGCGCCGCAAAAGATAATGGGATATTTGTAATTGACTCTAAAGAAACTGTGCCATATAGCCTGCTTGATGGAGCAAAAAACACGACATACCGTGCTTTGAGTTGGTCTCCCGATGGTAGATTTTTGTCCTTTTATAGATACATATCTGATGACAAAAATAACCCTCTAAAAGATGTGGGGTTTATTGAAGTGTATGGTTTGGAAGAGGATGCGTCCAGAAAATTATTTGAGCCTTTTCCAGATGAGGCATTTATCGGACATTTAGGCCAATTAACATGGAGTGCTGATGGAAAATACATAGCGGTAAGTCAAGGTATTCCCCCCTATGAAGATAAAATATATGTTATTAACACTGATTGCCTACAGAGCGACCAATCTATTTGTCATCTAAACCAACTTGAAGTTAAAAATGTCCATAACTGGGTATCACTAAGTGAAGGAGAGACATTTCCATCTTGGGCGATTGATGGAACGTTATGGTTTATCTGTGGAGGCGATTATTGCATTTATTAAAGTGACCCCCAATGTCAAGACCACAAAACGGTCAAAATAAGGTGGAATCTCCGATCATATAGCGGTGACCGTATAGGCTGAAAAATGGATCTCAGCGGGTGTCCGATAAGCGAGGCTCTGGTGGGGTCGCTCGTAA
>JBBSBM010000055.1:0-47490 GCA_038251275.1 Aggregatilineales bacterium
GCGTCGAGATTCATCGCACTGACCAAAGATGGATGCCCCGCTCGCCTGCCATGGTCGCTGGTTTGACTGACCATCTCTGGTCTATTCGTGAGATCTTAACTTCTGTCCCTATTCCTACCAACAGCCTCTAGGGAGACTACCCTATTCCCGACTTGTATTCTAAGTCGTCACCCTGAACCAAGACACGCGGCATCAGAGGCCAGGTTGCCATTGTAAAAATCGCTCGTAGAGGCAGCGCAATCAATCGGACAGAGTTTGGAAGGGTAACACCCGCCTCGGCATAATATTTTTCAATGGCGCTGGTTTTTTGCTGAGGTTGTGTACGAAACACCGCCAGATGTTGATCAACGGTTACTAAAGGCGAGTGAGCCGCGAAACGTCTCCACAAATCAAAGTCCATCGCATAATGCAAATTGGGATTGATACCGCCGACTTTATCAAATAAGGTTCGCCGCCAGAATGTTCCCTCTTGGCGTATGAAACCTAACCCGCGACCATGATAGTAACCGCGCCTAATCAAATCGCGCCCGTGTCCGGTTTTGAGCTTTCCCAATTTTAGATGCTCACTATTCGCATCCATATTGGCGGGTTGTCCGGTAAGCCACTGAATTTGAGGATATCGCTCGAAGATTTGCCCAACTTGATTTAAAGAGTTTGGCAGCAGCACATCATCGCTGTTCAGCCAAGTCATGATTTCACCGGAAGAATTATTTTCTAAACCGGTTGCGAGGGGGTTTACAAAACCCTTATTAATCGCGTCGGATTGCCCGCCATCTTTCTCGCTGACCCAATTGGTGAGCTTGTCAGCGTAACGCTTGATGATGTCCACGCTGCCATCGGTTGAGCCGCCATCCATGATGATATAGCGCAGCGCAGGATAGTCTTGATCCAACACCGAGCATATCGTCGCTTCGAGATAAGCAGCTTGATTATAGGACGGGGTGACAATCGTTATCGTTGGAAGGGTCATAAAGGCATTTACGGCTTCTTAATTGGGCGGTTATTGTTAAATATCAACAATTCATTACAAAATCTAAATTGTCACATCGCCACATTACCATTATGGTTAATTTATGACGAAAGAATAAGTCGTTGTTTGAGGTTTGAATGGCTCGCATTATTATTATTGACGATGACCCTGATGTTCTGGAAACAGTTGCACGGGTACTTCATGCAGATCACCACGATATTACCGTAGCTGCAAATGGCGCTCAAGGCATTCAACTGATTAAATCGCGCACGTTTGATTTAATTTTGTGTGATATCAGTATGCCAATTGTTGATGGGTATGCCGTTTTTCAAGCCATCAAGAATGATGTCAAAACCAATGCTATCCCATTTATTTATATAACTGCTCGTGGCGCACGATCGGAACAACGTAAGGGCATGGAAATGGGTGTTGATGATTATCTCATCAAACCCTTTTCAGCTAAAGAGTTATTGTCGTGTGTTCGTACCCAAATCGTCAAACACAACTTGATTGCTGACCGTTATGAATCCACGCTTAGAATGGTGCGGAAAAATATCATTTATGCTTTGCCACATGAACTAAGGACACCACTCTCACAAATCATTGGTTATGCGGGTTTGCTCGAACTGGAACCTGACCCAATGCTATCAGTCACCGCTAAAGAATATGGCAAATTGATTACAAAAGCTGGTGAACGGCTTGAGCATCTTATCGAGAATTATCTGGTTTATGCCCAAATCGAAATTGTGGCATCTTCAATCGACGAACTTGAAAAGATGCGTAATCATATCGTAAAAGATGCCGCGCCGATCATCATAAAAGCTGCGGCCGAACGAACGCTGCATCATAAGCGGGAAAACGTTATTCAAACTCAGATTATCAGCTGTGCCCTTCGTATTTCTGAAAGTGATTTGAGCAAGATTATCTTTGAACTGGTCGATAACGCCTTCAAGTTTTCATTATGCGAATCGCCAGTTGTGATCGAAACCACAAAAACAGAAAACACTTATCAAATTTCTGTTTGTGATAAAGGTCATGGCATGAGTGAGAGCCAAATTGCCATGCTCGATGCATATATGCAATTTGACCGTTCCTTTTATGAGCAGCAAGGGGTTGGGTTGGGCTTTATTATCGCCAAACGTCTCACTGAATTGCACGGCGGAAAAATAAAGGTTGATAGCAAAACCGATGTTGGCACGACTGTGAAAGTTACTTTTCCAATTTAGTTAGCGCAGGCTCTGCGGATCAAATGCATCACGCAAGCCATCCCCTAAAAATGAAACCGTCAGCACAATCAGCATCAAGACGGCACTGGGGAAAAATACCTGCAAAGGGCTGGCTTCTAAGAAAGGCATCGAGTCGTTAATCATCTTGCCGATGCTGGGATCAGGCGGTTGTATCCCTAAACCGAGTAAACTCAATACTGCTTCATTCACCACCACACTGGCAACGTCTAAAGTGCTGCTGATTATGATTAGCCCTACAACATTGGGCAAAATGTGACGGGTAATGATGTGGAAGTGACTTGCACCTAATGAACGGGCAGCCGTCACAAAATCTTGTTCTCGCAGTACTAATGTTTGCCCACGCACATAACGCGCCATCAACGGCCAACTGACCAGACTCAACGATCCAGCCACCAGCAGCAGCCGTCCAATCCCGCCGAATTGCTCGGTGACCACTTCGCCAAAAGTCGCGGCTACCAAAATCGCCAGCAATAAGCCGGGAAAAGCGAAAAGAATATCGGCTAAGCGGGTAACTACCACATCAATGATGCCGCCGAAATATCCGGCTAGCAGACCGAAAGTTACACCTAATCCAATGTTGAGGGCTTCGACATAAGCCGCGACCAACAGTGAGACACGCAAGCCAACAATCAGCCGTGCTAAGGTATCGCGCCCTAAATTGTCTGCGCCGAACCAGTGTTTAGCTGAAGGCTGAGAGTTAATTGCCCCATAGTCGGGTTTGATGGCACTTTGGGGATAAATCAGTGGGCCGAAAACGGCGAGCATGATCATCAAAATGAGCACAAGGAGGCTGACGACCGCTAATTTATTGGTTATTAAGCGTCGCCAATAACCAATAAATAAACTTTGTGGTGCGTTTCGCTCGGTATGAAGAGAAGTAACTGGTTGATCTGTGTTTAACTTAACGGGAGTTTCCATCAGGTTATGCCTCCACGCTGACACGCGGATCAAGCACAACGTAGAGAATATCCGTGACCAAGTTCATGATGACTACCGCGACAGCCAACAGCACAGTTGTGCCTTGAATAACCGGATAATCACGCTGCGAAATGGCTTGAATAGATACAAAACCAATGCCGGGAATGGCAAATAAGTTTTCGACTACGAATGCTCCGGTCACTAAAAACGCAACTGATGGTCCAACGACCGTGACAATGGGCAACATGGCATTACGGAAGGCGTGCGCCCAACGAATGCGCGATGTGGAAAGTCCTTTGGAATAGGCGGTACGGATGTAATCTTGTCGCAACACATCCAACATGCTTGAACGGGTCAAGCGTGCCAAATAGCCGACATTAGCAGCAGCCAAGACTATGACGGGCAAAATCCAATATTGGATGCCTCCCCATCCAGCTACTGGAAGAGAGGGGAGCTTATGGATATAAAGCTGATAATTTACCCATTGAAGGATCGGTATCAGTACGAAACTGGGAATCGAGTAGAGTGCCAACATCACACCCATACTGCCGCGATCAAGGGCTGAGTTTTGTCGCAGAGCAGCAAGAATACCTATTGGTATGCCAACGGTTAGGCTGGTGATGAGGGCTGCCATGCCCAGCGACAAGGACACAGTTGCACCACTGCCGATTAGGTCCCAAACAGGCCGCTCCGAAAATCGGAAGGACAACCCTAAATTGCCGTGAATAAGCTGGTTTAAGTAATTGAGATACTGCTGATACCACGGTAAATCGAGGCCATAGACATGGCGTAGTTGATTGTAAATATTGACATCATGACGCTGTCCCATCATGTTTAGAATCGGGTCACCCGGTGCAAGATAGCCCACAATAAAGGTGATAAAAGTGATGCTCAATATCACGAAGGGCAGACTAATGAACCGCTTTAAAATCAACTTCACCATAGCTTAGTCAGTTTCCATTGGAACTCATACGACATCGAGCAATTATACCTAGGAATGGGTTTAAACAGCGGTTATTTACGAGACTGTCAAAGGGGTAAAAATACGTTAAACATGGGGATACCTGAGTATCCCCATGTCAATTACTTAAGGAGAACACAGACGCTAGGAAGTCTTGCCTTCTAATGCACCGTAGTCGGGAATAATTAATCCCTGACCGTTGAAGACGACACCCTTCACATAGGGCTTGACCAATACATTCAGTTTGGGCGAGTAGAGTGGTAGCCAACCTACTTCAGTCACAGCAAGCTGCTCAGCCTGATTATATAAGGCAAGTCGCGCATTCAGATCGCCATTGAGAACGTCAGCCTGATCGACCAGCTTGTCGAATTCGGGGTTGGAGTAGTGGCTGTTGTTGTTACCGACATCGGTGTGCAACTGCTGGGAAATGAAGTTCTGAGGATCGGGATAATCCGCACCCCAAATGCTATAGTAGGCTTGCAAACCCGATTCAGGAGTCTTGAAGGTTTCATCCAAGCGAGCGCTGAAGGTGGAAAGCTCCAGCGGTTCGAGAGTGACATCGATGCCCAAGTTTTCTTTCCACATGGATTGTAAAACGGTCACGACGCGTTCATTATCACCTTCAACACCATAAGTCAGTTTGAACTTGAGGTCTTCGGGTTTGATGCCAGCTTCGGTCAAAGCAGCTTTGGCAGCATCAGCGTCAAAACTTAAACCCTTGATGGGCAGTTCAGAACCGGGGAAGCCTGCGGGGAGAATACGGTCGGTCGGGTCGACTGTGCCAGCTAAGACCTGTTCAGCCAAGGTTTTCTTATCAATTGCTAGAGCCAAAGCCTGACGCACTTTTACATTATCAAAGGGAGCCAGTTTATTGTTGAATGCGATGTAACGCACGGCAAATGAGGCAGTCTGACGGAAGTCTGGATCATTGGCAACTTCAGCAACATGTGATGACGGAACACCATTTTGCTGGCTGCCCATAATATCCAGTCCACCGGTGCGGTAGAGTTGGAAAGCGGTTTCGCTGTCCTGATAGAAGGGCAGCGTTAATGTGGAAATATTGGTGGCTGGTTGCCAGTAATTGGTGTTTGGAACCAGAATGATGTTCTGATTGTGGTTCCATTCTTGAATGGTGAACGCACCACTGGAAACTGGCTTTTCTGCCCAATTAGGATCCGCGTCGGCTGCCTTCTTGGAGAGAATCGTGGCGAGGCTGTAGGTGAGTTGATCAAGGAAGAAAGCAGTTGGCTGCACAACCTTGATTTCAACGGTTTGTGCATCAACAGCCTTGATACCGGTTAATTCATTGGCTGTGCCAGCGTTAAATTCTTCTGCGCCCGCAATGTTGCCCAAACGGAACAAGCCATCACCACTGCCGCCGGGAGCGACAGCACGGGTAATTGACCACACGACATCATCGGCTGTAATCGGTGAGCCATCAGAAAATTTGCCGCCGGCACGCAGTTTGAAGGTGTAGGTCAGATTGTCGTCTGAGATTGTCCAGCTTTCAGCGAGGTCAGGGGTAACATGTAAATCACCATCCAAGCGGACAAGGCCGCCATAGATGAGGCCAAGAACCGTATTGACAGGTGCGTCGGTGGCTTTGGTCGGGTCAAGCGAATTGAGATCAGTGATACCTTCCAATGACCATGTGAGGGTGCTGCCTGCGGCTTGTACCAATGGTGCAATTGAAAAAGCGAGTGTTAGAACGATCAGTGTGAAAAGGGTGGCTATAGTACGGAACTTACGCGAAGTCATGTTATTTTCCTTTATCCTTTAACAGTGAGATTAGATCAAGCAAAAAACCAATTTGTACAGCTATGACCACTACAACAATCTGCCATTGTATCCTCCTGTGATAAACAAAAAGAGCCAACCACAACGGTTAGCTCTTTGTTTTCAGCGTTTTTAGGTGCTGGCTTCAGCGCTACCGTTCGGAAATCAAATGTAGGTATTGCATGGCTATGCAACAACAAGCCATTTGAAAAACCAAAATCGACACTTTTTCTGCAGCCATCATGGCATTAAAGTAACACAAGCAGAATGAGAATGCAACCAATATGTGACACTGAGATGGAAAAGCTACAAGGGAAAATTATGGCAGAAGCTCAAAATCGATTGGTAAAGGCTGGTAATGTAAAACTGAATGTATTCGAGTGGGGTGAGGCTAGTAAGCCGCTCCTAATCCTGCTACATGGTCTGGCTTCGAGCAGCCATATGTTTGATCTGATTGCACCCAAACTGGCTGATGATTACTATGTGATTGCTTATGACCAACGAGGACATGGTTTATCTGATAAGCCTGCTGCGGGCTACGATTTTGAAACCATAGCAACCGATTTGGATCATCTACTTGAGACGATGGGACTAGCGAATATCCCATTTGCGTTAGTGGGACATTCGTGGGGAGCATGGACTGCTTTGTATTACGCGGCTACCCGTCCGCAACGGGTACAAAAGACCATTTTAATAGATGGTGGGCTGCGCCCTGTGACAGATTTCTTTAAATCGGTGGATGAAATGGCTCCGCCACAACATCAAAACTGGCCTATCAGTGATGTCAAGCGCATGATCCGCGAAGACTGGTTGGGTGCGGCTTATCGTCCCGAACTTGAACCACTTGTGCTTTCGATTTATGACCTGACTAATCCTAATGATGTGCAACCACATCTTAAGCTGGCGCAGCACATGCAGATTGCCCAAGCTTTGTGGGACTTTAAAGCAGTAAATTATTTTGCAAAAGTCCAAACTCCAGTATTGGCGGTGCTTGGGATCGGCTTTGGCGAGGCACCTGATCCGCAATTAAAGGCTTATGTGAATGAAGCCAAAGCGGGTTTCAAGCATTTTGACGCGGCTTGGATGCCCGATACGATTCACGATATTCCGTGGCATCGTCCTTATGAACTCGTCACGATTATGGAGCAGTTTTTAGCCCAATAGTCACGATATTTTCAGCCACA
The DNA here is from genome assembly GCA_038251275.1 of Aggregatilineales bacterium. GTDB lineage: Bacteria > Chloroflexota > Anaerolineae > Aggregatilineales > Phototrophicaceae > CFX2. The sequence continues at coordinate 7,057 of JBBSBM010000055.1, forward strand.
GGAAAGCATGATCACTGAGCACCAGTGTTTCGCCAAGGATTTGTTCTTCACCTGTCACAAGGTTGGTTACGCTAGTTACCAACTGCGGCCATTGGGAACGTAAGTGATTAACCGACAACGTTTGGTCGTACTCAGAGAAATTTGCCAGCACCAAGACACTATTGTTGCGCGTAAAACTCAGTACATGACCGTTACCGCTGTCGAAAAATCTAGTTTCTCCACCCGCCAAAGCTGGCGTCAATTTACGAATATTGATGAGTTGGGTTAGTGTTTTGAACACGCGACCTTCAGGTGTTTTAGGATCGGAGCGTTTTTTGGCGCGTGTCCAATTAAAGGTTGGGCGGTGTACCCAACGACTGTCTTCAGCTTTCACGGGGTCATTCTGGTAGGTGTAGTCATTTAAAGTTGCAATTTCGTCGCCTAAGTAAATCAGCGGAATGCCACCGGCGCTGAAGGCGACACTGTAGATCAACAAAATACGATTGATAGCCGACCCGATATAATTATTATCCTCTATCGTAAGTGCCTGTTCCAAACCTGCGAGTGAAGCTGTTGTTCCTGAGATACGCATATCTTGGGTTACAGGATTGAGGTTGAAAGGTAAGCCTTTGGCGAATGAACCGGGGAAGCGTCCGTTATAAAAAGCATTCAAAAAGAGGCGATGATCAAAGCCATTGATGCCTAACTCCCCTGCATCCTCATCAGCAAATGTCCAGCCAATATCGTCATGTGAACGAATGTAATTGACCCATGCGCAACCTTCGGGCAAGGCAAACCAATGTTCCATCGACTTGCGGAGCAGCTTCACCTCGCGGGTAGCTAAAGCCTCCCAGCATAAAGCCATTAGAGTGGGATTGTAGGAAATTGGGGCTTCTTCATGGCTGATATAGGTCGCAACTGCTGCGGGGTGAACAATCGCCTCAGACTTAAAAATCATCGAAGGGGCAGCAATACGAGCTAATGCATTATAGGCTTGAATTATCCAGTGAACTTGGGGCAGGTTTTCGCAGCTTGTACCCATCTGCTTCCAGATAAACGCAACTGCATCGAGACGCAAGATTTCCACACCATTATTGGCTAAAGTCAGCATTTCACCCAGCATGGCATTAAAGACTGCCGGGTTGCCGTAGTTTAAATCCCACTGGAAGTTGTGGAAAGTTGTCCACACCCACTTATTGGCATCAGTACGAAAATTGAAATTTCCGCGCCGATGTTCGGGGAAAATTTCACGCAAAGTGCGCTCATATTGATCAGGTAAATTACGGTCGGGGAACATGTAATAATAGTCTTGGTAAATTTCATCTCCAGTGATAGCTGCCTTCGCCCAATTGTGTTCATCCGAAGTATGGTTGAAGACAAAATCGAGTACGAGACTAATGCCATTTTCGCGGAATTCGGAGGCGAGCTTTGCCAATTCTTTCATCGTGCCGAGCTTCGGATTGACTTCACGATAGCTGCTGACAGCATAACCACCATCACTGTTACCTTCAGGCGCTTTGAAGAGTGGCATGAGATGCAGATAGGTTAAACCGAGTTCACGGAAATAAGGGATGTGCTTACGCAATCCTTTCAAATCACCCGCAAATAAATCGACATAGCACACACCACCAACCATCTTTTCACTCTGAAACCATATTGGATTGGCTTCACGTTCAACATCCAACGCTTTTAGATCAGCAGGGCGAGATCCAAATAAGGTTGCCAGATGGATGAGAATTTGCTCAAGATGATAGAAAAAATCGTATTGTCCACCATACAAATTGTAGAGGTGACGAAAGAGGGTAGGGAAGTTTTCTTGCAATCGTTTGAGAAAAAGTTCTCGATCTTCCATTCCAGCCAAAGTGAGTTCAAGGCGTGGTAGCAAACGTTCCAATGAGAGGTGGGCTTTTTTAGCGAGATCATCTGGCAACATAACAGGCACTTCCAAAGAAATTGGCATCAGTAAGATTATTTGTGTCTATGTATTATTGTACCAGTGTTCCCTCATAGTGCGAGAAATGAATGAATAACATAAAGGATTAGAATTAGTGGGAATTGTGGGAGACCATGTTCAAATTATTGATGAACTCATTTTACGTAGGTGAAAAGCGTTTTTGTCTGAACAAAGTATCCGGTGAGTTTTTCAATTTACGACCTTGCAGGCCTTTATTAGGTTGTTGCAATGTCGATTCTGTATCTTGTTATCAATCTTCAGATGGCTTTGTTACTGAAGATATTTGAAAAACAACATCATTTCTCCCCTATAATATAGAAAATGCCCATCGGCAAAAGTGTCGTCGAGTGTTTTCTATTCAGCTTGTATTAACTCCTTAATTGTTTACTTTCTTGACAACCTAAAAATGTAAATGTAGTATCTGATGTAAGACTATGACAAATTTGTTATAGGCTTGCTCGTCATTGGGGAGGTGTGGTATGAGCTGGAAACTGAAGACACAGACACAAGAAATCAGTATGGTTGACCGGCTGGTGCATTATGCCCGTACTCACAATTGCACGGCGACAGATGCAGCTCAGGACATGCGCGAGATACTCAAAAAATCGCCTGCACTTGATGATGTGAACGCTGCCCAGACTATTTTGGATCAAGAAAAGCAAGAGGCAGAACAGAAAAAGATGGGTACTAAAGGCGAATTTTATCATTGGCGCGACTGATACATGGTTACACAGATAAACAATAAGGCGCACTGATTGATGCGCCTTATTGTTTACTTCAGATTTGAGTTAAACGCTGCCGAGTGCTTACTGCTGAATTGCTTTCACATTAAGCTTGCTGGCAATATCGGTCAACTTATGATCGGCTGTGCCTTCTTCGTCAAGGGTCGATTGTAAAATCGCTTCAAGGTCATGATGACCTAAAAGATGTGCGAAGGTGCGTACAGTACCATAGCCCGCCATCTCGTAATGCTCGACACGCTGAGCAGCCCCAATAAGCGCTGCATCCTTTACTTCTGGATCCATTTCTTCTTCAATTGTTTGGCTGCCTTCTTCGACTAAGCCCTTCATAGCAGCACAGGTTTTGCGTGTGGCCTTCTTACCTAAGCCTTCAAAAACCTGTTCCAAACGCTTGATATGACCTTCGGTTTGCTTGAGATGCGATTCGAAAGCTGTTTTCAAATCAGATGATGTAGCTGCCTTTGCCATTTTAGGAAGGGCTTTTGTCAATTGATGCTCGGCATCGTAGAGATCCTTGAGTTCATCAATTAGTAAATCTTCAAATGTACGTATAGCCATTTTGTAGCTCCTCATAACCTGCTTTCTGATGAGCCCATAGTAGGTTGTTCCTCGAAATCACCTATGACCCGTGTGGTTCATTTGCTGATAGGCCATATGACCACCTCAGCGAGCGTGTCAAAAAGTATATCCACTTCACCCAGTATGTAATCCGCTAGTTGACTGACAACTTTGTTAGCAGAGTCCTCTAGACTAAACGTCATAAGGGGGTAGATGTCATTTTAATACTCACAAGCTATCTATTCCTTGCTGTATGTCAAACCTTTTGCTTAGGAGGTCTTTAAGAAATGAATTCGATATTGCGACACGTCACGTGGCGTGCGGTTCTTATTTCGGGGTTGGTGGCGGGAACACTTTTCTTGCTGACAGACGTTATTTTAGCGCCAGCCATACTCAAAGTTGATGCGGCGCTCACGCTGCGTTACTTTGCGGCGTTGGTTTTGGGCAGCAAAGTGCTCACACAAACTGGATCCAGCATTTTAATCACTGGCATCGTCGTTCATTATGTTTTATCACTGGTATTTGCACTGGTTATAGCAATTGTTGTTCATCGTTGGGGGCTGGTTGTGGGGATTGTGGGTGGTGCGCTATTAGGCGTTGCCATTTACGGAATCAATCTCTACACCGTCACATTACTTTTTCCGTGGTTTTTCGCCATCAATAGCACTGTGATTCTTCTATGCCACGCCATTTTTGGTGCAGTGGCAGGCGGCGTTTATGAAATGTTCGATCATTACGATTTGCCGATTACCACGACAGCGAGGAGTATCTAAATGCGCGTATCAGCTTCACCTTATGGTTATTCAGCCCAACGGGGCGGTGGCAGCAGTATCCGGCTCGTTTTAGGGGTCGTGATTGCTATCATCTCCATCATTTCCTATATGGCCTCTCGCTCGGTCAATCCGGTAACTGGTGAAAATCAATACCTCAGTCTGACACCCGATCAAGAAATTGCTTTAGGGCTACAATCCGCTCCAGAAATGGTGCAGGAGTTTGGCGGCCTTAGCCCTGATCAAAATGCGCAAGACGAAGTGGATAAGGTTGGGTTTAACCTCGTCAACAATTCTGTTGCTCATACGACACCGTGGCAGTTTGAGTATAGTGTCTTGAATGATCCACAAACCGTTAATGCTTTTGCCTTGCCCGGTGGCCCGATATTTATCACGGATGCACTGCTTTCTCAATTGACCACAGAAGATCAAATTGCGGGTGTGCTGGCTCATGAAACGGTTCATGTTTTAGCGCGACACAGCGCACAACAAATTGCATCGAGTGACCTGACCAACGGGCTTATCGGTGCAGTGGGTGTTGCATCAGGCGACGCCAACACCGCACAGACGGCAGCCGTTATCGGTCAACTCATCAGTATGCGTTACAGCCGTCAAGATGAAACTCAGGCCGATACTTTAGGTGTTTGCTTGATGATTGCCGCAGGCTACAACCCCGAAGCTATGGTTGAAGTGATGCACGTTTTGGAAGCATCTGGTGGCTCACAAGGGCCAGAGTTTTTCCAGACGCATCCCAATCCGGCCAACCGCATCGCCCAGATTGAAGCAGCTATCCAGAACGCACCTTCAAACTGTGCTTCATATAAGGGTTAAGAAGTTTTAGCGTCTTGTTCCGTGCGGGTGGCAGCGTAGAAATTGGCCCAATGAGGCTGGCTGCCATCCGCATCATGAACCCCATATTCCTGCCCTAAATGCCAAGTTGCCAAAGCCTTCCCTGATTTTGTGGCAATCTCAGGATCAGTTGCTAAAGCAACAACCGCCTGACCAATGAAGTAGGGCGTTTCTGAACCCGCGAAATAGGGATCTTGTGCAATCGCATCACGCCAATTGGCTTCGGTCACACCAAAATGATCCAGCATTTGCTCCGAACGCAAGAAACCGGGTGTGAGTGCTAGGGCAGTTATGCCTTTTGGCTTGAGTTCAGAAGCCATTCCCACAGCCAAGCGAATAACGGAAGCTTTTGCCAAATCGTAAACTAAATTGCCGCGATAATTGTCAGTGTCTCCATCAGTAATCTCGATGACCAAACCTTGCCCACGAGCGACCATCAGTGGTACGGCATAACGACTGGTGATGATGTGGGTGAAGACGGCTCGCTCCAACATGAGCAAGCCTTTTTCCATCGACAGTTCCCAAAACGGCTTGCCCCATTCCGAGAGTGTCTCGCCACCCCAGATGTCATTAACCAATATATCAAGCTGACCATTTTGTTCTTTGGCGATGCGCTCGATGAGTGCGATTACTTGCGATTCTTGGCTATGGTCAACTTGTATGGCGATGCCTGTGCCGCCCGTTGTCATAATCAGTTCGGCGGTTTCGTCAATATTTTCCTTGCGACCAATGTCGGATATATGGCTGCGGGTTGTACGTCCGGTGCAGTAAACGGTTGCTCCTGCCGCACCTAAGGCTACCGCAATCGCACGGCCAGCACCGCGTGTTGCTCCTGCCACCAATGCTACTTTACCTGTTAGCTTCTTCGATTGACTGTCCATCTTGTACTCCCTCTAACCATTTGGATAATCAGTATAAGTGGCCTTTCATGACATGTTCTGTCATATTTAGATGCATAGAGTCAAAATAGATTTATGGAGGAGATTTAAGAATGCGCGCTGACCGATTACTTTCCATTTTGCTGCTTTTGCAAACGCATGGGCGTTTGACTGGTCGTGAACTGGCAACGCGTTTGGAAGTCTCTGAACGCACTATTCACAGGGATATGGAAGCGCTTAGTGCAACGGGTGTGCCTGTTATAGCAGAGCGCGGGGCAGGGGGTGGGTGGTCATTGTTGGATTCCTATCGAACTAATCTAACAGGATTGAACCTATCGGAAGTTCAGGCGTTGTTTGTTGCTGCACCGATACATCTTATGAATGATCTGGGATTGCGGCAGGCTTCCGAAAGAGCGCTTATCAAATTACTGGCAGCGTTACCGGGCGAACGTTCGCGACATGATGCGGCTTTTATGCGCCAACGAATTCATATTGATGGGGCAGGCTGGCAGCAAGAAGCGGAATTGGTCGAATGGCTGCCCGTTATTCAAGAAGCACTCTGGCAGGAATGCAAACTGCTTTTAAGTTACCAACGCAGTGATGGAACTATTGCTGAGCGGTTGGTTGATCCATTGGGATTGGTGGCGAAAGGGCGTATTTGGTATATGGTCGCCAATGTGGAAGGGCAGACACGCACATATCGAGTCAGCCGTATTCAACAGGCGCGACTTCAAGAGGAAGCCGTTGTACGTCCGCCTGATTTTGATCTTGCAGCGTTTTGGGTTGAATCATCGGCACAGTTCAAAGCCAATCTGCCGCGTTATTGTGCTACGTTTCATGTTCATCCTGCCATTCTTCAAGATATGCGTTATTCAGGTCAAATTGAAAAAATATATCCACCTGACGCCGATGGTTGGATTAATGTCGATGTGCGTTTTGAAATTGAGTTACAAGCACGGGCATTCGCTTTAGGCTTTGGCGGACAGCTTGATGTGCTTACGCCAACTGAATTACGAGATACGGTGTTGAGAGTAGCACAAGCGATAGTGTCTCGAATGAGCGAGTAAAAGCAAACATGGTTTTAAGAAAATCGTGCTGGACATTCATTAATACGGTACGATATTGGTCACAGCGACTCAATCTCATTAATTTGATAAAACATTATTACATTAAGGATTTATCGCTTATGTTACGCTTTATGATAAGCTTAGGTGTGTTTGCTTCACATGCAATTCCGCTAATTAGTAAATCACACATTCATCGCTTGAAGGATTGCCCAGAATACTTATGACAGCATTGTTTACCCGCGCAAAAGGTTTGTGGGAGTCTTTAACTGATCACACGAAGGTCATTAAGGTGATCGAACAGCGGCAGCAAGCAGTCTTGCTCATATCGCTCTCAATAACCCTCTTGCTCAGTTCTTTTATCGTCTTTCCAATTTGGCTATTAACAGATACCAGTTTTACTACCGCACCTTACATTGCTTTCGGTGTCATCAGCCTACTTCTTATGGTTTATGCTCTTAGCCGAACCCATCATTATCAAGCGGGATCCATACTTCTCGTCGTAATGATATTTATATTGGTTATTACTGTTTTGGCTAGCCCGATAGGGAACATCGACGGAAGATTAATCGGACTCGTTTTCTTACTTGTTGGCGTTTTGATTAGCAGTATTTTGTTTAGTATACGCGCTACGGTAATGGTTGCTGTCGCTAGCCTTTTGCTAAATTCAATTTTCTTTTTTGTTCCGGGTTCTTCTTTCGTATTAACATTTGCAATCTTCATTTTTATCTCTGTGATGTCAGCTCTCATTATTTTATATACCCACTTACATAACCGTTCAACTCGACAGTTACACGAAGCTGAAGAGCGCTATCGAGGTTTATTTGACCAAACACACGATGCCGTTTTCATCATTGACCTCAAAGGCAATTATTTGGAGGCCAATCGACGGGCATCTCATTTGCTCGGTTATACTTTAGAAGAAATCCGTCAGCTTAATCTAAAAGATATTTCTGTTGAGATGCCTGAAAGCCAAACGATATATGATCGTTTGTTAGCTGGTGAACATATTCCCACTTATGAGCGGGTATTCCGCAAAAAAGATGGCAACCAACTCACAGGTGAAATTGCGGCTGAACTAGTGCGTGATGCTCAAGGTCGTCCATTGCACATTCAAAGTGTTGTTCGTGACATCCATCAGCGCAAATATACAGAAGAACAACTCCATCGCCAGAACGAATATCTAACCGTACTGCACCGAATCACGCTCGATTTGCTCAACCGCCGTGATCGAGATGATTTGTTGCAATCCATCATCAATTATGCTTCCGAAATTATTGATGCACCTTATGTTGAAATCTTATTCAAAGAGGGTGATGAAATGGTCACCCAAGCTTGTAGTGCGAATATCGCTTTTATACTTGGTGATCGTGCAAAACGTGGAGAAGCTTCATTGGTATGGAAGGCTCATGATACCCGTCAAGTCGTCGCTATAGAGGATTATTCAACTTATCCGTTACGGCGCGTCATCTATAAAAACTCTCCTACAACTGCTGTAGCTTGTTTTCCGATATTAGTAGGGCAGGAGTGTGTGGGCGTTCTCGATCTAAGCCGGAGTGAACCTAATCGCCTATTTACTGCAGAAGAAATTCAACAAGGAACTCTGTTTGCTCAGCTTGTAGCGCTTTTACTGGATAATGCCAACTTGCACGAATCTGCCGGATATGAAATCGAACAACGCAAGCACACTGAGGATAACCTTCGTACCATTCAGGAGCGCCAACAAGCGTTACTCAGTGCGATTCCTGACTTGATATTTCGCTTCGACAAGGAAGGCAGGTATCTGGATTATCATTCCCCCGATTTGGACAAGTTGGCTCTCCCCCCCGAAAAACTAATAGGGAGCAAGATTACAGAGGTATTGTCTCCAACTCTCGCAGACAAACATATGCAGTATTTGAAAGAAGTATTGGAAACGGGCAAGGACGCTTCATATGAATATTCCTTGGTGTTAAACGACAAACTCAGCTATTTTGAATCGCGAATGGTTGTTTCAGGACCTGATGAAGTTTTGACGATCAATCGAGACATTACTGAGCGAAAACAGTCAGAACAACGGGATTCAGCTTTCCTGCAAGATATGAAGGCTCTACAAGAAATCTTCATCCAACTGTCTCAAGTGAACGACTTACAAACACTCTATTCTAATATCGTACAGCTTACCCAACAGCGTTTGAAAATTGATCGTGTCGCTTTATTTATAGTTGATTCAACCAGCAATGAACTACATGGAACGTACGGGGTCGATACTGATGGTAAAATACGCGACGAGAGTTATTACCGCGAAAAGATTACTGAAAATCATTGGACGTTACCCATTCTAAATAACCCGAAGCATGCCGTTTTTTGGGAAGAAGTTCCTGTTTTTGACAATAGGCTTGAGGTGGGTAAAGGATGGAAAACGGCGGTCGCTTTATGGGATGGTCAAACCGCCATCGGGTATATGGTGACCGATAACTTTATCAATCACCAACCGGCACGCCCGTATCAAGATGAACTCTCATCGCTCTTAGGCAGTACCTACGGACATCTCATCCGTTTGAAGCAAACACAGATGACCCTCCGCCAGAGCGAAGAACGTCACCGTGCGTTATTAAGTGCTATTCCCGATTTAATGTTCCGTTTTGACGAAGAAGGCACCTTTCTTGACTATTATTCTGCGGAACCACGTAATCTTGTCGTCCCCCCCGAACAATTTATGGGTCGCAAAATTAGTGACATCATGCCAGCCGACATTGCAGCGCTTCAAAATTACCATCTGAAACGCGTTCTAAAAACCGGTGAAGAAGCCATATACGAATATACGCTGCCGCGCGCAGGGAAACCGGCCTACTTTGAATCGCGGATGGTCATTTCAGGAAGAGATGAGGTTATGACCATCATTCGTGACATCACCGAACGCAAAATATTGGAAGAGCAATCTTACGAACTGGTTGTAGAGACAGCGCGCGCTAATGTGTTGAGCCAATTTGTCCAAAATGCGTCTCATGAGCTACGAACGCCACTTTCAACGATCAACACCGCTATCTTCTTAATGACCAAAACAACTGATGAAGCTAAACATCAGTCTTATGCTGACCGAGCTACCGAGCATATAAGGCAGTTATCGCGGTTGTTGGAAATGATGCTCAGTATGACTAAACTCGATAGTGCAATTTCGCTCAACAAAGAGAATGTCGATCTTAATGATTGGGTTCGCCGGGTCGTTAATGTCGCACAGGATCAAGTATCAAAAAAAGAGATTCCCACAACATTCACTCCTGAACCTAATTTGCAGGTCATCAATGGCGATCCAGTTTGGTTACAAGAAGCATTTGGAAGCCTGCTGGATAACGCCATTCGTTTTACGCCTGAAGGAGGAAGCATTAGTGTCCGCATCTATTCTCAAGATGAGTATGCGGTTGTTGAATTCAAAGACACCGGTGTTGGCATTCCTGATGACGCATTACCCCATATCTTCGAGCGATTCTGGCGGCAGGATGAGGCGCATACAACACCGGGATTTGGCCTAGGGTTATCGATTGCACTCAAAATTGTGGAAATGCACGATGGACATATTGAAGTCGAAAGTGAAGCTGGAAAAGGCAGCACTTTCAAGATTCTGCTGCCCTTGCCAGTGACTAACGATTAGGAAATTGTCGCAAAATAGTGCATCAAGTCTGCCAAATTCCTAAGTCGAAATGAAAACGCCACCACAAGATTACGGTGAGCAATAAACAGGTCATAACAATCAAGGGTGCAGCCCATAATTCTGTGTAATCACTGATGGCGTGCATCTTCCTATGTGTTGTCCAAACACCACCTATGCTAATCACTAAAAAGCTGCTTAGCCCCATAAATATCATTGGAGCGGAATTCCAAACCGATGATGACCTATCAATACCAATATTGATCCTTGTCGCTATTTGGTCAGCTAGCATTAATGCGAGCCAAAAGGCTGCAATCACCCAACCTAAATCAAATGACATGATTAGGATTGTGCGGACGATGATTTTCATTAATCCGCTGTTTCTTTGCTCACTGATATTACTCATTCGCTCCAATCTCACCGCGTTTTATAATGCACTTCGGTCACACTACGAAGGCGCTCTGCCGCCTGTTCAGGCGTAATATCACGCTGAGACTCAGCCATCATTTCGTAACCGACCATGAACTTCTTGACGGTTGCCGAACGGAGCAGCGGCGGATAGAAATGGGCATGAAGCTGCCAACCACTGTAATCATCTTTTCCGAAGGGTGCGCCATGCCAACCCATCGAGTAAGGAAATGAGATTTCAAAGAGGTTGTCGTAACGGGTTAAGAGTCGCTTGAGGATATCGGCTAGTCCACTGCGTTCAGTGTCGCTCAAATCGGGCAATCGGAGCACATGTCGGCGCGGCATGAGCAAGATTTCAAAAGGCCAAACCGCCCAAAAAGGCACAACCGCCAACCAATCATCATTTTGAACGACAGTACGCTCTCCACTGGCAAGCTCAGACACAGCATAATCAACTAGCAGCGGTGATCCATGCTTCTTAAAATACTCCCGTTGATGCACATCTTCGGTGGCAATTTCGTTGGGTAACCAATCACCCGCCCAAATTTGTCCATGCGGATGGGGATTAGAGCAGCCCATGATCTCGCCCTTATTTTCAAACACCTGTATCCATTCATATTTCGCACCAAGTTCGGCTGTTTGCTGCGCCCATACATCGACCACTTTGCGAATTTCACCGACTGGCATTTCCGGCAATGTGACGTTGTGATGCGGCGAGAAGCATATGACGCGGCTCGTTCCACGGACTCCTTGCACCTGCATCAGTGGGTTGGATGAGGGCGGTGCATCCGGTGTATCGGGCAGGAGGGCTGCAAAGTCGTTGGTGAAGACGTTAGTTGAGGAGTAATGCGGATTATGTTCGCCATTGGCACGGGTGTTGCCGGGGCATAAATAGCAGGTTGGATCATATTCAGGGCGATTATCCGACTGGGGGGCTTCTTGTTTACCTTGCCACGGACGTTTATTGCGATGCGGCGATACCAATACTGACTCGCCAGTCAGTGGATTTAAACGGCGGTGAGGATGCTCTGCGACATTAAACATGTTCACTATCTTTCAATAAAGCTGCGGTATTCGCTTGATTATATCTCGCCTAAGCGACCAAACGAACACCCTCGTCATCTTTTTTGAGAGTTAATGGTCACTTTTTGCCGGGTTTGTTGTCTTTATCCTTCTCTTTGTCTTTTCCTTCACAACGTCGTCGCCATCCATTTGCAGGCGCCCAATCGGGCGGCGGGTGAGCACAACTGCCATCATCGCTCCAAACCTCGCCTGATCCAGAGGATGGTGGACTCACATTACCATTTGCACTACTACCGCCTGCATCAACATTGACGACAACGACAGTCGTTGCCACAATGATGATCTGAGTTGTTCCCGTCTGGTTACCTTCGATACGCAGTATATCGCCAACTGCGATGGTACTTAAAATCGGATCATCCGGTGCGATTTGTACTTGTATCCCATAAATGGTCACAATATTACCGTCGATATGTTCAACCGGCCCTTGAATCACAATGACGGTGCTTATCCCGGTTGTAGGTAGTGGGGCTGGAGATAATGCGGCTTCGGGCAACGATGTCGATTCAGGTGTTTCGGTCAGGGTAGGTGAGCTTATCACAAGCGGGACTGCGGTTGTGGGAAGCAGGGTTAATGTCGGTTCGATAGTAATTGTTGGCGATGCAGTTAAACTTGGTGTCGTTGTGGATGTTGGAGGTAGCAGGATTTGATTCTGCTGCGACAAAACGAAGAATACGCCGGCAATTAAGGCGGTAGCAACTAAGACAATTACGATTACTACAATGGGACGCAGCAGGATAGGACGTGGAGCAGGTAAAGGAGGATGATCGAGCGCATCTAGCAGTCGGACGCGAATCATATCACGGGCTTCCGCAGGTAATTCTGGTTGAGGCGCACGGCGCAGCCGTTCAATCAGCGCTTGTTCTGGATTGCTAAACTGCTCACTCATCACGAGTCCTCGCCCCGTAAATAACTACGAACCTTACCACTTGCGCCTAATTGTTGAGCCAAGGCATTCAAGGCTCGGTGCTGCATCACCCGAATGGCTGCTTCCGATTTGTTCAAAGTCGCCGCGACAAGCTGATGCGCTTGCCCCTGCATAAACCGCAAAATCAACAAGGTCTGAAAGTCCGGCGGAAGGGCTGCTAACGCCTCCCGCAAGCGCACACGTTCTTCACTCTTAGCCACCTTGCCGAACGGATCGGTATCATCACTGGGCTGATTATCCGAAAGTTCGACGATACGTTTATTGTGACGATAATGATCCGCTATTTGTGTCGCCGCGATTCGATAGAGCCAAGCCCCGAAGGGCGCACCACGATCACGATATTTCGGCAGTCCTTGAACCATGCGTAGGAATACTTCCGCAGTTAAATCTTCCGCGATCATGTCGGATTCAACCCGGTAACCAATATAGGTATGTATGGCCTGCACATAGGCTTCGTACAAGGTACTGACGGCTTCTTTATCACCGGCCTGTGCCTGTGCAATCAGTTGGCCTTCGTTCGCTAATGGTTCCATAAACCTAGCATAGTCGAAATCTCTTGATGCTGCATCACCCTTAATAACGGAATAGCCGTTCGAATGTTACATAACGTTTCAATTGGTGCTGTAACATCTTTGCCAATCCCTCGTTTTAATGGCTATGAGAACATTATCAGGAGGTTATTCATGTTTAAAAAACGATACCTATTTTATCTGACATTAATCGCGACACTCGGTTTATCGCTGACACTAGCAATTGGGCAGATTACCGCGCAAGACAATTCCACTTGTCCGGTAGGGCAGGGTTATTGGAAAAATACGCCCACATGGCCGGTTACACAGATCATGCTCGGCAGCCAAACCTATACGCAAGTTGAAGTGCTTATTTTGCTGAATACACCGCCAGCAGGTGATGCCAGCCTTATTTTGGCGCACCAACTGATTGCTGCCAAACTCAATGTCTACAAAGGACTCGATGCGACAGTCATTGCAGGTGTTATCACGCAAGGGGATGCTGTACTGGCGGGTTTTACAGGCAGATTGCCCTATAACATTCCACCTTCGGACACAACAGGCCAAACACTCGTCAACCTGAGTACCATTCTCGTCAGTTATAACGAAGGGCAGTTGACGGTTGGCTGCTCACTGCCTGCCACGTTGACTCCAACTGCTGAAGCGACGTCTGAAAGTACGCCAGAGGCAACCGCAACAGTCACACCAGAAGCGACTACCGAAGTTACTCCTGAAGCAACATTGGAGCTTACACCGGAATCGACAGCCCAACCCGGCGCACCGGTCATCATTGTTATTGAAGGGCCAGTACAGGCGATCAATATCAATATCATCACCATCTACAATATCAACATCCAATTGGCGGATGATGATCCGAATCTAAAGATCATCCAAATCGGTGACATCGTACATATTGAAGGCAGTCCTCAAGGCAGCGTTGTTACTGGCAATATCACGATTATCGCGATTACGATTGTGGTAATTAATGTAGAGATTGATACATCAACGGGGCAGGTCTGGCGTGACGACAGCAATTCCTGTGCTAATCCGCCGCCAGCGTGGGCTCCTGCACATGGTTGGCGTAAACGCTGCGAGAAAAAGGACAAGAAAGACGATAAGCACGACAACAAGGATGACAAGAAACAAGGTAAACACGACGATTAATTCTCATCTCCATTGAGCACTGCGTCGGGGGTTGCCGTGGCAACCCCCGACCGTCTTTAAATCTTTACCTCGGCATGACACAGACGGTTAGGCTACCATCTGTGGCGGCAGGACAACTACGCTTTTGACCATCGTTGCCTTGAAGATCAAAATTTGCACCCCAGAAAATAACCGTTGGCCCCAGATCTAAACGAGCCACAACATCACACGGCTGCGGTGGGGTATTTCCCTCGGTGCTGCTATCCGTAAACAATACACATTGTCCCGGTGCAAGCTGTCCCTGACGAGCAACAGGGTTCTTATAGCTATAGAGTGTTGAGTCGCCCAACGCGATGGGCAGTCCTTTTTGAGGTGTAAAGTTGTTGAAGACTGTGAAGCCAGAAAGCGTCATCCAACGATCTGTTGATTGGTTGATGATGGCAATGTTATGAGTGCCATAAGCAAAGTAAACATAATCAGTTGTATCGCCACTCGCCCCACCGGGAATATAAAATTCGCAGCGACCGGGATTAGCAACCACGCATTGTCCACGTTGGATACCATTTTGGGTCACGGCGAATTGCGTTGTTCCACCTTCACCCGTCCAGAAATGCTCAGAGGCAGATTTGGTCACCAGCCAATTTTGAATGGTGCTGCATTCGTCTAAGCCTTTTGGCCCGTTACGCCCGATTGACCACATTTGCATACACTGACTATTCCGCACTGCACCAGCCCAACGTGAAGCCGCAAACTGTGCGGGATTACCGTCAACCGAACTAAAAATAATGCCGGTCAAATCCAAGTCGCCACCCGTTTTGTTGATTATGGTCAGGTCGTTGTCATCGTAGACCAAAGCGACATTGGGCGAACGGAGTACGGTGACATCAATCGCACTACCACTTGGAGCTGTTTGACCTGCTGCTACCGATTGCGATTTGATGCGGTTCTGCTCTAAACCGGATTCGGCTGTCCATGCTTCACCCGTTTCATTGCCCAATGCCAATCCCACACGATTTAAGGCTGCGGCTGCCTGCGGGACATTCATATTCGTCAAATTCGGCACTTGAACTAAATCTTGTGCCCCAACTTGACCAGCCACCATTGACCAAAATATGAGTAAAGTTAGAAATTTTTTCATAGATGAATATATCCTTCCGTTCTTGGATACCAGTTACCATTAACTATAATGGTCAATAGAGTGGCAATGTTACAGATGCGCTTTAAACTCAGGCTATATTTTTAACTCATCAGTAGGCAATCTAACATGCATTATGACATCTTACTCCTCGGCGATTATTTCTTCGACATGATTTATACCGGGCTGGAACAGATGCCCGTACTAGGCCATGAAACATACACCCAAAACTTGATCGCTACCGGCGGCGCGATGTTTACGACAGCAGCGGCTATGCGACGATTGGGAACACAGGTTGGATGGGCAACCCATTTCGGTAATGATTATTACAGCCAATATGTGCTTAACCTCGCCTTAAATGAAAATATTGATCTGTCGATTGTCAAAAATTTAGATCATCCATATCGACGGGTAACGACCGCATTAGCTTTGCACGGCGAACGCGCTTTCGTGACGTTCGTTGATCCTGATGAAGCGGATATGCACAGCTATTGGTTGGATACTATGAATAACTGCACTTTCAATCATCTCCATTTTGGTGGGTTAGTACACCCAGATGAGATTCAACCATATGTCGAAAAAGCTCATGCGCTGGGCGCAACCGTTTCGATGGATTGCCAAGATACGCCGATGCTGAAAGAAATTCATCAGTGGCATGAGATCGTCAATACCGCCGACATTTTTATGCCGAACGCTCGCGAAGCCTTACTGCTGACAGGCGCATCAGATGTACAGGTGGCTCTACGTCAACTTGGGACGTGGTGTGATGGGCGGTTAGTAGTGGTCAAAGATGGGGCGAATGGGGCGTGCGCTATAAAGAACGGCGAGGTTTTTTATGCTCCAGCAATGAAAGTTTCACAGGTTGTCGATACCACCGGGGCAGGGGACTGCTTTAACGCGGGCTTCCTTCACGCTTATATTGTCGAGCATCAACCGATTGACGTTTGTCTGCGCTATGGCAATATTTGCGGTGGATACTCCGTACAGGGTGTCGGCGGAGCAACGACGGCACCGACTTATGCCCAACTTCAAGCAATGCTTACACAATAAGAATCATACAACTCATTAGAACGTTTTCGCATCCTACAGATCATTCTAATCACCGCATATTTTCTCGCCAAAAAAGCTCATTTGTGCTATAGTGCGAGTTGGTCAATTAAATTCGAGCATATCCACTCATTGCCACATTCACGAACGAACGACCTGCATTTGACGCGGACAAGTTCAGTTAAGGAGACCCCTAATGAGTACTCAGTCGAAAGTAAACGTTCTGGTTGGAACCCGCAAAGGTGGCTTCATTTTTAGCAGTGATCAAGACCGTCAACAATGGGCGGTTAGTGACGTTTTGTTTAAGGGCTGGAATATGATGCACATGGTTATGGATTCGCGTAATGGGCGGTTGCACGCAGCGCTTGACCATTTCGTATTTGGTGCCACAACGCACTATTCCGATGATATGGGCAAAACTTGGAAGCAATGCCCTGCACCCCCGAAGTTCACACGACCGTCAGTTTCGGGACGACCGGGCGGGACACCTGAAGAGGCCTACTCGGGGCGACCAATGCCCGAAACCCCGGAACAAGTACTCAAAGTTTGGAATATTGAGCCGGGACGTGCCGATGAACCAGACGTACTCTACGCTGGAGCACAGCCAGCGTCCCTTTTTAAATCTACTGATAACGGTGAAAGCTGGGTTCTCAACGAGAGCTTATATGATCATCCACAGCGGGGAAAATGGAATCCGGGTGCGGGTGGACTTTGCCTGCACAGCATCGTGCTTGATCCGCGCGATCAAAATCGTATGTATGTGGCGGTTTCTGCGGCAGGGGTGTACCGTACCGATGATGGTGGACAAAGCTGGCAACCTCGTAATAAGAATGTCTTAGCTGATTTTGAAGCAAAAACCTTTCCCGAATTTGGACAGTGTGTTCATAAGCTCGCACTGCATCCCTCCAAACCTGATGTACTCTTCCAGCAAAACCACTGCGGCGTGTACCGCAGCGACAATTGTGGTGATGATTGGATTGACCTCGGTGAGGACAAGCTGCCAAGCCGCTTCGGATTTCCCATCGTTGTCCACCCCCATGAGCCAGAGACTATTTATGTAATGTTAGAAGAAAGTGACCAGTTCCGCATGAGCGTCGAGGGTCAGGCTGCGGTCTGGCGCAGCAAAAACAGCGGGGAAAGCTGGCAGCGGATTACAGCGGGACTTCCCGCGAAAGCGCATGTCGTAGTACTGCGCGAGGCCATGGTCGCTGACAATCTTTCACCTGCGGGACTGTACGCTGGAACCGATACCGGACAACTTTTCTATAGCCGCGATGATGGTGACAACTGGGAAATATTGGCTGATTTTTTGCCGCCTATCCAGTCGCTCGAAATTGCTATGAGCTGAGGCGGTCCGAATGGAGATAGCTAAGCACCCCACAATTAAAGGATAATGGCTTCAAATTTTAATGAAGCGAAGGTGTCTATTTGAATAGAGCGACCAGTAACCGCCTCCTAACTATTTTATTTATTGCTCAGAGTATGTTTTCGGCCTCACAAATCGCCATTGTTACGCTAACAACGATTGTGGCAGTACGCCTCGCCGGCACAGAAGCTGCGGCGGGCATACCCTCATCCACATTGACCTTTTCACAGGCGTTAATGGCGCTGCCAATTGCGTTGTTCATGGGACGTTTCGGGCGGCGAATCGGTTTAACACTTGGATATATATTGGGCGCATTAGGTGGGGTGACAGGGCTGCTGGCAATAGCGACAGGGAGTTTCCCGATGCTATTGGTCAGCTCAGTTTTATTGGGTATATCGCGCGGGAGTGCTGACCAAGGGCGCTTTGCCGCAGGTGAAATGTTCCCGGAAGCGGAACGGGCGCGAATGATCGGGCGGCTGGTATTTGCCGGAACCATTGGGGCGATAGTAGGGCCAGCGTTGGTAGCCCCAAGTGGAAATCTATTGGGATCAATCGGTCAAAGTCCTGATATGGGACCTTGGGCGGCGGCCTTCATACTCAATACGCTGTCGGCACTGCTGATCTTTTTCTTGCTGCGACCTGACCCTATGACGATTGCCCAGTCGATAGCAGCAGATCATCCTAACCAAGCTGAAGTGAAACAACCGGCTCGTCCATTGGCAGAGCTGATGAAGATTCCGAAGGTGCAACTGGCGATCATCGCCGCATTGGTATCTCAGACGGTGATGGTTGTCCTGATGCTGATGACACCTTTATATATGTATCATCATCAGCACGGGCTCGATCACATCTCCTTGGTGATTGCCGCCCATACGCTTGGCATGTATGGACTGTCAGCGGTAACCGGTTATTTGATCGACCGTTTTGGACGAATATCAATGCTGAATGCAGGGGCGATGGTCATTATTTTATCAGCAGTACTGTCACCGTTATCCGCCAACGAGTATATTTTAGCAGTAGCGCTATTCCTGCTGGGGTTGGGCTGGAACTTCGGTTATGTCGCCAGTTCGTCACTGCTGGCGGATACACTGCGTGGTAATGAACGGACACGCATTCAAGGAATCAATGATGCGCTGGTATTTCTGGCAGC
This sequence comes from Aggregatilineales bacterium, assembly GCA_038251275.1. Classification (GTDB taxonomy): domain Bacteria; phylum Chloroflexota; class Anaerolineae; order Aggregatilineales; family Phototrophicaceae; genus CFX2. Next base: position 26,243 of record JBBSBM010000055.1, read on the forward strand.
AGGTTTTGGGAGTCTGGCATCCGGGCAGTTATTCGCTATTGGGGGGTATGCGGCTATTAGCTATTTGGGGATCTTTTTGGCCGTAATACTGATGGGCTTCATTTCTAAGCTGGGACGACCACAGGTTGAACCTGTTATGACTGGTGTGCAATAACAAGACAAAATATCTCATCAGAGTTTCAAAAGGGAAATACCGAGCGGGAAAAATCCCGCCCTACAAGAAGATTTCTCGTAATTTTTGAGATGTTAGGCTAAATGTCTAGAATAAAACGGGCGGCTGGGCTGAGTCGTTCATATGTTTCAGGGCGGATATAAGCTTTCTGGTCAAGCTGCTGAGTCTGATCGCGCCGTGTGAAATAGGAATGCATCGCCCGACGCGGCTTATCGGTGCGGTTGAGTGTGCCACCGTGCCACGTATGCGAATTAAAAATGACCACTGTTCCAGCGGGCGCGGTGAGCAGAATTTCATCGGGATGCGGTTTTGAGGGATCAGGCATCACATCCCGCGGAACCTGACCGCTGCTCTGCGAACTGGGAACAATGCGAGTTGCACCATTCAACTCGGTGAAGTCATCCAGCAACCAGATCGAATTGCAAACGTAATAATCACCGGGTTCAACCGCGCCGCCCCAATCGGCATGTAAGCCTTGAAGACCAGAGCCGGGGAGGGCTGCACGGTAGTTCAGCGATGATAACTTTAAGCTGCCGTTCAATACGTGATTAATTGCCGCCAGCACACGCGGATGGGTAAAGCAGATTTCAAACAGCGGGTCTTTATTGACCAGATCGCTGAGGCGAGTCGCTCCGGCTTCCTGATGAACTTCTTTGCCCGCGTCTTGACCTTCCTCTGCGATCAATTCATCGGTACGTTTGGTCATTAGGGCGATTTGGTCTGCCGATAAAATGTCGCGTAAAGGTAAATATCCGTCCCGATCTAATCTATCTTTTTTTTCTGTGTTAACGTATTTTCGGTCACGCCGAGCGCAATAAGGGCTTCTTGTAACTGCATTTTATTTTTCTCCTAAGCATATTTTGCAGAACTATACCCATGTGGTATTACCCGCGCAAACAAAGGCGATATAATGGTTTTGGTGGTTTTAGCCACCTTATTTTTAGACTCCTCAAAAGGAAAATTAATCTTGAAAACGAGAACGGGCGGCTTTTCGATTGGCATGAGGCGCGGTTGGTCGAATTGGCAAAAAGATTTAGATGGCATGATCAAATGGGCGAAGGACTCAGGGCTAGAAGTCGTTGATCCGGGACGCGATGGCGACAAAGTAGGCAAAGTGCTTGTCGAGGCTGGTCTACGTATTGGATCGGTTGACTTGCTAGTATGGGAAGCGATGATTTCGGCGGATAAAGGCAAACGTGCGGATGCGGTTGCTAAAAATGCAGAATACATCAAAGCCTGTGCGGCTTATGGCGTGGTCAATCACTTTTTGGTGATGCTGCCAGAGAATAAGGAACTACCTCGCAGCGAAAATTTTGGTTATCTGGTAGACAGTTTTAACCAACTTACGCCCGCACTGGAACAAAATAAGGCACGTATTATCGTTGAAGGTTGGCCGGGGCCGGGTGCGTTGTGCTGCACACCGGAAGGCTATCGCGCATTTTTGAAGGAATGTCCTTCGAAGTCGATGGGCGTGAATTATGACCCTTCGCATCTGATCCGCATGGGAATCGACCCGATACGCTTCTTGAAGGAGTTTGTGGGGCGTGTGTATCACGTTCATGGTAAGGATACCGAACTCTTTGCGGACAACCTGTACGAATATGGTCGTGAACAACCGCCGACATTTGCTAAGGAAATGGGCTTCGGTTCGATGGCTTGGCGCTACACGATTCCCGGTCATGGGGTGGCGAGTTGGACACAGATTTTCAGCATTTTGAAAGATGCGGGTTACGAGGGCTGCGTGTCGATTGAACTGGAAGACATGAACTTCAATGGCACGGAAGCCGGAGAGAAGCAGGGCATTCTTCAAGGGGCGAAGTTCTTGGAAGGCTGCTAAGAATTAGTCAAGATTGGCAAGGTATAAACTACCTTGCCTCCAATATGGAGCGCGATGTTTGTGCTGTCTGATGAGAGAACAGGGGGATTTTCTAAATCTGCGTGAGCGGCTTCCAAAGATTTTGGCCTATAACGAAAGATGGCGCGGCAGCTAATGCCTAAGCTGTCGCATTCATAAAGAATATAAGCCTCTCCGATGACTTCAAAGCCAGCGCGATGTTTGGCTAGATTATAAACATACTGATTTTCTCGAATTGAAGTGACATGTGTTATTGTGGGATCAGGCTCGAAACCAGTGCGTATAGTGCCAAGTGCAGGACCAAACAAAGCCAAGATTATGATACAACAAATTGCGGTGATTACCCCCAATAAGACTGCTGGTGTAAAGGATTTTTTCTTTAGACCAAAGAGTACAATTGCGAGGATGAATACTGCTGACAGTATTAATGTCGGTAGATTATTTGCTTCTCGCAACATAATCCAAGGATAAAAGACAATTTCATCAGCAGGTTTTGGAGTAGGTGGACCAAATATGGCAATAAAGAGGTAAAGAAAGAATATTCCTAGGCTTAAGCCATAGATAATCCACCACCTCTGTACAGCAAAATCTACGAAAGATTTGAGTTTCATAGAAAGCTATTTACTCTGCAAAACACATTCTCACCTCAAACTTTTATGCAAAAAGTAGATGTTATGCCCTTTGTGAACGTCTTCCATTACACCCAATTTGTTTTTGCTTTCGATAGCAAGGAGCTTATTAGTGGGTTCCTTAGTCTGCCCTTCTGCATTTCGAGAGAATCTCGTCAACAACGACGGAGAGCGGCGCAGTAGCGTCGATTATGATGCCCTTAGGGGTATCTTCTTTTGTTGCGTGCATTCGTTTAATAAGTTCTTTTTCTTCGGGTTTTCCGCCCCAGTCAGTTGGGTCCAACGCCACTCGCTCATCAATCCGCCGAAGTAATAGGTCAAGATCGTCGACCTCAAGAACGAAAACCCCATCAAGCAAATCAATAAAGCGGGGGAAATTTCTAGAGCCGCCGCAGAAAAAAGAGATTGGGGTGCTGTGATCGGCGATCACGAATTTGACTTTGTCGATATCCCAAAGCCAGTGCTTTTGCCCCCATTCGGGATTGTTGATTGCTCTTTCGTAGTCAAGCTTACTCAGCGGTTCGCCAGTTTCGGGATAGCCTCGATAAGCCAATTCATCGTCACCGTGGATGACGTGGTAACCGCGCCGCTGGAGTTCTTTAGCCACTGTGGTTTTGCCGGTGCCGGAAACACCATCGATCAAATAGTTTCTTACGCCCATTTTTCAGCTCAAGTTAGAAAAAGCATAGTCTATAATAATGCCCTCTTAGTTGCTTATGAGCCACCATTTGTTTACAACAAAGTCTAAGAAGGCTTTGAGCTTTCTAGTGTCCAGAGGTTTTAACGTCGCTTGCCTTCCCATTTGTTCCAATAGGCGACTTCGTCAACCGGTTTGCGTCCGCCCATGACATACGGCTTATCCCCCGGCGCAGGATAGCCAAAGGAAATGGCGCAGTAGGCCGTGCGATCTTCGGGAATACCTAGCAGCTTTTTAACTTCATCAGGCGTATAAATCGCAGCGATGCACGAACCAACACCCTGATCGGACGCGGCGAGTTGCAAGAAGGCGGCGGCTTGCCCCAAGTCGAAGTTATTCCATGTATTGTCACTGAGGCCGACGAGCAGAACAGCGAATTTCGCGCCTGCTAAATGCCCAGCAAAATCGCCCATTTTGGACATGGCTTCTAATAGGACACGATCAGTTACAACGATAAACTGCCACGGTTGTGAATTCTTGCTGCTTTGGGAACGGCGGCCTGCATCCAAAATCGCCAACATCACCTCTTCGGGAACGGGCTTCTCAGAAAATTGTCGGACGGCGTGACGGCGTGTGATGACTTCGGTAACGTTCATAATGTTGATCTCTTTCGATAATGGATTGTTTTATCAAGCGTTTATTGCAATTTTCGCACGAATGCCGCTGAAATGACAGGCGGGAAGCTTGCGTGTAGCCGCTGAATCGGCACAAAATGCAGCGTGATCGCTCGGTTGATTCCGCTGAGCGCAGCGGTTGTCTCCCGTATGTCCGCCGCGTGCATATAAGGGTGCCTCCGCAGCGGATACGAGGGAGCAATCCGCCGAAACTGCAAAGTGAAATGCCGTTTAACCGCTGAGACGCAGAGGAAAGCAGAGAAAAATGTAGAGCGATTTAACACAAAGTCTCCAAGGCACAACGACACAAAGATAGTAAAAGGATAGCAGAAAAGAGGAGGCAATGGGTTACATTTTGGTAACTCTTTGGCGACCAATTTGCTAACGGTTTTGAGGGAAAAATATCGTGGTCGAGGTTCATAGGCCGTTGGAAAGTGGTTTGTGGTTAAACAATGATGAAAAATATACCAGCGACAAATGACAGGCAGGCGATAAGCAACTCGCCATATCGTGAAATGGCATAGGGGAAAAGGTGAATGTCGCGCGAGGAAAGTGGATAAAACAATGGCACACCGCCCGGTGTCACTACATCGCCAACGAGATGCATGATTTGTCCCCAAGCAAGCGCGAAAGCAGGCATCGCCATTGCGGGTAGGCCGCCCACATAGAATACGCCTGAGCCAATAAACAGGATGGTCGCTAATACCAAGGAATGAGTGAGATGCCGATGCCCGCCGGAGGCGACACGCAAGATATATAGAAATACACCTACGCCAATTCGGCCGGCAATTGCGCCAATTAGACAGAGGCCGACAATCACTAAAACGGATTGAGTAACCGAAACCGCAAAGCAAAAGGCAAGCATCAATGCCCACAACCACATATAACGCGGCGCACGGTTGGAAATGCGACTGCCGCGTTCGTCAATATCAGGCCACAAGGCCATATACATACTGACAACGGCGCTGGCTAATCCAACGACTAATGAGGGTACGACAAAGGTGCTGCCTCCGATGTTTAGCCGAAAGATAACCTGTGCCGGAGCAACATATTCGGTGATGCGGTAAGCACCTAAGCCGCCAACTGCGCCGATCAACATATGGGTACGGTAGCCTGCCATGAGCATTAAACCTGTTGATGATGATTACGATGATTGATTCTAGGGCACAAAGCCTTGCAACCCTAAGTTATAGGTTTGTTTCGGTGTCGCGTTCGCCTTTGAACTGCGTTTCATAGAGGTGAGCGTACAAGCCGCCTTCATCAAGCAGTGACGAATGGGTTCCATGCTCGACAATACGCCCGCGATCCATCACTAAAATTTGATCCGCCGCCAGAATGGTACTGAGGCGATGAGCGATGACAATGCTGGTGCGTCCGGCCATGACGCGTTTGAGAGCATCTTGAATCAGTGATTCGGACTCGCTGTCGAGGTGACTGGTGGCTTCGTCCAACACCAGAATACGTGGGTCTTTAAGGATAACACGGGCTAGGGCTATACGCTGTTTTTCGCCGCCACTGAGTCGATAACCGCGTTCACCGACAATCGTGTCGTAACCATCGGGCAAGCCCGCTACAAAATCATGAATATTGGCTGCGCGGGCGGCGGCTTCAATCTCAGTTTGGGTGGCGTTGAGTTTGGCGTAGAGCAGGTTGGTGCGGATGGTATCGTGGAACAAATGGGTTTCTTGCGTCACCATGCCGATTTGAGCCATCAACGAGTCAAGTTTTAAGTCGCGCAAATCATGACCATCGAGCATCACTTGTCCGGCAACGGGATCATACAGACGGGGTATCAAGTAGATGAGGGTGGTTTTGCCAGCACCGCTGGGGCCAACTAAAGCAGTCAATTGTCCGGCTTTTACGCCAAATGTGATGTGTTCGAGTGCTTGCTCGCGGGCTTGGTGATGGGCTTCGGGTTCATCAGTCGGGTCAAGTTTACTCTTCGATTTCCCGTTGGTCGCGGTTGGCGGACTACCTCCAGAAAGCACTGTTTTTACGCTGTCGATTTGACCAAAACGTTGTACTTCACTGAGTAGATTTGCTCCCTGTGACTCGTACTTGAAAGACACATCCTCGAAGGCTAAATCACCGCGCACATTATTGAGTTCGATAGCACCCGGTTTCTCGTCGATTTCTAAGGGCAAATCAACCACTTCAAAGACACGCTCAAAACTGACAACCGAACTGGCAAAATCCACTGGAGCATTGGCGAGGTCTTGAAGTGCGCTATAGAGCGTCCGTAAATATGAGCCAAATGCCACAATCGTACCGACCGTAAAGACATCACGAATGACCAGATAGCCACCCACACCATAAACAATCGCCGTGCCGAGAGCCGTGAATACGCCGATGAGCGCAAAAAACATCACGCCCCAAATCGCCCGTTTACGTCCCAAGTCGCGCACTTTCCCTGCACGCTTATGAAACCGATCAATTTCGACGGGGGAGCGTCCGAATAATTTAACCAATAAAATGCCGCTGATATTCAATGTTTCGCCCATCATGGCGTTCATCTGTGCATTGGCATCCATCGTGTCGCGCAGAATATCACGTAAGCGTTCGCTGAAACGACGCGCCGCAAAGAGAAATAATGGGAAAATAGCAATACTGATGAGCGACAATCGCCATTCTAAGCTGAGCATCACACCAAAAACCGCCACCACTTGTACTACATCAGTAATCATGCTAACGATGGTGTTGCTGATGGCGTTTTGTGCGCCGACTACATCATTATTCAGGCGGCTCATCAACTCGCCAGATTTGGTGTTGGTGAAAAAACGAAGCGACATGGCCTGCAAATGGGTGAACAATGCCACACGCAAGTCATAGGTTACACCTTCACCAACAGCTGAATTCAAGTAGCGTTGGAGGACAGTAACACCGGCACTGATGAGTGGAATCGCAAGCAACCCAAGTGTCACCACGACCAGTCGATTCATATCTTTGTCGGGCAGGGCTACGTCGATCAAGTTACGCATCAAGAGGGGGGTGAGTAATGCTAAGCCTGTTGTGATGAGGATGATGAGGAGCATCCCGACCAATTGCCATCGGTACGGACGAGCATAGGACAGTACCCGTTTCATCAATTTCCAAGTGATTTGTGGCTTTTCATCTTCGACGCTGCTTAAACGTCGCAGGCGTCCACCTCCACCACCACCGCCGCCGAAACCGCCATGCATCATAAGTTCACTTCCTCATATCTATGCTATAAGTATAGCGAGCAACATAAGTACAATCAGTTATCCCTCATCAAGCTATAAGCCTATTCTTGATCAGCCAATACCGCAATAAAATCACTAATCGGGTTCAATAGAGTTAAATGATCTGGCAATTTTAAGTATTGAAAATGGCTATTTACAAGAGTGATTTATCATGAGATATAGTCTCACAAATTCACAATTTGTCTCATTAAATCAGTCACTAAATTAAAGGTGCTATAATTCCATATGTAAATGAAGGTGTTGCAAAGTGGTGTATTAAAGAAAAGTCTATGCGAAAAAATATCTCGTCCTTTTTTGGATTTGCCTTGCTACTTTTTTCTATCATTTCCATTTCTCCCATGCAAGCGCAATCGAGTGGCATTCGAGTCGGCATCATTGGTGATAGCAACAGTGACGAATATCGGGCGGATGACAACCGTGCGGGTGGCACGCCTTATGCAGAAACCACATTAAGCTGGGTTGAACTGCTTGCCAAATATAAAGACATCGATTTTGGAACTTGGGGTGAATGGGGTGGCGAACGTCGTACCGGATATAAATTCAACTGGGCGCGTTCAGCCGCGACGTCAAACAGTATGATTATCAATGGACAGCATATTGGTCTGGCGGCACAGGTCAAAGCCGACGAGATAGATTACGCCATTATTTTTATAGGATCCAATGATTTCCATTCATGGAACGGAACTTATGAGGAAGTCTATAGTGGGAAACTTTCTGACGAAAATCTCCAAAAGAAAGTCGATACGATTGTTTCAAATATTACGCTCGTAGTGGAAACCCTTCAAGCTGCTGGAAATGTGAAGATCATCGTAACGAACTATCCTGATCCGAATGCCTCGGCAGATTTCCTGCTCAAGTATACCGATGCCGATAAACGCAAACGAGTCACAGGCGCAATCAATCAAATTAATGAGGGAATTGCTGCACTCGCAACCACTCATAACGTTGTAATTGCGGATTTGCACAATTTTGGAGGTACTATACTTTCCAGAATCGATGCCAAGGGAAACATCGTTGTGGGTGGCGAAGCCATCAATGCCGTTGTGCACGGCGATGAACCACATCACCTTCAACTTGGAGAAGGAGTCGGTCACTTAGGAACAGTCGGATCAGGACTGCTTGCAAACTTCTATCTTACGGTGCTGGCTTCTGATGATGTTTCCATCCCAGCATTTACTGATGCCGAACTGCTGGCAAATGCCGGGATTGGAGATACTACCCCTGCCCCAACATCGACCGATTCGCTCGGCAAACAACTAGACAAGTTAAAAGAATCGCTACTGAATATGTTAAACCAGTGATGCCCAACCATTGGTAGGTGCTTGAACGTTGCCCTTCAATATCTGAACAAGGTGGTCAAATTCACATCCTGCTGCTTCAGCTAGTTCTTCCAATAATGCTGCATGGAGTTCTGATTCTGGCAACTCACCATCCAAAATGGCATCGGCCAGCTCATTTTCCATATCCAAAGACAAGGCAAAAGCAACGCGGCTCATTTCTTGCTGCTTCAAGCAGTTTTGCAAATACTGCCCCAGATCTTTAGCGCCAGTCTTCACGATAATACGCGCGGGTCTTGTCTGTTCAGCGCGTTCTTTTACGGCTTTTAAGACAGCCAATTTGGTCTGTTCATAATTCATGGTCATGCTGTCTATCTCCCGATAAACTGGTTATATAAAGACACTTGATAAAGGACACGAGCATTAATCATCCATCCGGTTACGTAAGTTTTTACGCACACGGCAAATCAACTGCGAAATCGACTGCACTTTCAAATTCGGATAGCGCAGTACCAATTCTTCTGGCTTTTCATCCAACATAAATCGTCGTAGGACAATATCGCGATCCCGTGGATTCAATTCGCTTAACAATCGATCCAGTTGAAGGAGTTGTTGGCGAAGGAAAACTTGATCTTCTACATTGTTGACGGCTAAACCTTCGCTTTGGAGGAAATAGTCCAGTGCATTCGGTGAAGCTGTTTCATCAATGGCTTCAAATGAAACATTTTGTCGGTTTTTTCGCCAATAATTGCGTACATGATTGAGAGCAATTACACGCAGCCAATTGTAAAATTTGCCATCCCCTTCACAATGAAACTCGTGAATCTTTTCGACGGCGGTGAGCCACGTTTCTTGCAAAATATCCTCTGCATATTCAACCGGCAAATCTCGTTTACGGAGTGAATTCGAAATATCATACTCTAAGGTAGCCGTGTAATTTTCGAAAATATGCTCCCACATGCGCGAGTCCATGCGTTTGAGCTTATCGACAATCTTTTTCTCGCTCACGAGCACAGGGGTGCGGCCTGACATGTCCAACATGATACAACACTCCGATACTTAAATAACTAATGTTGACAGCATCTCATTTATTGACAAACTCGATCCAAACTTCTTTTCTGCTGACAACAAATCCTAATGAAGAGCATGAGGTGATAATGTAGGATTTACACTTTTCATATTACAGTTTTAGCATACTGGGTTTACCCAAGTCAACTTTCCCCCTGAAATTGGGGGGATATAATGCCATGAAATCGTGTTTTCGCTCAAAGCTTGATAGTACTCTGGTATTGTTATCTGTTTTCGCTCATATTATGCTTGGTCAATAATGGTCAGTAAGAGGTAGTTATGAGTTTCTGGACTGAAAACCGATTTGTTGTAACAGGTGGCGCTGGCTTTCTAGGCTCAGCGGTTGTGCGTAATTTACAAAACAAGGGCGCGGCGGATATTTTTGTGCCGCGTAGCAAAGATTATGATTTGCGTGAGCACGAGGCAACGTTAGCGCTGTTAAATGATCACAAATCGGACGTGATTATCCACATGGCGGCGGTGGTCGGTGGCATCGGTGCAAACCGTGCGCGACCAGCCGAGTTCTTCTATGACAATTTGATGATGGGTACGCAGCTTTTACACGAAGCATGGCGGGCGGGTGTCAAGAAATTTGTGAGCATCGGTACGGTATGTGCTTACCCGAAGTTTACGCCGATCCCCTTCCATGAAGAGACTTTGTGGGACGGTTATCCAGAAGAAACCAACGCGCCTTACGGATTAGCCAAGAAGATGCTGCTGGTTCAGGGACAATCTTACAGGCAACAATATGGTTTTGAGTCGGTTTATTTACTGCCGACCAACCTGTATGGGCCGGGGGACAACTTTGATCTGGAAACATCGCACGTCATTCCGGCGTTGATCCGCAAATGTTTGGAGGCCAAAACACGCGGCGATAAGCAAATGATCGCGTGGGGAACTGGCTCTCCTACGCGCGAGTTCCTATATGTGGATGATGCAGCCGAAGGAATCGCTTTGGCTGCCGAACGCTACAACAAAGCTGACCCGATTAACCTCGGCTCAGGCATGGAAATCAGCATCAAACACCTGACTGAATTGATTGCCGAGATGACGGGCTTCAAGGGTGAAATCGTGTGGGATACCAAGCAGCCCGATGGTCAGCCACGCCGCGCTTTGGATACCAGCCGTGCCGAGCAGGAATTTGGCTTCAAGGCCAGCACCCAATTCCGTGACGGCATTCAGCGGACGGTCGAGTGGTACTTAGCAACACTCGGTGAACAAGTCGCCTAAATGGTAACGGTTTATGTAGGAGTCGTCACCTATAACAGCCTCGATGATTTGGCGGCTTGCTTCGCAGCATTGACCGCCCAAACCTACCCTTCTATCAAGGTTGTGGCGCTGGATAACGCTTCAAGAGACGAGACGGTGAGATGGATAAGCGAACATGCACCCAAGTGGCAACTGATCGTAAACGAGCAAAATGTGGGATTTGGGCGAGCACATAACCAGATTGTGATGGCCTGTGCACTCAAACCCGGTGACTTCTACATGACGCTTAATCCTGATGCGGCATTGATGCCGGATTATATTGAGCAATTGGTCATGACGATGACCGAAACGGGCGCAGGTTGGGCGGGTGGTAAGCTGCTGTTGAAAGACGATAACAATAAACCGACTGGATTACTGTACAGCGCGGGGCAAGGTATTCGGCGCGATGGTTACGTGGTGAATGTTGGTGAAGGCATGGCGGATGCGCCTATTTTCAACCAAGCCCGTGAGGTATTCGCGGTAAGTGGCGCAGCGTTGATGATCCGGCAGGAAACCATTCAAGCAATTGCCCACGACAGTGAACTGTTTGATGAGCAGATGTTTTTGTACAGCGAAGACATGGACGTGGGTTGGCGGGCGCGGCTGCAAGGCTGGCACTGTTGGTATGTCCCGAAAGCGGTGGCCTATCATCGGGGCGGAAAACTGGACGCAAAACGGCGCGGGCAAGCCCTCGGTAACACTTATCTTTCGGTTTTGAAAAATGCCTATCTCGTCGACTTGCTAACCTATAATATTCCCCTAATCGTGCTTAATGTACTGATAAGAATGATCATTTCACCGAGGGTGGGATTCGCGCTTATCAGGCAACTTTTGAGGGAGGTTGTTGACGCAATTCGGAAACGGCAACCCGCGAAAATCAGCCGAGTTGAGATGATAAAGTGGTTCCAATGGACGACTGAGCAACCGACGACACAAGCAACAGGCATCGGTGAGCGCATCCAACGATATTTGAGTAAGAACAAGCGGGAAGCCGCTCTGAGGAGCAGAACATGACGGCTGAACCGCTGGTTTCGATCGTCACCCCTTCTTATAACCACGCGGCTTATATCGAGCAGACGATTAAAAGCATCCGCGAACAGGATTACCCGAATATCGAGCATATCGTAATTGATGGCGGCTCGACGGATAACACAGTAGACATTCTAAAACGTTATGAAGACCGCCTAACGTGGGTTTCGGAGAAGGATAATGGACAGACTAACGCCATTAACAAAGGCTTCCGCAAGGCGACGGGCGACATCATGGCGTGGCTGAACTCGGATGATGTGTATATGCCGGGGGCAGTTCGGGCGGTGGTTGAGCATTTCCAGAAGCACCCTGAAGATAAGTTCGTTTATGGGAATGTGCTAGCGGTTGACAAGCATGAACAATCTTACGGGGTGCGCTCGCATATACACCAAGGCGATCAAAGCGAGTTGGTCAACAGCGTGAACTTTATCGTGCAACCGGCAACGTTTTGGCGGCGCGAGGTTTGGGACACGATGGGCGAACTGGACGAGAGCCTGCACTACATGATGGACTACGAATATTGGATGCGGGTGGCAGGAAAATATCCGCTGCGGCATATTCCGGTGGTGGTGGCTAAAGAACGGATGTATCCGGCGGCGAAAACGTTTAGCGGTGCGGTCACCCGCATGGAAGAGATGCAAGCGGTGGCAGAACGGCATGGCGGTCACGGCATCCCTTACCGATATCGGGCGGAGGCGGCAGCGAACTACGCGGTGCGTGGGTTCAAGTGTTTGGGCAGCGGCGAATGGTCTGGAGCCAAGGCTGACCTCAGACGTGTGATTTCAACCCGCCCTCCCCTGCTCACCTTTGTGAAGTACTTCGGTGCGATGGCGTTTTTGGGATCGGAGTCGATTTCGAAATTGTGGCTGCGGAAAGAAAAGAAAACAAAGATCTGATTAACCACAAAGACACAGAGAAAAGGCAGAGAATAAATATTACGGATTATTACGTTTAATTCGGAAGATTCTGCAAATTCTTCAGATTCAGAATGCATTAAGTGCAAAATGCGGCGAAAGCAGCAAATTCGTCAGTAATTTGTCGGTAATGTCGTCACAGTCGTCAGTGGCAGAGATGATTTTAGCGATAAGAGCGACGCAAAAATTGGTTAATTACTCTCCTGATTATAGAACAAAAATCCTTATTTTGTCAATGCATTTTGGTTCGAATATTCAAATCAACAACAATTATTGGCGGTACAGAACCATTTTGTGGCTTTTGACTCACTTTAGCAGTCTTGCTTGAGGCAAACAAGGAAAGTTAATGGAACTCGATGCGATCCAAGCGATAATCTATTGTCTCATACAAAAGTTTGTGGAACGTCAATCACTTGTTTTGGAAGCAATAAGGGAGTTACGACCCGATAAAGTTATGAGAGCTGAGAACGATGACAATTCAGAGATTTGGGAACAGTGGTCACAAGAAGATTGGCAAGCCCTTGTACTAGATTATGCACGTAGGCCAGCAATAGGTAACTGGGGTGAGAACCAAGAATGGAGCTATTTCTTGCATGGGGCTGGCTGTCGCCTAATCCACAAGGTTACTCAAGAGCGGATTGAATGGGATTTAGGATCACTTCAGACATTTGATAAATTTTGGTTCGTAAACCATCTACAATCCACTATTGATCATACTTCTGATGAACCAATGATTATACTAAAAGGATGGTATGAAAATGAAAACAAGCCACAGCAAAAGATTATATTTCGCCCATTACACGATGCCATCTTCCCAATACTTGAACAATTATACCTGTTAGGTTTGCTTTCCAAAAATGAACAATACTACACATTACTCTCAACAGATTACCCTCCAGCCACAGAGCTTTCTAGCTTAAACTAGCCATACCAAAAGCGCTAATCTACAGTTGAAAGCGGGGCGATACCAAACCACACCAAATTCGCCCACAGATATGTGTTCTGTGGGCAAATTCGACTGCTGACTGTGCGTTACTTGGCTTTTTCTTCGACTGGCTCGGTCTCGGCGGCTTCTACTGGCAACATCCGCGCTTGAATGCGGATACCATTTTTCTGGCGCACGGGTTCAGCAGCATCCAAGCCATAGGATTTCAGCGTGTTCACTACGCCTTCAACAAAAACCGCTTTATCGCCCACATCCGCAGGATAGCCAATCAGCACGCTGACTAACTTGTCTGTGACCTGTGCGCCACCCAGCGTTCGATAAGGTTTCTCCTGAAATCGCGCTTCATGAAGGAAAGCGTCGAAACGTTTCTTGAGTTCATTTTGGTTATTCACTGCCATTTTTGGATACTCCTTTATTCAAGTTGTCATCTCCTAGATCACTTGTGATGATGCAGTAGGAGTTCGGATTAAGGTTACACCAGCAAGGCACGCATTAACAATCGTTGTATCAAAACAGGTAGTCGTGTAGTCAGGAAATAAAACAAGGGCATGCTCTAATTGATCGGTGAAGTGATTTTCATGAACTCAAGAATCAAAAGCGCTGGCATCGTCCACCAGCGCTTGAAATGACCTACCTCTGCCCTACCCGACTTTGGATACACTATCCTCAATAGGTATGCGACTCACGTTCGCCAACAGCATGACCATGCCGCGCCACAATCTCGGATAATACGCTCAGCGATCTTTGTCGCTCTATGGGTAAGCTCTTCATAAGCGTATCGAGCGGCTTCTGCTTAGCATTTTCCACATCTTGTTGTTTTTGCAATTCGATCTTGGTTTGTTGATCTTTAAGGTAAGCAACCAACACCTTTAACTCGCCGAACTTTTTCTCTCGAATGAGCTGATCAAATAATTTGAGTTGAGTTTCCAGCATATTCGACTCCAAACTTTTTCGCATTACAACATCCATTACGAGACTATTGTTGCACAATTTGTTACGATAAGGCGAGTCAAATTTGTGAATTTTTCATGAAGAATTTCGTGAGTTGGAAATAGGAGTTCATATGTGTAAAATCTTTTGACTTCATATGACAAGGACAATTAATGACTAATACTCAGCGCAATTGGGAACCGTTCGCCCTGCTACTCATTGATGTGCAGTATGACTTCTGGCCGATGGAAATCGCTGAACATTTCACCAAATTTCCGGCGTATGTCACCCGTCTCCTGAAGTTTTGCCGAGCCGAGGGCATCGACATTATCCACCTGCGTGCCAGCTTTCAGCCGGATATGTCCGATTGGATGCTCAAGTACAAACTGCGCGGACGTATTCCCTGCATCGCTGGCACTCCCGGCATCGAAGTTCCCGGCGAAACTGTCATTATCAAACATACTTTTGATGGCTTCTTGACTCCCGACCTGCTCCCCTTATTGCGCCAGCGCGGAAAACGCTTCCTGCTGACTGCCGGACTGATCACCTCCACCTGCGTCTTTATGACGACTGCGACTGCCGCACAAAGCGGATTTCTCGCCACCATTGTGGAAGACTGTTCCGCCGATTTCCCTGCCGCACATCAACAGACCCTCGACAATTACCGATTTGTGTTTGATCTGACAACTGTCAAAGCCATCCCCGATCGATATGATGAATGGACAGCCGCCTTAGCCAAACTTGCTGCACTAGAATTGCAAGATCAGCCGCACCCATAACGTTATTCTGATACCAAGCGATCTAACTCATACCAGACAACACTGGCAGCACCAACCGCACTGGATACCACTTCAGATTTGAGGATGGGCACATCAGCAAAAACGCTGTTTAACAGACAATCATGCAATTTAGTTTTCAGACGGTCGCCGAGTAAATCCCAAGCGGCGAGTCCTAAGCCGCCACCCAAGATAATACGACCGGGGTTGAGAAGCCCGATATAAGGAACAAGGACCGCAACCAGCGCATCAACGGCTTCGTCCATCAACAAGTTAGCGAGTTCATCCCCTTCACGCGCGGCCTTCAATACATCCTCGGTGGTTGCGTTCTCATTTGCCAATGGACTGAATGGATAATGCGGCAAATGTTCCTGTAGGCCTGCCATCAAGCCTATGCCGGATGAATACATTTCGGGACAGCCATGCGCGCCACATTTACATAAGCGTCCGTTGGGAATAACGGGAATGTGTCCCACTTCCATCGCGATGAACTGAGCGCCCAGCACCAAACGTCCGCCACTAATGGCTGCTCCACCGACACCGGTTCCGAGGGTTATGAGCATAAAATCGTCACTACCCTGACCAGCACCAAAAAACTTTTCACCAATGGCAGCGGCATTGGCATCGTTATGCACCCAGACAGGCAACTCAACGGATAGGTGTTGGCTCAGACCATCTAATAGGGATAGGTTATGCCAGTTTAGATTGGTGGCAATATAGATGATGCCGGTATAGGGATTCAGTTGTCCCGGCGACCCGATGCCAATGCCCATAATCGGAGACTTCGTTTGTCGCAGCAGATATTCGACACCTTCTGCAATGCGTTTGATGACGGCATCCGTCCCTTCTTCGGGTAAAGTTGGCAGCCGATAGGAAGCATATTCATGCCCTGCCCTATCGACCAACCCAAAAGCAATTTTTGTTCCGCCGAGATCGACACCGATTGCTAATTGTTCATCCACTTTATTTTGCCTATTAGTTAATTGCTGGCCTTTGAAAATGCCTTTGCATGACTTGTCTTAGGCAGCAAAAGTACCTTATGATATTTTTGTTGAATAATCGCCTTATTTTACCTGAGAGCCTTGTCATTACATGGGCTGAAAATTGAGACTGAAGAGTGTATATATCGCTCTGATGCTTTTCTAACACGCCTCATACACCCTGAGTTTAAACTAAGGCCATACTGCGAGAAGAAGGTCAAAAAATATGGATTTAAAACGATATACCAATAAAGCTCAAGAAGCGCTGGTTGGGGCTCAAGCACTGGCGAATGAATTCGGTCATAGTCAGATCGAACCGCTGCATATCCTGACAGCGTTGATGCAGCAAGACGAAGGTGTTGTGCCGGAAGTTGTCGCCAAGATCGGCGGACGACCGGCAAACCTCCAGCAAGAACTGGAGCAAATGTTACAGAGTCGTCCGAGTGTGTCCGGCAGCAACGTTGACCCCACACTCAGTCGTGACTTGGTTCAAACGCTGAATAAAGCCGAAGCTGAAGCCAAGAAGATGCATGATGATTACGTCAGCACCGAACATATTTTGCTGGCTCTCTGCGACGACAAAGCCCTACGTGGTTTGCTGGAACGGCATAGTGTGACGCATGATGCGGTTTTGAAGGCACTTGCCACGATTCGTGGCGGTCAACGTGTGACCAGCCAAGATCCTGAATCAACCTATAAGAGTCTGGAAAAATACGGACGTGATTTGACGGCTGCCGCACGACAAGGCAAGCTCGATCCAGTCATCGGACGTGATGAAGAAATCCGGCGTGTGGTGCAAGTCATCAGCCGCCGTAGCAAGAACAATCCGGTGTTGATCGGTGAGGCCGGTGTGGGTAAAACCGCAATAGTTGAAGGTTTAGCCCAACGAATTGTCAACGGTGATGTACCGGAAGGCTTGCGTGACAAGCAGGTTATCGCATTGGATATGGCTTCGCTGGTAGCGGGTGCAAAATTCCGTGGTGAATTCGAGGAACGGCTCAAGGCTGTCCTCAAAGAAGTCACCGATAGCGATGGCAAGATTATTCTGTTCTTGGATGAGCTGCATACGATTGTTGGCGCAGGCGCGGCTGAAGGCGCGATGGATGCCAGCAACATGCTCAAGCCGATGCTGGCGCGTGGTGAACTGCGCTGTGTGGGCGCGACCACCTTGAATGAATATCGCAAGTACATCGAGAAGGATGCCGCGCTTGAACGCCGCTTCCAACCCGTATTTGTTGATGAACCGAGCGTTGAAGATACGATTAGCATCCTGCGCGGTTTGAAAGAACGCTATGAAGTGCATCATGGAGTGCGTATTCAGGACAGCGCGGTTATCGCAGCGGCGACGCTCAGTGACCGTTATATATCTGATCGTCAGTTGCCGGATAAGGCGATTGACCTGATCGACGAAGCGGCTGCTCGTTTGAAGATGGAAATCGACAGTAAGCCGCTGGCGTTGGAAACCGTCGAACGGCACATCATGCAGCTTGAGATTGAACGTGAAGCCCTCAAGAAAGAACGTGACAAAGCCAGTCAAGAACGCCTAGCGACTTTGGAAGAAGAAATCGCTAATTTGCGTGAAGAAACCAGCGGACTGAGTGCGCGCTGGCAAACCGAGAAGGATGCAATTCAGTCGATCCGCACCATCAAGACCCAAATTGATGAGGCGAAAATTCAACTGGAACAGGCCGAACGCCGCAGCGATCTGGAAACGGCGGCTCGGTTGCGCTATGGCACACTGCGCGATCTCGACCAGCAGCTTATCCAACGTGAAGCTAAGTTAGGTGAATTGCAAGCGAACGGCTTGATGCTCAAAGAAGAAGTGGATGCCGACGAAATCGCGGGTGTCATCTCGCGCTGGACAGGCATTCCGATTAACAGGTTACTTGAAGGCGAAATCTCCAAGCTGCTGCACATGGAAGACCGTTTACATGCACGGGTCATTGGTCAAGATGATGCGGTTCGCGCGGTATCGGCGGCGGTTCGTCGCAGCCGTGCCGGTTTGCAAGACCCCAACCGTCCGGTGGGTACATTCCTATTCCTCGGCCCGACCGGTGTCGGTAAAACCGAGTTAGCACGGGCACTGGCTGATGATCTCTTTGACGATGAAAACGCGATGGTTCGCATCGACATGAGCGAATATGGCGAACGTCACAGTGTAGCACGTCTGATCGGTGCGCCGCCGGGATACGTCGGTTATGACGAAGGCGGTCAATTGACCGAAGCCATTCGCCGCCGTCCGTATGCGGTGGTGCTGTTTGATGAAATTGAGAAGGCACACCCTGAAGTTTTCAACATCTTCTTACAGGTGTTTGATGATGGTCGACTAACCGACGGTCAAGGCCGCACAGTCGATTTCACCAACACCGTCATCATTATGACCAGCAATGTTGGCAGCCAATACATCAAGCAATTGGGGCCGAATGCCGATAAGGCAGAACTGCGTGAGATGGTTATGCATGAGTTGGATAATGTCTTCCGGCCTGAATTCCTGAACCGTTTGGACGACATCATCCTGTTCCAGAGTTTGACGCAAGAAGACATTATGCGGATTGTGGACATTCAACTTAAGCGACTGACCACAAGACTCCAAAGCCGCCATTTGACGTTGGAACTGACAGGCGATGCGCGCCGCTGGTTGGCAGAACGCGGCTTCGATCCGGTGTTCGGCGCACGTCCCCTCAAGCGAGCGATCCAACGCGATCTGCAAGACCCGTTGGCAACCGCAATCCTTGAAGGGAATGTCAACGAAGGCGATCATATTGTGGCAGATGCAGATTTGAACGGCGAAGGTTTAACGTTCACTACAACGCCGCAAACTGAAATCGCTTAATCGCTAGCTGAGTGAATAAGAGGCGTTCCCCATAGAACGCCTCTTTTTGTTTCATAGCCTGCTTTACATTGGTATTGGGTCGCCTAGAAATACCGCAGCATTGCGACGGGCAAACTCCAAAAAAGTAGTGGGCTGGACTCCAAATTGTTCATGTGTTCCCAGATATACCCTAGAATCACGAGACTTGCGCCGTTCACTGAGTAATCCCATCAGTACATCAACTCGTTCAGAAGGCAGCCCAGTTGCAAGTAAGGCTTGTTTCTTTTCTTCAAGCGAAATATTGATATATTGAATAGTTATACCAACGGCTTGAGAAACTCGCTCTGCAACCTCCTCCATTGTCAGTGCTTCAGGGCCCGTCATGTCGTAACTTTTACCTGCATGTCCTTCACTCGATAGCAATTTCACGGCAACTTGTGCAATGTCTTTAACATCAACAGGAGAAAGTTTAGCTTGTTCCATCGGCAAAATCAGCGCACTTTTGCTTATATCCACCCCGGTCGGCGATTGAGGAAGATAGAACTGCATAAATTGGCTGGGTCGCAAATGTGTCCATGCAAGTCCAGAATTTTCGAGATATTTTTCAATTTCGATATGTTCTCCTATCGAGCGAAAATTCTTGGGGTCAAAATCAACACCCGATTCTTTGCCAGAAAACTTGACAATATGCTCGACGCCTGCCACTTTTGCAGCATCTATAAATGTACATTGGGTTTCTAGCATCCGTTCACGGGCGGACGAAATCATGAGAACCTGATTTACACCCTTCAAGGCATTTGTAAGTGTTTCAGGTTGCAGCATATTCCCCTCAACCACTTCAACAGTGGGTAATGCTGCTAGAGCGCTGGCTTTTTCCAGATTCCGAACCAAAGCACGGATAGGTATCCGATTTTTCGCGAATTCACGGACTATTGTTGAACCACTAAGTCCTGTTGCACCGGTTACAAGTATCATAATTTCACCTTCTCATTAAGCTTTCGATTGCCCTTAGTCGCTTAAATCAACCTTCGCATCATGCAGCACATAACGTGCATAGTGGAAATCACGGATGGATGCCACCTGATTGTTATTCCACGTCAGGAGGATGAAATAAGCGGGATCGGATGATGGTTGATTCAGATCATACGCGAGGATTGCGGGATGTCCTTCGACTGTGCCGAGGCTCATACGCCAGTCATACACATTACTGTAACGGTGGAAGTAGTTAGCCGCGATGTTAGCCGCGCCATGCAATTGGGTTCGACCCACGAGATCAAGGTGAACTTCATCGGTCAACATCTGACGCAACGATTCAAAATCGCGCGCGTTAAAGCGCTCGACATAACGCGCTAGCAGTTCCTGTTCATGGGCATCGAGATGCGGTGCGCTGACTTCCGGATTCGCAGCCAATTCGCGCAGTTTCGTACGTCCCCGATGTAAAGTCGCTTTGATTTCGGGAACGGTCGCGTTTAGCAGTTCAGAAATCTCCGCCAACGAATAGCCCATCACATCTTTGAAAATGACACAGCTTCGCTGACGCGGTGCGAGTTTGAGGAACATCGACAACGCAACCGCAGCTACTTCTTTTTCCTCAAGCGGCGAGTCGGTGGCTTCAGTCATTGGATATTCATCAAGGAGTTCCAGCGGTTCATCGCCGTAACGCCGAAAATGGTCAATGGCTTTGTTGTGCGTAATCCGAAACAGCCAGCCGCGTATATTGGTATCGTGAGTCAACAGCGATTGAGAAGCATAGGCTTTGACCAACGCCTCTTGCACCACATCCTCACCATCAATCACCGAGCCGGTCATGCGCGTGGCATAACGGTGCAGTTCCGGTCGGATGCTTTGCATCAGTTCTTCAAATTCAGCCGATGTGAGTGTCGTCATATCATTTGCACCTACTTTATGAACCGTCCATTTTAACTGACGGCAGCCAACTCTTTGCTCGATACGCCGAAGGCCAATCCATCTGTAGTTAACATTCAGAATAAGGAAAGAGAGCAAAAGCGCTCAAGTCCCAACCAGTGTTATGCAGCCATGCGGTGGTGCAGTTGGCGATTAACCAAGCCGGCCACAGCAC
>JBBSBM010000056.1:0-46905 GCA_038251275.1 Aggregatilineales bacterium
GTATGACCACCGCTTGGTTGCGCCCTTTACTTACGATTCCTAGTAATTTTTGGCGTTCTTCAGACGTTAAATGGACTTCATGTTTTGTCATCCCTTTAGTTTATCTTTACCCCTCATCTTTAACCAGTTGAGGTACTAGTACCACCTTATTCAATTAGATGACAAATTAAACGATTTGGCATGGCCCATATGGGTACTTATATCCCTGCTTTAGTACTGCTTAAAAATGTTATGAGAACCCAGTTAAATTTGGAGTTCCGTAGAACTTCTGCTTTGTAAGAAAACGAATGCATCTTTTGGAAAGTGCGCCTAATTTCTAGGCACACCCATTTCAATTAGAATTGATGGCTTTATATTGCGCTGTAAGTATGAAGAGAGAACGATTTAAGGAAATTATGGCAGCAGAAACCAGTGAACGGCCAGTCACTTTATGCGCGGCTTTTGTTTCAATTGTCGTTATTGCCATCGCTAAATTCCTAGCTGCACTCATCGCGAGGAGTTCTGCAATGCTGGCGGAGGTAATTCATTCCTTTGTGGATGTTGGCAATAAAATATTATTGCTATTCGGCATCAATCGTAGTAAGCGGCTGGCCGATGAACAGCATCCATTTGGCTATGGCAAAGAAACTTATTTCTGAGTGTGATTGCGGCGCTCTTCTTGGTCGGCAGGGGCATGTCAATTTATGAAGGTATCACCCATATCGAGCATCTTGTTGAAATAAACCAGAGGGTGTTTTTCATTTTTGATAATTTGCTAAACAAGTGAAGAATCTTTACCTAAAACTCCCTATTTCCCTGTAGTTAACATTCAGAATAAGAAACTTGAGGGGGAAATCATTTTGTGTTTCTCCCCCAGAAATTTTATCTTGAATGTTAACCTGTCACTCCTACCTTGCTAATGCATCAATATAATTGCTTCGCAAAGTTGAGATTTATCACAATATCTCTGGGGCGACTTCGGAACGCCAAAACCTTGTTTCTGACTAGGAAATAGGACGAAGTCCCTTGCACACCGCAGACGTGGCGATTCTACAGCACGTGAGCCTTCCTATCAAACACCGTCAGCCAGTACATTGCCCCCATCCCTACGGGACGTGACCACCGAACTACCTGCCTAAAACGGCGACCGAAAAAACAGGGTCGCCGTTTTTGTTTGACAGGCTCCTTCCCTGCGCTGTTCCCGATCGGTTGAGCGTTGTGCTCGACCGTTCTGGACGGGTTCCAGCAGGAGCAGGGAGAAGTAACCTCATGCCTCATTCGTCTCTTCGCAGTTTTATCCGTTGCCAGATTAAGCCTTTTCCACCCATTGCGGTCTATCCCACTGGCTGGGCAGGTAACCTCACTTTTGCCCAAATTATGATCGACTGTGCGCCACTGGCCGCCAGCCTGATCCGCAAACACAATATTGCTTTCCAAGATATTCCCGATGCCCTTCAGCGTGGTTTCACTGTGGTCTGGGAGCGACTGGTACAGAATTCTAAGCTGTTCGCTAATGAGGATAAATACACTGTGGCTCGTATTGTGGAAACCAATTGCGGTGCGAATTACTGGCATCGCCATGAGCGCCATCTCAGTCTGGATGCGCTGGAAGGCACGATTACCGAAGATCATCCCGACGAATGGATGATTACCGGATTGGAAGCCAACCGCAGCGAATGTTGGGCTGCTTGGGCCACCGCCGCTGATATGCGAATCGACATTGAACGCATTTTGGCTCAACTCGTTACCAAGTACGAATCCCAACTGGAGCCAACCAGTTTCCGCTTTCTAGTCGCACTGTACTACCTGACGACGCAGGTCAAACTGGAAGATGCCGCACTCATCGCCGGGATTAACCATCACTATTTGCTTGATGATTATGTCCGTGTCGTCCGGAAGGATGTTCAGCAATCATTCGGCGAGTTATACCGTCCGGGTACACGCTGGATTGAGAAGTTCAAACAAGGACATCAGAAACCAGCATTAGGGATACTGGAGAAGTATCAAAGCAATCCACGTATGATCTACGCCATCAACTCATTGCTAGATGAGCAACCGCCCAGCGAAGCACGCATCCAATGCCCGTGGTCGAACAATAATCAGTATCGGGCACGAGCCCACAAAGCGCTGATGAAAGCCTATGGCTGCTCTGCATGACTGGATCAGTCGCTTTATGGATGTGGCTGGCGGATTTGGTTCGCCAGTCACTCTTTTTTGATAATTTCACTTCAAACTGTAATCTTCCCTCATCAAACCGTGAAAATTACACGGTTTTGCTGGTTCAGTTTTGCTATGCTGTTCCTGTAAAAGTATCACGAGGATAGCCCAATGCGTATGCAAAACAGTTCCACCTTTTCAATCACCTTACCGCAAGTTCAGCCTCCGAGAGACATCTATTTCTGCATCCGGCTATCACAGTCTGAGAAAGCGGCGGTTCATGCGCTAGCGAGGCGACTAAACCTTCCAGCATCAACGTTAGCACGCCACATTTTGTTGCAAGCGGTCAACCAGTTCAGCATTGTAGAGGAGGTCGCAGTTGAAGCCTGAATCATCGGTCGAAGCAGCCACAAAATCGGATATGCCAACAGGTATTCATCTGGAAACGGTGTGCAGGTCGCTGTTGAAAATTATTGCACACTTCAACGAAACGCTGTACACTGATCACAGTTTGTTCGGAAACGAACGCCGAGCCGAAGTGTTTCAGCACCCCGACCCGGCTGACCCAGCGAGTGGAAAAGACACGTCGCAGGGCTGAGTCGCATTGTAACCCAACGCGCTCTGTCTTGTCGCATCACTCGCACAAGATAGGGCGTTTTTCGTTCAATAGCCGAGGAATACCGACATGCGGAAGTACAAGCGTCCTGAACAAGACCCATACGATCTGTACCGCGCCGATCCCTTACCAGTGGAGCGTCCAGCGGCGATTTATTATCGTCAATCTACTGACGCGCAAATTGGCAACATCTCGACCACCCTGCAAACGGTGGACTTGTTTGAACATCTGGTACGGTTGGGTTGGGCGCGGGATGCCATCCACATGATCGATATGGATGCAGGCGTAAGTGGCTCGAAGAAAATTAGTGAGCGGCCGGGCATGTCATTGCTGCTGGAACTGATTGAGAGCGGCAAAGTCAAGCTGGTGGCCTCGCAGGATGTGGATCGGTTCTTCCGTGATGTGACCATGATTCAGACCAACATCTTTATAGACGCCTGCAAGCGAAATCAGGTGCAGGTCATGACCCCATACAACCTGTACAACTTTCATCATCCGCTTCATGGGTCATCGCACATGAAGTTATTCCGTGAAGATGCCCAACGCGCCGCCGACTTTCTGGAGTACCACATCCGGGGACGACTGACACGCAGTCGCAACCATCTGATTGAGCAGGGTTTCTGGGCAGGCCGCATTATCATACCCGGGTATGTGGTGGATCAGCGTCCGAAGCTGCCCAACGGCGATAAAAATCCTGATTACCGTAAGTATGTGCCCTTCCGTCCTTATGCTGACATTATCCCAGTCTATTTCGAACTATTCAAGCAGTTCAAGCGCAATCTGACTGCCACCTGGCGGCACATCGAGGCACACGGTCCCTTCTTCCCTGACAATGCCGAGCAGTTGGTGCCAGAGGGTTTTCGATGGGATGCCGCTGTCAAAAATCGGTCGGCAGTGGCGGGACGACTGATGCCTTCCAACAGCGGCTTGAAATCGATCTTGACCAACATCACCTACCTCGGTCACTGGGCGCATCGCGGGGTCATTGTCCGCTGGCATAATCACCCACCGCTGGTAGCGCAGGATCAGTTCATGCTCGCGTTCAATGCGCTCTCACCGACCGATTTCAATGGCGAACTGAACCCCGATTATCAGCCTTACCGTACTTTCACGCGCCATGATAAGGAAGATCGTCCTTGTTCGCCACCGCGCTACACAGGGCTGATCTTCTCGACCGATGTGCCGGGCTTTGATTTGCGCCGGATGCGAACCACCTACATGGTGTCCCAACTAGCCTATTCCTATTTGGCGGTGGATCCGGATCGTCGTACCTACCTGCGCGTTGAGGCCAGTCGCTTGGATGAAATGATAGAAGAACTGCTGTTGGAGCGCTTGAAAGCCACCAGCATCGACGAAGTCTCGTGGCAGATCGCACTCGAAAGCACACTGAGTGATGCCCATACAGATGTGCGCCGCATCGAACAGGCCATTAAGAACGCTGAACGTGCCAAACAGACTATCCTTGATAACCTGAAGTCGCTTTCGAATTCAGAGATTGTCCGCAATTTAGAAGCTAGTTATGAAGCCAATGAACGAGAAATCGAACATCTGCAAGCGGAACTGAAAAATCTGCGGTCAAGTGATCGCTATCGCACTGCAATTATTCAAGCACGTCCGGCACTGGAATTGGTCATCATGAATTGGCTTATGGTGCCACTGGCTTATCGCCGCGAGTTGTTTGAAGCGTTCGCACAGTGTGTGGTCATCAGTAAATTAAACCCGTTAGAACGTCAATTGATTATTCAGTGGCGGGACAGTACGCAATCCGAGACTCGGTTCAACCGTCAGGGGTGGCGTATTTTCTGGTCTCCAGATGAGGTCGAGAAATTGCGGAAGCTTGTTGAAAACCACGCCCCACAGGTCGAAATTCTACAAGCATTTCCGCAGGTGACATGGGCTGACTTACAGGCTCGCTACCGCTATCACTTCAAGAAATCTCTCCCCAAGGTGTATCAGGGCGAAAAACCTTATCCGATTCACTATAGTTGGCAGGATACGGACGAGTACAAGAATGAACTGCCGGAAATTATGCTGAATGGTACAGCTTCTTCAGGTCGAAGGAGTACATGGGCTTGAACTTCTGGTTGAGGTAGCCCGTCAGCGCCTGCTTGTTGGCCGTAATGAATCCCAACAGCGCTTCATCGCCGTCCATCTCGACTACGGTGCCATCCTGAGCCAGCAGTGTCAGAGTGGTCGTTGGTTTGAGTCGGATGGTGGTCTTCTTGACCTGTCGTTCTGGATCGCCCGGTGCGGCTTCGATCTCGACCCGCGCAATCTGCTCGACGTGCTGGGTTTTTCCCCGAATGGCGACTCGCCCGTATTCCTCGGTTTGGATGACAGCACCATTGGCAACACCCGCTGCCAGTACCAGTGCCATATGACCGGGACGTGGCGCGACAACCGGTTCAATCTGTTCGGGTGGACGAGGAACTTCCAACAGTGCTTGAAAGCCATTGGTCTTCCACGCACCCTGTTCCTGAATTAGTCGTAAACCTTGCTCTTCGTCGATGATGTCCGGCGCAAATACAAAACGCGTAATCTGAGGTGAGGCAGGTAGTTTGTAGAGCGGTTCAGACTGGAGAGTCAGGAGGCGAGGGCTGACTTTGCCTTCCAAAATGCTTTGATAGAGTTGTGTCGGATTGGGATGTATGCCTTTAATGGCGACAACGACCACCTGATCATATTCGCCCTGATGCTTGCCCCGCAGTGCCCACACATCCACGCGACTGCTATTCTTGGCTAGAAATGCAGCAGCATCTTCTGACAGGTAGTACTCATGCAAATTTGCAGAGTTTTGACCCCGGCGAAGTGGCAGATGCCCTAAAACACTGTTCCCCAATTGAATTTGTTGGTTCTTCAGCCACATCTACCGATCAAGAGTAGATGGGCTGTTTTTGTTTTATGGAGGCAGATCGAATGAACAGGCGTAAGAATCAGCAGCAGGTATCCGAATCACCCCTTACATCGGGCGGCATCCTCACAGTTGGGCTGGACATCGGCTACGGTGTCACCAAAGTCGTGACGGATCAGGCCGCAATTGCTTTTCCATCGGTAGCGGGTCACGCCCGAAATCAAGTTTCAGCAGGAGGCCCTGGCAGCCAAGTATCCCGGCGACCAGTTGACCGATGAAGATGGCTCGACCTGGTTTGTGGGCGACCTAGCGCTGGCACAGCTTCCGCCCGGCGAACTACTGCGTCTGCGTGGGCGCACTGCCAATGAAAAGACGATGGGCAACACCTTCCGTCTCCGGCTGGCGAAAGCGGCGATTGGCAAACTGGCTCAAGGGGTGTCGGGGCGGGATGTCATCCATCTGCGATTGTGCAGCGGCTTGCCGGTGGATCACATGCGCGATGCCGGTGGACTCAAGCAAGCGCTGATGGGTCAGCATCTCATCAAGACCGATGCCAGCGAAGTCATTGCCAATGTCACCGAAGTGATGGTGATGCCGCAGCCGTATGGGAGCGCGTATGCCATGATGCTCACTGAACAGGGTGAAATCAATGTCTATCACACCTACATGCGGTCGGGTGTCGTTGATGTGGGTACTTACACGGTAGACATCATACTCGATGACGATGGGGATTATGTGGATGCCGAAAGCGGGAGCGTTGAGAGTGGAGTCTACACCGCGCAGGAACGGATCGCCGCCATGCTGGAACGCGACTACCGCGAGAAGATGCCGCACCGGATTGTCGAGCAGGTCTTGCGAACAGGCATTTTCACCGCCAGCGGCAAGCCAGTAGATTACAGCCATGAAGTTGAAGAGGCGCTCGCCCCACTTCGCAGCGCGACCCTGAATCTACTGTCGGAGAAGTGGCAGCTTGGCACAACCGTCGATGTGATTTATCTGTCGGGCGGTGGTGCAGAACTGGTGTATGAGCAGGTGGTCGAAGCCTATCCGCAGACCAAGTTGGTGCCGGATGCACAGATGGCGAATGCCCGAGGCTACCTGTACTACGCCAACTTTGTCAGACGCAAGGGTTAGTTCAAAACGGGGGTTTTACCAAGTATACCGATTGAGCATACCGCGTAAAACCCAATAGCAAGGAGGCAGTATGCCGAAAAAGAACAAGAGCAAGCGGGCCTTCAAACTCATTGCCTTCAAAGCCTACTACGACACCGATCAGGACATTCTGGATTGGTGGGAGTACATCGAAGAAGGCGAACGCAGTGATGCCATGCGCGACCTGATCCGGGAGCAATTGGGTATCCGACGAAAGCCCAAAGCGCCGATCATTGATCTGCCGGAGCTGCTGGAAGTGCGCCGTGACACCCTATGGATACGGGAAGCCCTCAACGATATGCCTGCCTATCTGGAGCGGATCATTCAGCATGTGGCAGCCAATGGGCTCGTTCAGTCGATGGCTGTAGGACAGCATCCACCCCGAGCATCGCCACCAGCGGTCATGGATGAACCTGCCCTGACTAATGATGATGCTGAGCGTCGGACGAAGCGCATGAGGAAAGTCACATGGTGATCTTGTCCACATGTCCGACGATTTATGGAATGCGGCGCATTCCATCCCTGTTGGGGGTGTCCCAACAGGGTACGGTCTGAGGGGGGAACGCTCGCGTTCAATGGGATGTATGCCCCTCAGACCTAAGCCAGCTAAATCGCTGGCTGCTCAAACGCCGCAGGGCTTCGGTGCAGCGCCTCACGGCGACTGCACCCATACGGCGGTGTTACACACCCGCCGTATCGCTCGTCTCGATTGACCGAGACGAGCGACCACACCTGCGATGGTTTTCGCGGTGTGTGGTGATGCTGCTCATGTGAGCAGCTACCAGCCTGTCATACGACGGCTGATCAAAGCAAAAGCATAGACAGGAGAGAGTGAAATGGTTCACCGTGATGTGATTGCCAGGATTGCCAGACGACTACCACACCGCACGCGGCGTGATGTAGCGGAAGTGATAGAGGTACTCACCGAAGTCTGGTCAAAGGAACTTGTGAAAGGTCAGGAAATCATCGTGCCGGATATTGGACGGTTGAGCATTGAAGTGCAGGATATGAAAGCCGGTGGCGCACTGGACAAGTATGGGCGACTACGCCGGGTGTACGGGCGTTTTCGTCCTACAGAAAGTTTGAAGGAACGACTTCAGGAGGTGGCACTTGAGTAAACGCAAGCAGCGTGATGGCTACATCGAACGGTTGAGCATCGGCTTTACATCGGAACAAATGCGGCGGGTCGAGGAGATTCTGCGTGTCCGCGCCCGGCAGGGTGAGATGCAGCACAAGACCGATCTCATCCGGGATGCGCTCAATCTTTATTTGAGCCATCAGGATGATATTCCCGGTACGCGGGCAGCCATCACCCGCAAACTAGAAGGGCGGCTGGATGCGGTTGAGGAGCAGCTTCAGCGGCAGAACGATTTGCTGGCGAAGATGGTCGCATTCTTCAGGCGCAAAAAGGAGGCGTAGGACATGGATCGCAAGCAGATGTGTGTATCGAACGTGAAATACAAGAAACCGACTGCGAACGAGAGCAAACGCGTGGGCAATCTGCTCAAGTATTTAACTTATAGGGAGTCACGGGATGAAAAGGCGCGGCAGGCAGGTGGACGGGAACGCTGGTTGGATCAGGGTATGGGTGATTCGGTATCCGAGATTGCCGAACGCTGCGAAGCTTACCAGAGTGAGCATGTGCTGATGTTTAGCCTCGTCCTCAACCCGAACGTTGATCTCATTCGCATGGTGCCGCCGGAACAGCGTGAGCAGTTTGTCAGACATCTCACCGAGCACACGATGAACGACTTCTTCGATGCCAGGGGAATTGACACAGGCGTAGAGTGGTCAGCCGTCTTACACCACCGCCAGACGGACGGCGAAGAAGCGCCGAGTCAGCATAATCCGCATAGCCATATTGTCCTTCCGGGAACGTACTACGACGCGGACGAAGGCCGACGAAAGCCGCTGTACTTCTCAAAAAACAGGAGTGTCGATCATATCGAGATGCTGCATGAGGTCACGCAAGACAACATGGTCGCGCTGATGGATCGCTATGCCGGACGTGACTGGGAACAGCGTTACGACGCACTCACTGCCATCCGTGAACAGCAGGAGCAGGTTGTCACTATAGAGGAAGCACACGGGCATGAGCCAGAGATCGGTGCGATGTGGGCAGGTGTGCGCCGCACTGATGAGGATACCAGCGCGGTGGGCTTCTATGGTTTCTTTAAGAACCGCGAAGGTGAGACGGCTCTGCAATTTCGCCCGGTGATGCCCAATCTCGATCATGAGGAAGCAGAACTGCTGGCGCTTCAGCTTAAGGAGCAGCTTCGTGAACGGCGCGATCAGCCAGAAATTGAAACGAGCGCCGCAGTACACCCGACGCTTGATCTATAACTTTACCCATAACGCACACAGGAGCCGGAAGCGCTCACCATCGCCAAACGGAAGCGCCTCAAGCCCCTGTGTACATCTAAAGGAATGAACACAGTATGACACAAAAAACGACGGTAAACAACGAACGAATCGTTGCGAGGCATGATTTTCTTGGGGCGTTGTATCCGAATGTGTCGGATAAGCTCTGGCTGGAACTGCGCTGTATTCACCCTGAAACGGGCGAAGTCCGGTCATTCTGGGCGCAACCTAATAACGACAAACAACGCGATTCAGTGATGAAACAAGCAGATAAACTCAACGCTGAGGGATATGGTGTGTACTTCGCACCCTGTCTGCGGCGCGAGAAGAAGGGTAGCGCAGCATCAGCGGCGCTCGTGCCTGCTTTATGGGTGGATGTCGATTGCGATGGCGACCCGCACAAGCGTGACAAGGGGTTGGTCAAGCTGCGTGAGTTTGAGCCTGCACCGTCTATCATCCTCGATAGTGGTGGGGGTTGGCATGGGTATTGGCTATTGGATGAGCCGTTCGCACTGGAAACGGATGAACACAGGCAGAAAATCGCCCATATCCTGTATGGCTTGTTCGCAGCGCTGGATGGTGATGAAGCCTATGTGAAGTCAGTAGCTTCGGTGATGCGGCTGCCGGAAAGCATCAATACCAAACCACAAAGGGGTAACGCGCCAGTGCAAGTGGTCGAGTGGCAGCCGGATCGACGTTACCCCTTGACCTGTTTCGATTGGCTGGAAATTCAACCGCGAACGGAGAAGATCGGCGGGGTGAATGTCGTCACCCTGAACGAGAATGGACACCACCCGCTGCCGCCGCGCACCGAAACCTATCTGGCATCGGGAGCATCGGAAGGGAGTCGCAACCATGAGCTGTTTGCGGCTGCCTGTCAGTTGCGCGACGCGGGTCACAACGAATCGGAAGCGGCAAGCCAACTCATCCCGCGTCACCTCGCCAACGGCAGCAGCGAGCGCGAGGCGTTGGCGACCATCCAGAGTGCCTACAGCCAACCAGCACGCGACCCTATCTCAGCGTCACGAGAACAGGCACGCCAGCAGGTTAGCCAACTGGTAAGTCAATTTACGGTTGAGCAGAAAGCTGAACGACCTACAACCGAGCAGATCGTCGCTGCTGTCGAAGCTTGCATCCATCTCAACCCGGTGGAATGGGCGGAAGAACGCCAGCGCCTCAAAGCCGTATGTGGGGATGGGTTAAAAATCGGCGATATTGATCGGCAATATAAGGAAAGGAAACGTGCCAGCTTCCAGCAGCGAGAGCAAGAATACCTCGATGCCGAGAGCTACCTGCTGCGGGACGGAAAGATCATCTATCACAAAGAGAGCTATCGCGGTACGCTGGAAAAAACCGTCGTAGACTGGACAGCCACCGCGCTCTACCAGACCTGTCAGGTTGACGATGACGGCAAAGAGGCTCACACCACCGCGCTTGAGCTGCGGCGCGGGGAGTTCCTGAAAAAGCTTGATGTGCCGGGGGACGTGTTCGTCGATGATGTTGCGCTGCGCCGCTTCATCGGTGCCAATGCCGGATCACAGTATGTCGTGCGGGCAGGTATGTCGAAACATCTGGTTCCGGCGATTGTGCAGTTATCCGGTGAATTTCCCACCCATCGGCACTACAACTTCATGGGTTGGATGGAATTGGATGGCAGATGGGTATACGTTTCACCGCAGGACTGCATCACCGCGCAGGGTAAACTGAGCGAACCGCTATCGGTTGAACTCGACCAACGGTTGCGTGATTACGGTTTACAGGCGACAGGGTGGAACGAAAGCCTCGCCGCGTTTGATGCAGTGACGAAGGTGCTGCCACCACATCTAGCGTCTGCCCTGATTGCTTTTGCACTGCTGCCTGTGCTTCAGCGTTTCTTCCCGACGACCGCCACCCGTCCCGCCGTGCATCTGGTCGGCACATCGGGCAGCGGCAAGTCGGAGATTGCTTCGCTCCTAAGCAGCTTCTACGGTCAGTTTAGCCGCGATACACCACCCGCGCAGTGGGGGGATACTATTAACACGGTTGAAACACTCGGTTATCCTTTAGCTGATACTATCTTCTGGGTGGACGATTACAAGTCGATCTATGCCGATGAAAAGACCTTCACGCGCTTTCTACAGTCGTATTCCAGAGGAATGGGACGTGGACGGCTGACCCGTGAGGCGAAAGTCCGGCACGAAAAACCCTGTCGTGGTTTGATTCTCTCGACTGGCGAGACGACGATTGAAGGCGAGATGTCGGTCATTGCGCGAATGTTGGTGCTGGAAATCCCACCGTGGGAGAAGCGCGACCCGGATGGGCAGGCACTCGTTCATGCCGAAAGGTTACGGGATAGCCTGCCCGGATTCACCGCTCACTTCGCGTCATGGATAGCCAAACAGCTTGAAAACGGCGACCTGAAGGAAGACATTGCCAACCGTTTTAGCAATAACGTAAAGGGCTACAAGGCGAGGCTCGCTGCTGAGATCGGCAGGCAGTCTAACAATGATCGGGTGGTTAAGAACTGGGCGGTTCTGGTGACGGTCTATCAGCTACTGTCAAAATTTCTGGGGGAGATGGATGAGGACTATCTACTTCCAGGCTGGCAGGATGTGATCGTCGAGAGCGTCCGCACGCTGCGCCAGGAACGCGCCAGTGAGGTCTTTCTCGATATTCTGGGACAACTCATCGCTGGTGGGCAGGTAGTGATTGACGACGACATGAAGAATCCGCGTGAGTATCCGCCGGGTGTGACAGTGGTTGGCTACAAGGATGAAGGTTTTGTTTACCTGCTGCCAGAGATCGCCCATCGGGAAGTCAACCGTGTGCAGCTACTGCGCTTCACCGTGACCGCCATCGGTATGCAGTTGAAAGAAGATGGTCTGCTCATCCCCGGCCCGAATAACCTCAGCACGCAGAAGCGGGTACGAGGGGGACGTGTACGATTCTGGCAGCTCACCTGTGAATCTTTAGGTTGTGACACTTGAGCCGCCTGAGACGGGCATCTGATAAACCGCAACAGGTGTGGTGCAAGTGTCATATAGCTATCTGAGTTAGTTGAGACACCTGAGACTCTCTACGACGGTAGGGGGTCTCTTCTTTTGCCGATGCTTTCATTTACGGAATTTTGGCTCAGGTGGCACAGGCTGCACAACTTGAGACACCTGTTTCTACTGAATTTCAAAAAATTGACACCCCTATGTAGAGTGCTGTTTGATCTCACAAATCATGGCTGAGGCACTTGAGACACCTGAGCCAAGGCGAAACAGGTGGGGCGGGGATAATGGGAGCGAATCCAGGTTATCCCCCGGCTTTTGTATACGCCTGACGCGACCACACGCCCCGAAGCAGCCATTTTGCGTGCAGACCAGACTTACCGGCGCTATCCTTCTGCCTTCGCCGCAAGCTGGAATCCATGAACGCCAGCCACTTTTGGGAGCAGGCACGTTTGCGGACAAACGCGCCCTCTGAAGGGTGAGAAGGTTATGGGCAGCCAAAACCACCCGAAAACCGTTGTTGTTGTTCCTGTTGTTCGGATTGTTGTTGTTGCGATACGACGCGGCGGCGTTATTCTGATTGTTATTGAAGGAACCGCCCCGCAGCACCTGCCCGGCAGCCTGACTGACCGAAGCCAGCCAAGGAATTATAGCGCAAAACCCCCAAACTTGACTCCGCTGACGCGGAGAGACACCGGGGGATTCCCCCAGACCCCCTTAGAGGCGTTCGCTTCGCTCACTTAGAGCGCCAGAGAGTCAGAGTTCAGAGACGCGCCTGTGGCGCTACAGAGTTCAGAGTGCGCTAATAGGGGCAGCCAAAACCACCCGAAAACCGCCGTAGTAGCTCCTGTAGAGCGGAAGGTCGAGGTTGCGATACGACGCGGCGGCGCTAGAGTGATTGAGATCGAAGGAACCGCCCCGCAGCACCTTATTCTTGCCATTAATATAGCCGTCGATAATTTCAGGGTTTTCGTAGTCGTTCAGACACCATTCAAACAGATTGCCCGCCACATCCAGCGCGCCGCATTCCGCCCGTCCATGGGGGTACATGCCAACAGCGGTGCTGAGATTCCCAATGCCAGCTTCCGTCGTGTTGGCGCGCGGCTGCTGATCCCAATCACCCCAAGGGTACTGCCGGGCATCTGGCCCATTTTGTGCCATCCACTGCCATTCCTGTTCGGCAGGGAGACGGATTTGCCAATCTCCGGCAGGAAACTGACCGAATAAACTGTGTTCGCGGTACTTCGCGTCCAGCCAACGGCTGAAGGCGACCGCCTGATACCATGACACCGAGTCACGCGGGTAGTTATCATACTGGGCGACGGCGCTGGACATCGCTTGTTTGATATATCCCTCTGGAAAACCCTGCCACCAGCGCACATCCTCAAAGCCATCCGGCGCATCCAGAAATGTCTGGAACTGTAGATAAGTCATGAGGTATTTAGCGACATAAAACGGCTTAACCGTAAACGATTTATCTTTAATCGCAATTTGCCCACCCTGCAAAACCGGCAGCCAGTCAATTTGCGGCAATCCACGCTCGTCCAGTGCAATGCCTGAACGCCCATCGCTGATGGTCGCCAGCCGTTCCCCGATCCAGCGGCGGCGTTTATGATCGGTCGCTATGATTTCAATTTCACGCAGCAGGCGGTTCTGTTCTGGTTCAGTGAAATCCTGCTCAACCTCATTCAGTTCCGGGTTCAGCCGCGCCTGCATCGCGTAGACCAGTTTCAACCGTTCCTGCGGCCACAGCAGATAATCAGGACGCTCTTTTTCGCCCCATTCCGCTGCCGCATTACGTACCTGCCGCAAGAGGCGGAGATCATCCTGTGTATCTTCTATCCATGCGGTCAGGCGCGGCCAACTGCGGAGAATCGCCTCATGGGCGACTTCGACAGTAGCCGTTTTGTTGGTTGTGTCATAGTTTGTGGTGAGCAAACGCGCATCGGTGAAGGCTTTGATGAGCCTTCGCACATCGTCAGGCAGGCTGCCTGACTGAAACTGCTCACGGCGACGGGTCGCTGTGCCGCGTTCATCGACTTCGACCAGCGCATGGAATACCTGCTGAATCACGTTTTCATCCATGCCGAGTGCCATGAATTGATTCTCGGCGCGTGTACCAATTGCCCCCTGCACCCCGCCTAACTGTTCGTATTCGTGATGGGTCAGGGTCTTATCATCATCCAGCTTGTAGAGTTCATCGAGCGCATACGCCATCAACGCCAGATTACCGGGTTCGTCGCCCGTATCATTGAGAATACGCTCTACTAGCGCGTGGTCAAAGGTCAATCCGGCACGTTCAGCCGGGCGTTCGATCATCTGGCGCAGGGCATCGCGTTTGGGGATGGCAAGTGGGAATGAACCCGTCCGTAACAACTCTGCCAACTGCGGATATTCGACAGCGCGATGATAAAAATCAGCCCGTATGGTGACCACCACCCGTAAACGCGCACTCTTAGCGATGGCATCCAGAATGACAGCGAAGGACTTGGCATCATCCGAGTTTGAGAGCGTGAATAGTTCCTCAAATTGGTCAACAAAGAGAAGAACTTGCGCCCACGCTGGCAGATTTTCCAGCCCTACGATGCAAATATCGAGCAAGGTTTGAGGTGCTTCGCGTATATCAGCCATAAAGTTCTGCTTGATACGGCGCGCTTCCAGCGGGTTTGGCTTGAATTGTGGGAAGATGCTCAAAAGCGCGTCATATAGGCTATCAAAGGGATTTTCGCCCGGTGTGAAGCGTACAATCTGCCAGTCTTTACTGCCTTCAATCGCATTCGCCCGCAAGCGCGGTATCAAGCCTGCCCCCACCAGCGACGATTTGCCACTGCCAGAAGCCCCCACCACTGCCACAAAACGACTATCGTTAAGCTGTTTGACCAGTGCATCGGTTTCATAGCCTCGCCCGAAGAAGATGGGTGCATCTTCCTCTTTGAAAGCATGGAGACCGGGAAACGGCGATTTACGTGTATCCCATGCAAGCGTCTGAATTGTCGTCACATTTTCGTCATCCTTCAGGTGCGAATCAGACGGTACATGAGCATCCATCCGCTTGAGAATGTCCAGCACCAGCACTTCCAGATCAATCTCAAAGGCGCGGCGGAAATCATCGGGCGTTTTATACATATTGATGCCACGTTTGATTTTATCATCCGCCCCGTAGAATAAATCAGACTTAAAAAAGTCTTGCACCGCTTTATATTGAGCATGTTTTTTGTCAAAGTCTGCATCCGAAACCTTGAACGGCGGGTCATCCGTGCGGCGATAAATCACTGTTTCGGGACGTTTTGCTTCAATCGCGTTCAATAACTCCCAGTGGGTACCGGATTGGTATTCCATACCGTCAGTGTGAATGAACGGTGTGCCCATGCGCGACCAGAATAGCACCACCACAATGTCACATTCTGATGGGGTGGGCAATCCCTTGTTGATCGCATCCTGCGGCGTGAGGGTTGCCCGCATAGGGGTTCCTGCACCGGGCTTATCCCATGCGATGACGCGAAAGGCAACTTTCTCACGGAAGGTCGGACGGTAGGGTAGCTGTTCGATGACATCCAGCGCAATTTTGCGCTCGTCGTTCACATCACCGGGCGAGGAAACAAAAATACGGATGAAGGGAATATGTTCAGGCATGGGCGTACTCGGCAGTTATTAAGAGGCGAACTCACCTGAATTATAGACTCTTCTTTCCATCTTTGCTTTGACTCTGGCGCATCCAACCACCTAATAAGCGCCCGATTTCCTCAATCATCTGGCTGACATGCTCGTACTGCCCACTGTTCAGCCACGCCCACTGGAAAGCCAGCCGCAAGTACAGCCGCAGCGTCGTCAGACAGCCGTCTGCCGCGCGCAGATGAACAAGCCGCTGTTCCCCGCGCTGGGCGTTGGCGTGGAATAATGCTTCCTGAAAATCGAGCGCTGCATCGCCGAGCCGCTGCACCACCAGATAGCGCTGTGCTTTCGGGAACTGCTCACAGTGCGGCAGCAGCCACGTCAGCAAATCAAAAGTACGGGTGAAAATGACCATTTCTTCAGACATGAGTTATACCTCGCTATGCACATGGGATAATCTGTGGTTAGCCTATCGCAAAGCGGCGAAGGGCAAACGCGGAGGACTACCCGCTGCGACCTTTGAACATCAGGTGGCTGATAAGCTGGTGCAGCTTCAGGACGACTTACGGCAAAAAACGTATCGACCCGGCGACTACCATCATTTTTTCATCCACGAGCCGAAGCGCCGCAAGATCAGCGCCGCACCCTTCCGCGACCGTGTGGTGCATCACGCCCTGTGCAGCTTAATCGAACCCGTATTTGATGCGTGTTTTATCGCTGACAGCTACGCCAACCGCGCAGGCAAAGGCACGCACGCCGCCGTAAACCGTTTACAGGCATTCGCTCGCCAATACCCTTACGTGCTGCGAATGGACATTGTGAAGCACTTCCCCGCGCTGGATCACGCCATTCTGATGCAGGAAATCGCCGCTGTCATTCATGATGTGGATATGTGCTGGCTGATCGAGCAGATTCTCGCCAGTGGCAAAGATGTGCTGAAAGACGAATACCAGATGGTTTACTTCCCCGGTGACGACCTTTTTGCCCTCCACCGCCCGCGTGGGCTGCCCATCGGCAATCTTACGTCGCAGTTCTGGAGCAACGTCTACATGAACCCCTTGGACTGGTTTGTGCAGCGCGAATTGGGCTGTAATGCCTATCTGCGTTATGTCGATGACTTTGCGTTGTTCAGCAGTGATAAACAGCAGTTGTGGGACTGGAAAGCGGCGGTTGTCGAACGGTTGGCACGTCTGCGCCTCACTGCCCATGAGCGCGAAGCACAGGTCACGCCGACTAAAGATGGCATCCCCTGGTTAGGCTTTGTGGTTTATCCAACGCACCGTCGGCTGAAGCGGCGCAATACCGCCAATTTCACCCACCGATTGGAACACAACATCGACCTGTACGAAAGCGGCGAAATCAGCTTTGCTGAGATGGATGCCAGCGTACAGGGCTGGATCAACCATGTGCGTTATGCCGATACGTGGGGCTTGCGCGGACACATCTTTGATAACCACCCCATTAAGCTGCACCCGGAACCAGAGACACCGCTACCCCCACGACGCATATACCGCAGGCGCAAAAAACGCTGAAAGCGACTCCGCTGACGCGGAGAGACACTGGGGGATTCCCCCAGACCCCCTTAGAGGCGTGCTGCGCACGCAAGAGCTACAGAGGCGCTCGTTTCACTCGCTTTCAGAGTTCAGAGTGCCAGAGATCAGAGACGCGATAGGGGCAGCCAAAACCACCCGAAAACCGTAGTAGCTGTCCCTGCTGCCCGGAAGGTTGAGGTTGCGATACGACGCGGCGGCGTAATGCTGATTGTTATTGAAGGAACCGCCCCGCAGCCCCTTGGAACTAGTGTTCGATGTGTCAATAATCTCAGGTTTATCTTTGTTATTCGCGCACCATTCAAACAGATTGCCCGCCACATCCAGCGCGCCGCATTGCGCCGCGCCGTGCGGGTACATGCCGACGGCTGTCGTGCGGCTCAACCCGGCTTCACTGGTATTGGCATCACCTTCCCTCCAGCTACCCTGCCAAGCATATTCCCTTTGTTCCGTGCCGTTCTGCGCCGCCCACTGCCATTCCCACTCCGTTGGCAGGCGTACTTGTAACGATGAATCAGGTAAATGTCCCGCATCACGCAGATGCTCGTCCAACCAACGGGCAAAGGCCACCGCCTGATACCATGAGATTGAATCACGGGGCGCATTCGCTATTTTCGTTCGTTGATCGGCTACTGCTTGTGAATGATATTCTTTAGGGAAACCCGCCCACCAGCGCCGGTTATCGTAATCGC
Organism: Aggregatilineales bacterium; assembly: GCA_038251275.1. Lineage (GTDB taxonomy): Bacteria > Chloroflexota > Anaerolineae > Aggregatilineales > Phototrophicaceae > CFX2. Next base: position 17,946 of record JBBSBM010000056.1, read on the forward strand.
TTTTGGCAAATATCTGATATTGGACATAGGTCACAAGGTATTTAGCGATATAGAAATCAGGGACTTCAAATTCACCAAACTCAAATTTGTACTTGCCCTTACTCCCTTTGACGGGTAACCATAACAGATCGGGCAGGCCATCTTTCACGCCGACCCCCTGCCGCGTGTCACCGATAACGCCTAACCGATCACCAATATCACGGCGGCGTTCGTGGCTGGTGGCATTGCTGGGCAGCGTATCCAGTTCGCGGTAGAGCCTCGCCTGCTCCGGCTCAGTGAAATCGCGCTCAACTTCGTTCAGTTTGGGGTTCAGCCGCTCAATCAGTGCATAGACCAGCGTCAGCCGTTCTTGGGGCCAGAGTAAAAAGTCCGGGCGATTCCGTTTTTGCCATTCATCGGCTGCGGTTCGTACCTGCCGCAGGAGGATCAGGTCTTCCTGTGCTTCAGCAATCCAGTCGCGCAGGCGCTGCCAACTGCGGAACAGGGCTTCGTGGGCCACCTCCAGCACTGCCGTCTCAGCAGCGGCATCGGTCGTCAACAGCCGTGCATCGACAAAGGCATCAACCCGCTCATAGTCGTCCTCAGCGATTCGTCCGACAGGCACACGACGGCGGGTTGCGGTGCCGCGTTCATCAACAGCAACCAATTCATGAAAGACATGCTGTATCCATGTCGCTTTTTCATCATCAGTGCCGCTTAGCGCTGCATAAGTTTGTTCAGCGCGAGTACCAATTGCTCCCTGTACGCCGCCCAGCAGATCATAATCAGCGTTCGTGATCGACCCATCACCGGACAGCTTATACAACTCGTCCAGCGCATAGGCCATCAGCGCCAAGTTGCCGGATTGGTCACCGGTGTCATCCAATATCCGCGCAATTAATCCAGCTTCCATCGTGAGTCCAGCCCGTTCTGCTGGACGTTCAATCATATCGCGCAGAGCATCCCGGCGCGGAATCGCCAGCGGGAATGAGCCTTTACGCAGCAGTTCCGCCAGTTCAGCAATTTCAACCGCCCGGTGATAGAAATCATGGCGCATGGTCACGATGACATGTAGACGCTGACATCCCGCCACACCTGCCAGCATTGCTGCAAATGGGGTGGCGTAATCAGCATTCGCCAGCGTGAACAGTTCCTCAAACTGGTCGATAAACAGCAGTAAGTTAACATGTGCTGGGCTGTTCTTGAGCGCATGATCCACAATGCTCACGAATCGTTCGGGTTTTTCCTTCAGGCGGTTGGCCCGTTCTTCAATCTTTTCATCACGTTCGAAGGGGTCGGCTACCGCCAGCGAGGGCACAACGTCCATGAGCGCCGTCACCAGCGCCTCAAACGGTGATTTGCCCGCCCCCGGTGTAAAGCGTGCATAAAGCCAGTCTGCGCTTCCTTCTATGCCATTCGCTTTCAGGCGCGGAATTAATCCTGCTCCCACCAGTGACGATTTACCACTCCCGCTTGCGCCAACCACAGCAACAAAGCGGCTGTCTGCAAGCTGATTCACCAGCGCATCGGTTTCACGCCCACGTCCGAAGAATATCGGCGCGTCGGCTTCAGTAAACGCCCGCAGTCCGGGAAAAGGCGAACCATCCCATAATTGCGCCGTCACAGTAGTGATGTTTTTGGCTTCAGCCAGTGCCTGCGCTGTGTTCGATGCAGGTGGGGGCGGCGGTTCGGTTTCGCCTTCATCGTAGCGTTGCAGCAGGCGTACAATCTGTTCCTCAAAAAAAATCTCGAAATCCCGACGAAAATTATCGGGCGTTTCGTACTGGTTCACACCCCGCACGATGCTGTCATCCGGTCGGGAGAACAGGTCGGATGCGAAGAAAGCCTTGACCTGTTCGTTTTGTTCCTGCTCTTTCTTCTCGCTGGATTTAAAAAGTTTCTCCTCAGTCCGCCGGAAGATGATGGTTTCAGCAGGGCTGTTCAGTGCGTCCAGTAGTTCCCAGTGCGTGCCGGAGAGGTATTTTTTACCATCTGTGTCGGTAAAGGGTGTGCCCATGCGCGACCAGAAGATAACGATCACAATGTCACATTCCGATGGTTTAGGCAAGCCACGATTGATGGCTTCCTGTGGCGTAAGCGTACCGAGCATCGCCGTTCCTGCGCCGGGTTTGTCCCATGCGACGACACGAAAAGCGACTTTCTCACGATATGCCGGACGGTTCGGAAAATAATCAATTGCATCCAGCGCAATTTTTCGCTCAGCATTCACATCACCGGGCGAGGAGATAAACACGCGAATATAAGGAATCTTTTCTGCCATATAGAATACTCGCCAAATTTGTATCGTGAGTCAATATATTTCGATTGTACTACGTAAGGCTGGCTTCTGCCGTTATCCGATGCCCCAAATGATCCCTCAAAACTATTCATGATGTCCTGACCACCTCTCTCGCAAAACGCCGCCGCGACGATTGTACGATGCGAGGGAACCCACCATCAAGCACCGTCGGGCAGGTACGCTGGCACTACCTTACAGGCAGTACCACCGAACCACCCGCCTATCCGAAGGCGGATTGCTTGACAGTTCCCCCTTCTGCATCGTCCCGCATGGTTGAGCGTTGTGCTCAACGCGCTGGCGGATTCCAGCGGCAGCAGAGGGAGTAACCTCATGCACGATTCAGCTATTCGCAAAAGCATTAAAGATCAGATTCGTCCATTCCCGCGTGTTGCAGCTTATCCAACTGGATGGGCAGGCACACTCACTTTTGCACAGATCATGGACGAATGCACGCCACTGGCTGCAACGCTGATCCGTAAGCATGGCATTGCATATCAGGATTTTCCTGATGCCCTTCAGCGCGGATTTATGACCGTTTGGGAGCGGCTGGTACAAGATAACCAGTTGTTCGCTCATGCGGACAAATACGTTGTCGCCCGTATCGTGGAAGCGAACTGCGGCACGAATTACTGGCGGCGGCATGAGCGTCATCTCAGCTTGGATGCACTGGAAGGCATAATCACTGAAGATCATCCCGACGAATGGATGATTACCGGGTTAGAAGCTAACCGAAGCGAGTTATGGGCAGCGTGGGCAACCGCTACCGATATGCGGATCGACATCGAGCGCATCTTCGCTCAACTGGTCTCAAAGTACGAAACCCAACCTGAACCGCATCGCTTTCGTTTCTTGGTCGCGCTGTACTATGTGACAACACAGGTCAAGCTGGAAGATGCGGCACTCATAGCTGGAATCAATCACCATTATCTCCTCGACGATTACGCCAGTATTGTTCGCAAGGATGTACAACAGGCGTTCGGGGAGCTGTACCGACCTGGAATGCGTTGGATCGACAAGTTTAAGCGTGGACATCAACAGCCGGCGCAGCTGGTGCTAGAGAAGTATCAGCGCAATCCGCGTATGATCTACGCCATTCAATCCTTGTTGGAGGAGCAACCGCCGACAGAGGCGCGGCTCAAATGCCCATGGCCCAACAATAATCAATACAGGGCAAAAGCGCACAAAGCGCTGATGAAAGCTTACGGCTGTTCCGCTTGACAGGAGCAGCTGTTTTATTTCTGGCTGGTGCGCAATCGCCAGCCATATACTTTTTACGATGGATACTCAATTTCACAGTTGAGAAGGTTAAACTATAATTACATAGATGTCGCTAACTTAAGAAGGCAGGTCGTATGTCGAATGATTTAACTTTCTTTACTAACGAGCCTAATGCGACCCTATTGGATCGCTTTAAAGCAACACTCAAAGATGTGCAGTATTTTGATGTCCTTGTCGGTTATTTCCGAACCAGTGGATTCCATCTTTTGCAGGAAGCTTTCGAAGATATTGAAAAGATTAGAATTCTTGTCGGATTGAGCGTGGATCGCAAAGCCTTTGAGATTATCGAAACGGCATCAGAGCAGATGCAACTGCCCTTTGAGTCAACAAAAACGACGAAACAACAGTTTGAGAGTGATGTCGTCGCAGAAATGGAAGTCTCACCTGACGTATATGCGACTGAGTTTAGCGTAAATAAATTTATCGAGATGATCCAGAGTGGCAAGCTGGAGATCAAAGCTCATCCCAGTCACAACATTCATGCGAAAGTCTACATCAGCCGTTTCCATGCGGATGACCGTGATTTTGGCAGGGTTATCACCGGGTCGAGCAATTTCAGCTATCCTGGTCTTGTCGGTCAATCTGAGTTCAATGTTGAACTAAAGAACCGTACTGATGTTGAATATGCGCTCGACAGGTTCAATCATCTCTGGGGAGAATCTGTCGATATTTCTGCTGAATACATCGATACGATCAACAAGCGCACCTGGTTGAATGATCAGATCACGCCTTATCAGATTTATCTCAAATTCCTATACGAATACTTCAAAGAGGACATTAACCTCGATGAAGAATTTGACAGCTACCTACCAGATGGCTTTATGGAGTTGAAATACCAGAAACAGGCGGTTATTTCAGCCAAGAAAATTCTTGACAGCTACAACGGCGTGTTTTTGTCGGATGTGGTGGGTCTAGGCAAAACGTATATCTCTGCTTTGCTTGCTCAGCAGTTACCCGGACGTAAGCTGATTATCTGCCCACCCGTGTTGCAAGACTACTGGCGTGAGACATTCTTTGAGTTTAACATCGGCGGTACGGTTGTAGAGTCGATGGGCAAACTCGATCATATCATCGCGTCTGGTCATGAACGTTTTGATTATATTTTCGTTGATGAAGCACACCGCTTCAGGAACGAAGGGACGCAGGGATACGAGAAACTACACCAAATCTGCTGGGGAAAGAAGGTTATTCTCGTCTCAGCAACACCGCTGAACAACACGATTTCAGACATTTACGCGCAGATCAAGTTATTCCAAACACCCAAGAAAAGCACCATCCCCGGTGTGCAAAATCTGGATCGTTTTTTCAGTGGTTTACAGCGCCAAATTGAAAAAGGGGAAAAAGGAACACCCGAATACTTTGCGACAGTCAAGGGTGTTGCCAAAGAAGTTCGTGACAAAGTGCTAAAATATATTATGGTGCGGCGCACCCGCAACGAAATCGTGAATTATTTTGCTGAGGATGTCTCTAAACAAGGCTTATTCTTTCCCAAACTGGCAGACCCACAGCGCATTATCTATGAATTTGATGCAACGACCGACGTGGTATTCAACGAAACAATTGAGAAGCTTAAAGACTTCAAATACTCGCGCTATATGCCGCTGCTATATATGCAACGTCAGCTCTCTGCTTTTGAGCAGCAGTCACAGCGCAATGTTGGCGGTTTTATGAAGGGTATCCTTGTGAAGCGGTTGGAGAGTAGTTTCCATGCTTTCAAGAACACGCTGCGCCGCTTCATCGAGTCGTATGAAAAGTTCATCCAGATGTTCGATGATGGCACGATCTACATCAGCAAACAAGTTGATGTTTATGATCTATTGGAGCGTGATGACGAGGAAGAACTGCTGCGATTTGTTGAGGAAGATAGGGTCACAAAGTATCAATCAAAGGATTTTGTTTCCTCTTTCCGTGACCACCTATTATTCGATTTGAAACTGCTCCACGAAATTCAAGATCTGTGGCAGGACATTACCGACGACCCGAAACTTAAACAGTTTACTTCTGAACTGCGCCAGCACCGTCTATTGAAGAACAAACAGGTGATTATCTTCACCGAGTCGAGCGAAACCGCTGAATACTTATACAGTAACTTGGAAGAAGAATTTCCCGGTAAGGTACTGGAATTCTCCAGCAGTGGCGGCATAGTCAACGGTGCAGCGATCAGCAAGCCAGTGGCACGCAGCCTCGTTCTGGAAAACTATGATCCGCGCCAGCGCAATCCGAAAAATGACATTCGTATCCTGATCACGACTGATGTACTGGCAGAAGGCGTTAACCTGCACCGTTCCAACATCGTTATCAACTACGACTTACCCTGGAATCCGACACGGGTTCTCCAGCGAGTTGGACGTGTGAACCGTGTTGGAACCGCCCATCATGATGTCTATATCTTTAATTTCTTCCCAACTGCCCAATCAAGCCGCCACCTGAATTTGGAAGATAACGTCAAAACCAAAATACAGGCGTTTCATGATATGCTCGGTGAAGACGCACGCTATCTCAGTGATGAAGAAGACATTACCCAACACGAGTTGTTTGGGGATCGTCTGTATAAGCGGCTGAACACCAAAGCAACCTACGAGGGCGAACCAGAAGAACGTTCTGAATTGGCATATCTGCAAGAAATCCGCGACATTCGTGACAAGAACCCAGAACTGTTCGAGAAGATCAAGCGGCTGCCTAAGAAAGCCCGCACCGGGCGCAAACTGCCAGAAACGACCACCGCTCACCTCGAAATGATTGCACAGGAACAGGTAGTCACATTCTTTCGCAAAGGGATGCTGAAGAAATTCTTTCTGGCAAGCGAACAAGGTGCATTGGAACTCCCGTTCCTCGATGCAGTTGACCTTTTGCAGGTCGAGGACAAAGGCGAAGTGGAGAACAAAAAGACACGAATCAAAGTTCCACAGTATTTTTACGATCTGCTTCAACAGAACAAAGCGGCTTTCGCTGCGGCTGTATCCACCGCTGATGACGACCTGAAACCCGCTAAAGGTGGGCGCTCTAATGAGACAATTGTTATCAAGCTGCTCAAACAACTTGAGAGGACACAGCGCCTCACCGATGATGATGAAGCCTATCTGAAAGCCGTATTGAGTGCTTTTGAAAACGGCATCATTCCGGCGAAAACCAGCAAGTCGGTCAAAGAGGCGATTGAGAAGGAAAAGACGCTGGATGCGGTTCATATTCTCAGCATTTTGAGAACGATTATGCCGGACAATATTCTGTATACCCCAACCGATGCGAAACAGACCAACCAGCCGAACGAAGTAATTCTATCCGCATACTTATTGGCGCAAAGCGAATAATTTTGGAGCAGTTGCATGGACAAACAGCAAGCCACCACGCTGATTAGAAGCACCTTTGAAAATACCTTTGACGAAGGACAATACCTTCGTTTTCTACGCGAGTTATTCAATGGTCAAATTGATGAATCAGATGACCGCAAATTTGATCTGTACGGTCAGTACATTCCTGATTCCTTCAAGGAGTCAGTGCGCCGCTATAAGCGTCTCGGAACGTATACCGATCCCGACGGGCATGAAGTTGATCTGCTAGTGGTCATTCTTAGGATTGAAAGCTCTCTGGAGCGTGCACGTACCATGCAGCGCAATTTTGCCGCTTATCATCTGAAGCGCCGTGAAAAAGAAACAGCCATCATCGCTTACACAACCGAAGAACGCGGCGATTGGCGCTTTTCGATGGTGCGCCGTGAGCCTGTTGTAACGTTTAGTGAGGCAGGCAGCCTGATCTCAAAGGATGAACTGACTCCGGTTCGCCGCTATTCATTCCTCGTTGGGGAAAATGAACCAAACCACACCGCGCAGCAGCAGCTTTTCCCCATCCTGATGGATGATAAGCATGATCCGACACTCGATCAGTTGGAAAATGCCTTCAACATCGAGACGGTGACAAAGGAGTTCTTCGAGCGTTACAAGAACCTGTTCTTGCAACTGAAAGAAGAGCTTGACCGCCTGACCGCCCAGAACCCGCGTGTGCAGGCAGAGTTCGTGCAGCAAGAACTTGACACCACCAACTTCGCCAAGAAGCTGCTCGGTCAGATTGTCTTTCTGTACTTTCTGCAAAAAAAGGGCTGGCTGGGTGTCGCATTGGATGGCATATGGGGAACGGGTTCCAAATCTTTTCTGAGGGAACTATTCAACCAGGTTGATTCCTACGAGAACTTTTTCAATGATATTTTGGAGCCGCTGTTCTACGAGGCGCTGGCAATTGAACGCGATGACAATTTTTACAAAGAGCTGAACGTCAAAATCCCGTTCCTCAACGGTGGTTTGTTCGAGCCGGTGGGCAACTACGACTGGCGCAACATTGACATCCTGATCGACAACAGTGTATTCAACTCCATCTTCGATACCTTCGATCTGTACAACTTCACAGTACGCGAAGACGAGCCGCTGGAAAAGGAAGTCGCTGTTGACCCGGAGATGCTTGGTAAGGTATTCGAGAACCTGCTGGAAGTGACAGACCGTAAATCGAAGGGCGCGTTCTATACCCCGCGTGAAATCGTGCATTATATGTGTCAGGAAAGCCTGATTAACTACCTCGATACCCGCGTGAATATCGGTGCGCGTTCTATTCTGGAGGGAGATCAGCCCCAGCAGAAGCTTTTCGATCTTCCACCGGAGAAAGGTGAGCAACTTAGCTTGACTGAACCTGTTCAGCAGCGCACTATCACCCGTGACGACATTGCTACCTTCATCCGCGTTGGGGAACTGGCAGTGCAGAATGACATTGCTAAAGAAGCAGGGACGGTTTCCTATACCTACCAGATGCCGGAAGCGATTCGGGCGAACGCAGCAAAGTTGGACACAGCGCTGGCAAGCATCAAAATTTGCGATCCGGCGATTGGTTCCGGCGCATTCCCGGTAGGCATGATGCAGGAAATTATTAAAGCACGGGAAGTGCTGACGACTTACATTGGTGAGGATGAAAGCAGAACCCTTTACAACTTCAAACGACAGGCGATTCAGGAGAGCATCTACGGCGTAGACATTGACCCCAGCGCGATTGACATTGCCAAGCTGCGTCTGTGGCTGTCGCTGGTAGTGGATGAGGATGACTATCACCATATTAAGCCGCTGCCGAACCTCGATTACAAGATAGTATGTGGCAATTCACTCCTGAGCGTAGAAAAGAATCTATTCAATCTCGACCTTTTCCAGAAACTCGAAGCCCTCAAGATGGCTTACTTCGACCAGACTGACCCAGAGCAAAAGTACGAGCAGCGCACCGAAATCGCCACACTTATCGCTCAACTTACCGGCGACCACAGCCGATTTGATATGGAGATTTATTTTAGCGAAGTGTTTCACAACGGCAGTGGTTTTGATATTGTGATTGCTAACCCACCTTATATATTCGCCAGAGAAAGCAAAAAGAAGGGAATAACAGATAAGGATAAAAAATACTTCTACGACAACTACAAATTAGCTGAATATCAGGTAAATCTATATCCACTCTTCATCGAGAAGGGAACCCGTTTATTGCGGGAAAACGGTTGTCTGTGTTTTATTACGCCCAACAATTGGTTAACGATCAACACGAATAAGAACTTACGAAAATTTGCGCTTGAGCAATCTGATATCGTCATTGTTAACTTCCTTGCTCAAGTATTTGAGAGCGCCGCTGTTGATAGCTCGATCCTTATTTTTAGAAAATCAGTTGACCACCAACGGGTTACTTTATATGAGTTCACACAGGGCTTTGAACTGATTAAAGAGACGGAAAGTGCTTTTTTCCTATCACAGCGCGATCACATTATCAATATTCAAGCCTTTAAGGGGGATGGCGTTTCCGCGTTAATTCAGAAGATTGAATCGCTGTCAATTTCACTTTCAAGTGTTTCGTCCGTAAAAGCAGGTTTAATGGCTTATGAAACTGGCAAAGGTACTCCGCCTCAGACAGAAATTATGAAGAAAAATCGTGTGTATCATGCAACCATCCGAATAGACAAAACTTACTTCAAATATTTAGATGGACGAGACGTGAGCCGATATTGCATTAGCTGGGGCGGAGAGTACCTGAAGTATGGAGGGAATCTCGCTGCGCCGAGACAGAATTTTCGTCTTTTTTCATCACTAAGAATTCTTGTACGGCAAATACCAAATAAGCCACCTTATTGTATCCACGCCTGCTTGGTTGAAGAAACGCTATTAAACGACCGCAATTCTATGAATGTCATCAATATTCGAGAGTTACCTGAGTATGTACTCGGTGTTCTAAACTCTCGTCTAGTATCTTTTTGGTTCATCCACAAATTCGGAAAGATGCAACGAGGTATATTCCCCCAATTTAAGGTTAACGAACTCGCTGATTTTCCATTGCCTAAAAAACGGGTTGATCAAAAACAGGATATTGCAAATTACGTCAAGCATATCCTAGAAGCCAAGCGACTTGATCCCAATGCGGACACAACAGCATTAGACTGTGAGATTGACCATCTCATATATCAGGCGTATGGACTGAACGCGGACGAAATTGCGCTGATTGAGGGAAAATAAAAGGAGTAAACTGTGCCTATTCGTGATTTCATTTATTTGGATATTGAACGTGTTCGTTCATTTTACGCCCAACTTTCAAAAGGTTTAACAACGGAACGCACCATCGAGAAAGGGGCAGAGGTCGGATTAGAGGCTTCAGTGGAAGGTAATGTGATTTTCGCCAAAGGTCAGGCAAACGCCGATTATCGTTACATCCGTTCCAACACTGAAACCAGTAGCTTGCATGATTACATCATGGAAGAGTTCCTAGAAAAATTAAAGCATGAACGCCTCATTGTGGAACTTCCTCACCAAGATTTCAACTGGCAGCAGGAGGCTTTCAAAGACGGAATGTTCATTCTGGTCAGAGGAACTATAAAAATACTCGATTACAAATACATCGTTTCTTCACTTGATAATCTACCTAAGTTGATGAAATTGGTGAGTCGGATTGTCAGTACAACTCAACCGCAGCAAGCTTCCAATATGGGTGATATAGAGAAACAGTTAAAAGGTATGCCAATCAATGACATTGCCAAATTTATCGAACAAAACATGCAGGATACTTTGCGCGTAAAAGTATATCCCCGACATGATACTCCTAATCAACATTTCCTTGCTTCCGCAGATGATTCGTTTTTTCGCTACAGCACAGTCTCTCTCATCAATATGTATGGTCATGTAATCGATGCAAACTGGTCGTGTCTCCTGCAAGTGAATCGCGGCAATCAACATCAGTTAGCGGAAAAAGCACCAACACCAGCGGTTGATGGTATAGACCTAGAATCAGCACTGGAAACTGTCGCCGATTATCTCACAAATATCAACAAGGCTATGCAGGGCGTTAAATTTCCTACAGTCGCAGCAACACCGATTGCGATTTTCAGGGAGATTTAGATTGACGTTAGTTCGGTGTAAAATAGAGGTAGCTAGGAACGAGGTGAATTATTATGAGCACACTTGAACGCGAAATTATTGAAAAGTTCCACCAACTACAACCCGCCGCCAAGCAGCGTGTAAGGGCATTGATTGAACAAGAAATTGCCTCAGAGGTAGAACAGGCTGATACATCAGCGTTCGATTACGCTGCGTGGTTCAGCAATGTCGAAGCGGTACGCAAGCAGATAAGCGCCAGTTACGGAGATAAGCTGCCTGCAATGGATGTGGTTGGGATGCTGCGTGACATCCGCGATGGTGAGGATGAATGACCGTTGTCGTTGATGCCAACATCCTGATTGCTTTTGGTCTGGCAGATGAACCACTCCACACACTGGCGAATCAGATTCTATTCGCATGGCAGACCGCCGGGGAACATTTAACAGCACCTCGGCTGTTTCGTTCAGAAATTACGGCGGTTGTTCGTAAGGCGGTGTATCAGCAGCGCATGACCCCGGAGCAAGGGCGAACCATGTTGGCACAACTTTTGATCTATCCAGTGGAGTTTCACGAAGATGATGCGCTGTTAAAAGAGGCTTATGAGCTTGCTGTCCGTTTCAATCGCCCGCGGGCCTACGACTCTCAGTATATGGCATTGGCGGAACGTCTCCAGTGCGACTTCTGGACAGCAGATGAGCGGTTGGTCAACAGCACTCAGGGGCAATTCAGCCGCATTCACTGGTTGGGCAATTGGAGTGGAACACTATAAACAGAATCGCGCGTAATTTTTACCTACCCCTTGTCAAAATTACTAGGTCAAAACTGTAAAATTCCTCAAGTTGAATATGGTCAGTGTGATAGTCTGAACTTGTGAGTATGACGAGGAGACTTACACATGACTACCCAATTGAATTCCACCCTACCCGAACGACAGCCAAAACGCCCTTTGATGTTCAGCATTCGGCTCACCGAAGCGGAACAAGGCGAGATTGATGCGCTGGCAAAGCGGCTCAATCTACCCTGTTCGTTTATGGCGCGTCACTTCATTTTGGAGGCAGTCCAACACCACAAGAATATGATGACACAGGAGGCAACCGTTGAAGCCTGAACGTCTGCCCGATGAACAACCACATACCACCGAAAACGATGGCATCAATCTGCTGTCGGTGTATCGTTCCATGCTTCGCATTGTTGCGCAGTTGGACGAAAGTGAATATACTGAAAATAATTCTTTGTTGCGCCAGACCGAAGTGATGGAACACTCCGATCTGGCTGACCCCGCGAGTGATGAAGACACGTCGCAGGGCTAGGAAGCATTGTACAATATGCGCCTTGCTCTTGCCGTATCACTTTGGCGGGAGCAGGGCGTTTTCTTTTGGAAAGGAGTATTGGCGATGGCAACCAAATATAAGCGCCTTGAACAAACCATCATTGACCCGTATCGGTTTGAACCGCTGCCGGTGGATCGCCCCTGTGCCATTTACTACCGACAGTCCACCGACGCACAAATTGGCAATATCAACACCACACTTCAAACTGTCGATATGTTTGAACATCTCGTCCGACAGGGATGGGCGCGGGATAGCATTGAGCTGATTGACATGGATGCTGGCGTGAGCGGCACGACTAAACTGGCTGACCGCAAAGGCATGTCAAGATTGATGGCATTGATCGAGAGCGGGCAAATCAGCTTGGTCGCAGCGCAGGAAGTGGATCGTTTCTTCCGCGATGTGACGCAAATTCAGACCAACCTGTTCATTGATGCCTGCAAACGCAATAACGTGCGCGTCATGACTCCCCGTATGATCTATGATTTCAATCACCCGATGATGGGTGCATACCACATGAAGATTTTCCGCGAGGAGGCGCAGCACGCGGCCGACTTTCTCGAATATCATATCAAAGGACGGTTGCATAAGAGTCGTGCCTATCTGCATGAGCAGGGATTGTGGGCAGGCCGAGCGGTAATCGTGGGCTATATGGTGGACTTACGCCCGAAGCTGCCCGATGGCACTCCGAATCCGACCCACCGTCGCTATGTGCCTTTCACTCCCTGTGCTGATGTGATTCGTGTCTACTTCGAGTTGTTCAAACGCTTCAATCGCAACATGCAGAAGACTTGGGAATACATCGAGCAGCACGGACCGTTTCTCCCCGAACCGGACGAAATCGCACGCCTGACCCCCGAAGGCTTCCGCACGGATATGCGAATGGATTATCGTTCGATGTTTACCGGACGGATTGTGCCGTCACTCTCTGGGATAGATAAGCTGCTGACCAACGTGGTTTACATGGGGCACTGGGTCCATCAGGGTGCGATTACCCGCTTTTACAACCATGAACCCATCGTGGACGAAGACCTGTTTATGTTCGCGTTCAACGCGCTATCTCCATTGGATTTTTATGGCGACTCGAACCCGGCTTATCAGCCCTACCGCACCTACAACCGACATGATGCGAAAACGCGAACGGAATCATCACCGGTGTATGGTGGTGCGGTTTTCTCCGATGATGCACTGGATTATCCCCACCGGCGGTTGCATACACACTGGAACAACCATAATAAGGTCTACCAGTATGCTTTACGGGATCGACGCGGGACAGTCCTATTCAGCGTGAAAGCCAGCCGGATGGATTTGAGCATCGACACTTTGCTGCTGGAGCGGCTGAAAGCGACTACGATTGATGAAACGGCATGGCAGGCAGCCTTAGCCAGCACTCAGGAAGATGGTCACAGCGAACTGCGCCGGATTGAAAGCGAAATTCGAGGTGCAGAGCGTGCTAAAACGGCCATTCTCGAAAACCTTAAGACGTTGCAGCACCCGGAGATGGTTCGCAATCTGGAAGCCAGCTACGCTGCCAACGAGCGCGAGATAGAACGCCTTCGCGCGGAACTCACCGAATTGCGGCAGGGCAAGCGCCAGCGCGAGGTGTTGGAAGATGCCCGCCCGGTGCTGAACAAGATCATCGCCCGTTGGACGGATGTGCCGGGAGCAAGTCGTCGTGAATTGTTCGAGGCGCTGGCATCTTACGCCAACGTGAAACTGCTGGACGAAGTGCAGCGGGAAGTGACAATTTTTTGGCGGGATGCTTCGACTTCATCCGTCATTTTCCGCTGGGGGGACTTCCGTCAGCATTGGACGCAGGCAGAACTTCAACGACTGCGCGAGATGGTGGATGCAGGTCGTCCGCAGTGGGAGATTCTCAAAGCATTTCCACACTGGAACTGGCACACCATCACCTGCCGCTACCTGAATCACTTCTCACCAGATCGTCGTTTCATTCCCTATTACAAGGGTGAGAAGAAGTATCCCTATCGCATCAAGTGGTACGAAACCGAAGAATACAAGACGGAACAGCAGGCTCTTAATTTGGCGACGAGTTCTACCTCTCCTCTGTGATGTGTTGGTTGTAGACACACCAAAATGCAAGACCTCCCTCTTGCAACCATTTCCAACTGTGGCGCAGGTAGGCGAACTCAACCCGCTTATTCGTTTTCGCCGTTTTATCATGGTCATACGGAGGATTGAGCCATGCCGCGCCAAAGGCGTTGTTGGAGGCCAGCAAGCGTTCCACATCGCAGCGTACTGCCTGCTTCGGACCGAAGCGCTCGATACAGGCCTGAGCGCGTTCGCCATCCAACTCATTGGCATAGGGCGTGATGTTCCACACCTGTGCAGCTGCTTCCAGAAACAGCCCATCCCCGGCAAACGGGTCGAGCAGTTTCACGGAGGGTGTAGCAGGCACAACCAGTGACAGGATTGCAGGGTGATGATGTTCTCCAATGGGCAAATACCCCATGACCATTTTGCTCTCGGCTCGTGCCATTTTGAAACCTTCTTGTTAAACTAGGTTGATATTGGAAAGTGGGATTGCAGACATGAGTTCAAGCGCTGTTGTTTTCAGAGAAAAAGGTTTTTGGTGCCGGGATGGTGCGCTCGAATTTTGGTTGCATTTATTGGTAGATGAAATTGATCGCTTGGATTCAGTTGAGCCATGGTTGAGCGATTTACGCGATCATTGGCATGAACAATCGAAAATAGGTGGTTCGGGGATTATCAGCGTTGGACTAGACGCTGAGATGACTACCCATCAGATTGAACAACTAATCAAACTGAATAAAAAGGCTATGGCTAGTATGTGGGCGTTTGGAGAATCGATTCCGCTCGATTACCTGAACAAAACTTGCACACCAGGAAGCTATTATTCATCTGAAGTAGCGACGAAGTTCTACGTTCAAGTCGGGGAATACTTTCAAGCACTGCTTGACGGCACACTGGTGGTTGATACCAATTTTGGGAGATATGGTAGAACAATCCCATCTTAGCTGCTTAATGAAATAATTCCCTGTTCCAACCCTCCGGTAATCAAGCGTGTCCAAGCATCCACGTCCAAATCGACCGTAAGCAGGTCGATGTCACCAGCAGAGCGCGTCGGACGCACCAGCATGGCCGTTTGCCCGGCCTGATACAGGTAGCCTGCCCAGTCATCAAAAACTGGCACTTTCACCAGTTCGGTGATGTGATGCTTGAGTTTGGCTACCGCCTGAGCTTCGCTTGTTCGCAAGATGAATGTGGTCGACTTGCCACCGTAATTCGGGTTGATCAGCAGATCGTGGCACAGGATGAGCGATGTGAACGTCGCTTCAGGGATGTTCTGCATGAAGTCGTGATACATGCCGCTGTTGCCTTCACCTGCTGTCAACTCTATAGCCGGTGCATCCCACGGGGCACAGTTCACAATCTCGCCTTTGCTGAATTTCGCGCGAATGGCCTCGACTGCCATGCGCGGACCACCTATATTGACGTAGACGCAAATGCCATCGTGGATAACATAACCATAACAGTACACATTGCCCGTGATGCTTCCGGTCAATTCACCGACATAGGATTGTCCGATGGTCGCCAATGTACGTTTCTGAGGAGATGCAACCGCATGTAAGACAGAAATGGGTTTTGTCTTAGTCTGTACAATCGCCCTTTGGACGGGATCGAGCGGTATGCCATCTGAGGGAAAACGTTGCGGTTTATACACACGGGTATGCTGAGGCTCGGTATGGGCATCGGGTATGCAATTCGAATTGACTTCCGGCGGCACAGGGATACTGTCTGACACCACTTCAGTAGCTATTTCATCTGTCTGACGAAAACTATTTGCATCCTCTACCGGCATTTGGCTTGTCTGAATAGGCAATTTATCATGGGTCGTACTAGAGGATTGAGGTGCGAGTTGGACACCCAGAATACGCTCAGCTTCTTCATCAGAACAGGGCGCATCGTCCTCAGTCTGAATTATTGGTTCTGGTTTGACTGATGCTGGTTCAGTAATAAGCTGCTGAATGCCATCTGGCAGTTCCCAACCGACATAATACCAACACTTACGTTTGCTGCTGAAGCGCGCGCCATAGTGCTTGAGGACTTCGCGTTTCGGGTAGGTATCGCCGATCAACCACCACAACGGTCTTTCTTGAGGATCACGCTGGCTTTTTTCAGCGTGGATACCTTCAACAGCCGCTTCTTTTTCGCCTGTCGTTGGCGAGACGGGGCGATACCCGGATGGATCAAAACTTGGGCCGGAATGGGCTGTCGGTTGGATGTAGTCGATACTGCTGTTGTTAGGTAGTTCTAACCACTTGCCATCGCGCCAGAGAAACGCAGCGGCCCGATGATAGCGGCGAGTCACCGCTTCCGCCTGCGCTAAATCGTTGGCAGTCACATTCAGCAGCAAATAACCATGTCTTACTGATGTATCGCCGTCAATCTGAACGTAACGATATGACGCCTGTGCTGATGACACGTTCCGCGCTTTTGCTCCATAGAGTGTCAGCAATGTTTCGCAGGCGCCGCTGGAATAGCCGATTTTGTAGGTGCTGACTGTATTCTTTGTCCGAGGATTTTTCACCCGCTGCGAGCCGTAGGTGTGTACGGCCAGAATATGATTTTCAGCCATGGCGAGCCTCCTTGAACTTAAAGGTGATGAGATGGGCTAGTTTATGGCGGCTTAACATATAGTCGTATCCGTCTTTCGTGCCTCGGCTATCGCCGTTCCAGATAAACATGCCTACATTTGCGTTGTCCACCATCCAGCGGTCGCGCGTGTGATAACTGTCCAATAAATAGCCACCTGCCGCCCGGTAGGTATCCCGCTCGACTTTGACATAGCTGCCGTGTGAGCAACCACCATTGCGCGGAAAATTGGTGATGCCCGCCACCAGTACTTTCGCTTTCAGCCGACGGCACTCCTTTACCACTGCCATATCCACACCTTTTGGGTTGTCTCCGACCACAATCGTGTAACCCAATTGGTGTGCGCGTTGCACGACACGACAGGCATAGTCCAGTGCTTCGCGAGTTGAGTAGCGACTGCCAGCGATCATCAAATGTGTAATCGGTTTCATACCAGCCTCACTTCAAAATAAGTTGTCATTTGATGGGGTTTAAAAAGAAATGTTTTTATCAGCGATTGTGAACTTCACCGAGAGATTCGAAGCCAATCTGATGGTGATCTGCAACCTTGTGCAGAATATCGACCAGTAAGTACCGATGGCAGTGTCGTGTGCTGGCATAGGTATCCTTGCAATAGCAGCAGATAATCACTACATCGCTTTGTAGCGCTTCGAGAAAAGTCGCTTGATTTTTCTGATACCGTTCGCGCATGAGCTCGGTGTATTGTTTAGTGTAGGTATCCCAATCGATTACGCCTCGCTTCCACTCCATGACCATTGACCATGTGGGTGCGAATACTGCCCCCAATCCGGTTGCACTTTTGATGGCTGTGTCCAATACTCGTTGTCCGATGCGACCCCGATAGCCAATCCGTGCCGTTCCAACTGCGCATACATGCTGTTTTGTTTCAGTCATAGACATCACTCCTGACTGTGAAAATAAGATAAAAACGACCCCACAGCCTTGATAAACTGTGAGGTCGAGAAGCGCTCATCCGCGCAGGTTGCCGCCTGAATGCGCCCCGGCACACCCTTGCAGGTGTGACCTCGAGACGTTGGCCTTTCCAGTAGACAGCTTCTTGTATTCGCTGCCTCATCCACGACGATCTGCGCTCCGACTGCCCATGTGCAGCTTGGCAAAACCAACACTCTGCTCCAACAGAGAAGCTGATCCTGCATCACAGGTTCGGGAGCGTTTGGCATAATATGGACAGCGCGATCATCTGTAGGAGACCGTCAACGCACATCGGCGTTGGGCAGTGTTTACAGCGTTGCCCTTTCGAGCGAACGCAGCCTTCACAGCACATCCGTCTGATCGATAACCACTTATGCTTTTGGTAATCTGCAACTTTTACGCAGGTCAAAATAGCACGCCGGGGTCGCCCACCTTCACCCAACGGGCGGCATAGTTTTGCCATGAGCCGAAGGCGGCACAAGCCCGAGGCAAAACCATAGCCGTGCCCGCTTGCGGGTATGAAGGGTGGGGTGGCATGCTATCCTGCGGGTTAAAAGTTGCACCAAAGCAAATGGGTTAGACAGCGAGTGTTTGTGGTTGGTTCATCGTCAAATTTGGCATGATTAGGCAAATACAATGCGAATTTACGTTTATAACCTGTAGACATTTCATCAAAATATGCAAATAAAACGAATATCGGAGATGTATCGACTCTTTGTACCTTCCCATTACCGAGAAATTTCATCCATTATGGCACACAGCGGCTTCAGACGACGACTTGTTTCAATTTTTACTTTAACGGAGAGTTGGGGCTGGGCCACCTATGCAATAATCTATATCTGTAGCGCAATACTAGCACTTATCTTTACAGGATTCGTGTACTTAGCGCCAGATTTTAATCGAGAATATTCGCACAGATAGCGGTTGCAAACTTTGCGAAGTAAACGTTCGAAAGGCAAAATAGACACAATGAGTCAGCCTGTTAAAAAGATGTCACAGTTGTCACGAAAGTAAGGTCATTGGATTGGCGCAAGCAGAAAACCCACTCAAAAGTAAGCGGCACTAGCGGCTGTTCTGAGGGGGTTTCCTCGGTAATTGACCATTGTGTGTGTTTACTGGCCTGATAACTGTATTGTCATTGCGCCACAGTGATGACAACATTGCCTTTTTTGCGCCCTGTGTCAACGTACCGATGAGCATCAGCAATCCGTTCTAATGGATAGTAGCGATCAATGATCGGCTTTAGTGCTCCCACCTCAACCAGTTCTAGGAAGAAAGCCAAATCTTTATTCTTCTCGCTGGCTGACCGCAAACCTGCGAATACAATCTTTGCCTTCTTGCTACCAAACTTCGATGTCCATAGCATCTGAAACAAAATGGTTGGCGAAACGACGGTTGTCAGATAGATGCCCCCCGACTTGAGCACACCTTTACACCGTGAAAAGGAACTCTTGCCTACCGCATCGAAAATGACATCATAGGTCTCTCCCGTTTTGGTAAAATCTTCTTGAGTGTAATCAATGACCTTGTCGGCACCTAAAGACTTCACCAATTCGATATTCGCGGCACTGCATACAGCGGTGACTTCCGCCCCAAAGTACTTCGCAAGCTGTACTGCACTAGTTCCGATACTACCAGAAGCACCGTTGATCAGCACTTTCTGCTCGCACTGAATGTTCGCGGCATCTCTCAAGTTTGGCAATGCGGTGAATGCTCCGGGATGAATAGACACGGTTTCCTCATAGGTCAAATTGTCCGGTTTTATTGCCATCACTCCATCATCGGGGCGACAGATATAGTCGGCATCAGCACCGAAACTTGGAGCGGTCGTTCCAAAAACTCGGTCGCCGACCTTAAACCGTGTTACAGCAATGCCAACGGCTTCAATTTCCCCGGCAAACTCGCTCCCCGGTGTTGTGAATTTGGGTTTCAGAGGGCCGGTGAACAATCTGGCCGAAAAGTCGTTCCCCCGGCGAAAAAGGGCATCAGATGCCTCTAGGGTTGTTGCGTAGACTTTTATGAGAACTTCGTTGTCTGCTGCCACCGGTTTTTCGACAGCTTTGAGTTGCAGAACATCCGGTGATCCGTATTTTGTGTAGACAATTGCTTTCATGGTGGTGTTCATTTCTTTTATCCTTGTTTTGAATACTAGTGGACGTTTACTTGAATAGGACTGTTTACTGTTTGATGTTTGGTGATTCCGGTTTGGCGGACTGTGAAAAGGAAAGTAACTGTAGGTTCAGACCATGAATACGGTTCAACAGCCCTAATAGCGCAGCCTGATCGGAAATTTCTCCATTTAAGACTGTTGCCCCATTTGACTGATTAGAGACGCTTAAACCTTCCAACCAGTCTGACCAGTCCTCCTTCAATGTTCCTTTGATTCTGATTTCCACGTACATGGTATTTGTCCACATTCTTTATTCTGTTCTTTATGCAGTGAGTTCTCACAAACGGTCTTCACTGGTCATCCAATAGGAGTATGGCTTGCGGTTAACTACTCGCATGGTTCATAAAACGACGAGGGTGAATAGTCAAGAAGATACGAACTATCGCCCAGCCAAGGCTAAGAGTGGTTAGTATCACGATAACGACAAACATATCGGGAACGAACAGGGCAATGGTTTCCATAGGTGTGTCGAACTTGGACGGGAGGATTATCCAAACAAGAACCACCGGACAAAAATCGATTACTAGAGACAGGTACAATCGCCAGAAACGATTGATTCCGCGCGGAGGAAGCTCGCTGCGATCTTGCCACCGCCTGATGGAAAGGTAAGACCCTAAAATCCAAAGGATAGGAATGAGAAGTATAGCCAGCAGCATCACCTGTGGGATTATGCTTAATGGCGGGTTGGTACTTGCAGTTGGGTTCTTTCCAAGAAGTATTTCGGCGACACCTTCAATCGGAGCATTGATCGCGGTGCTGTTATAAAATTCACCGACGTTGATTAATATAACAATTCCGATGTGCTGGTCGGGGAGCAGCAACATATTGGAATGGAAATTGCTGACATCTCCGTTGTGCCAAATTTTAGTTGATCCCGGTTGGCTCTGGATAACCCATCCCATTCCATACGAACTCAAAGGACTGATCTTGGAGCCGGGCGTGTGAAGTGTATCGATTCCCTGCGGGGATAAAAGTTGGTTATTGCCATAAGTACCGCCATTCAACTGGGCAACTAAGTAATGTGTCATATCTTCAGCCGATGAAATCAGAAAACCTGACGGGGTCGTACTTCGAGGGTAAGGAGCATCAAAGGCGACCGGCCAAAAGAACCAGTAGCGATAGCCTGTGGCGATGTCTCTTGCCGCTGGATCGGAAAGTGCAGCCGCGCTGTGGCTCATTTGGAGCGGCGCAAAGATCGCAGAACGGACAAAGTCCTCGTATGAAATTCCTGATACGGTCTGGACGATCAACCCTAGCGTGTCGTAATTTTCGTTGGCGTATTCGTAGGCTTGACCGGCTGGTTGGCTCATCTGCACTCTGGATAGATTGCGAACGCCGTTTTCGAGAGCTATGTTACTTTGGTCGTCATTTGCGATGCCCTGACGGCCTTCATAGGTCGGTAAGCCACTGTTTTGATTGAGCAAGTTGCGCACGGTGATTTGAGCGGATGCCGGTACATCGCTCGTACGGAACCAGGGCAGATACTTTGTGACGGGTGCGTCCAAGTCAATCTTGCCAGCCTCCACCAATTGCATGATTGCCAGTGCGGTGAAGGATTTAGAGGTTGAACCGAGAATGAAGGGGGTTTGAGGGGTCACTGCCCGCCCATCCATCCCGGCGATACCATAGCCCTTGAGGTAGACAATTTGGTCGGCATGTACCACGCCTAATGCTAGACCGGGAATGCTAGCGGTTTGCATTCTTGAGTGAATATAGGCATCGATTCTCTCTTTATCAACCTGTTGCAGAGGAAAGCCTTGGATAGGCGCGGACTTAACAGGCGAACCAGTAGGCACTAAGCTAATGAAGATTAGTATGGCTAGAAGTGCGAAGAAACGTTTCGAATGGGACATTTTGGCCTCATAAATTAAGCTAGGATCATTGGTGCTTGTCACGATCTTCTGAGTTGTGACTATCCAGAGAGCATCTGGTGAAATGGGGGCGTTTCATACCCCACGTCGGGTATGGTTGTGGGTACGAGCGAATTTCAACCGCACACGAACAGCTTTTGGGATCCCGCTGACAGGTGCAAACGATTTGATCGACACAGCGCCAGCACGGGCTTAGTCCGTCCTCAATCAATGGGACACCTAGCAGCACTGCGCCAATATATGCGCGTTCCGGAAGCTCAAACGGGATCAATCCGAGGCTGTTATCTCGCTGGAATGAAAGCTGACCGACGGCTTGGAAGCCTGCTTTTTGCATTCCGGCGCCAGATGGCCGATTTTCAGGAGCATGGATAATCCATAAGTGTTCAGCCTGTTCCATCTGCACGATTGCTTGCAATAATCGCGGATATAGTCCTCTACCTTGCCATTCTGGTATGGTTGCAAAATCCCAAAGATAGCGGCTGTCGGCAGGTATCGCAAAAGCGAGATTGAGTTCTCCAATAGAGGCTTCGCGGGTAGCCACCCAGCCATAGGTCACTGCTGTTTCGTCCATATAACCGACATAGGGAAGATGTCCGGCGCGTAGCCGTTGTTCGACTTCAGCGACCGTAAGATGATTAATCGCAGCCAATTGTTCGTTATCCGTTGCCATGTGTACCTGAAAGCCTGTTATAGGAGTTAAATCTATCAAGGGATCAGAAGCCCACCATGTTGCCAGTGCCATTTTTCACCTCAAGAAGTCATCGTAATGCGTTGTCAATTAGTCACTTAGAAGGTATTCAAGTTTGAGGCAAAGCACCGATTACTTTGCCTTACATGATTCAACGCTCTAAAATCGCTTAACGAAGCTGCGAGACCATCTTCACAATCGCTTCGACTGCGGCCTCTGGTTGGTCAAGGTGGATATTGTGTCCGCTGTTCTCTACGACGATCTGCTGACTATTAGAGGACAATTGGAGCAGTTCGGTTTGCATGGTCTGCCAGTCTGTCTGCTGATTTAAAGCGGCAGTCACAACGATCAGTGGCAAATCGCCGAAGCTGGTAACTGCATCCGCCTGAGCCAAACTCACTTGCACATTCACGAATTCATCCACCCACTCTTGGGCAGTTCGCGGCGTTACTGCGAAAGCGGCATAAGCAGGTTGTGTTTTGGCTGGCAGATTTTCAATTAATCCCAATGGCGCAGCTAAGAAACGCACCAATCCCATACGCCCTAAGAAAAACGGGAGCGAGAAGGCACTGGGCTGGTAGGAAGTCTGAGGTGCTATTTCCATCTGAGATTGTGCGCTATGTCCACGACTCATGGATTCAATCAGTACAAGACCGACGACTTCCGTCGGATAATCGTGGGCGAAAATACGCACTGTTAAACCGCCTAGGGAGTGTCCAATCAACACATAGGGTCCCGCGATATTGGCTCGCTCAAGCAAGGTATGGAGTTCATGAGCGAATTTCTCGGCAGTGCGTGGCAGAGGGCTGGCCTCGCTATATCCCATGCCTGCTCGATCATAGGTGCAAACGCGTGTGGTCTTTGCTACCTCTTCCTGAACCGCATTCCAAGGGAGAGACCAATCACCCAATCCAGCCTCAATGATTACTGTGGGACTGCCAGTACCCGTGCAGTTGATGTGCAGGCGATAGCCACCCACATCGACCATTTGACCAAGAGGGGGATAAGCTTGTACGTCAGCCGCTTCTGACACCGACTCATAAATCGTTCCTGCCAGAATCAAGCAGACGACCAAAATGACAACTCGGACTAGCCAGCGGAAACTGCGGCGTTTCTTGGGAGTGGGTTGAGGAACTTCCGTGACAGCGGTATGATCGCCACTGGTCTGGACTTCACTGCTCTGAACAGCATCGGGTTTTGATGTAGAGATGGAATGGTATGACATAACAGACCTCCTGAGAATGGAACAAAACGAGTTGAACAATCTCAGGGTATCTGTTAGCGTGGGGTAGTGTCATACCCCATATAGGGTATTTAGAGTAAGCTGTATGCTTCAGCGTGTTTAATGGCTTCCCACCGGCTGTGTACATCCAGCTTGCCATAAATGTTCTTGATATGCTTGCGTGCTGTGTCTACAGCGATAAACAGCCGTTCTGCGATCTCATTACTTTCCAGACCGTCCGCTAGCAAACGCAGCACTTCCAATTCCCGTTCACTAAGCGCATCGGCGAGATGCCCTACCGCACGACGGGGCGATGTGGGGGGAAGACCGAGCTTTCCCATTGCTGTGAGCAATCGGGCGATAAATTCAGACGAGATCGGCGTTGCAAGTTTTCCTTTACGCTGCAAATCGAGGATTTCTCCCAGCAGCAGTGCTATAGGCTGTCCTTCATCAGCAAAAACACGGATAGGCTGTTCTGGTTCGGCCAGTGACAAAGCTCGCGCCAGCGATTCCACTGCTTTTTGGCTCTCATTGCCTACATGGAACGCGACGGCTTGCAAGATGAGCGCACGAATCAGGCTGCCATTCCGTTGGCTGTCTTCGGCTCGTTTGACCATACGCCCTAATAGATAGAGCGCCTTGTCAACAATCTGCCCTTTGGCGATGTACAGCCGCGCCAACATCAGATAGTACGCTTCGCGGTGATAACTGAACACGTCGTCGAGTCCCAACTGATTCTCTTCTGCCCAACGTTCGACAGCATCCAGATTGCCCTGCCCTAACCAGCGCTGCGCCCGATAAATCGTAAGCAAAGTCACACGCCCTTGCAGCTTTCTCATCCGTTCCAGTTGCTCAGCACTGTGCCAATAATGCGCTGCGCCTTCCGTATCTCCCTGAAGGGTCTTGAGATGGGACCATGCGACGTAGGCCCGCACCAGCGCCAATGGGAAGCTTTCCGGGTTAACCTGCTCGGCACTTTCCGAAAAATAACGCTCTGCTGCCTCAAGATCGTTGCGCTCCATGCTGATTTCGCCCAATAAGAGCGCGACATAGCCACGGGTCGGGAAACGTTGTAAACCCGGCATTTGTGCGGCCTGTTCCAATTGCTGACAGGTATTTTCAGCGGCGTTTAAGCTCAGTTGTGCTGTTTGAAGTGAGGAAAGATGCCAGAATGCCGAGAGCATCGCGAAGGAACTGCCGATTTCCTGACTCAACTCCATCGCATACGACAAGACATTGACCGCTTCATGGACTTCACCAATATAGGCGCAGGTCACGCCGAGATTGATGGCGGCCATACAGCGCCAGCTTACGGCTTCTTGTGGCAGTTGTTCCAATGCTTGCCGGGATAATGCGAGCGTCTCAGGAAACTGATGCTGCACCCCTGTCACAGTGCTGTGAACAGTAGCCAGCATCCCCGCAATCAGTGGGTCGCTACTATTTGTGTGATTCAGCACATTTTCGGCATCGTGGATGCATTGTTCGGCTGCACTCAACTGATTTATCAGGTATAACATCCACGCATGATAGAGATAGAGGCGCGGATAACGTTGCATAACGCTATCAGGTAAAGCCGTCAGCCAGCCAAGCAGAGTATTGTGTTCAGCACGCCGCCAGATGAGCAGTTCGGCAATGCCCTGTACCAATTCCGCCGCACGTTCGTGGTCCTGAGCGGCAAGCGCATGACCGATAGCTTCGGCTTGGAGTCCGTTGCGCTCAAACCACTGCGAAGCCTGTTGGTGGAGTTCTTTCACATGATCTGGATATTTCAATTTCAGACGGTGATGCAAAAAATCGGCAAACAGGCGATGATAACGATACCACTGGCGTTTATCATCCAGTGCCACCACGAAAAAATGATGACGCTCCAGATGCTCCAGTACAGACTGACTTTCTACCGCACCAATGACCGTACTACACAGGTCGGCATTAAGCCGTTCAAGGATGCTCGTTTGCAGTAAAAACTGTTGGATCGCCTCCGGTTGATGGTCAAGGATTTCATCCCCTAAATAATCCAGTACGTAGTGATGATCCCCCGCAAATGAAGCAATAAATGCAGCCGTATCCGTCTTGCCTTGCAAGGCCAATCCAGCCAGTTGCAATCCGGCAATCCAGCCTTCAACACGCGAATCGAGTGACGTTACCTCTTCCGAAGTAAGCGTCAGTCCCATGACATCCGTAAAAAAGGTTGTGATCTGCGGCGGCGAGAAGCGCAGATCAGCACTGCGTAATTCCAGCAGTTGACTGCGGACGCGCATCCGTGGCAGTGGCAAGGGTGGATCAGTCCGGGTCGTTATGATGAGCCGTATCTGAGACGGCATATACTCAACTAGAAACGTCAATCCCTCATGGATGTCTGGCGATTCGATGACGTGATAATCATCCAAGACTAAAGTTAGCAAATCTGGGAGTGCCGACAGCTCATTGATGAGTGTAGACAAGATCGTTTCAACCGGTAGTGGCTGCGGCTCGTGCAGCAGCGTGAGCGTTTGCTCTCCGATGTCAGGATATACAGTTTGAATCGCTGCAATAATATAATCCCAAAACCGCACCGGATCATTGTCCCCCACGTCAATTGAAAACCAAACTACCTTCATCGAGCTCTGGGCGATCCACTCGCTCACAAGTGCCGTTTTACCGTAGCCTGCTGAGGCAACAATAAGCGCAAGTTTGTACTCGCGGAGTTTATCCAGCCGTTGAAGCAATTCCTCTCGCCGTACATGCGATGGACGGACAGGCGGAACGTTGAGTTTTGTATTCAGCAACAACATCGAGTTGCCCTCCACATGGAGCCAGAATTTATTGGCATTGGGCATGATAGTAGCACACTATTTATGGAATTACGTGCCATTTGAATTGAATGTCTTTAGTCTGGAATTAGGTGGAGAAGTACTATGCAAATGAGATTATGGGACAAAAATTCAGTTGTTGCAACCATAATTATTGCACCATCAGCGCACCGAAACGACGTGATGATGATGCTTGACCCCAGCGATGTATGCAATAGACAATTATAGCACTGAGGAGATGGGTAAATTTGAATCACTGCCTCGGTTGTACCAATCCTTGGTATCGATCAACTGGCAAGATTAATTGCCGATTACCGAAGCGCAAATTCATATGGCGAAACAGTAAGGTAACTTGTTATTCTGTAATTATTTTCTCCATAGCTGCAATCTCAAATGTTTGGTTAGTGATAATATCCTGAGCCAATTTGAATATTTCTGGATGTCCTCATGAATCACACCGTAATAAGTGTTGTCAAATATGAGTCGTATCAGTGCTGGTCAATCACCGATTTGAGCCACGCTATTTCATAAACATTGCCTTCAAAATGATTAAAACCTGCCATCATTTCAGACGGATCAGTCGCAAGCATGTTCATACCTGTCATGTATTTGCCATTGGATAAAGAAATAGTGCGGCGACTATACCTGTTGGGCAACTGTATATAGAGCAGATGAGTTATTAGTGGGTGTGGGTGGTACCAGTACTCAGTACAACGGAACGGCGTAAGCCTCAATGGCATCATTGCAACCGCTCCAATTACCTTTAATGGGGATGACCGTGCGGAGTGTGTACAAAGCTTTACAAAAGCAATTGAAAATTACCCGGTGTCAGTGCCGTTGAGGTCTTGTTATTACACGAAAGCACAACCATCATTCTAATTCCATCAACCGTTGATATGCCTACTATCCTTAAAGCAGTTGCAAACGCCCTCTACACCATCGTACTTGAAACGTACCACGTGGCGCTGCCAATCTTACGGTTTGGAGTCGAAAGTAGGAACCGGACGGGCTTCTGCCTCAGCTTGGGTTGAGGCGATACCGTTTTCAGCGATATCCGCAAGCAGCCATTCCATTTCTTTGATCTCACGGCGCTGCGCCTCGATAATTCCGTCAGCAAGATTCCGAACACGTAAGTCCTTGATGTGGGCACTTTCACTAGTCAAAATGGCGATTGAGTGATGTGGAATCATAGCGCTCATGTAGGATGAATCACCTACAGTAATCTGACTACGGACAAGAAAGAGCGCAACCAAAAAGACCACAATACTGCCGAGGTAGACTGCTGTGTTGGTTCTTTTGTTGCTATACATCCCCCGCATGAAGCTTAGCATAATGATAGCCATCGCCGCGCCCATAATAAACGTCATATAAACGCGTGTCTCGCTCCAAAAAACATGCGAAAATTCATAGGTATTTAGATACATCAGCCCAAACATCACTACCATTGAAGTTGCGATCATCACGAAGAATGTGCGATAACTCGATTTCATTCCCTGATTCATATTCTCATGGGTTTCGTGATTCATGTTTCACCTTCTAAAATTCATGTAGGGAAATTATTCATCCCAATTCATGTTACAACGTCTGTCCTACCTTACTGTGCGATCTTGAACCTTAACATCAGCCAAGTGGCGGGTTCTCACATGGGAGACCCATCTGCGTCTAGGTTTTATGTGTTGTAAAAATTCAAAATAAAGTGCTGGCTGGATTACTTATCCTGTCGGTATCAAAAACTCAACAGCGTTTGTGAACTATTCGACGCGATAGTTTCTCATCAAACCGAGGTCTTCATGTTCAAGGTTGTGGCAATGAAAGACGTAGAGCCCGGGATTATTGCCAAAACGCATGAGTAGTTTCACCCGTTCACCCGGCATCAACAGCACCGTGTCTTTCCAACCCTCATCGACATATCCTTCGCTCAGGGATGTCCAACCTTCTCGGAAGGCATCGTTAACAGAACGTTCCAGAATTTGGAACTGAACACCGTGAATGTGCATAGGATGTGCCATTTGATCTCCAGTCAGAGGCTCAACATTCGTGCCGCCCATGTTCATCCCAGACATGGAGTCCGGTGTGGCGGTATTCATATTCATTCCCGGCATAGGTTCAGTTGCGGCGTTTTCCATTCCCCCCATGTTCATCCCGGTCGGTTTTCCCTCATTGACTACATTGATGAATTCCCATACTTCAAGCGAGTTCACCTGTACAACTTCATCATCAGCGGCTACATCCATTTCAAAAGTGCGCCCATTCAGTGACCAGACCTCGTTAATCATCGCAATTTCAAAAATGCGTGGCGCATTGGCATTGGTGGCATCACTTAGTCTGTAGCGTTCGATAGTCGAGAGGCGTTTGGGTAGGGTCAGTACATTGGTGGATTCCTGAACGA
>JBBSBM010000057.1:0-46727 GCA_038251275.1 Aggregatilineales bacterium
AAACTCTCCGTTTGATTTTACTCTTGAAACTGACAAGGCTTGCTGCCTTGCTTTGTTACTTGGCTGATTGTTTTTTTGCTTTTACACAGTGTCAATCCACTGTGTCTCTTCCATCTCACTCTTCTGTTGTTAAGTTGCGTCTCCACACTTTCGTGTGTCGCGTTTGTTTGTCCGCGATGAACAGAAGGATACCACCGTAAAAAACGATGTCAACCCTGATTTTAACGAGATTTTATGGAAATTAGGGTCAATTTAACGTTAATTTCCACTTGACAGCAGCTCAATTTCACGCGTGTGAGGCATTTCGGAGGGTTTATCGCCCAAAATGTCTTTAATATAAACTTCCTGAACGATGACAATTAAAATGGCAATCATGGGAACAGCGAGCATAATTCCCAAGAAGCCAAAAAAGACTGCCGCAAAAATCTGCCCTATCAAAACCATCACCGGTGGCAAATTGAGACTCTCTTTAAAAAGCAGTGGCGCGATTAGCTGGCTCTGAAGAAAAGAAGTGCCGTAAATAATCAGTATGATCCAACCAATGTGTTGGGGAGACTGCACTAAGCCGACCACTAATGATGGGACTAACGCGGCAATAGGGCCGAAGTTTGGCACAAATGAAAAGAGACCTGCGAGAACACCAAGTGCCAAGGCTTGATTCAAACCGAGAATGGCTAAGCCCAGCCATGTCACAAAGCCAGCAAAAACCATCAACAGTAGCTGCCCCTGTAACCAAAGGCGCAAGGTGAAATCAATGCGGTCGATGATAAAGCGTACTCTTGGACGATACCAGATGGGAAAGAGACTAATCGCCCCTTCCTCATACTTACGAGGCTCGGCCAATAGATAGAGAGTTAGAAAGACAACGATGATTAGGCTCAGTAAGGTGCTGGCGACTCCGCTGACAACTGGAATAACAGAACCGCCGAGCTGCCCTGCGGCTTGACCTAATTGCCGTGTGACCTCGGTAAATATCTTGTTAAGGTCATCTTCCCCGAAGAAATTTTTCATTAAATCTTGCAGGGTGGCAACATAGGGGAACGTTTCGCGCATCTTCGGGTCTTTTTGAATCTGCTGCCATTGGGATACCACTTCACTTACGCCCTGTTGAAAGTCTGTTCCGAGCGTCGAGAATTGTTCAAGAAGTGAGGGTAAAGCCAAGAGGATAAGCAATATGACAATGCCTAGTATGCCAAGCAGTGAAATAACGGCAGCCGGTGTGCGACGAAGGCCAAGCCGAACTAAAAACCGAATCGGCATTGTCACCAAGACCACCAGAATGATGGAACCTAAGACTAACAGAAGCGTGGTATGAACTTCCCAAACTGCCAGTACAAGAACCACAGCGCATATGGTGGTTAGTACCCAGCGCATAATACGATTGTTTCCTGAATTCGGACTCAGGCCAGATACGCTCATGCAGACCTCCGAAACGGGGATCTATAGTTAACCCGTGTAGCGAACAACCATTAAAGTCAGATCATCAAAGGGAACAACACCTTGAGCAAATTGACCAACAGAATCCAATATATGTTGCAGAATAACTCTCGCAGACTGACCAGCGGCTTCTTCAACAACATGACACAGACGGGCTTCGCCAAAGTTCTCTTTAATGGGGTTTTCGGCATCTGTTAGACCGTCGGTGTAATAGACGATAACATCTCCGGGGTCGAGGCGCAGTTCGACTTCAGATAAGGGATTATGAGGGAACCAACCAATCGCTCTACCACCTTGGGACATCAATTCCGCTTTGCCAGTAGCCGAGTGAAATAGAACCGGAGGGTTATGCCCAGCATTGATATGGATGCTATGCCCGTCCCCATAGAAAACACTGTGATAAACTGTGACAAACATGCCACTTTCAGCATCATCCAAAATAAGATCATTGGTCTGGCTGAGGGTTTCACGCGGGGGTAAACCTGCAAAGGCATAAGCACGAATCATGCTACGGGCAACCGCCATGAACAAGGCAGACGGCGCACCTTTATCAGAAACATCAGCGATAACTACGCCAAAAGACTGCTCATTGACGTTGAAGTAGTCGTAGAAATCGCCAGCCATTTCGCGGGCTGATTGCCAAACCGCTTCAACTTCATAACCGGGTAACTGCGGTTTACGGCGCGGGAGCAAGCCTTGCTGAATCTCACGGGCGAGATTGAGTTCGTGTTCTAAGCGCCCCTTCTCGACTGCGACGGTGTACAGCCGCGAGTTTTCAAGTGTGATACCGGCTTGGTTCGCAATGGCACTGAGCAAATCACGGTCGGCTTCAGTAAAAGCGCCGGTTCGCATCGAGGTATCAACATAGACCACACCCACAAGCCGATCTTGTGCCATCATGGGCGCACACAGGATAGCACGGAGTCCCCGCATGATGATACTCTGACCGGGAGTAATGCGGTCATCAAACATGGCATTATTGGTCAAGAGTGGCTGACGGGTTGAGACCACCTGATTAACGATGGTGGTGCTGTAAGCTTCCTGCTGGGCTAATTGTTCGCCAGCGATTCCACGGGCACCTAATAATCGAAGCTCACCTGTTTCTTCCTCAAAGCCCATTAATACTCCACGTTCAGCTTTGGTGGCGAGCATCATGGCATCAATAACGTTGGCGAGAGCTTCATCAAATTGAAGACTCGAATTCATAGTCATTGAGATTTGGTATAGGGTTGTGAGATGTTCTAAATTGAGTTTCGTAGAGAGTGTGGGCGCGGTCATGGTTGGCCTTTGCGAAACATGTGATTTAAGAGCCTATTATAGCATCGGGCGGGTGGCCTAGCGAATTAAAACCGGACGATTTACTATTTGAAAAGATTGAACCGCAGAGACGCGGAGAGCGCAGAGTAAAGCAAAATGCAATTTGACGTGACGGTTTTCCCGAAGAAGTTAAATACGACAGGCGAAATGGCGAGGCAGGTGGAAGCTTATGGGTTTGGCGGGTTGTGGACAGCAGAGACTTCGCACAATCCATTTTTACCACTGACACACGCAGCCAGCGCAACCAGAGGAATTAATATTGGGACAGGGATTGCGGTGGCATTCCCACGCAGCCCAATGGTAATGGCGCAAACCGCTTGGGATTTGGCCGAGCAATCGCAAGGGCGATTTATATTGGGATTGGGAACACAGGTTAAAGCACACATCACCAAGCGGTTTGGCAGCGAGTGGAGCGCACCTGTTCCACGATTACGTGAATATATTGAGGTGATGCGAGCAACTTGGAATAGGTGGCAGACGGGTGTGCCTTTGCGATATATCGGGGGGAGCTACCGCATTATTTTTATGACACCCTTTTTCTCACCTGAGCCGATGGCCTATGCAGATATACCGATTTATATCGCGGGGGTGAACGAGGGGTTGTGCCGATTAGCAGGCGAAATATGTCAGGGATTTCATGTCCATCCTTTTCATACGACACGATATTTGAAAGAAATTATTATCCCGAATATTGAGGCAGGGGCGCAGAAAACAGGACGGACGCGACAGGATGTGAAACTGACGTGCATGATCTTTGTGGTGACGGGAAACACGCCGGAAGAAATTCAGCAAAGTACAATTGCGACCAAGAGTCAGATTGCGTTTTATGCCAGCACACCGAGTTATAAAGCGGTGTTGGAGATGCACGGTTGGGGTGATATTGTCGAGCGATTGACCAAGATGATCCGCGAGAACCGTTGGACAGAGATGTGGACAGAAATTAGCGACGAGATGCTGAGCGAGATCGCAGTGGTGGCTGCACCGGATGAGATTCCTTATAAGGTGAAGGAACGGTACGAGGGATTACTCGACCGGGTTGGTTATTATTTTCCATTTGTGCCAGATGAGGCAGACAAGCGGGTGATCTGGGAGCAGGCGGGAAAAGTTTTTAGTTAGAAGTGGCAAGAGGCAAGTTGCAAGTTTGAAGTTATCAGTTAACAGTTTACAGTCCAGAGAAAATTCAGATACCCAACGACTATTGCACAAATTGCATTTAATCCGCTGAAATGGCGGGCGGGAAGCAAGGGAGAAACCGCTGAATTGACATTTTTGAATGGCGGCTGGCTCGGCTGATGCCGCTGAAATGACACAAGTGCAGCAGAAAGCTCCCGTATGTCCGCCGCCGAATGTAGGTTCGGCGGGTACTAGGGAATGATCCGCCGAAAATGCAAAACTTAACGCAAAGGCGCAAAGAAGCAACGACGCAAAGAGAAGAGACTAAAGAGTAGATTATTATGCGAATTAACTGGGTTGATGAGAAGGTTTTGGCGTGTGGTGGGATTCCAATTAGCATTGAAAACCTCGAATCCTTGAAAAACCAAGGTGTAAAAGCTATTGTCACGCTCACGGAACATCCTTTAACTGTGCAGAAAGAACTGTCTGCTGAAACACTTGCTGCTATGGGTTTTGAAACTTTACATGTGCCGGTTGTCGATCAATATCCTCCGACCAAACAACAAGTTGAGGAAGTTCTTAGCTTTGTCAACCGCATGAAAAATGAGCAGAAACCTGTCTATCTACATTGCCATGCAGGTGTTGGCAGAACAGGGACAATGGCTCATGCAATTTACCTCATGGGAGGTACAGAGCTTGATGAAGTTAAGACCAAAATCAAAACTACACGTCCTACTAGTCAGTTTTTTATGTTATCCGATGTTCAGAAAATTTTCTTCGAAGATTTAGCGAGAGAATTGCAAGGATAATTGAACTGCAAAATACAGAACTCCCACCCTAACACTCCCCCGCAAGCGATGGAGGGAACTAAAAACCAGAGACATTTTCGCTGTGCACTTGGAAATACTATAAGAAACTCACATTTAATTTTAGAACAAAAGTTTTACGTGGTCAAGTTCGGGATTGGTATGAATCGAGTTGGAACAATCAAAGATTGAGGGAAGATGAATAATCAAGCTTTGGAGTATGTAAAGAGTCATGAGGATGCGTTTAAGCAGCAGTTGAAAGAACTGTTGAGCATTCCGAGTGTGAGTACATTGGTCGAACATCAAGCGGATTGTGAACGGGCAGCGGAATGGCTGGCATCCGATATGCGACGGATCGGGTTTGATACGGTCGAGGTCATCCACACGAAATGGCATCCGGTGGTTTTTGCTGAGTGGATGGGCGCGGGGAAAGATGCGCCCACGGTGCTGGTTTACTGCCATTTTGATGTGCAACCTGCCGAGATGAGCGACGGATGGCATACACCGCCATTTGAGCCAACCGAGAAAGACGGCAAGATATTTGCGCGTGGTGCAATTGACAGTAAGAGCAATGTGATGGCGCAGTTGAAAGCGGCTGAGGCGGTCATCAAGACGGGTACATCACCTGTAAATATCAAGCTGATGTTCGAGGGCGATGAGGAATCAGCATCCGAGAACATGACGGCTTTTGTGCGGCAATACGGCGACCGTTTGAAGTGCGATGTGGCGGTGATTTGCGACGGCAGCATGTCCGACCGTGAGCAACCGGATATTGCTTACGGACTGCGTGGCGTGGTGACGATGGAGTTGGAAGTCAGTGGGCCGAAACAGGATTTACACAGCGGACATTTCGGCGGGACGGTACATAATCCGATTCAAGCGCTGGCGGAAATAATCTCGAAGCTTCATAACGATGATGGCAGCGTGAGTGTGGCGGGATTTTATGATGATGTGCTGCCGTTAGATGATGAGGAACGGGCAGAACTCGCAAAAGCGCTGCCGTGGATTGAGACAGAATGGAAAGATGTGGCTGCGGCTCCGCAAGTTTGGGGAGAAGCACAATATAACCTGCACGAACGAATCGGAGCGCGTCCGACGCTAGAGATCAATGGCATTCGAGGCGGATTCGCGGGTGATGGTTTTAAGACGGTTTTGCCAGGAATGGCGCTGGCAAAGATTAGCTGCCGATTGGTAGCAAACCAAACCTCACAAGTGATCTACGAACGGTTGCGTGATTTTATCAAGACGATTACGCCAGCAACGGTCAAAGCAGAACTGCGGCTGATTGAGATCGGTGAACCTGCGCTGATTGACCGACACAGTCCAGCGGTTGAGGCAGCTCGAAAGGCTTATGAAACTGTATGGGGTAAGCGCCCGCATTTTGTGCGCGAAGGCGGTAGTATTCCAGTGGTCGTCGATTTGCAGAAGGCGCTCGACGCCCAACTCGTGCTGCTATCATTCGGTTATAAAGGATGTGCGGCACACGGACCGAATGAGCATGTTTACCTTGACATGTGGTATAAGGGCATGGCAATTACGATTCAGTTTTACGAGGAACTCAGTAAAAGGATGAAACAGTGATGAGCCAAGCGCATGAGTATATGAAAGCGCACTTCGACCAATTTAAGGAACAACTTTTTGATCTACTGCGAATTCCGAGTATTAGCACATCGGTTGAACATGCAGGGGATGTACAGCGGACGGCACAGTGGCTGGCAGACGATTTAGAGCGCATCGGATTGCACACAGTTGAGATTATCCCCACACCGGGGCATCCGATTGTCTATGGTGAGTGGATGGGTGCGGGATTGGACGCGAAAACAATCCTAATTTATGGGCATTATGATGTGCAGCCTGCGCAAAAAAGTGACGGTTGGATCAGCGAACCTTTTGAGCCAGTTGAACGCAAAGGACAGATTTATGCACGGGGTTCATCAGATGATAAAGGGCAGATTTTCGCGCACATCAAAGCTGTCGAAGCAGTTTTGGCAAATGGCGGTAAACCTACGGTCAATCTCAAGTTTTTGATCGAAGGTGAAGAAGAAATTGGTTCGACACATCTGGCGGATTTTGTGGCCGCTAACAAAGCTAAGCTCAAAGCAGATGTCTGCGTAATCTCAGACAGTGGGATGCCGACACCAGACCAACCATCCATTATTTATGCGCTGCGTGGCATCTTGACGATTGATATAGAAGTGTATGGACCGGCAACGGATTTACACAGTGGAACGTTCGGCGGCTCGGTGCATAATCCGGTGCAAGCGCTGGCAGAGATTATCGCTAAGCTGCATAACGACGATGGGAGCGTAGCTGTAGCGGGTTTTTATGATGACGTGCTGCCTCTTTCAGATGAAGAACGAACGGAGCTTCAGAAAACTGGGATAACTGAAAAAGCTTGGCGAGAGGCAACAGGCGCACCTCAACAATGGGGTGAACCGGGTTTCGCTATCCACGAGCGAACAGGTGCAAGACCGACATTGGAAATCAACGGGATGGCGGGTGGCTATTATGAGCAAGGATTTAAGACGGTGCTGCCTTCGAAGGCATGGGCGAAAATTAGCTGCCGATTAGTAGCGAACCAAGACCCAGCTGTTATTGGGCAGCTTGTACGCGACACCATTATGAATCTGAGTCCAGCGACAATCCGCACGACAGTTGAGGTGACACAGGGTGGGCCTGCGGCATTTGTGGATATTCGCACACCAGAGATGCAGGCGGCAATTAAGGCTTATGAACAGGGTTGGGGCAAGAAACCCGTTTTCATGCGCGAAGGCGGGAGTATTCCAGTGGTAAGCGACTTCCAACAAGAGTTGAATGCGCCCGTAATCTTGATGGGGTTTGGTCTAAATGACGACGGTGCGCACAGTCCGAACGAGCATTTTATGGTTGAGATGTTCCGCAAAGGCATCAACACAGCGATCTATTTCTACGAAGCAATAGGACAGGAGAATACATAATGACGAATGCACATGAATATGCGAAAGCGAATAGTAAGCAGTTTGAGGCGCAACTAGACGCTTTGCTGCGTATCAAGAGCATCAGCACGTTACCAGAATGCAAACCGGATGTGCAACAAGCAGCGGAGTGGGTAGCGGCTGATATGAAGCGCATCGGCTTAACGACCGTCGAAATCTTGCCAACTGTTGGACATCCAGTGGTGTACGGTGAGTGGATGGGCGCGGGTAGTAATGCGCCGACGGTGTTAGTCTACGGGCATTATGATGTGCAACCAGCGGTCAAAAGCGATGGTTGGGATAACGAACCATTTGATCCTGTGATTCATGACGGCAAGATTTGGGCGAGAGGATCAAGCGACGACAAAGGGCAAATGCTGGCGCAATTGAAAGCAGCAGAGTCACTATTGGCAAACGGCGGCAAACCGAACGTCAATATGAAGTTTTTGATTGAAGGCGAAGAAGAAATTGGCTCGACTAACCTCGGCAAATTTGTAGCCGAAAACCGTGCGAAACTCAAAGCGGATGTGTGTGTGATTTCAGACAGCGGTATGAAGACGATTGACCAACCTGTAATTGATTATTCAACGCGCGGGTTAATGTATCTGGATTTTGAGGTATTTGGGCCGAAACAAGACTTACACAGCGGCGGTTATGGCGGAATCGTGCATAATCCGGCGCAGGCTATGGCGGAGATTATCGCGCAGCTACACAATGCGGACGGCAGTGTGAATGTGCCGAGATTTTATGATGACGTATTGATTATGAGCGCAGAAGAACGGACGGAACTGCGTAAACATGCGCCAGCACAATCTATATGGGAAGCGGCAACCGGTGTACCTCAGTTCTGGGGTGAAGCTGATTACGAGTTGCACGAGCGCATTGGTGGGCGACCCACACTTGAAATCAACGGGTTCGTCAGCGGGTTTTATGGAGCGGGGTCAAAGACAGTGCTGCCTGCAAAATCGCTGGCAAAAATTAGCTGCCGCCTCGTGCCCAATCAAGATCCGAATAAGATTTTCGAACTGGTCAAAGCGCAACTATTGGCATTGACTCCACCGACCGTCCGCAGCGAAGTGCGAATACAAGCGTCAGCCTACCCTGCTGTGATGGATACACACTCAACGGCAATGACGGCTGCATTGAACGCCTATGAAAAAGGCTGGGGTAAACGTCCGGTATTCGAACGTGGTGGTGGGACACTGCCGATTATCGCGGACTTCCAACGGCAACTTGATAATTTGCCTGTGATCTTGATGGGGCTAGGATTGGCGGGTGATGGCGCACATGGGCCAAACGAGAGCTTTACCTTAGAGATGTTCCACAAGGGAATTGATACGGCGATTTATTTCTACGAGGAATTGGGGAAATAAAAGGTATCAAGCAATTGGATCGAGGGCAGACAGCCGTCTGCCCCTACAATAACCAATAGGTTTGCAAAAGCTTTTCAATTCGACCAGAGTTGTTTGATCTGTGACCAATCATCGTCGTTCATCTGGGATTCGAAGTAGATGGCGATACCCTTCACGAACTTGGCTGAGGTTGAACTTTCGATTAGACCAGTACGAATACCTGCTATCGCCGACGGAATATTTTCAACATTGGTATCATGAGTCAGGGCTTGCGTGTCGTAAGCAGGAACGCCAATAAGTAATTCGGTTGACGCGGGAATGCCATCCGCAGTTTGTAAGCCTGCTAAAGCACTGGTAAATGTTTTAACTTGATAGGCCATCCACGCAGAATAGTCTGCACTGGTGGAGATGCCACTGTTATAAGCAGTCACAACCACTTGATCAGCAATCAAGGCTACGCGCTGTTTATAAGCTTCATCCCAAATCGTACCGGGTTCGATGCGTGGCGGTTTTGGAATGTCGACTTCGGTGGGTGTCCAATCCGGCGGGACAGCGACAGCTAATGACGCTTTCTCGCCGATGCTACTATGAACTTTCCTCAAGACAGCAAGATAATTTTCATCATTGTTGAAGACGGGTATGACATTAAGCATCACGCCATCAAACTTGAATTCGGCAGTCATACGCTGACTGAAATCGGCTACGATTTGCTGCATGGAAGTATCAGCAAGGCGAACATTGCTATCGACCGGCTGTGCGTCAATGCTCAACCATCCATAAAGCCGCACTTCAGGATAAAGCCGTTTGAAGCGCTGGACAAACGATTTAACTGAGTCGAGTTTATTGGTATCTGACCAAGCATTATTGGATTGAAGCAAGCTGACCCACGCATAGACCACGCCCACGTGATGATCGCGCAACTTTTGTACGAGCGCTGTTAAGGCAACATCATCGGGGCTATCGTATGTCCACTGTGTACCGATCCAAATAGCATTAGCACTGGCCTTGGGCGTATCATTTTTAAGCCGCCCAAGGAGCATAATGACCACAATCAAGAAGGCAGCACCTGCAACGCCATAGATGACGAGGCGATTGACCGGAATGCGTACTTCTGGCAATTCAAAACCGCCTGATGGTCTGAGTTGGCGTGGTGTATTGGAAGGCTGCGCCATGCCCTGTTTACGCCGTTGATGACGTTCACGAGCGCTATTTCGACGCGGCGCTTCCGATTCTGATTGTGGCGTTTCTTCCATGTTCTGTTTCTCAATAACCTAATTTGTGTAAAAGAGGGGGTCCAAGTATCAACAGCCCCACAAACACTGAAGCAACAGCCCCCAAAAGCACCGCAGCAGCAGCAACATCTTTGGCAACCTTCGCCATCGGGTGAAATTCTGACGTTGCCAGATTGACGACTGCTTCAACCGCTGCGTTTAGAAACTCAGCCATCCAAACGGTCGTGATGGTGAGGATGAGGATAGCCCAGCTAGTGAAATCAACTTGCAACCAGAACGCTAGCACAAATATGACCACACTGGAAACAGACATGATACGAGTGTTCTTCTGGTAGCGCAACATATATAGCCAACCCGCCAGCGCATATCCCAAACTTTTTATCCGGCTGGGACTGACATTCAGACTATATTGGTCGGGGTTAATTTTCATAGTACTGGTGAGTTCATCCAGCACTTTTTTAGTGCGATTGGTCATCACCGCTCCCTTCTAGAGAAGGAACGATGGCAGTTGAGATTCCAAGTGCGGTTAATGCTGCATCCTGTGCGGCCCACATTTCAGCACGATTTTCGAGCGTATCGTGATCGTATCCAAGTAAATGCAATGTGCCATGTATCACTAGCAGAGACAGACTATCATTTAAAGCGTGACCTTCGCGGGTGGCCTGTTCGGATGCGTAAGGATAGGCAACAATTAAGTCACCGAGGTAAGGCGGCTCGTCCTCAATTTCGACAGGTGGTTCGTCAGCAGGGAAAGAAAGTATATCGGTCGGGGATTCGAAACCTCGAAATTGAAAATTAACATTTTGAATATAGGCGTTGTCTACAAATACAATGCTTAAACTGGTCTCAGGATCAACATCATGTTGGTTGAGGACTTGCTCTGAAGCTTGTTGCAAGCGTGCGGCATCAAAGGCGTAATTGGCTTCATTTTGAATGTCGATGGTAAATGTCATGTTATTCTTCTGGCGCATCCTTTTTCAACGGTGCTTTGCCATTTTCACCATTTCGTACTGTTTTATATTCACCTGTGCGGGGCAACGGCGGAACATCTGGCAGTGGAGCTTCATCTTCAGCATCCAACATAATTTTTATGGCAGGCATCTCTCTCGTCTGTGCCTTCGAGGTTGGTGGTTCGGCGGCTGGCTCAGTAGGCACAACTACCGTCGATGGGCGATCTCCATCCGACAAAGCAGCACGTGTTCCGACAGTCTCCTGAGTGACATTTGGCAAAGTCGCAATACGTGGAATTTCGGATGACGATTCAGTCGATGGTTTAAGTTGCGGCGGATAATTGATGCGCGGATGAAACACGGCCTGTAGCATATCTACGAATATATTCTTAATGGCTCTTAGATCATTCAAAGTCAAACTCGACTCATCCAATTGGCCTGATTGGATTTTGCCATCAATAATATGCTGAATGATTTCGTCGATTTCCTGCTTTTTGGTTGGCTTACGTGAACGTACTGTCGCTTCAGAACTATCCGCCAACATTAAAATAGCAGTTTCTTTAGTCTGGGGCTTGGGACCGGGATAAGTAAACTGTTCGATGTCTACGCCCTGATCACTTCCGGCACGTTGAACGGCTTGCTGATAAAAATACAAAACTTGTGTGCCGTGATGTTCGAGAATAAAATCCCGAATACGTGCTGGCAAATGATATTGGCGAGCCATTTTTTCACCTTCGGTTACATGACTGATGATAATAGCGGCGCTACGTGCTGGATCATCTAATGCATCATGGGGATTAACGCCCTCAACTTGGTTTTCGGTAAAGAAGGCGGGATTAATCATCTTGCCAACATCATGATATAAAGCCGCAACCCGCACAAGGTCAGCATTTACACCAATGGCATTAGCAGCCTGTTCGCTCATGTTCGAAACCTGAAGCGAGTGTTGATAGGTACCGGGAGCTTCGCGCAATAAGCGTTGAAGCAAGGGTTGATTAGGTTGGCTAAGTTCTACTAACTTCAATCCTGTGGGGAGGTTAAAGAGCAGGGTCGCGATATAAATCCCTGCCAGTGAAACAGTCGCTGAGAGCGCCCCATTTACCACACTATAGATGATGAGTTCACCAACCCCAGCGGCATTACTAGAAGAGGTCAAGTCACCCTGAAAAAAGATGAGCACCACGGCAACATTCGCCAAGCCTACTAGCAAACCGGGTAGAAAATAACCATTTAGACGTTCCGGACGGCGCAGGACTAGAGTCGCTAACAGCCCTCCCACACCAACCAACATCGCCATTTCAAGCGAGTTGTTTTGCATAAGACCGACCAGCGTCGCCAACCCTAACACACCGATGACGGACACTTCAGCACTGGCTAAAGCAGCGAATAAAATCGCCATAGTGGCAGTTGGATAGAGGTAAATTTGTCCATAAATAATTGAAAGACGCGCGCCCAACAATGTTAGCAAAAACAGTGCGGCCAAGAGCGTCATAAAACGCGAAGAACGCAACAAGTCTGGTTTAAAACGGCTGAGATATAGGCCTGTGACAACCACAACGATGATGCTGGCTAAAGCCGCACGCGCAAATTCTTGCACCCGTTGATTGGTCGGTTCTAGCAAGCCCAGCACACTCAAAGCCTCATAAGCGGCAGCATCCACTTTTTCGCCAGCCCGCAAAATCACCTGCCCCCGTTCAAAACTGCGACGCACAGTAATATTGGCTACTGCATTCTGACGGGCTTGATTAGTCGTTTCGGAATCAAGAAGCGTG
Source organism: Aggregatilineales bacterium (assembly GCA_038251275.1). Lineage (GTDB taxonomy): Bacteria > Chloroflexota > Anaerolineae > Aggregatilineales > Phototrophicaceae > CFX2. The sequence goes on from JBBSBM010000057.1 coordinate 12,934, forward strand.
TTGGGACGGATTAGCCCTTTGACGACCTGAACAATAACATCCGCTTGATCTTCAGAAAAACGGACACCCACTTGCATCGGCAATTGGGTAATGATTGACTGTAAATTCGAGTCGCGTATTTCCAGCCGCATCACTCGTTCAAGAATACTGGTAATCTGATCGGTGATGTCCGTCCAAGCTTTTTCATCCAAACCTAATAGTTGGACAATAGTGGAATCCGGCAATTTGAGATCGTTGATAGCGCGAAGATCTTCTATTTTTTGTTGAGGTGTGCCATATGGATCGTGACGGATATTCTGTATATAGGCCAAAATCTGGCTAGTCATATCGGATTGCTGACGCGACACAGCCGGATTCGGCGGGAAGTAAATATCAGGTACACTTTGGCGGATTTCTTGCTGACGCTGCTCAGTAAGAACTTTGCTTACAAATGGCGAGACACTAATCGGCGCACGAATGTCCTGCGGTGCGTTATCCCCAATTTGTAGACTTGAAAGGTTATTAAAACCTAAAAACACGCTGTCATAGACTACCAATAGAGTAGCGATTAAGACGAATGTGGCAGTTGCAACGCTTGTCCCAAACCAATGCAGGAGGTTACGCGAACGCACTGGTTGGATTCGAAAAGTACGTTGCAATAATCCTGTAAGCCAATCAATCATATCAACACCAGCAGCACTACTTCAACAGTTCTCTAACGACCTCATTGACGAGTTTGCCATCTGCCAGCCCTTTGACTTTGGGCATCAGCGCACCCATTAATTTGCCGATTTCTTTCGGTGAGGTCACTCCGGTTTGAGCGATGGTTTCCTGTACAAAAATGGCAACTTGTTCACGCGACAATTGTGTGGGTAAGAAACCTTCTATAATTGCCAATTCAATTTTTTCTTGATCAGCAATTTCACTGCGACCAACCTTGAGCGCTTCATCAATACTTTCACGGCGCTTTTTAGCTTCCTTTTGTAGAATACTGATTGTATCCTCGGCATTCAACGTTTTTTGGCTGTCAATTTCTACCTGTTTGACAGCACTCAGTAAACCACGAATGACATCACGCCGAACGACATCTTTGTTAATCATTGCCGATTTGAGTGCAGTTTGTAGTTGTACCTTGGGTTCTTCCATGTTTTCGCTCCTTTTAAACAGCATAAGAAATGCTGACAAGATAGGCAGTTCTGGCCAATAAGGCTTGCAAATATCGTATTAGTATAGCGGAGATTGGTGAAATCGTCTTTGCCGGGTAGGAATCAGCTCTAGTACATAGACACTTTAAGTTCTGGGAAAACGACCTCTTTTAGGTCATTTTTCCACAATAATTTAGTTGAGTGCCCAACGGAAAGGACATGTTTTTCATTACAAAAACTCAATCGCTTTACGCGACTAGCAATTTATGCAGGGCCATAAACGACCACATTATCAAAATCAATAACCACACCCTGTTCGTCTAATGATTGGGCTACAACGCCAAGCTGACCATTAGGGATTGAGGCATCAATAAGCGTATCCAGCATTTTGCCTCCTATACAATCGCCTGTTGCGGGAAATGTGCTTACTCCGTTTGGGTCATCAGGGATACATAACTGAACCTGTTGATTATTGATGAAAAACTGAAAGTGATCACCTTTAGCATTTACACGAAGAAAGTTAGTCGCACCAATATGCTGATTGATAATTGGCGATGGTATCCACGTGCTTAATTCTTTTTGATCGTTAATAAAAGATCGCAGCACACGATAATAGCCATCGCTACTTATTTCGAACAAGTAAAAGTCGTCATCCGTTGGTGAGACGTTATCTTTGTTTTGCAAGCGGAAGATTAATCCAAAACCGTTTCCTTCAGGACCATCGACAGCCGTTGTTTGTACCCGCATATCAAAATCAGCGAAATAGGGCTTAGCCTGTGAAAAAGGAAGTTTATCCACATCGCCAACCTCAATACGCAGTGCGCCGGTATCGAGAATATGTACTTTTAGGCGACCTTCGGCCTGTGTCCAATCTGATTTGAAGTCGTCAAAGGTGGCAATGTAAGCCACTTTACCTGCTTCCACAGGCACGATGTAATGTAGATGGGCAGTCAATCGATTTGCCAAATAGGCTATACCCAGCAGAAGCAACAGAACCAAAAGGAAGAGGAAACGGCGCAAGGCAATACACCTCGATTATGTGATCATAAGAGGCGATTGTAGCACGAGGGTAATCGAGCGTAAACGTGGAGTTAAGGTGTGGCAGTCACGATAGAAACTGACGGTTGACCATAAAAAACTGTGAGTAGGGCTTGAAAACGAGGGTCATTATTGGAAAGTGTGACAGCGGCTTTATACCAATACTCAGCCTTGGCCGAGTCGCCTGAGCGGTCGTAGGTCGTCGCTAACTCGGCAGCAAAAGCAGGGTTGAGAGGATCAAGAACGGTGGCTTGTTGAAGTGCAATCAGGCTGGCATCCTCGTCCCCGACAAGATGTAAGTGCAAGCCCTGTAAATAACGGACTTGGGCATTATTGGGTGCGAGGGCAACAGCTTGCTCAATTTGTGAACGACCATTTTTGCCCTGCTGGTCACGTGCAAGTCCGTTATAGGCCAAGGCAACAGGCAGCTTAGGCGAGAGCGAGGCCGCATATTGGAAAACATATTCGGCAGCAGGCCACAATTTAGCACTCGACAAAACAAGTCCAACTTGCATAGCACGAACGATATCAGAGGATTCATTTAGCACGGGAATAAGTTGAGTGGTAATTGATTGATACTGTGGATCGCGGGCAGCGAGTTGTAGTTGCTCAGTTGCGGATGAAGAGTCAAGCACAGATTGTAGTATGCCCACTTGAAAATGCGCCCAGTTATCATCACTTAGTTTGAGAAGATTGCTAAGCGTGATGACGGCTTGTGACCAATGTTCTAGTTCTAAATAAGATTGCGCTAGGCGACGAATCAACGGCTCATTATCGGATTGAAATCTTATGGCAATTTCCCAATATGATACGGCATGAGGCAAATCGTCCAGACCTTCCCAAATATCCCCTGCTGACATGGCAAGATCAACTGTCCAACCAGATTGGGCAACCTGCGACTCAATCTGATAGAGCGCTTGCATAGGACGGTGAGCAGCAAGGTTAACGATCAAAGATGAAGGGAGTGGCGGAGGAGGTGTGGATGCCAATACTGACAGCGCCATACCCAATAAAAACGCCCTCATGAAGAGGGCGCGGGAAAATCGAAACGGTTTCATGCAGTCTTACTACGGATAGCGGACATCACAACCTGCTCGACTTCATCAGAAGTGAACGGTTTGATAAGGTAGTTATAAACCCCTTGGAACTTCGCAACCAAACGATTCGCTGGGTCACCATAGGCTGTAATGACGATAATGATGGGCATATCATCTTTATGTTTTTCTTTGACTGCTTCCAAGAACTTCCAACCTGACATATCAGGAAGACCAATATCCAACAAAACTACATCAGGATGCATTTCATCAAAGCGCGCAATTGCTTTGCCACCGTGTGTTTCGTGGGCAGTGTGCATATTCATGCGTTCAAGCGTGGCCTGAATAACCTCTGCCAGTTCGGTGGTGTCTTCAATAATGAGTATAGACGGCATATGTTCTATCATTGTTTGGGTCGCTTTCTGATTAAGGGGTGCAACCTGAGTTTCAGCCGTCGTGCGAGATGCATCTTGACCTTCGGCATTATCGTGACCTTCATAGGGCGCAATGAACACAGCGGGAATCATCCCTGTTTCAGCCGTTGGTGCATATCCGCCGTTCGTCCGGATAACCGGAGAAGTCGTAGTCGTTTGCGGATTGATCGGCTCCTTGATTTCCCCCAACTCTGGCGATCCTTCTCCTATTTCATCCCGAATACTGGATGAAAAGGTTGTGAGGCTTTTTTTCATCTCATGCCCCTGTTCTGGAAGCACACATACTCTGTAGACACTATATCATACCTATATATATTCACAGCGTTAAGTGTACCAAATTCCCCATCTAAAACACATGTTTCCATGCAACATCAACAAACTCTAACAAGATTGAAAGCTGTACAAAAAAAGGTTCAATACAACGTGAAACGTTTCAAATTTGATTACCGTAAAGCGGGTAATGTCATATCACTCGGTCACGCTTGGGAAATTTTGAGATGAAAGCAACGGTCATTATTTTGTGCTATGCTTGGCGCAATGTGAGCAAATATCTGACACGCTATGACACTTTCTCGCCTTCAATTCATTCCACAACACAGCATACTCCGTAATCTCGCTTGGATCATTTTGGTGCTGATTCTGATCGATGGAAGCAAAGTGACCGCCACAAGCACTGTGGTAGAAGTCTGTCCATCCGGTGGAATTCAAGTACGCGGTAGTCAATTCAAGCCCGGGGGAATTATTTTGACGGCTTTCGATAAAGCCAGCATGTGGGTCTACAACATCGACTCCAACAGCCGTTACCCGCTGCCAGATACGCGGCCATGCGGCACAAACTGCCGACTTTCACCGGATGCCCAATGGATCACCTATGTTGATTCAATTACCGAAGCCTATTCCAAGATGCGGATGGACGGAACACAACGCACCCCACTGGTTGATTACGCAGCGGATGTGGAATGGTGGTCAAACAATACCTTGCTGGTGTGGACTCCGGGAAAAGCTGCCTATTTGCAACCCCAAAGTGGTGGCGACCGCGACTATTTGAATGTGAACAGCGTGGCAACTGTGCAACCGGGCGGGAAATGGGGTATCAAGGTTAAGCAAGTTGAAGATACCTTTCACCGCTTGATGGTTAATTTGGCGGCAGGCGATGAAATTGATGCAACAGGCGTTGACTTAGGGGTTGACCTTCCTTATTACGACTCGGCGGCATGGTCGCCTAATGGACAGTGGTTGGCCTATGTCGCACCTGTGAAAGTCGAGAGTACATCAGGCGAAACTGGCAGCGAAATTTATGCTGTACAACCGGGAACCACTTACCTCCCCGCTAAATGGACAGACCTCACAAGCCTATATGGGGCAGTCCGCATCAATGGGTTAACCAGTGGAGATTTGAGTTGGTCGCCTGACGGAACACATATTGCGTTCTGGGTAATGCGACTCAATGGAAATAATCCTGAAACCGATGCAGCGACAGCCAGCATTCATGTTTTGGACATCGTTAGCAAAGAAATACACAGCTTTTGCGGTTTCACAACGACTGAACATACGCCTAACCCCCCGCGTCTAATCTGGTCACCGGACAGTACGCATGTGGCTTTTGGAGGCAATGTTCCGGGCGATAATAAAGGCTATCTATTACTGGCTCTAGACATCAATAGCGGGGTGTTTACACAGCTTAGCGAAGGCATCTTCCCAACGGTTAACGGACCTGATCCAGTAGCTTGGGGGTTAACACCATGACGATGTGGCAATTATGGAGAGGACTTAAGCACCCAGCAGATGGACCAATGTTCGTACGGATCATTGATGGCATTTATGACGATGCACCCCGTATCAGCAGATTCACTGAAAACCTCTTCTTGCAGGGACAAGTTTGGTTATGGCCAGTCCTATTCATTATCGATATGCGGCTTATTTGTTTGATGGTGCTTAGTGGAACCATTAGTGGTGTGATTTTGACGCTGCGAATTAGCAGCCGAATCGTTATTGAGCAACGAAGCCGCACGTATGATTTACTTTGCCTCACACCGGGTGGTACTATCCGCACTTTATGGGCCATCTGTACTGGTAGTTTGCACCGTGAACAAGCTTTTGAAATACTGAATTCCCTTGAGGCATGGATTGTGCGGTTCGGACTATTTGTGCCATTCATTATATCCAGTCAGCTTTTTTTACAGCGGGTCTTAGGTATGAAGGGTGGCATAACCCTCACTTGGGGATTAGGTTTTATCGCGCTGTTTTATTTCGACCATATCCAAGCCACCGTGTTTGGATGTTTATCGGGCATGTTGGCAGCACAACAAACATCGAGCATCGATCAACGGCTGTGGGCATTGATGATTTTTGTGGCCTTCCAAGTATGTTCTTATCTTTTTACGATTGCAGTTAGCCTATTTATCTTGCCGGATATTTGTCGTTGGCTGATGACCATAGGAATAAGTAGTGAAATCAGCCAAATGATATTAACGGTGACAGTCTTTTATTTGACACGCGAAGGAATTATTTCTGCGGCTTGGAGACGGCTTATAGAAACCACAAATACCAGACCAGCCGATATAGACTTTTTGACATCTGAAATCTCCTATTCTCAATTCAAGCTGCACGATGACGCTCAAACTGTGGCGCGCGCTTAATAATCCCCCTGCAACTCATCCCATTTTCGTGCGCACAGTTCTCTTGCCACCGATTGGCAAACGCTACGGCATAAACTCCGCTGGTGTAGTGATCGGTTTCATCATGGGTATGAGCGAAATTATGCCCACGATTCTCATTTTACTGATGCCTATTGTGTTGGCAGGATGTGGACTGATTTATGGCATCGATTGTGCCGTGCGTGTAAGCCAACTCATCTCGTTTGAACGTAAAAACAAGACATACGAATTGTTAGCGCTCTGTCCCCCGGGAGCATTAGCCATTTGCTGGGTGTTGTGTACAAGTTTGCTTTACGAGCACCGGCAGTTTCACAGGATGCTTGAAATCGTGAGAACCTCGACGCGGATTGCGTTAGCAGCGATCGGGGTCATATTGGTCTTGTTTGCTGGCATTTCACTTTCGATTATCCTAACCTCATCAGAATTGACACTGCCCGTTATTGTGCCATTAATCAACGCGGCGGCTGTGGTCGCACTCATTTACAGTGAGTACGTGCAATCAACGGTCATTGGCTGTTTAGTCGGTCTGATTATTCCCACATTTGCCAGTGGGAGCGTGGATTCCTTGTTGTATGCGCCAGCGATTTTTCTACTGATTAAAATCAGCAGCTATGCAATTAGTGTTCTGATTGGATTCACTCTATTAGAGAAAGTTTACCAAACTCTGGGTTTAGCAGGCGGAATGACAGACATCTTTTTAACGCTGATGCGCGTTATTGTTATTGTAGTGGTACAGGACCTTATTATCCGGTTCTTATGGCGCGTAGTAATCAAGCAAACGGATAGTAAGCCTAAGGATGCGGAGTTGGCATTGTATCCGCCAAGATTACGGTGAGTTAAAGGACACATATTGATTCTGACATGGACACTTTGGCGCTGGATGAAAAGACCATTAACCGGACATCCTCTATACCAGAGAATCATCACCCAACCGCCATATATTATGCCGTGGTACATGGGATGTGTATTGATTTTGTTCTCTCCATTTCTATTGATTCCCGGCATCGTCTTTTTAAGTGCTGTATACGGTTTACGATGGGCGGTTCAAATCGCCAGCAGCATTGCCAACGAGCGAGAAACAGGCATGTATGACTTGTTGGTGATTAGCCCACCGGGAGCGCTGGGTATCGGGCGAATTGTGATGTCGGCTTGTTTACATCGCAACGAATCACTTGAGCAAACCGAAGCGGGCGGTACATGGCTGATGCGAGGATTCTTCACCGTAGTGGTGATGTTAATCGCGGCGAGTCTTACACCAGCGATTATTCCAAAGGACGCTGAGTTATCCGGTGGGATTATCGTGGTGGTTTATCTGCTAACCATGGGATTAGCGATGTATATTGATCACCTGCATTCGGTGGTGCTGGCGACAGAAATCGGCATACTGGTTCCGGTTTATGCAACCCGCCGATTGGACGCAAGTGCAGCAGCTTTCATCATTTATTTGGTCATTCAGATTTTGACATTTGTGCTGACGTTATTGATTGGTTTCACCATTGCACCAAGAATATTGGAAGTGTTTCAAGCATCAGCAGTAGCCAGTGCATTTATTCTACCGATTGTGCGATTATTGGTTTTTGCGGGAAGCCGTGAAGTGATTATTCGATACCTATGGAAAGTGCTGGTAAGGGAGACGGATGCCACGCCATCGGAAGTAGAGTTCATACGGTGATAAAGCTATAATAGAGGCACTTTAAATTCGCAACCAATTCATCAGCGTTTTACAAGCTGATAGAGAAAAATGAGGTTTACTGTGACTGATTTGATTGATCCTAACTTGATTCCTTTGACACCCAGCGAGGGCTGGCAGCCTGACCCATCTCATCCACGACGCAGACCTCCGTGGATCAAGGTGCGTGCACCAAGCAGTGAAGGCTACAAAGAAGTTTACGAGCTGATGCGCGAGAAGAAGCTCAACACGGTATGTGAGGAAGCCCAATGTCCAAACATCGCTGAGTGCTGGGGACGTGGGACTGCGACTTTCTTGATGGGTGGCGACACCTGCACACGTTCGTGTGGATTCTGTGACATCAAGACGGGGCGACCAAACCCGATTGACTGGGCAGAACCGAACCGTGTAGCTGAGTCGGTGCGCGCATTGGGATTGAAACATGTAGTGATTACCAGTGTGAACCGTGACGAACGTCCAGACGGTGGTGCGCCTTTGTTCTCGATGGTGATTAAACGGATTCGACACCTGCAACCGGGGTGCAGTATCGAAGTATTGATACCGGATTTCAAGGGGAGCGAGGCCAACCTCAAAACCGTGATGGACGCCCAACCGGAAATCCTGAACCATAATGTGGAGACTGTTCCGCGCCTGTTCAAGAAGGTGCAGCCTCAAGATAAGTACGAATGGGCGATGAAGACACTCGGAAACGCCAAGAAGATGGATCCGTTGGTTTTGACTAAGAGTGGAGTCATGGTGGGATTGGGCGAAACGTTTGAGGAAGTTCTGGAAGTCATGCGCGATTTGGTTGGTCAAGGTGTGGACATTTTGACTATCGGGCAATATCTACAACCGAGTAAACAGCATCTAGCAGTTGAGCGTTTTTATCTACCGGAAGAATTTGATGCGTTCGAGAAGCTGGGGCGCGAGATGGGCTTCAAGTGGGTCGAAAGTGGGCCATTGGTACGGAGCAGCTACCGGGCAGAGGCACAAGTGCGCGAACTTTCCAAGTTGAATTACATCAAGCTACGGGATGTGGTGGAATAAATTAGACCCCTACCCCCAACCCTTCCCCCATAGTAACAGGGGAAGGGAGCAATACAATATGTATAGTAGATTACTTACGATGAGGGTGAATATACCCTCATTTTTATTTGCCGCAAAATTTGCACAATTTGCAATTTATCCGCTGAAATGGCAGGCGGGAAGCAGGGGAGAAACCGCTGAATCGTCACAAATGGCAGGCGGCTGGCTCGGCTGATGCCGCTGAATGCAGCAGATTGCTCCCGTATGTCCGCCGCGTGCATATGGATGTGCTGTTGCAGCGAGTGTGAGGGAGAAATCCGCCGAACAGTTGCAAATTTCAAGCGAAAAGTTGCAAGATGAGTGCAGATGGAGGTTTTGAGAAACGAGCAGTTGAACGGAAATTAATGACATCATTGATCTATCTTAGCACAAAAGTTCTTACTTGTAAAGAGCAAAGTGAGCCTATGTTTTCATTTTCGGACGGTCAAGAAAAGTATCATGAAATCCTGATGCAGGATTTGTCGCGCGTTACGCCCTTCTCAAGTGACGAAGTTCAATCGCGTATACACGAATTTGCTATAGTGCAGCCCAAAAACATAAAAATTAAACTGACCGTAAATCCATATGAAGATGATCCCAGCATACAAGTGTTTAGGTTAACCAAATCAGTTCAAATTGGTCGATTTGAAGAGCTACCCGTGGTTATTCAAGGTTATTTTTATAAGCAAGATTCGGGCAAGCGCACAAAGATTGTTGCTAGCGCAAAGATAGCTATAGGTTATTGGTTTACACATCTTGTGTTTTCGGTTCCAATTCTCATTGCAGGTTATTTGATATTGATTCACGCCTCATCAGATATTGTGATAAGGATTATTGGCCTTTTTATGATTGTTCTATTTCCTACCGAACTTTTTGTAAGACCTTATCTCAGCTGAAGACGATATATCAACATTTTTATTGACGAAATTCGACACATACTCCCAAATGAAGATGGCACATTTGAGTAAGGTAAGACGTTTTCAAGGCGAGTAGGGTTATTGGTTAATCGCAGAAATTAGATTTGGAATCAATTGCAACGGATAGGATGAATCCCGCCCCTACAAGAAATCTATGTAGATTGTTTTTTAGTTGGAATAAACAAAAAGGACAAGCTCGCTGCTTGCCCTTGAACATTACTAAAGCACCAATCCTAACTTGATGATTGAGACTAGGGTTTAGACACACCTTGGAAGTGAACCAGTAATTCAAGGTTGCCAAGGTGAATGACATCATTGTCACGGAGGACGCGGTGGGAGTTTGGCGCTACTGCTTGCATATTAATGAAAGTTCCGTTACGACTGTCCAAATCACGGATCGTCAATACACGTCCGTCAAACTCGATAACGGCGTGCTGCTTTGATACACCACGAGCATAAGCATCGAAAACATTTAAGTCCACATCCGCACCATCTATCTCATCAGCGTCAGCCTTACGACCCAAGATAAGCTTATTATTCACACGCAGAATGAGCTTATCTGAATACCCTTTAGCCATGAGTACCAGTTCATTTTGCTGACGAAATCGGACTTCACCCCATTTAGGAATGCTATCTTTGTCTATCGCATCGGAAGTTACAATTATGGTTTCTGGTCTGGGTCGCGTCATCATCATCTACATCATTTCGCTTAACTATTTTCTCACTGTCGAAATGAAAATTGCTGTTTATAGCTGCTGTGATTGTACTGTGAAATGATGTTTCATAACACAAACCAAAAGCGAATTATTTGTAAAAATTAATTTATTCTAATGTCTCCAAGATGCGGGCATAGGCATCATTTATCAACTGCATGCGCTCGGTTGCGCCGGGGGTTTTATCGGTATCAGGATGATGTTTACGGGCCTTACGACGATAAGCACGTTTAATGTCATCCAGACTAGCCTCACTTGAGACACCTAGTAAATCATAAAATTCTTGTAAGGGATTTTCGATAGGTCGTTCGATAGAGACTTTGTGTTCGCGGGGTGGATTAAAACCAGCGACATTGCGCACACCCATGATGTAATCTGACTCGATGGCGGCAAAATCACCGCTGAGATCAGCTAAGCGCACTGGACTGTTACGAATAATCCTGCCCTGTTCGACCACTACAGGGAAAACAACCACTGCATCATGAATGGTAGAGTAGGCATAAACTTTGCCGCCATAAGCTTGCAGCAATAAGCGCAGTCCATCGCTCATCAACGGGGTTTTTCCATCTTCGGTGATGAGGTCAAAAGCAAGAATATAAAGTGTATGCAGATCAGCACGGGTATTGGCATTAAGCGTCTTCTTGATGAACCCCGTAGACAATTCACCCGCCAGTAAATAAATCATGATGTCTTCGTGAAAGCTGGCGTGGGCGATATTCACCAACAACGAGCCAACATCAAGAATTTTGACCGAGCGCACATTTTTTACGGCGCGGAGATTTTCAACTAAATTGCGCGTGACACCTTGCAAGCTCATAGGAAAGTTCTCAGCTACAAATTGCGAGTTTAAAGATACTGGTTATTAACCGCAGGAAAATCCGGGTACGATGTGGTTAAGGATTTATTTTATCAGTAGATTGCAACAAAAAGGACGCAATTTATGCGCCCTTTAACATCATCAGGGTTGAGGAAAGTTTAACTCTCGATGACCTTGTCGTCAATGAGCTGCTGCTGAACTTTTTGACCACGGGGGTCGAAAGCGAAATGCTGACCGTAAAGCTGGAATTCCATATCTTGCATGGCACGTCCGGCACGGTTCTTTTCGACGGTGAACACCACCCAGTCACGGAACTGCTTAGCACTATAAGGATTAAAGGCCACATGATCTTTCGAGAGGATGTGGTATTTGTTGTTCATGATGATGGCTATATCTGATTCGTAATCGAGGGCGCTGCTGCCACGCAAATGGAACAGATGGATACGCTTGCTCTTCAAGCCTTCGCGATCAGCCGCAACAATTGCCCATACCGGTACATCAAGTGAGAGCGCGATGTCCTTTAGACCTTCAACAATGATGGTAACTTTGTCATTTTCATCTCGCGGACGTTCGGGATAAACGGCGATCTTTTGCAGATAATCGACAAAGACAGTAACGTTACCACCCGTGGCATCGCAAAGACGGGCGGTCATTTCTTTAATGGCCTTAAGCGTCGTCACAGCGGGGCTGGCTTTGACGAGAATCATACGGTCGGCATAACGTGCCATACGGGCTAGTGCAGGTGCGGTACGCGGATTTTCTTTGAGAATTGCCTGTAACGAACCGGGCGAATTCGGATCACGCCCCATGAAGCCTTTAGCTCGTTCGGCAACAATAATTTGATACAAGTCACGCAGTTTTACACCGCGTGTTATATCTAATTCGGGCGGATTAATACTTTCCAAACACAGCAACCGATGCATCAGATGGGTTTCAGTATGTTCGTAAGAAAGATAAAAGGCATATTGGTCAGGGCGCATCGCAATGTTGCGAGCAATTTGAAGCGTGGCAATGGTCTTGCCAATACCTTGAGCGCCACCAAGTAACGTCAGTTCAGTTTTACGAAGACCCCCACCGATAAACCCATCCAGAGGATCGAAACCTGTGGACATGGGCACATAATCAACTAAGTCACCTTGGATGACACGTTCATTCGCCTCATTCAATACTTGAGTCAATGTGCGAGGCAGATGTGCTGATGGCCTTTGAGGAGCAGCTCGTGCTGGTCCAGCAGGTGCAGCAGGACGCGCAGGTGCTGGCTGAATCGGCGGTTGCCGACCATTATTGCTGATATCATCAGGCTCGTCAGGAGGTAAATCACCAGTAAAACGTCGAGTCGCCATTATCAATACCTTAAATATAGGCCAGCATACGAAGTTACATAATCTATACTTTTTATGATAAGCATAGATTAGAAGAATGCAACCTTAACATCCGTAATTTTATCACTATTTCAGAAAATTTCAGAATTGATCTTGCCTCGCCATTAATAAACCTTAATGTTTTACTTGAGATTCGGATTTCCTTACGTATGTGTTTATTCATGGCTTATTCACAAACTACACAAATCTATGCTAGAATACTGATGTTTAGGCGGTTGTTAAAAACATTACAAAATATTATGCATTAACAATCGGAAGTTTATTAACCATCGAGTACGTAAGAGGGTGCCAAGTTGATACAAGAACTGATGAACCGGGCCGACCAGCGGGGTTATCTGACGTTCGATGATGTCCTTGAGTTACTAGACGAAGAAGGAGAAGACGCACACACAGTAGAAAACCTCCTGTTTGAATTGGATGAGTTAGGAATTGAAGTTCGACAGGAAAGCGACCAAGCATTAAGCGGTGGTCTGGTACTCGGAGAAGAAATTGAGATGGAGTTTGAGCCAGAAGAACTCCCCCAAGACCCCGGTGTAGGGGATATCAACGCGGTTTCTGCAGATGATCCCGTAGGGTTGTACTTCCGGCAGATGGCTCAAGAACCGTTATTGACAGCGCAAGAAGAAATTGAACTGGCAAAACGGATCGAAATGGGCAAGGAAGCACGTCACAGTGTCAGCCGCCCCGGTGCAAGCGATTTGAATGGTATGGCGTGGGTCGCAAGTATGGAGCGTTTGGTCTTTGAAGGTCAAAACGCCCGTGAACACCTTGGCCGCGCTAACACACGGTTGGTGGTCAGTATCGCTAAGCGCTACATGGGACAAGGACTGCCCTTCCCTGATCTTATTCAGGAAGGCAACGTCGGATTGATGCGCGCGGTTGATAAGTATGATTACAAACGCGGTAACCGCTTCAGTACCTACGCAACGTGGTGGATCCGCCAAGCGATCACCCGAGCCCTCGCCCAGAAAACCCGCACGATCCGCATTCCTCTCCACATGACCGAACGTATCCGCCAAATGTACCGGACAGCACAAAACCTAGAACAATCTTTAGGCCGCCGTCCTTCCCCAGAAGAAATTGCATTTGAGATGGAGTTACCTGCGGACAGTGTACGTGGCATGATGGACGCAAGCCAACATGCAATTGCTTTAGAACGACCCGTCGGTGATGACGGCGACAGCGAGTTTGGCGATTTTATTGAAGACCAAGATTCGCCTAGCCCCGTTGAATCCGCGACACAGCATTTGCTGCAAGAGACGATTGAAGAAGTGTTGAGTGAACTCACACCACGCCAGAGCCATATCCTGCGGCTGCGCTTTGGTCTGGGTGGTGGTGAACCGCACACACTTGAAGAGATCGCTAATAAGTTTGGCTTGAGCCGTGAACGTATTCGCCAACTTGAAAAAGAAGCTTTACGTAGTCTTCGCCATCCGCGTTTGGCGCTGAATTTGCGTGATTACTTAGGTTAAGTTTGCGATAAACAATTAAATAGATCATTAATAAGCCGGGCATCAAGTATGATGTCCGGTTTCGATTCGGTGGATTTTTAGGCTGTTACGGCAAAGGTGCGCTGCACAAAATTCTGTTCATATGCGTAGGACATCAATTCATCACGGAACATAGGGTGGGCAATATTAATTAAGGCTTGCACCCGTTCACTAATCGAGCGACCATACAAATCAGCAACTCCGTATTCAGTCACGACATAATGGACATCGTTGCGAGAAGTTGTTACCCCTGAACCGGGTTTGAGCGTGGCGCAAATGCGGCTAATGATATCGTTTTTCGCTGTGCTGGGAAGCGCTATAAAGGACTTTCCACCTTTACTACGTGATGCACCGCGCACGAAATCAACCTGCCCACCTACACCCGAATAAAACTTAGTGCCAATGCTATCCGCACATACTTGTCCGGTAATATCGACTTCAAGCGCAGAATTGATCGAAATCATGCGCTTATTTTGGGCAATCACAAACGGGTCGTTTACATACTCGGTAGGGTGCAGCTCAAAGACCGGATTATCGTGAATATAGCGGTAAAGTTTGCGCGTGCCTAAGACAAATCCAGCCACTACTTTACCGGTATGCAGCGATTTCGATGCGTTGGTGATGACACCCGCTTCGATCATTTCCATTACACCATCTGAGATGAGTTCACTATGAACGCCGAGATTTTTGTGGTTGGTTAAGCGTCGTAGTACCGCATCAGGAATTCCGCCGATACCAGTTTGAAGTGTGGCGGCATCCGGTACCAATTCAGCAATGTAGCTAGCGATTTTATCCTGTACTCGTGAGGAGGGATCAGGATAAATTTCCGGAAGTTCATAGTCCACATCGATAAAATAATCGATTTGGCTAACATGAATAAAACTGTCACCCAACGTACGTGGCATGTTCGGGTTGACTTCGGCAATAACGAGGCCAGCACTTTCGGCAGCACTTTTCGTCACGCCTACTTCAACGCCATAAGAACAATACCCATGATCATCAGGCGGACTTACGTGAATAACAGCAAGATCTAACACGAGTCGCCCTGACTTAAATAAATCAGGAATATCGGATAGGAATATAGGCGTAAAATCTGCGAACCCCGTATTGACGAGTTTGCGAACTTTGCCCCCCATGAACAGGCTGTTAATTCGAATATGATCAGACATTTCAGCGGTGATGTAATCCCCAGCACCGAGATCAAGTAATTGAACAATTTCAACCGCGTGAAGTTCTTGATAACGATCACGCAAGGCACTTAAAAATTTTTGCGGGGTCGAGCAGTTACCGGTCAGAAACACGCGCTGACCAGATATAATTTTTCTGGCGGCATCTTCTGCGCTAATAACTCTGTCTTTCCAGTTCATTTACTGTGCCTATCGCTAAATGTAGGGTATGCCTTTAGTGTAAATTATCACAAACGACCCGCGTAGTGAAAGAGGCAATGGTGCGATCATGACATTCGGTACTACAGGTGGAAAACAAGCAGATTTAGACTGAGTGTAATTAGGATCAAAAGTTTTGGAGGGATAACAACATGTTAAAACATGTACTCGTACCGTTGGATGGTTCGAAACTGGCAGAGGAAGCACTTGCCCATGCACTGGAGATTGTCGCGCCAGACGGCAGAATCACATTGGTGTGCGCCATTGAAGTGCAGGATACTCCTGTATATGGCTACTATGCTCCCCTAACAATGCCAGACAACAGCGCAACCAAGAATGAATTGCTGCCTATCGCTCAACATTATTTAGATGGGTTGGTGTCCGAGATTAACAAGGATGGGCTCAAGGCTGTGTTTGAAGTAACAATTGGTGATCCAGAGACGGTGATCACTGAGACAGCCGAACGCCTCCATGTGGATGCCATCGTAATGTCCACACACGGACGCTCTGGCATTGGGCGCTTCTTATTCGGCAGTGTCACGAATAAGATCTTGGGTGCAAAGATTTGCCCGGTATTCGTCATTCCGAGCAAGCAAAACGTCGCTCATGAAAGACCTGTCAAAGTCACCGAGCACATCAACTAAGTAATCCGATTTGAGAGGGTGCGGTCCTATGCTGTGCCCTTGTATGAGCAATGCTTTATCTTTGAAAGCTTACTGTATGAAACGGCAAGCAATCAATTAAAAAGACACCCAACAATACGCTAATATGTGAAGGGTGTCTTTTTATTTTAAAGTATCGTTGTTAGTTATCAGTAGGCGGAACGAGTTCACGAATGTTATGCTTAACAGCATAACCAGCGGCTTCGGCGCGATTTGCTACATTGATTTTTGATAAGACGCTACTGACATAGTTGCGGACAGTACCTTCACCCAAGTACATCTTCATGGCAATCTGCCGATTGGTGAGACCATCAGCAACGAGCGCCAATACGATGAGTTCTTGTGCGGTAAGCGCAGAAAAAGCAGCCGCGTTATTGGCCTCGCCCGCTTTCCGCATTTCAGTAAAAACAGCAGCCGTCATTGAGGGATCAAGCATTCCTTCGCCACGACTTACCCGATCTACAGCAAGAACCAATTCATTATCACCGATACGTTTTAAGACATAACCAGAAGCGCCTGCTTGAATAGCGGCAAATAGCAATTCATCCTCAGCGTAAGACGTGAGAATAATGACACGGCAATCGGGAACGCTGGCGATAATCTGGCGACAAGCTTCAATGCCTGAAACACCGGGCATGCGGACATCCAAGACAGCGACATCCGGGCGGAATTCCTGTGCCTTGGCGATCGCCTCTTCGCCAGTGCTGGCTTCAGCGATGACCCGAAAACGCCCTTGACGTTCTAATAAAGCGCGAAGTCCTGCACGCACTACAGAATGATCATCCGCGATTAGTATATTTACCGGAGTGGTCATGCAACCTATCCTCATACGTGCTAAAGAGAAAATTCAAGGTTAGAATAGAGACAATATTTCTACTATACAGGTTTGAACACACTATGCAAAGTGACATCTATCCAGAAAAACGCGATACACCTGTCATTTTAGCGCAACTTAAAGAAATTGCATCAGCCGTTATGTATGCAGCTGAAGCTGACAAACTCGAAACCGTGCTCGAACGCATTGCACAAGTATCGCTGCAACTGGTAAATGCTCAGTATGCGGCTTTGGGCGTACCTGACGGCAAAGGCGGGCTTCGTTTCTTTAAAGTCGCAGGATTGACACCAGAACAAGAAGCACATCTAACACATCTCCCCCTTGGAGGTGGTTTAATTGGCGCGATTATGCAGGAACGAAAGAGCATCCGGTTATCCAAGATGCAAAGTGATCCACGATCCGTTGGTTTCTGCGCTGCGCATCCCAGCATGACCAGCTTACTCGGTGTACCAATTCAAATTGGACAGCAGCTTTTCGGCACATTTTACCTGTGTGACCGACACGATAATTTACCATTTGATGAGCAAGACGAGTGGATATTAGAGACATTAGCGGGTTATGCCGCAGTGGCTATTTCGAGTTCGCAGCTTAATGAGCAGCAAAGCCGCCTCGCATTGCTGGTTGATCGCGAGCGTATCGCTATGGATCTGCACGACGGCATTATTCAGTCGCTGTATGGTATCGGGATGCATCTCGATTTGATGCGGCATTCAGGTGGTGCATCTGAAACTGACTTAGGCAACGCCATCAACAATTTAAATGAAGTTATCGACGACATTCGAGGCTTCATCATGAATTTAAATGGCACTAACCAAATTGGAAAAAGTATCCGGGTCAATTTATTAGATGTTCTCAGTCGCTTGTATACGCCAGAAAACATGCAAGTTGTGTTGGAAGCGCCAGATACTACTCCACCATTTACACCTGCTGTATTTGAAGCGATTTGCCAGATGGCAAATGAAGCAATCAGTAATGCTGTACGCCACGCACAGGCAAGCGTCATTACCGTTAAAGCGGAACATATCAAAAACGACTTCATCATCACTGTTGAGGATAATGGACGTGGGTTTGATGTCACCCATATAACCCATGATGAGGGTTTAGGTTTACGGAATTTGAAACAACGGGCGGCACTATTAAGTGGACAAGTCAATGTTGAATCGATACCCGATCAAGGAACACGACTAACCATTACAATGCCCGTGCGCGCCCACTAATAGATGCATCGTTGTACATCCGTCATCTTAAAGGCGTTATATTCGGCAGTAGGTACGAGCCGTTAATACAGTGTATGTTAAGAGCATGATGAATATTAGCTCACAGCAGGTTTCATTCTTCCAATTACCAGGGTAATGGGAAGTAACTGCACACAGTGCCAATACGTCGATGGTCGAGAGCTAAGCGCAAAAATCTCCTATAGAGAGGTGTAACCATGCTCGACAAAACGACAATTCGAGAGTGGATGAGTAGTCCTGTATTAACAATTCGCTCTGAAGCTGCCATCAGCCTCGCACATTCCATGATGAAAGAAAACAAGGTGCGCCGTTTGACGGTAGTGGATGAACTTGAGCGATTAGTGGGCATTCTCACCATTGGGGATGTGCGTGAAGCCAGCCCATCCGATGCAACCACCCTCAGCATTTGGGAACTTAATTATTTGTGGGCTCAATTAACCGTTGGAAAAATCATGAGTCACGATGTCGTGGTTGTAAAGCCCGACGACACCATTTTTGAAGCAGCAAAACTTATGCTCGATCATAAGATCAGTGGATTACCGGTAGTCGATGAAACAGGAAAATTAATCGGAATCATTACTGAGTCAGACATTTTCAGGATGGTGGTTCGATTAGGGGTTGCGGAAGCATAGTGACGTAAATTTAGCATCCATGTAGACAAATTATAGGAAGCTGTGTTGATCTGCACCTTCTAGTTCATACTAGAAGGATAATACGTCTTGTAACATGCGGGATGTTTGGAAAAGAACTGTTGTGATGCATTTGTGATTAAACAGTTAATTTGACTAGAGAGGTATGGGTGACATGAATGTATCTGACATCATGACCGAACGTCCGGCTACAGTACGACTGCATAGCACATTAAGAGAAGTGTTAGATTTGATGGAGCAAATTGGCTGCCATCATTTGCCAGTCTTAAATACTGAAAATCATGTCATCGGCATCATTAGTGACCGTGACTGTCGATTGGCTATGAACTCACCTTATATCATGCGCGAACGCTGGCAGGATGAGGAATTAGTCAACCACTTGTACGCGCGAATGATTATGAGTGCGGCACCAGTTGTGATTGCACCTGAAGCAGATGCCGAAGATGCAGCAAAGCTTATGCTATCGCGGCGAATAAGCTGCCTACCTGTTATGCGCGACGAAACGCTGGTTGGTATCCTGACACGCTCCGACATCCTGCTGGCATTCATTGGTCAGAGCGAGCGGATAACACACAATTCATAACCAAAACACAATTCCAGATCGCGTTTATTACAACTAGAACTTATTCATTTCTTTAATAGTTATTTCTGGGATTTCAATAAGGCGGGATCATCAATGAGCCTACCCCCTCGTACTGTTGCCCCTATGACAATGGCGGCTGTAATCAGCACCATATTTTTAAGGATGTACTGCCCTTCCAAAGTCGGTGCAATTGGAAAACGTGTCCATGTTTCCTTTGGGAATAAAACCAAGGGTGTAGTTGTTCCCAGCATTTGCACGAACAGTAACAGTAATGTGACACGCATGTAGCGACCAGTGAGCAGTCCCAAACCAATCAAACATTCCCATGCTGCCAAAACGGGACGCGAAATATCCGGTGGGACAATACCCAACGTTAACACCGAGATGGTGCGAGTTGCCAGTTCATCAGCAGGACTTAGACCGGGAATAAACTTCAATACGCCGAACCAGAAAAAGACAACACCGACACTGATTCTGAGCAGCGTGACACCATTTTTTGCCATCCAGCCGGTAATATGGCGATCAACATTTTCAAAGCGGGTATAAAATGACTGTTGTTCGATCAAAATATCCTCCTCACCTGAGGTTATTACAAAGCAGCTTACGTTATATTGTGAATAATGTAACAATCAAAGATGAGAGCGAAATGAGAGCGAGGATTGAATTGAGAGTCATTATCCGCCTATAATGTGCAACTCGCAAACGCCCGGTGCGTACAGATAACAGAGACCATTTGAGCAAGAATCAGGAGCACGCAGACGCATGACATCAACACAAATCGTAATCCGTACGCAGGGTGTCGTCAAAGAATTACCACTGGGCAATTATACTGTTCATGCCCTACGCGGTGTGGATATGGAAATCTATGCTGGTGAAATCGTAGGCATCATCGGACCATCCGGCAGCGGCAAGAGTACGCTGTTGGGATTGATTGGTGGGCTAGATACGCCAACGCGAGGCACAATTGAAATTGATAGTGTGGACATCAGCCACATGAGTGAAGATCGGTTAACCGAGATTCGCAACGAAAAAATCGGTTTTATCTTCCAGTTTTTCAATCTCATTCCGACCCTCACAGCAATCGAAAATGTAGCACTGCCCATACAGTTTGCACGTAAACCACAGTTCAATCCGGATAAACGCGCGAAGGAATTATTGACGATGTTAGGGCTGGGTGATCGGATGCGCCACCGTCCATCAGAACTTTCGGGCGGACAGCAGCAGCGGGTCGCTATAGCGCGAGCACTAGCCAATAACCCCCCACTATTACTGGCAGATGAGCCAACTGGAAACCTTGATACCGAGTCTGGCGCAATGGTTATGCAAGCATTGCGTGATATAAGAGAAAAATCAGGAACGACTGTGGTGATTGTGACGCACGATGCGAGCATCGCACAACAGACTGACCGTGTACTTACATTGGTCGATGGTACGCTTGTGCATGGTGTTGTACCCGCCGTTCAATAGGCCGTCGTTCATGATCTGTGCTATGCATATTTCGAATTGCTAAAAACGTGAAAATCGGCTTTGATCATGGTAGACATGATGCCGGAATAGATTACAATACAAGACGCAATATGCGACAAACGAACGGAATTATTTCTGCATGAAAGCGGATTTTGCGCTCGATTATGATGTATTAACAGTTGAGCGCCCACAAAAACTTTATTTGATGGCGCGGTTGGTTTCCAATGCGACACCCAACAGTCATACGCGCCGTCCATTGAATATTAGTTTGGTGCTTGACCGCAGCGGGTCTATGGCTGGAAATAAGCTGGATTATACCCGCCAAGCCGCGCAATTTCTGGTACAACACTTGAGTGCGAATGACACACTCTCCATTGTACTGTATAACGAGCAAGTTATTACCCTCATCCCGCCTGAATCTGTGTCCCAAAAAGACGCGATTAACCAACGACTGAATCAGATTAAAGCCAGTGGCATGACCAACCTTAGTGGCGGTTGGTTAGAAGGTTGTAAATGGGTTGAGAACGGTTATAGTCCTGAAACACTGAACCGTGTTATTTTGATGACGGATGGACTGGCTAACCGCGGTGTGACGAGTACCGAACAACTGGTCGCGCTGGCGCGACAAAAGCGTCAGGGAAACATCATCACGACCACGATGGGTTTAGGCACCGATTTCAACGAAGATTTGCTGATCACAATGGCAGACGCGGGCGGCGGCGCATTTTATTTCATTGAAAGCCCTGAAGTCGCACCAACCATATTCAATGAAGAGCTACGGGATTTACTCAATGTCGTCGGCCAAAACCTGACTGTCAGCGTCGAGACGACTGAGCATATTTCGACTGTCAACCAGCTCAACGCCTACAATATGCACAGTGACGGCAGACGTGTTACTTTTAGCTTGGGCGACATTTATGGTAACGAAGTTAAAACGCTGCTGCTGGAACTTTCAATACCCGCATTGAGCGCGATTGGCGAATGTGAGATCGCGCAGTTACGCTTTGAATATGACGAGATTAACAATGAGGGCAGCCAACATCAGGTGTTGGAGATGCCGATTGTGGTCAATGTCACCGGACAAGAAGCAGACAACGAAGGCAACCAAGAAGTCCGGCGAAGTGTGCTGCTGTTACAGGCGGCACGGGCGCGACGTGATGCGGTGGCAGCAGCCGATAAAGGCGAGTATGACCGTGCTTCACAAATCTTGAAGTTGGCGGCGAACGCGATTGAAGACTCACAAATCTTGCATAAAGAACTCGTCGAAGAGCATGAGGTGCTGCTGCAACAAGCGACCGAAATGCAGCGCGGCGACGAATTTTACGACAGTCGCAGCCGTAAGATGATGGCAACTCAAGCCATTTATACCATGACTGACAGGCACGAAAGTACGCAATCGCTGCGTTCGCGTGAGGTTGAACGGCTGCTCAAATCACCACAAGAAGAACAAAAACCGGGTGTTACACCCATTGCAATCACATGGCGTGAGCAAACGATGCCCCTGAGTGGTGAACTCATACGCATGGGACGCGCACCCCAGAACGAAATCATCCTTGAAGCCAAAAATGTGTCACGTTTTCACTGCCAGATAAAGCGTGAAAATGATCGCCTCGTGATCGAAGATTTGGGCAGCACAAACGGTACTTATGTGAATGAAGTCCGCATCAGTGAACCACATATGTTGAGTGTCGGTGATATCGTGCGAGTCGGACACGAACAGATCATTTTCCATGATCACGATTAAATTCGTTTAACCACAAAATTTTGAGGAAAGCCAGCATGCCCCCATATGAAACTTTTGCCGTGGAAGTGGCCGGTGTTAAGCGTGAACTGCGAAAATTCGAGATCCAACCGGGTGTACAAATCGCCATCTTGAATATTCTAGGTGACACCGAATTTGTGGAAGCGGCCAGCAAAGAGCTTACCCCTCTCATTCTAGCAAAGACACCTGACATATTGGTCACAGCAGAAGCCAAGAGCATCCCACTGGCACACGCAGTTTCACAACGGATGGGCAATAAACCGTATGTGGTGCTGCGTAAGTCACTTAAGCCCTATATGGGTGATGCTCTGCGTTCTGAGACTTTGAGCATCACAACTGGCGAACCACAAACGTTGTACCTTGATGAGAAAGATCGTGAACTGATTAAGGGCAAGCGAGTCGCGCTGCTCGATGATGTGATTTCGACTGGAAGCACGTTGCAAGGTATGCGCTTAATAATGGGTAAAGCTGGCGCGGAGATTGTGGCAGAAGCGGCGATCTTTACGGAAGGCGACCGTGCAGCATGGTCAAATATTATTGCGCTCGGCCATCTGCCTGTTTGGGTGGACGGAAAATAAGGGTTTTATTTTAATTTTCTTACCGCCTTGAAAGTGGGACATGATGCCCAAACGTTACTGGATTGTCGGATTATTTGTCGCACTCAGTTTTTTCGGGCTGCTGCTATTTACGATTCCGCAGGGCGAGTCCGCCGCATTCGCCCAAAATACAGACGCGACATTAACGGCTGCACGATTACAAGTCGTGGTGGAAGTTTCGCTCGCCAATCTACGAGCTGAACCACGAACTGATGCAAAAAAGGTCGCGCAGGTTCCTCGTAACACACGGTTGAACGTGATCGGCATAACTTACTCCAACACCCAAATCTGGTATCTCGTCCAGCTTGAGGGGGATGAAAAAGCTTGGATTTCGGACACAATTGCGCATGTAGACGGGGATGTTAAGCTGCTCCCAACAATTGATTTGACAGCGTTTTATGCACCTACAGCAACACCCACATTGACTCCAACTAATACGCCCACCGCGACCGCAACATTAACACCCACAAATACCCCAACTAATACCGCCACAGCAACGGTCACAAACAGCCCTACACCAACCAACACGCCCACTGATACACCGACCAACACACCAACAGTCACCGACAGCCCGACATCGACAGCAACACGTACTCCGTTGCCAACATCCACACCGCGACCATCGGCAACGCCAGTGTCACCGACCAAGACACAGAAACCATCAGCGACATCAACAAAGACTTTGACACCCACACAGAGCGCTCAACAAACAAGCACGTTGCGACCGAGCAGCACGCCAAAGTCATCAGCGACAAAGACTCCAATACCGACTGCAACTAAGGCGAAAAGCTAAGCGGCGAATTTACAACACAATCCAAATGATTTAAAAGGCGCTGGTTGCGCCTTTTTTGTTCGCTTAGCGTGTTTGATAGGTATAAACAATATAAGTACCGGTTGTTTCTTTTCCAGCCAAATGTTCATAATCCAATTCATTCATGATGTAATCTTTATCACCCTCCCAGTTGGCTGAAATAATATAAAACCTTATTGTCGTCAAATGAACTGGATCATCGCATAATTCCATCGGGGCAAAATACAATCTTGAGTCCAGTTCCTTCTGTGGGAGGTCACTCAAAAAGTAAAGCCGCCGAGAATAGTTAGATGTCATTTCAATAAAACCATTCGCCTTGATAGGATCACTATCCTCCCTATAATTTGTCACGAATGGATAGTCTTTTACCTGTTCAAACGTGGTGTTTATCCAGTAAATAGTTTTTTTAACTTGCATATATTCCGTAACATCAGTCGTATCACTATAACGCAATTCCGCACCGGGAATCATATGAATGGCAGCATTCACGCGCCATTCAACCTGAAAATTTAGAATTATGATGGGTGGCAACAAGACTAAACCGCAGATTAATAAAACAACAATTAACACACTGATCCAAATGCGTTTCCGAAAGTGTGGAAGTTTAATTCTGTACTCGTAATACCAGCCATCTCAATTGCTCTCCGTCATTCAAGTGTCTATGGAACCCACACATAATAACTGTAGATGATTATTGTTCCGTTGGCTGGCGGATTTAAGAGAAAGTCGTTAAGCGATTTGAGTTGTTCGTATTGTCGCCCATAATCATATCTATTTGAAGGACACCAACCGGGACGCAGTTTTTGACTCAAATCGAGACCTTCTGATTTTGAAAGCTTCACATACGTTATTGAGTATAAATCTGTCTCTGGTGGTGTTAGAAGCGGAATCGGCAAAGAAGAATGTGAATCAAACTGGGTCTTCAACAGGCCACTATCAAAATTATTTGTAAAAGCAGGCAAATATTCGGCGTAATGCTCTTTTACCGTATCCAAACCATCCGAAGTCCAATAATAGTTGTATTCCTGCCATTCTTCAGAAGAACCGCAAGCAGCGTAGCCTATTCCCTTATACAAAAATTGCGCGTTCCCATAGCGCATTTTGAGATGGATGGGTACCTCTACAACGCTGACGTTAATTGTCGCCCAAACAATGCAATTGCAGATTGGAAACATCACAACAGCAAAAGGGTTATAGGAATAAATCTCTTCAAAAAACGAGCCATTCCTCCCATACAATTCCCTCCTAAAGCTTTTATACTACAAAATAACTCGCACACCGTTACGCAGTATCGACGTTTGTCCTTCCTACAAAGCAAAGATGCTGCGAAGATTTTGATAGAGAACCTGTTGCATGCGTCTATTTAAAAGACCTTTTCAAAGTTGAAAGAGATCCAATCGCCACACATTTGACGATAATTAATAGTAGATGCAATTTTTTATCGGACTATTTTCAAGAATACGCAACCTTATTTAACGGGAGCAAACTATGTTTTACAAATTACGCCCCCATCATTTATCGATTAAACGCAGCACCGTTCTCGCTGCGACACCCATTTTCTTTTTGGTATTACTCGCCTTGTGGACAATCATCAATACCAATGTCAACTCAGTGGATGGCAAGCAGCTCACGAATGACACTTTTGGAGTGGTGAAACAAGCACATACGAATCCTAATACCCAATATCAAGGCGTTGGCATGTCGCAAAAGGGAACAATACTGTCCTTTGTTGATAAATATGATGATCCAGAACTTGATGAAAGCACTCCACAATCCTCAAATGAACGATGTTTCTCGATCAGCGAGGATACACCGCTAAGACTGCCGGAACAGAATCAATGGAACTAACCACTGTTTCTGAAAAGCCATCTGCATGAATAACCATCATTGTTGAGCGACCACCATCGAGATTGAACGCTGTAATGATATTCATATCAGTTGTTGGTAAATAGGCGCTGAGATCACGCAGTGTCAGTCCTAATACAGGAGTCGCCAGCAAGATTATGCGTCCGCTGCTGTCTTGAGCAACAACTGTGCGGCGCGTAATACGATCCTGAATATTGTCGGTGAAGGCGGCAAGGCCATCCAAGACGAGCATGGGAAAGGCTTGCACGGCTTGTTCCAGCGGTTCGCCCTGATACGGTTCACGGAGGTTGGCTCGAATACGCGGCTGTCCATTCTCAATTAGAAAAGTTCCACCACGATCCGTGTAAGATTGACCGTAAACGACTCCATCTGAGACTAATAAACCTAAAACAACATCTGCCGGATCAAAAAAATTAGCATTCACAAAAGCGACCGCTTGAGGAAGTGCGATTGTCCACTCGGTAGCATTAAAGGCTTGCCCCGGTTGGTAATGTGCGCGAAAGATGTAACGAGTAGGATCAATCCGCAAAGCAACCATACGGGTAATCGGATTCAACGGATCAGGGTCATAATTACGGCGCTCAAGACCGGGTGCAATCGATTGCCAACCATTATCAAGTGTATTGGTAGGTAGCACTAATGGAACTTGAGTAGCTATAGGTTCTAAAGAGAAGGAAAAACATCCACCTAACAGCAAGGCAATAAATGTGAAAAGAGTGAATTTGGCTATATGCAAGGAATATCCCCGTATATTAAACAATATGTTGCGGCATTAAATCCCCATTAGGTATACTGAAAGCCGTCACACATTACTTGTTAATTGAACAGTTCGCTGTTCTCTATACGTTTTGCAGTAAAGGTTCAGCATGGTTGGAACTGTGGATATTGATTTTACCAAATACAGCGCGCTAGCAGTGGAAGATGACGTTGGTGGTATGGCAATCATCGGGGTGATGATGCGCTATTTAGGGATGCAAGCGTACATGAATGGTACTGGCGAAAGTGTAGTGGAGTTGGCACTGGCGATGAAACCGCGCCCGAATATTGTCTTTTTAGATCTCAACTTGCCGAAAACCAATGGCTACGAAATATTGAAGCAAATTCGCAAGGAACCCCGGCTGGCAAAAGTGCTGGTGGTAGCAGTAACCGCACAGGATGCCGATACCGAGATACCGAAGTGTATGGCGGCGGGATTTGACGGGTTCATTGGCAAACCGATTAGCAGATCACGCTTCCCGCGTCAACTTCGGCGCATCCTGAGCGGTGAACCCGTGTGGGAAACCTATTAACGCTTTCCTACATTGGCTGGCTTATCACGAAACCCATATTTTTTCTTGAACGCCATTAATGATGAGGATAGGTGAGAAACAGGAGATGGCACGACGACACGCCAAAACTAATGAGGCGTTAGACGTGTTCCACTGACACAAGTCCGATGCATCTTTATTTCATAATTCGATAAGTAAACTCACCAAATACTTATCAAAACAAGCCTTATACCCCCAATTATGAGGGGGGCATATTTCCGCTCCCGCATGATATAGTGCTCCCATATCTGGCTAATTGATGATTTATGCAAGTGATTTCGGCGAAATAATTCATCACTCATTTGATGTTTTGCAAGGAAGCCGACATCCCATCTTTGTTCAGAGCCAATCCATCCTTGCATTAGTTAATGCACCCGTGGATAGACCCTTAACCATCATGGAGATGTTGGCTTTTTTGTTACACCTCAAACCAGATACAACATTATGAAAACATTTGGAAGGACATTTGAATGGGGATAAAAGCAGTGCCACTCGATAAAACAGACACAAGCGCAGTGCCGAAAAGTGCGCTTTGGCATACTCAAGAAGCAATCAACATACTTAACCAATTATCCGTAAAAACCGACCAAGGTTTGGACAGCAACACCGTCAGCAAACGGTTGGAAGTTTATGGCACAAACGAACTGGTTGAAAAAGGAATTACCAGCCCGTGGGCAATTCTATGGGAACAATTGACGAACCCGCTGGTCCTTTTGCTCTTACTGGCAGCCGGGATTTCGCTCGTATTAGGCAAGGTTGACAGTGTCATCGCGATTATGGCAATCGTGATTTTGAACGCGGTACTGGGCGTATTCCAAGAATATCGTGCTGAACAGGCGATGGCGGCTCTTAAGAAAATGGCTGCACCACTGGTTCGCGTACGACGTGAACGTAAGGTACAAGAAATCGCCTCAAAAGACCTTGTACCTGGGGATATGGTGCTGTTGGAAGCAGGCAGCATCGTTCCGGCTGACGCACGTATAATTGAATCAGCTAACTTACAAGTGCAAGAAGCTTCCTTAACAGGCGAATCACAACCGGTTGAGAAATCAACGGCAGCCTTACACGGTGATGATATTCCACTGGGTGATCGCTATAACATGTTGTATATGGGAACGGCTGTCACCTACGGACGCGGTGAAGCAGTTATCGTTGAAACAGGCATGAAAACCCAACTCGGACGCATTGCCGAACTCATCCAATCTGTCGAAGGTGAAACGACTCCTCTGCAACGGCGCATCAATGAACTAGGAAAAGCGCTGCTGATTTTAGCGCTAGTCGTTATGGGCATTGCTTTCGTCATTGGCTTATCAACCGGCGATCCATTTGATTTGGTACTCTTGAATGCCGTCGCGATTGCAGTGGCGGTTGTACCTGAAGGGCTACCAGCCGTAGTTACAGTGGCTCTGGCATTGGGCGCACAACGGATGCTACGGCGTAAAGCACTTATTCGTAAACTCCCCGCCGTCGAAACACTGGGTTCAGTGACGACTATTTGCTCCGATAAAACCGGCACGTTGACCGAAAACAAAATGACCGTGACCATTGTGGATATCGCAGGTCGAAGTGCCACGATTGACGAGGTCATTAAGCGCAGCCAATCGTTGAGCATGATGAACGGCAGTGCTGTACCCGAACCACAAGATACCGCACAAGCCCTGCTCCTCGCGGGCAACACATTGGCAAACGACGCTCTATTAGAAGGCAATGCTGAACAAGGGTTTAGAGCGCAGGGTGATCCAACTGAGGGTGCATTAATCGTTGCAGCCGCTCGGTTCGGCATCGAAAAACCCAAACTCGACCAGCTTTTCCCACGTGTGGGTGAAGTCCCATTTTCATCTGAACGAAAGCGAATGTCTACCGTTCATCAGCTTAATGAGATGATTACGCCGGATGCGGGTATCGCCCGTTATCTCAAGCAACTCATGACTCAGATCAACAGCCAGTATATTACCTTCACTAAGGGCGCAGTGGATAGCCTACTCGATGTTTGTGACCGCGCATGGGTGGATGGTGACATCCTGCCAATGACACCCGAAATCCGCGCACGTATTTTGGAGTCAAATAACCAACTGGCGAAGAACGGTTTACGCGTATTGGGTATGGCAGTACATCGGATTGCCGAACTGCCTAAACGATGGACACCGGAAGAAGTTGAAACAGGCATGGTCTTCGTTGGCATGGAAGGCATTATTGATCCGCCGCGTCCTGAAGTGCGGGATGCGGTAGCCAAGTGCCGCACGGCTGGCATCCGTCCGGTGATGATTACGGGCGACCATCCACTGACGGCGCTCAATATTGCGCGTGATCTGGGCATTGCCACCGACAAAGATACGGCGATGACCGGACAGGAACTTGACAAACTATCTCAATCCGAACTCGAACGTGTGGTTGAACGCGTTCCGGTATATGCCCGCGTTTCGCCCGAAAATAAACTTCAAATCGTGCAAGCGCTCCAAAACAAAGGACACATTGTTGCCATGACAGGCGACGGTGTGAACGATGCACCTGCCCTCAAGCGCGCCAACATCGGTGTGGCAATGGGTATCACGGGCACAGCCGTTTCTAAAGAAGCAGCCGACATGGTGATTGTGGATGATAACTTCGCGACAATTGTGAGCGCGGTCGAAGAAGGTCGCACCATTTACGATAATGTGCGGCGCTTCGTGAAATATCTGATGGCGAGCAATACGGGTGAGTTGTTTGTGCTGCTGGCAACACAACTCATACCGGGAATGGGCATACCCTTAACTACGTTACAAATCTTGTGGATGAACCTTGTTACCGATGGTATCCCGGCATTGGCCTTAGGTGTGGAACAAGCTGAGCGTGGTGGTATGAACCGCGCACCTTACGCTCCGAATGAAAGCATTTTCGGGCGTGGCCTCGCACGTCACATTGTAATTGTGGGTATTTTATTGGGCGTAAGCGGTTTGCTGTTGGGTTTGTGGGCATTCAACAACTTCCAAAACGGTGTTCCAACCTTTCGCGCCAACACTTGGAATACGATGGTCTTTTTCTTTCTGACAGTTGCCCAAATGGGTCATGCTTTAGCGCTGCGATCACACCGTGAATCAAGTTTCACCACCGGATTTACGGGAAATAAGATGCTGCTTGGCGCGGTGGTGGTTACTATCATCTTGCAACTCGCCGCTGTTTATTTGCCCGTATTCAACAACATCTTTAACACGACACCCTTGACCGTGACCCAACTTCTGATTTGTGTCGTCCTTAGCACCATTGTGTTCTGGGGTGCGGAAATCGAGAAGTGGATTGTCCGGCGCGGATGGCTTAAGTAAAACAAAGGAATCAAAAGCCCAGATTTGGGCTTAGGTATCAAATAAGTCATTGGTAACAGTTTTAGTGTAATGGAGAAAAAGGAGACATGAACAACACAGTCAAAACAACACTACTTCTCGGAGGACTTTCGGGACTACTAGTGCTGATTGGCTCGGCATTAGGCGGAACAAGCGGCATGATTATCGCGTTTGTCTTTGCCATACTCATGAATATGGGAGCATGGTGGTTTTCGGATAGTATTGCTCTCCGTTTCAGTGGAGCCCAACCTGTAAACCCGGAAGATGCGCCAGACCTGCATCACTTGGTTGAAAAATTAGCCCAACGAGCAGGCATTCCAAAACCACGTGTTTATATGATTGACAGCCCTGCCCCGAATGCCTTTGCAACCGGTCGAAGCCCAGAAAAAGGTGCTGTGGCGGTCACAACAGGAATTATGGGCTTGCTAACGCGTGACGAGTTAGCGGGAGTCATCGCGCATGAATTGGCGCATATCAAACACCGCGACACACTCATCTCCAGCGTTGCGGCTACGATTGGTGGAGCAATCAGTATGCTAGCCGATATGGCAATGTGGTCTGCCCTATTTGGTGGGTTTGGAGGCAGCGATGATGAAGAAGGCGGTGGTGTAGCAGGAAGCATGGCGATGATCTTTATTGCGCCTATCGCAGCTTTGCTCATTCAGTTAGCGATTTCGCGCTCGCGTGAGTTTAGTGCTGATGAAGGCGGCGCGCGCATCGCAGGCAATCCAAACTTCCTTGCGGACGCATTAGAAAAGCTGGAAAGCTGGTCACATAGTCGCCCTGCCCAACTCAACACACAACCTGTAAATCCGGCTACAGCCCATCTGTATATTGTTAACCCTATGATGGGTGGCGGAATGTTAAACCTGTTCCGTACCCATCCTCCGACAGAACTGCGTGTACAACGCCTGCGTTCCATGTCCACTCAATCAAACTGGACGGTGAGTCCTATTCAGGCGTAAATCAAATCATTTGGGGATGAAACAAGATTTTCATCCCCAAATAATCCGAATATCAGATAGCGAATGAAAGGAATTTTGGATCATGAAGCTCGACGACGTACTTGAATTGCTCGAATCCAACGTGGCGGATGTACGCAAAGCACGCCGGAAGGCAGCCTACTTCAATCTGCATGAAGCAGGTGAGGGAAATTACAAACTCAATCGCCAATCAAAGCGCGACTTTGACGATGAGATTAACCCCCAAGACAAACGCCGTTCCCCGCGCTATGACCGCTCAAAACGGCTATAAATAAGGAGAGGATAAAGCTTATGAATTGTCCAATTGATGGCAGCGAACTTAAAATCACAGAGCGACAAGGCATCGAGATTGATTATTGTCCACAATGCCGGGGCGTATGGCTTGACCGGGGCGAACTCGACAAAATTATCGAGCGCACGATGCCCGAAATCACTCAACCGCCACCTGTTTACCGTGACAGTGACCGAAAAAGTTACGATGATGATGACCGTTACGAGAAACGCAAACGGAAATCCTCAATCTTAGGCGATCTATTTGACTTCTAGGTAAAACAAAAGCGGATGCTCAGTAAGACATCCGCTTTTGTTTATAGTTTCTTTAGTATGACCTGCCCCGTCGTTGATATAACATGCTGTTAATATCGTCGGAGGGTGGCTGTGGGAAAATCGTCTTGAACACAAAGATCAACGCTGCGCCGATAACAAATCCGCCAACATGAGCGAAGAAGGCAACACCCCCTTCGGCTGTATTTGGCCCTAATGACATCACCCCGTTGAACAATTGCAAGACAAACCAGAAACCCAACACATACAGAGCTGATATTTCGGTGAGCCGCGAGAAATATCCAATGAGCAGCAGCGCTCGAACTTTCACACCGGGGAATAAGACCAAGTAGCCGCCAAGGACACCCGCAATTGCGCCGCTTGCACCCACCAACGGCACTTGCGAGTTTGGACTAATCAACACCTGCGCGTAACCTGCCGCAAATCCACAAATCAGATAAAACACCACATACATGACACTGCCTAAGCGATCTTCGATGTTGTCACCAAATATCCACAGGTAGAGCATGTTGCCAAGGAGATGTGCCCAACCTGCATGAAAAAACATACTGCGGAGAATATCGAGCAGGGTTTCAGGCGCAAAGGGCGCGCGCGAGGCTAAGGTAGGCACAACTGATTGTGTCAAAAACACTTGGTTCAACTGGCGTTCAGACATACTTAACTGAACGAGGAATACAATTACGTTAATGATAATCAAGGCGTAATTGACTATAGGAAAACGGCGAGTCGGGTTGATGTCCTGAAGGGGGAGCATGTATAGACCTCGCAACTCTGGGTGATGTATAAAGAAAAGCGCGAACGTTTTTCAACCTTCGCGCCAGAGTATAGCAGCAAATGAATGTGTGGGGCTAATTGATATAGGTCACGCGTTCGGCAGGACCTTTGAACATGGTATAGATGAAGGCGACGAGCAAGCCACCCACAAATCCACCAATGTGTGCAAAGAAAGCCACACCACCACCAATGGTATTTGCACCAAGCGACAACCATCCATTGAATAGTTGCAGCACGAACCAATACCCCAAGACGATAATTGCAGAAATATCAAAGAAACGTGGGAAGAAACGGAAGAAGACGATCATCACACGGACACGCGAACCGGGATACAGAATCAAGTAGCTGCCCAAAACACCCGCAACTGCGCCACTTGCACCAACCATTGGTACGCATAAGCCAGAGTGTACAATCGTTTCGGCATAGGCTGCAACAAAACCCCAGAACAAGTACAGCAGCAAGAAGCGCTTCGAACCAAAGTAGTTCTCCGCATTACGTCCGAAAATCCACAAAAAAGTCATATTGCCGACGATATGTTCCCATCCACCGTGAAAGAACATACTACGTAGAATATCGGCTGTGGTATCAACCGAAATCGGGCTAGCAGCCACCTTACACATGGAGGCGGCATAATTGACAAAGACAGCATCGAGTTGT